>JAZQTP010000032.1:0-143479 GCA_045630845.1 Anaerotignum sp. | reverse complement strand
TGAGGACGATGCAGAGGTACATCCTAAAGTAGTATTCGAAAATAAGCCCTACGGTTCCCTGACCATCCGCAAAGTGGATGCGCATACACAGGAAGAACTGGCGGGCTTTTATTTTAAGGTTATAAACCATACCACAGGCTTTGAACAGACTGTAGTAACAGGTAACGGTGGCGAAGTGACCATTGATGACCTGCCAGAAGGCAGCTATGAAGTGACAGAGATCGCAGCCAGATTCGACTATATCCTCGACGACACCCCTCGGATTGGTGAAGTGGACTGGGGCGAAGAAACCGTCGTTGTGATGGAAAATGAAAAGAAACCGTCTATCGAGATCAAAAAGATCGATTCCGAAACATCTGAACCCATTGAGGGCGTTCACTTTGAAATCACCCATAAGAATACCCAGCAGGTATATATGGGTGTGACCGATGAAGATGGTATGATCGAACTGATCGATGTGGAAGAAGGCTGGTACGAGGTAGAAGAAGTCACACCTGCAGAGGGTTATCTGCCTTCTGATAAGGTCTATGAAGTCTATGCAGAAAGCGGTAAATCCGGTACAGTGACAATCAAAAATACTTTGCGTTCCGGCATCGTGATCGAGAAAGTGGATATTGACGGAAATGGTATCGATGGCGTAACCTTCAATATCTTCCGTTTCGGTGAGGATACACCACTGCCCAATTCTCCTGTGACAACAGGCAAAGACGGTACCGTAACTATCCGTAATATCGATCCCGGTCATTACCAGATCGAAGAAATCCAGCCAGCAGATGGTTATCTGGAAAACAGCAGAGTTTATGATGTGACCGTAGAAGAAGGGGCACAGAAACTGACTAAGGTACAGATCGTTAACCATAGAGCTCCTGATCTGACCATCGTAAAAAGGGACAGCCAGACGGGTGAAACACTGTCCGGTGCGATGTTTACGGTAGAAAAACTGGAAAATCCCAACAAAGGCTTTGTCACAGGCAGTCCTTTCACAACAGACAGCAAGGGTGAGATCATACTGAAGGATCTGGAACCCGGTGCATATAAAGTATCCGAAGTGAAGGCACCTAATTCCTATGAAAGCGGCAACGAAGAACGCATCGTGAACCTTGTTCAGGATAAAGATTTCACAGCAGTATTTGAAAACACAGAAAAAGCAACGCTGACAGTCCATAAAGTGGACTCCGTGACCAAAGACCCTCTGAAGAATGCTAGATTTGAAGTCTATAAGGCAGTAAATGGCTCATTAAGCGGTGAAGTAGTCAAAGTTGGCGAATATACTTCCGACAGCAGCGGTCAGTTTAAGGTACAGCATGCAGATACAGGATGGTATCGGATCATTGAAAAACAGGCTCCTGCAGGCTATGAAAGAAAAACAGAATCTCTGGAAGTATTCCTGCAGGCGGGAGTGGATAAAGAGATTACCTTTGAAAACAGCCCTCAGTCTGCTATCATCATCAAAAAAGTAGACGCAGAAACGGGAGAAGCACTGGCAGGTATCCAGTTTGAAGTGAGATATTTAAGTGGTGCAACAGGTACGGAAGGTACAGTTGTCGGCACTTACACTACGTCCAAGAACGGTACGATCACTGTAGCCGGTTTGAAGCCCGGTGTGTATTCCGTGGCAGAAGTGGCATCTGACAGCGATCATATCTTGGATGATACCCTAAAAACAGTGACACTGAAGGATGATAATTCTGTGGTAACAGTAGAGTTCACTAATGCTCCCTTGGGTGGACTCCTCATCAAAAAAATGGATGCAGTGACTAAAGAGCCATTGAGCGATGTAATTTTTAAGGTGACGGATATCAAAGGTGCGGTGGTTGGTGAATCCAACGGAGAATATCGTACCGATGAAACAGGCAGTATCTATATCCCTCAGCTTATAGGCGGATTTAGTGTACAGGAAATCAAGACAAAGGATGGGTATATTTTGGATAATACTGCCAGAACTATCTATATAGAAAAAGGGAGAGTATACTCTCTGGAATTTTTCAATCAGCCGGAGAATGCTTTTGTAATCTATAAAATAGACGGGGAGACAAAGGAGCCGCTGGCAGGGGCAATTATAAAAGTAACAGCGATAGATGATAGGTTCATTGGACAGTATGCAACTGATGAAAGTGGTGTGATTACTGTAACGGGATTGAAGCCTGGTACCTATAAAGTGCAGGAGATTTCCGCACCGGAGGGTTATATTCTGGATGATACGGTGTATCTGGTACATATCAAGCAGAATGAGCCTCAGAAGCTGGAGATGTATAATTATAAGAAAGCTATTCTTGTGATCAGCAAAATGGATGGGGATACAAAAGCACCGTTAGCGAACGCTACAATCAAGGTAACAACAGTAGACGAACAGTTCATTGGGCAATATACAACCGATGAAAGCGGGATGATTACTGTGATAGGACTGACGCCCGGTAGCTATAAGGTGCAGGAGATATCTGCTCCGGAAGGATATAATTTGGATAATACAGTGAAGTTGGTTCATATGAAGCAGAATGAGTCCCAGAAGCTGGATATCTATAACTATAAAAAAGCAGCTCTTATTATTTATAAGGTTGATAAGAAGACTCAGGTGCCACTGGAAGGTGCAAAGTTTAGGGTGATAGAGATTGATGGTACCCATGTTGGTGAATACATCACCGGTACGGATGGGAAAGCGACGATCCCGCAGCTTAAGCCTAACTGGTATGTAGTAACAGAAATAGCAGCACCGAAGGGTTATAATCTGGATGAAGTGCCGAGCAAGAATGTTCAGGTGAAGAGTGGTTCCCCTGTGACAGTGAAGTTTGAAAACGATAAGAATGCATCCTTGCGTATCGCTAAAGCAGATGCGGTAACAGGGAAGCCTATGGAGAATGTTGAATTTACCATTGTCCGTGAGGATGGCAAGACATATGGTAAACATTATACCAACCGACTGGGCGAGATTTATCTCCCTTATGAGTTCCCTGCAGGGACATATCTGATCAGAGAAACAAATACATTAAAAGGGTATGCATTAGATACCAATGTAAGAAAGATTAAGCTTGATTGGGGCGATGATAAGCTCATCAGATGGGAAAACTATCCTCTGGCCTCTATCAGAATTGCAAAGACTGATGCGGAAACAGACGATCCGATCTCTGGTGTGCACTTTGAAGTGTTTGATAAGAATAAGCAGTCCATTGGCACTTATAAAACGGATAGTAAGGGCGTCATTAATTTGGATAAAATGTTCCTTGGTGAGTCAACCTATTATATAGAAGAGTTGGAAAATGAGGGCTATGTGGCAACAAAAGGGCTTCAGGCAGTGAAAACAAGATGGGGGCGGACTACTGTAGTTGAGCTGGAAAACGAACCTATCAAGGGTAAAGTACAGATTATCAAGACTGCTGCGGACAATAATCCCATCACAGGTGACCTGAAGGGCGATGGTCTGAAAGGTGCTGTATTCAGTATTTATGATTCTAATGGAAAGCGAGTAGATACTCTGGAAACAGACAGCAAAGGTTTTGCAGAATCCGACTGGCTGAGATACGGTAAATACACCATGAAAGAAACCACCAGCCCTCTGTACTTCCTGTTGAGCGATGAAACAATCTGTTTTGAAATCAAGAAAGACGGTCAGATCATCGAGATCGAAAGAGCAAATAAGAGTACCATCCTGAATACCCATGTAGAAAAGAGTGGGTATAAGGAAACCATGGGCGGTTCTGTGATTAGATACGACCTGTATAACATCCAGAATAACTCCAAGGTAGAGCTGGAGGACTTCTATCTCCATGAAAGCCTGCCTGCAGATGCTGCATATATTACACGCCTGTTCACGGGTACTTTCAATCAGAACCTGAACTACACCATCTATTACAAGACCAATAGAACCGGTTCTTTCAGAATCCTGAAGGATAATCTGTTCACTAATAAGGTCTATGAGATCGATTGTACAAAAGGCCTGATGGCAGGGGAATACATCACTGACATCAAGTACGAATTTGGTACAGTAGAACCAGGATTCAAGGAAGTAGAAAGACCTTTCATCTACTGCAGAACTTATAATAACCTGCCTAACGGATATCAGTTTACAAACAGAGTTGAAGTTGGTGGGATGTATGAAATGCAGAAAGTAAAGGATGATGACACCTTTACAACAAAAATCTATGCACCTACGGTGGATAGAGGAAAGCTGCCAAAGACGGGGTATTGATACAAAGCGAAATATAACCTTTAAGTAATGGAGAGGAGGCGTTTGGGAGTGTTCCTAAATGCCTCCTTTTTTTATTGAATTTGTGTGATTTGACCGATTTTTAATGCAGTGTTATACTCTGGCTAAATACAGGTTGTTTGGAGAGGTGAATCATATATGAGAAATAAATGGAATGATATAACCAGAGATGACGTTGAAAAAGCAATTGAAATTTTTATAGAAGAGTGTCCTGATTATCCAGCAGCAAAATCTACATTCCTTATGTACAATGGTAAAAAGTTGCCTGCAAAGCATATCAGAGGAATGGCTTATAAAGTAAGATTTGGTGTAGATATAAAAAAAGAAGACTACGCTGGAGGCATGGAGACAATTCGATTCTTTAATCGATTAGGGTTTGAAACATACCATGTGCAAAAAGAAAAACAGAATAAAAAAGATGAAGATGAAAATGACAAAACCTTTTTTGAACCAGAAATTCCATGTATAAATGAAAAAATCGAAGATTCTTGTTGTGTACGAAAAAACATTAAAGTTGGGATGTATTTGCAGACGGATGAGTTGAAAAATAAGAAGTCATTTGATAAGGCGCTGAAGTATGTAAAATCATCAGATATGGATATTTGGGTATTACCAGAAAATTGCTATGTTCCATTTGCTAAACGAATTTGGACATCTGATATATTAAACGAGGATACACGTAATGAAATCGTTTCATGTTGTCTGGATTTGAGTAAAGAAGTGAGAAAAGCGGTTGTAATAAGCTTAGAAGACTCTTACGGGACTTTATTTAGTATCTTTGCAAATGCCTTTCATGAAGGTGACGATGATGAATATTATTTATATATTAAGCATACAATGACAGATTTTTCTGCGTTTGAATTGTCTGACTATAGGGAGTTTTCAAAATATTTATTTGAACCAGTAAAGTACAAAGGGTTTAAAATTGGACTTTCTATTTGTTTTGATTGTAATCACTCTTTGTTTAGTCGAATGTTCGAAAAGTATGGTGTGGACCTTATTATAAATAGTACAGGTGGAGATGTAATTTATGATAAATGGTACAAGTATAATAAAGCTAGAGCAATAGAAAATAGCTGTTATAACCTTGTAACAATGGGGGGAGATGGCTTGGCAGAAAAAACAAAATGTTATGTATATGGGTTTAATGCAAATGGTGGAGAGTTAAAGCCTGAGAACATTTGTGGCGAATCTACAAAGTATAATATACCTGGCGGAATTTATGTGTATGAAATCTTTAATGAGCCCGGTCAAGCAACTATTGAAACAAGCATTAATCAGAAAGAAACAGTAAACAAAGTTAGTCATTGTTATTTTCCTGTTGGGAAAATGAATCGGATCTTAAAAGAAGCGAAAAAAATAAAAGACGATATATATTCAGTTGAAGTTGAAGATAAAAATGTAATAATATGTGTTATCGATGGTTTAGATATAATGAAACCAGAAAAGGTACTTCCTTTGTTGTATGCACCAGAATTGAAAAAATACAAGAACAAGAGGTATATGATTTTTAACCATCACAAAACTATCGATAAAGAATTTTTCGAAACAAAATTGTCAATTATCCTTAAAGTTAGAGCAATGGAAAACTTTTGCGGTGTGATTTTAGAGTCTGATAAGTATAATTATTGCTATCAGGCAGGTTTTACAAAAACTGCACAAACCGTAAAAGCGGTTGATGGATATTATGGTATTGATTTAAGCCGTACATCAGGTCCGGAATCGATTTGGAAAAACAAATTAGGCACAAAAAAATCGTGGAGAGAAAACTTCGAATGGTTAATTACAGAATGCATTAATATATCTAAGGATTAATCTTTTTGTAAAAGGGTGAATATAATGATTAAATACAAAAGTTCAGAACGAGAAGTAGATATATATGATATTGGTGATGGACTGACACTCATGAACATCATTGATAAAAACCAGAATGGACAGATCAAGTCAGTAGATACATATATAGGTTCTGATAGGGATAGATTTTCTTGTGTCGGACATAAAGAAGGTTTAGATGAACCAGGGATACAGTTTAACTATGAAAAATATGTAAAACTGATTCAGGCTAATCTGCAGCATTATCTGAATATATATTATATTCAAAATAGATAAGCAGTATCAAAATATTGTATTCGATAGAAAAGTTTTAATTTTTTGTAAGGGATTTGCATTATAATTTGTAATTTTACATTAGAGAAAAAGATTTTTGGTTTTATTGATGAAAGATATCATATCGAAGTATCATTAAAATGAGATGAGTGTTATCAATGTCATTGTTACAATCAAGAATAATAATGTTTAATTATAAACTTAGGGGTGAGTTTTGTGTTAAGTGCATCTGAATATAGAAAAGAAAATGAAAAATTGATGATTGAATATGAAATCAAAGTTCGTAAGTGGTTACAAGAACAGGGGAAAGAAGAAATCTCTAAATGTATTCCTTTTATAAGAGATGGTATCACTTGTCCAGAAGTATGGTTTCAGGAAGGGAATAACTTTAGACCTTTGTTTATTCTAAAAGAGGCAAGCATTGGGATTGACTCTATTAAAGCCTTACCAGTTAGGCTGAAGGTATTGGGAAATCCTAAATACATTGAATTTGCAGAGTATCCATTTGAAGATGTAAGAGTTGGGAAATCTAAAACATGGATAAAGATTGCCAAGTTAGCAAAAGCGTTAGAGGAAGTTCATCTTGGCAAAGATATTATCGATTACGATAAATATGATTTATCTTTTAAGCCTGGTGGCGAGGAATATGTTGGAGATATAGAAGCTTATCTGTATGACGACAATAGAAAAAGAACGGGAAATCCTGTCTATAGAGATATAATAGACAAAATTGCCGTATTAGATTTAAAAAAAGTGGCTGCAGGTAAAAATACAAAATCTGAACTTTCTAAAGAAACTTTGGATTTTACAGAACATACAGAAAAATTTAAAGATATGATTTATCATCATATTGCTCTTATGGATCCTACTGTTATTATCTGCTGCGGAAAAGATGCGGATAAATGGCTTTCTGATTATTTAACGGAGATTAAGCAGAGAACAGATGACATTTATTGGATAAATAATTATCATCCACGTTCAAGAATATCAAATGCAATATTTTTTGATAAATGTATTAACCAATATCGTGCTTATAGAAATAAACACTAAGTGTGGTGAAATAAAATGAACTTGAAGGAAAGACAAAAGTTATACGGTGAATTGATTGAGTATTTACAAAAGGACTATTATGCGCGTACCACTTCAAGTAACACTATAAATCAGAATGGAGTAACAATAGGTGGCTGTGATTTTTTAGGAAACCAGATTAATCTTTGGTCATACTGGCAGGGAAGTTTGGAAGCAAAAATTCTGTTAGTAGGACAAGACTGGGGAACATTAAATCAGGATGTGCCAAGAAATAAAAAAACGAAGGAGAATGTTCAGAAGATAGCAAAGGGTGAAGAAGCTGGGTATTTCGATGGAATAGAGGAAAATGATCAGTTTGAAACCGATAAAAATATCAAAGAACTTTTTAAGAGCTTGGGAAATAAATATACTGATTTATTACAAAAAAATAAGGATTTGTTTTTTACGAATTTGTGCCTTGGATATCGGAGTGAAGGAAATTCAAAAGGATTTCGGGTGAAATGGCTGCGAGATGATGTGAAATATCTAAGTGGTTTTGATATCGTAGAAGGAACAAATACAAAGCATATTAGTGGTTTGTTAGAAATCATAAAACCGGATGTGGTGATATGTTTGGGCAAAAAAACATATGAAGTGCTTATAAGACAGTACAGCAAAGAACTTTATGCGAATAAACAAACCCAAAAGAATATTTCTGGGACTGAAAAAACAGAGTTTAATTTAAGGTTGGATAACGGCAATAACTATCAGGATATTTTATGTGATGGAAAAGAAATTCGTGTTTATGCTGTGGCGCATCCTAGTCCACTTGGCATGGCTAATAGAGGTAGGAATGAAGAGAAAGATGGAAGGATACTGCAGCATAGTGATTGGTGCAGAATAGGCAAATGGTTAGAGAATAAATTATAAGCTGCATATTAGACATTAAAAACAAATATTAAAACGGAGGTTTTCTTAGGAACCTCCGTTTTAATGTTTGCTTTTAAGATGACAGTTTATAACTGGAACATTATTTTGTTTAGCATATTCCGTAGTGTAAGCCGTGCCACCGGTATTTTTATATTGATAGGCAATACAGAGAGAAGAATAGTCAATCAGATGTCTGTTTCTTCTGTGGTAGCAGCCATTACTGTAATGCTCTTGCAGATGAACTACTTTGGAAGCATGAGTTTTTAGAAAACGATAAAGGTCGATTTCTTCGGTAGTCCAACCAGTTTCGTATTCATATTGATTTTGAAAAGGCAAAACAAGAATCAAATGAATATGAGGATATTTTTTCTTTAATTCCAAAATAACGGATCCAGCCAGGTTATCGAATCCTCTGGCACCGCCGGCACCGAAGAAACGATAGCCTTTAAGGATCATAGATTCTACGATATTAGTTACAGTATTAGTTAGGATTTCGGCATCATCAAGGATCTCTCTATGCCCTGTAAAACAGCAAGTTTTATCTTTCATATAATCTCTCCTTTAACTAGAATATACTCGGATATTTAGACATATTCAAGCGGCAACTGAAAATCATATACTTTATTAAAATAAATATTTGAGGCGTTGCTTATGATGAGTTATGAACCATTGTTTCGAACAATGAAAGAAAAAGGGATAACTTCATATCGGTTACAGAAAATGGGGTTTAATAGAGCCACATACTATTCGATCAAAGAAGGACAAAGTGTTTCAACTAACACTATTCATTTGTTGTGCAAATTATTAAACTGTAAAGTGCAGGATGTAATTGAATATATTCCAGACGAAGATTAAAAAGACAGAGTAAGGGGATTGTCCTCTCTGTTTTTTTTATTTTCAATAACACAACTTGAAAAACGGATGAAATCTTTTAAATTGCAAAAGAAAAAATACGCGGATTGGGAGTGAAAGTAGCAACCTATCCGGAATTAATGATAAAAAACGGGTGGGTGATGGAGAATGAAGAATTATGATATTGTTGTAAGCTCATTTAAGTGTACTGTTCCAATGATAGAGGATATTTCAGAGTATGTTGAAGTGGACTTATTGATTGTTTCTAAAGATGGTAAATTTGGTTTGGAATATAAAACAGATTTTTATTTTGAAGAAATAGCAAATGAAGGTTGCTTTACGAAAACTGTTATTCCATGTATACATGATAATCTGTTCTGCGATTATCAAGGGGATTGTAGCTATTTAATTATGGTAAATAATGGAAAGCAGGGAATGGTATATCTTCAGGCATCAGACATTAAGGGCGGTATTTTAGTAACTGCAAGAGAAATTCTCCCATGTGTCTATGATCGGATAACAAATTGCTTGGATACCCCCTCTATAATTTTATTGTATCAGGCAGGAAAAGTATTATATTATGACATTAGCAGGAATGTTATAGGCGGTCCTTATGATGCGATACAAGGCCTATGTTATAATGTGTGGGGATGCTGGAATGGAAATCAGCAACAGATCCTGTGTTGTGATGAAGGTATTACATTTTATCAGCCGGAAATAGGCTGGAAGTATGATTATCTCTGCAGATACGATGATGGTTGTATTTTCAAAGTATCAAAGTTTGAAAGATATATCGATGATTTTGAATGTCGGTTGGTGTTTTATTCTGAGTCAGAGCAGAAGATTTATAAGACGAATTTATATGATCAAATTGGCATTTTTGCTTTGGACGATGGTTGTGGTTGCTTGAAAGCAACGGAAATACACATGATAGATCATAATGAGATGAAAAGAATAAAGGCTACTAATCTGTTTGTAGCTAATATAGATATTAGCCGATTCGTTGAAGAAGATATGGGGGGATTGGATGAGTTTTCATGAGTTGTTTCAACATTGGAAATTAAACTTTGATTTCGAGGCGTTTATTAGCGATGGAATTGTAGATGAAAAATACTACGAAGCCCCTCATGTATTATTTGTTTTAAGGGATATGAACTGTAAAGAAGAAAGAGATTTATGTAAGGATCTTAGGACAGATGGAAGTGGTTGGAAGACTTGGAATAACGTTGCCAGATGGATTATTGCATTATTGGATGGTAACATAGAATATCCTTATGAAATTCCCAAAGAAAAAAGAGTAGAGCAACTGAAACGTATTGCTGTAATGAATTTAAAAAAAGAACATGGAGGAGCACATGTCGATGGTGAAAAACTTAAAAAAGCTGTAATGGATCATAAAGATTATATATTGGAAGAAGTAAACTTATGTGATCCGAAGATTATAATTTGTTGCGGATTATCCTCTGTAGGTGTAACAGGGAATGCTGTTTTGATGAAAGAATATATTTTTTCGGATACATCTGAGTGGAAATATTTAGATTCTGCTAAGTTAAATAGATCTTGGAGATATTATTATGCTTTTATTGATGAAAAGATGGTTCCAGTAGTCGAGTTTTGTCATCCACAGGTTACGGTATTAGCTAAAAAGAGAGGTCATGAATTGTTTGATGCCTTATATTATGATATGCTGAAAATAAAGGAAATGCTACTCTGATGAATTATCTTAATTATTATTTAGAGTGGTTTGGATTTTTGTTATAAGAAAAAAGGGGATGCAGGCTATGAATAATTTTTGTAGTGATAAAAATATAATCTGTTTTTACCATGAATATGCGGAGTATGGTTGCTTTAGTAACTGGTATCAGGCGGATTTCGAATATGCAGGAAAGACTTTTACATCTATAGAGCAGTATATGATGTATCATAAAGTACTTATGTTCCGGGAATATGATTTAGCTGATAAAATCATGGAATCAAATGATCCAATGGAGATTAAAAAATTGGGCCGCACAAAAATTTCATCTTTCGATGCTAAACTTTGGGATAATGTTAGTTATGCCATTGTAAAAAGAGGTATTCGAGCTAAATTTATGCAGAATCTGGATCTCTTAAACATTTTGTTGTCAACAGGTAACAAGGTTTTAGCAGAAGCCTCTGAAAAGGATAAAAAATGGGGGATTGGCGTTGCAGTTGATAATCCCAAAAGATATAACATGAAAGAATGGGATGGGAACAATTATCTGGGAAGAATCCTTATGGAAGTTAGAGATGAGCTTCGTTCTCTGCCCATGAAAGAACTTGTGTATATCGATGCTAAAGATTTAGATTTTCCTGAGTGGCATATGAGTGCAGGAGAATTAAAACGAATTCCTAAACTTTATTATACAATTAAAGCTTATGCTGATACTTTGATTGGCGATTGGGAAAGGGATTGTTTCTATAATCAATGTGAAATCTATGAATGGGAAGTTGCAATGCATACAAATATGGGTGGCGGCCTGCCGTGGATTGGTTTTTGGGAATTAAAACAAGATATATACGATTTGTGCCGACTGAAGTAATACTGCCATTTTTGCACTATCTATTGAAATTCAGGAGGGGTTATCATGGAAAAAGAACTTAATGTAAATGATATTCTAAATGCCAAAGAGATTTATCTTTATGATAATGACACGCTTTATGTTGTTGATAACATGAAAATGCCTATGTTTTTTTTGATGGCTGTAAAGGGTGGTATTACAAAGCGAACTTCTGGGACTATTTTGACTCAGAAATTATGATGACCTATCTCAACCCATTAACAAAAGAAGAAGCAATAGAATTATATAAGAGATGGACTATGGCTAAGGAATAATCGGGTGGGGTAAATGCGTTAAATAAAAAACTTGCTACCAGTTTCATCAGATGATACAATATATTGAAATATTAAACAGTAAATAATACAAGAACTGGTGGGGATAATAATGTCTTTTACTAACCATAAACTACATATGATAAGAAGTAATGATGGCAAAAATCAGGAGATTTGGGTAGATCATGATGAATGGCTTCGCCCCAGAGATATTATTTCCGAAGGCAGTGAGATGCCTCGTGAAGTGGTAGGGCTCTTGAAAAAGTGGTCTAAAGAGATCAATCAAATCAGAAGTGATTTCCAGAGTAAAGCGGACATCGGTTATGCCCATGTGAACTTTGTGTATGACAGTTCTGTATATAATTTGCAGCCCGGTGCGATTTCTGCAACAAGAGATATGTTCCATCATATTGCAGAGTTGATTCAGAAGGATCTGAAGCAGATCGGATGCCCTTATATCCATTATGAATGGGATTTTGATTAACATCATTGTTAGACTTTACAATAGTAAAGTCTTTTTTTAGAATTTTTAATGTTCTAATTTATGATATGTTATAATTATTAAAGGATTATAAATAAAAAATCTCAATTTTATGTTTCTAAAGAAAAAGAGGTGTAAGAATGTCCGAATCTATCAAGGTGAAAGTATATGTTTTAAAAGATTTGCCCGGTAAGTGTCCATATTGTAATAATTCTTTATCCGATTATTCCTTTGGAGTATCTAGAACAAAAAATGTCGGAGGAAAGTATTGTTCTTTTTGCAATAAATATTTTCTTACGGTAAGAAAATATAACCATTATTCTAAGATTTTTAAATGTATGAATCTGCAAGAAGCAAATCCTTTAATCCAAGAGTTAAAAGAAAAGCAACAAGAAAAACATGAAAAGAAATTGGAAAAGAATCTATTAGAAAAGCAATTAAAAGATAATGCGATTAACTTAATCGATCAAAAAATAAAAGCTGCAAACCTTAATGAAGCGCCTAGTTGGAATGCTATTAAAAGTTTTTCAAGAGAAGCATTAGAGTCTACAGTTGTGGCATATTTAGTTAATGTTAATTTTAATAGAACATTAAAAACAGCAAAATGGTATTTTGTAACTTCATCAGGTAGAATGTTTAAAAAATGTTCCGATAAAGTATATTTGTACGGATCAGAGAGTATGATGGGGAGAACGATGCTTGAAAATTGCTCAGGTGGGGAGAAGCAAGTAAGTATTTTTAATGATATATATTATATTAATGCAGTTATTATATTTAAAGAACAGCGATACATACAATTGACATCAGCAAATGGTAAAAACGGCATAGAGAAAAAGGAAATTAAAGAATCTAAAAATCAAACGGTCTATGTTTATTTTAGATTAAACAATAAATGTATACTAGAAAATCACAATATCGAAACTGTTACCGCACAAACAATAAATGTGAAAACGGGATTATCTGTTGATGTGAATGTGTTTTATTGTAAAGACTGCAAAAAGTATTTTATAAACTATGATGCGTTAAAAGCATATGTTTCTATGGGAATATATCCTGCATTACAGTTTTCTTTAGTAGAGTATGATGCGACACATTTAAAAGCTGCATCAGAGTTGATGCTTTATGGATATAATGTTAGAGAAGGCTGTCTATCAGAATCGGAAAGACATAAAATATTGTCTTGGATTATTGATTCAGGTCTTCTAACAAAGGGAGAAATTATTAAAGATTTGCAATTTAAGGTTAATTATAATGGGAAAAAACAGGGCAATGAGAATGCAAAGAAGAAATGGGAAACGGATTTGAACTTTGTATCTCATTATGTAACTGGAAATGTTCGCAGAATACAAGCGATTTTTAAAAGGAAATAATAATTATATTGTATACCAAAAGTCGTGTCAGAATGGTCTGGTACGACTTTTTTATGTGTTTTTCGGCAAAAAAATATTGCGAAAAGAAAATTTTTTATCCAATCCGTTTATATGGTGGTATAATAGAACATGTGTAAGTATGTACATTTTTACGTAAGAAAAAGAGGTGTAAGAATGGCTGTTTCTTATAAAAAATTATTTAAATTATTAATTGATAAAGATATGAAAAAGAAAGAATTTGCCTCTCAAGTTGGCATCAGTAATAATACTGTGGCTAAACTGGCAAATAATGAAAATGTAACAATGGAAGTTATAGATAAGATTTGTACAGGCTTAGGCTGTACAGTGGATGACATATTAGAGATTATTCCAGACTGTCCGGAAAAAGGGACAAGTGTGACTGTAGAATTAAGAGTGGGGTAATGCATTATGGTAAAAAATGAATATAGTGCTGGTTTGATGTCCCAGTCTTTTTGGTTCCATGAGTTTAAGAAAACTGTGAAAATGCTGAACGATGGAATGTCTTTGGATGAGATCAAAAAGAAATGCGTGGAAGACAATTTGTTTGGTGCAGCAAAAGAATATCGTGCGTTACGAATGGCTGGTTATGTTGTAAACCGTCTGAAAATGATGGATGACAATATGGTTCAATTATTTATGACATCAGATTTAGCAACGCAGAAATTGATTAATCTGATCATGGTTTTGAAACAGGATAAGTTGTTTTTTGAATTTCTTTATGAAGTATATAGAGAAAAAATCATTCTTGGTGCAGAAACTTTGGATGACATGGATGTAAGATCCTTTTTTACTAGAAAAGAATCTCAGGATGAATTGATTCTCGGATGGAAGGAAAGTACAAAAGCACATCTTCGTTCCAGTTATACTAATTTCATGACAGAAGCAAATTTACTTACTGTAATTGAGAAAGAGAGAAGAATCACTCCACCGGTATTAGATATAGCATTAGAAAGATATCTGATAGCAATGGGGGATGATACGATTATTCGAGCATTAACGGGGGTGAATTAACATGAGATCTGTTCTGGAAGAAAGATTAAATAAGGCAGAATATATTATGTCTAAACCAGCGTTCCGTCAAAATAAAGGGCTTGGTAATGAAGTGGGATATTATGTCTTCGATTATCCTGCAGAATATGAGCTTTATGTTCGTGAACGAATCGAATTTATGAAAAAGAAAAATGAAAAATCTGGCGATGACTATCAGATTGTAGTTTTTGATCTTTATGACATTATCATTGATATTTTGAAAACAAAGGGTTTTTTGGAAAAATGTTATGAGTTCGAGAAAAAGAAAGGGTTTGAACGTATTACAAAGTCTGTAGGTAATATGCTTCGTATTACTGCTGCAGATAGCCTTATTGTAAAACATATCAGAGAAAATACACCTGAGAAAGCAATTGTGTTCCTTGTAGGCATTGGAAAATGTTATCCAATGTTAAGGTCGCATACAGTGCTTAATAACCTGCATCAGGTGATTGATCATGTTCCAGTCGTAATGTTTTACCCTGGTAAATACGATGGACAGACACTGGTGCTCTTTTCTGAAATCAAAGATGATAACTACTATAGAGCATTCAAACTTGTGGAATAAGGGGTGTAACTATGGAAATTAGTAAAATGTTTGTAAAACGCATTGACCGTGACCTTAAGGGTGTAATTAAAGTGGGTCAGGGTGAAGATGAAAATATTCGTCAGGAATTGGAAGAATATGTAGTTACTAGAGAATTGCAGAAACACTTCCGTGATTTTTTTGATAGTTATAAGCGTGGTATTGTAGGAAATACTGATAAAATGGGCGTTTGGATTTCCGGCTTCTTTGGAAGCGGTAAATCCCACTTTTTAAAAATTCTCTCATATCTGCTGGAAAACAAAGTGGTAGACGGTAAAACAGCGCTTGAGTATTTTAAAGAAGATGAAAAGATCGGTGACCGTATGGTCCTTGCTGATATGGAACTTGCTGCATCTGTTAGTACCGATGTTGTTCTTTTTAACATCGACTCTAAAGGTGAGCAGAATGGCAAGCAGGATAAAGATGCCATTATATCTGTATTCCTGAAAGTTTTCAATGAAATGCAGGGATTCTGTGGTGCTATTCCATTCCTTGCGGATTTGGAACGCAATCTGACAGAAAACGGAAGATATGAAGAGTTTAAATCTGCATTTGAAGATGCATATGGTAGTCCATGGAACGAGGCTAGAAACGACTTTGACTTTATTCAGGATGATGTTGTTGATGTACTTGCTGAAATGGATTTTATGAGTGAGGATGCAGCTCGTAACTGGTGTGAAAAAGCAACTGGTGAATACAATATTAGTATTGAACGTTTTGCTGATATGGTTCGTAAATATATCGAACGTAAGGGTAATAATCATCATGTAGTATTTCTGGTAGATGAAATTGGTCAGTATATTGGTGATGATTCCAAGTTAATGCTGAACCTGCAGACTGTAACAGAAGATCTTGGTACTGCATGTAAAGGTAAAGCATGGATCATCGTAACCAGCCAGCAGGATATTGATTCCATTACAAAAACAAAAGGTAATGACTTCTCCAAGATTCAGGGCCGTTTTGATACAAGAATTTCTTTGTCTTCTGCCAATGTTGATGAAGTAATTAAAGAAAGAATCCTGAAGAAAAACGAAACAGCGAAAGAAACGCTGACAATGTACTATGATACAAAAGAAACTATCATTAAAAATTTGATTCTGTTTAATGATGGTGTCGAAAAGAAACTGTATTCTGACAGATATAACTTCTCTGAGGTTTATCCTTTTATCCCTTATCAGTTTAATCTGCTGGGAAGTGTTCTGACATCTATTCGTACCCACGGTGCTTCTGGCAAGCATCTGTCTGAAGGGGAACGTTCTATGCTGGCATTGTTCAAAGAGTCTGCAATGTGTATCAAAGAGCATGAAGCTGGTACACTGGTTCCATTTTATACATTCTATAATGCATTGGAACAATTTCTGGACCATTCTCATAAGGGAGTCATTTCCAAAGCATTGGACTATGATGTGCTGAATCCTGAGCATGAAGAGGAGTGCTTTGATGTCAATGTACTGAAAACACTGTTTATGATCAAGTATGTAAAAGAAATCAAAGCAAATGTTGAAAACATTGCTAGTTTAATGGTTTCTCATATCGATGATGACCGCTTGGCATTAGTTGAAAAGGTGCAAGATGCTTTGAAACGACTGGCTAAACAGACTTTGATCCAGAAAAATGGTGATATTTATGTTTTTCTGACCGATGAAGAACAAGAAATTGGTAGATTCATTGCTGCACAGCATGTTGAGTCTTCTGAAGTGACTGCAAAAGTATCTGAACTCATTTTTGATGGCTTATTTGACGAAAAGAAATACCGTTATCCTACACACAATGGCAGATATGCTTTTGCGTTTAACCAGATCGTAGACGATAAACCTTATAAAGCGAATCAGAATCATGAAATTACACTAAAAATCCTAACTCCTGATAGTGATGAACTCGGTGATGAAACGACTATGAGAATGCTTTCTGCTCAGCAGAGTAAGAGTGTTCTTGTTGTGTTGCCTGAAGATAGAATGTTTTTGGATGAAATTCGCTCTTCTTTGCAGATCGAGAAATATATCCGTGTGGATTCCATGAATACTGTGACAAAATACGAACAGATTAAAGAAGCAAAGAAAGTAGAATTGCGTGAAAGAAATAGTGCGGCAAAGCTGTTCTTGGAAGAATCTTTGAAATCTGCAACTATCTATACAAATGGTGATAAAGTACAAGGCAACGGTAAAGAAGTCTCTACCCGTATCAATGATGCTCTTGGTAAACTGGTAGCAGCTGTTTATCATAAACTATCCTATATCGATGCACCTATGAGTGAAGGGGACATCAAAAAACTGTTCCAGGATAATAAGCAGATTTCTATTGCTGATACAGCACATACATCCAATAGCCTTGCGCTGAATGACGTAAAAGACTATATTGCGCTGAATACACAGAAGCATATGAAGACTTCTATGAAAACATTACTGGATCGTTTTATGAAGCCTCCTTATGGTTTTGTAGAAGCGGATGTTCATTGGTTAGTAGCAAAACTGTTTAAGGAAAGTGAAATTGCGTTCTATATGAATAGTGAACCGGTTTCCTTACTGACAAAATCTGTGGATGAAATCATCAGATATATCACTCGCAAGGAAAATAATGAAAAACTGATGACAGAAAAACGCATTCATGCCAGTGAAAAACAGAAAAAAGCAGCACGTGAAGTCATGAAAGAGCTGTTCGGTTCTACTTCTATTAGTGAAGAGGATGACGCCCTGATGAGTAGTTTTGTAGGCCGTGCGAAAGATTTCAAGTCTGACTTGGAAAAACTGGAGATTCATTATAAAAATCAGCCTAAATATCCCGGTAAAGATCTTGTATCTGATGGCAAAAAAATGATGAACGATGTGATCCAGTTCACAAGTACTACAGAATTCTTTAATACGATTGATAAGAATAGGGATGATTATCTTGATTTTGCAGAAGATTTCGAGCCTGTGAAAAACTTTTTCACTGGCGAGCAGATCAACATCTTTAATAAAGCACTTCATCTGATTGAAATCTTTGAAGATAGCCGTTCTTATATCGTTGATGAGAAGATCGAAGATGCGGTTCGTCAGATCAAGAATATCTTGAAAATGGTAAAACCTTATAAAGAAATCTTTAAATTGCCTAATCTGCTGGATACTTATTCTGATTTGTACAATGATTTACTTGAAAAAACTTGCGCACCTGTTCTGGAAGTAATTCAGGATCAGAAAAAGCGAGTTATGGATGAGCTGGCAGGTAAAAAATGTGAAAATATGCTGAAAGATAAGTATATTGAAATCTTTCAGAACCTTACAAATAAAGCGGAATCCTGTAACAATTTGGCTACTTTGCAGAACTATAAATATGAAGCAGATGCTCTGAAGGTTCGCTTCCTGAAGGAAATCAAAGATACTGAAGAGAAACTGACTACACCTGTAACACCTCCAACACTACCTACACCTCCAACAGGTGGCGGAAAACCTGCTGAACCCCCTGTAGTTCCAGTAACACCTCCTGTGAAGGTAAAGAAAAACAAGGTGGTTTCCATTAAATCTGTAAATACACAAACAAGCTGGCAGGTAGAAACAGCTGACGATTTGAAAAAATACATCGCTGAACTTGAAAAGAAATTGTTAGCTCAGCTGGAAGAAGATACTATTCTGCACATTGAATTCTAAGATAAGCAGGTGATAATCTATGAATAAAACCGCAATTAAAAACTTCGCTGTATGGGCACGCAGAAAGCTCATTACAGACATTACATATAAAGCAGGGCTGATTGGTGTCAGTGAAAAGGGCATCGCTGATCCTCTGCCTCAGTCTACTCGTGACCTGCAGTTCTTTGACATTGGTACAAGGGAATATGCACAGGTGGCAGGGAAAGATATTGACCAGAGAAATGCTCTGGTGAAAGCGATTCGTGAAAAAGAGCAGGGCAGTGATTATGCGACAGCTTTCAAAGCGATTATCGAAGAAATCGCATATACATGGTTCAATCGTCTGATCGCCATTCGTTTTATGGAAGTGAATGACTATCTGCCTTCCAGAATTCGGGTGCTTTCTTCCGAAAATCCTGCGAAAAATGAACCTGACTTCGTAACAACTCCATTCGATACAGATATGGAATTTACGGATGTGGAAACAGATAGAATCCTGCAGCTGAAGGATGAAAATAAACTGGATGAATTGTTCCGTATGCTGTTTATTAAGCAGTGTAATAAGTTGCATGAAATCTTGCCGCAGTTGTTCGAAAAAACAAATGACTATACGGAACTGCTGCTGACTATTTCTTTTACAGATCAGGAAGGCGTCGTGTGGCATCTGGTACATGATATTGAAGAAGAAAACTTCGATATCGAAAAAGAAGGTCAGGTTGAGATCATCGGCTGGATGTATCAGTATTACATCTCTGAAAAACATGATGAAATAATTAATATTTTTAAAGGAGCTATTAAAAAAGCCGATATCCCTGCAGCAACGCAGCTGTTTACTACAGACTGGGTAGTTCGATATATGGTAGATAACTCCTTGGGCAGATATTGGATCGAAAGAAATCCTGAAAGCAATTTGTCTGAAAAATTGGATTTCTTTGTAAAGCCTAAAAATGGTGAAATCAATTATATCAAAGAAAAAATTGAACCAAAGGATTTAACTTTCTTTGATCCCTGTATGGGTTCTGGTCATATTCTGGTATACGCCTTTGATGTATTGATGGAAATTTATAGAGAATGTGGCTATTCTGACAGAGATGCTGCGCAGTCTATTCTGGAAAATAACATCTTTGGTCTGGATATTGATGAGCGTGCATATCAGCTGGCTTACTTTGCTGTTATGATGAAGGCTCGTCAGTTTGATCGCCGCATTTTCACTCGTGAAATCGTGCCCCATGTATGTGCTATTGAAGAAAGCAATGGTATCCATAAATTTGTATGTGAAGGTGTGACCACAGATAAAAAACAGAATGAAATTGGTGAATATTTGATTGAAACATTCCGTCATGCAAAGGAAATTGGCTCTTTGCAGACTTTAGAAAATCATGATTACGATACTTTGGCTGAATATATGAAAAACTGTATGGTAAAAGGGCAGTTGGATTTATTCTCCGATGATTGGATGAAGAACATTGTTCCTAAAATGCAGAAGTTCATTAATCAGGCGAAAATATTGTCGGGGAAATATGCTGTTGTCTGCACAAACCCTCCGTATATGAATAGAATGGATGGACATCTGAAAAAATTTGTGACTGAAAAATTCAAAGCTTTTAGCGGAGATATGTTTAGCTTGTTTATGTATCGAAATTTTGGATTCTGTATTGCAGATGGATATTCTGCATTTATGACTCCTAATGTATGGATGTTTATTAAATCATACGAGGAACTGCGCAAATATATCATTCATCGTAAAGGAATATCTTCGTTAGTGCAAATAGCGAAAGGTGCTTTCTATAAGGAAGCTACAGTGGATGTATGTACTTTTGTTCTAAAAAACGAGAATGACCGTGGTAAAGGTGTATATTTCAGACTTGAAGGTTTCAAGGGATATATGGATGAACAAAAAGATATTTTGCTTTCGATGCTTAACAAAGGGACATATCTTGAATCAGTATATGAAACTTATGCAAGTGATTTTGAACGCTTGCCTGGATGCCAAATTGCATATTGGATCAGCGAAAACATTTATTCTGTGTTCAACAAAGGGATACCATTAGGTGAAATTGCAAAACCCCGCCAAGGAATGGCTACGACAAATAATAATTTGTTTTTGAGACTTTGGTATGAAACGGATTTTCAAAAGATTGGTTTTGACTTGAAGTCAGAGAAAGAAACTATAGGGGACTATAAGTGGTTTCCATATAATAAAGGTGGGGAATATAGAAAATGGTATGGAAATAATGACTATGTTGTAAATTTCCAAAACAAAGGTCAGGAAGTATGCGCATATATAGACAAGCATTCTGCTGTAAATCATACAGGTAGAGTAATAAACAGAGATAAATATTTCCATAGATGTATAACTTGGACTATGATAAGTTCCAGTAAGTTTGGAGTAAGGTATTCACCTGATGGATTTATTTTTGATATTCGTGGTTCGTCAATTTTTTTAAGTGACGATAGAATTAATTATCTATTAGGATTATTAGCGTCAAATGTAACTTGGGAATTACTTAAATTCCTGTCGCCAACAATTAGTTTTGAGGTGGGGACGATTGCGCTGTTACCAATCATTTGCGATAACGAGTATGTGAACGAAATAGACTATAGAGTTGATTCTAATATCACAATGAGTAAAAATGATTGGGATTCTTTTGAAACATCGTGGGATTTTAAGGTTCATCCGTTGATTTCTGTGATTCCTAAAAACCGTTTGTTGTTTGATGACATTAGCAATATTGCTCTTGCAGAATGTTATATGTGCTGGGAAAACGAATGCAATGATCGCTTCAACCAGTTAAAAGCCAATGAGGAAGAAGTTAATCGTATCTTCATCGATATTTATGGTTTGCAGGATGAATTGACTCCTGAAGTAGAGGATAAGGATGTAACAGTTCGCAAGGCTGATCTTGGAAGAGATATTCGCAGCCTGCTTTCTTACGCAGTTGGTTGTATGTTTGGCCGTTATTCTCTTGATGTAGAAGGTTTGGCATATGCCGGTGGTGAATGGGATTATAGCAAATATAGTACTTTTATTCCTGACCCTGATAACTGTATTCCTATCACTGATGAAGAATATTTTGAAGATGACATCGTAGGGCGGTTCTGCGACTGGATGAAACAGGTTTTTGGCGAAAAGAGTCTGGAATCCAACCTTGATTATATTTCAAAAGCTTTAGGTAATAAGGGGACAACTTCTCGTGAAGTGATCCGTAATTACTTCCTGAATGATTTTATCAAGGATCATATCAAGATTTACCAGAAGCGCCCTATTTATTGGATGTTCGACAGTGGTAAGCAGAATGGCTTTAAGGCCCTTGTTTATATGCATCGTTGGAATGCGGATACTGTTGGTAATCTGCGTGTAGAATATCTCCATAAGACACAGCATCTCTATGAACGCGAAATGCAGCGTATGCAGGAGATTATGGATAATAGCCATGATTCAAAAGAAGTCGCAAAAGCGAATAAACGTAAAGAAAAACTGCAGAAACAGCTGAAAGAAACACAGGAATATGATGCGAAACTGGCTCATATTGCACTTTCTCGTATCGATATTGACTTGGATGATGGTGTAAAAGTGAATTACGAAAAAGTCCAGACTGGTAAAGATGGTAAGAAAATGCAGATTTTGGCGAAGATTTGAGGAGGATACTTATGACTGTTGATGTTGGTAGTTCCTTTGAATTGCTATCTTCTGAAGAATGGGAACAATACCTTAGTGTCACTTTGTTTGACAAAATGTTGATTGATTTGGAAAAATTCTCCTCCTATCAAGACCGCATATTCATTTATCCTCGCATGGAGGAAGCAATTAAAGGACACAATAATAAAGTTGGAGATTTGAAAATCACCTACGCATTATGCAGACATTATTTTGACAAGGGAATACCTGATGAACCATGGTATATCTCACCTGGAAAAGAGGGACAATCTGTACAATATGTTCCTAATTTTGAAGAAGAACATTGGATGAGAAGATATTGGTTTAACCATTTTGCAGAGAATTTATATTTGAAGTTCTTCTCGCTTTGGGATGATGTTGTGGAAATTCTAAATATCTTCTTTGGAATAGACGAATCTATTCAAGATTATCGATTTCGAGCCAATGTGATGAAGAAGTTAAAAGAAATCAAGCCAGATATTCATTCCTATATGTCTGACATTTTGAAAGAAGAAACATATAAAGAGGCAAACAAATATCGTACATGCTTTGTCCACGGATATGCTCCAAGCACAGTTACAAATGGCTTCCTTCTTGAGAAGGATAAAACTGTGTCCGTACCAGAAGTGAAAGACGGTCAAGTGGTATTTGTAGAGAAAAAGGTATTGGCTTCCTTGACTTGTTGTGTTGGTGATTATACGACAGTAAAAACAGTAATGGATAATATAGATGCATTTGCTGTATTTTCGGGTGAGCGTATTGAAAACTTGATTAGTAAAATAATCGCTGAGTAACGACTTTATCATGCTGTGGTGATCAAAAACAAAAATATAAACTTAATGAAATATAGTCTTTCATAAATTAGCAATGAAAGAGGTGTAATAATGGCTGAACTTAACCTAAAGCAGATTATAGACAAACTGAATAATGAGTTTATCGGTGAGGTTCGCAAACTGGTATTTTGGTACGATGATAATGCGGAATTTGTTGAAGATGTAGATTCTTTAGAATTAATGAATGCCAAGGTGTTGCATCTGGAAACGGATAATCAGTTTTTCATCAAGTATTTTCTGGAATGTGTAGACAAGGAAACAAATTATTTGATTTATGCGCCATTCCCAAAGCCTGCATTGAAGGACAATCATTTGGCGGATACTATCAGATATTCTGTTGAGTTTTGTGCTGATAGAGTATCTCTCTTGATACTGGATCTTAATATGCCAGAACAGTGTAAACCAGTGATTCAGGAGCATATCAAATTTTTTGCAGAAAAGAAGCGTACGCAGGCTTTCTATAATATGGATTTCGATTCTTACACCAGAAACAGCATCGAAATTGCTATGATGAGTATTCTCTGTAAATGCAAAACAGCGTCCTTTGAAGAAGTGCTTCGTTCTGTGTTGATGGATGACTGGGAAGAGAATACTTATTTCGCAGAATTTGATAAATTCGGACTCTTAAAGCATTTCTGGAGATTAATGGGAGAATTCTTCGGATATACAGATGAAAATCCTACGCTGGAAAAACTGACAATGACATTGTTTGTTACATACACATCCAAAGTAATTTCTGAGGATGTGCCAGTGGCATGGAATCCTTTTATCAGTTTCAAAGCTGGTACAATTCTGACATTCATGGATAATTTGATGAATAATACCCAGTATAGTGAAAAATTTGATCTGATTTCCAAGAAGGTATATGATACTTTGAAAGCAGAGACTGAGTTTAAGAAAATGTCTCCTGATGCACTGGTCTCCTGCGGTATTTTCTCCGGTATAGAAGAAATTTTGATCCAGTGGATGATTGAACGACTGGCACTGGAGGATGTTGCTGCCAAGCTGGTTGACTTTACGATTCCTCAGCTAGTTAAGATGCGTCGGCAGGGGCATTATGGCAGAAGATACCGTTCTGAGTATTTTGTATTGGAAAATGCTTGGCATATTATTTCCAATATGCATTATGTAAAATCAGGTAGCTTGAATGAACTGGTGAAGAAGTATACCGATGAAATGTATCAGATGGATCGAAGATACCGTTATTTCTATTTCTATCTGGATAAATTAGAAGATACTTCTCAATTCAGTCAGTTGAAGCCATTGATCGAGAATATTTACACGAATGAATATCTGACAAAGGTATGTGTAAACTGGACAGATTTATTCCGGAAAGAATACATCTCTCTGCAAATTGAGAAGCAGAAGGATTTCTTTAGAAATCATATCCAAAAATACACGATGTCGTCTAAAGAACAGATTATTGTAATTATTTCTGATGCGCTTCGTTATGAAGTAGGTGTATCCTTGTTAGAAAAATTACAGGTCGACGAAAAAATTAAAGCAACCATTAAACCGATGATGAGTACATTGCCGTCTATTACTGCATACGGTATGGCTGCATTATTACCCCATAAAACACTGGAACTTACGGATAATTATGAGGTTTTGGTTGATGGCATGGAATCTGAATCTACAGATCAGAAACAAAGCATTTTACAGCGATATAAAGAAACAAGCAAATGTCTTCAGTACGATGATATTAAAAATGCAAGTGTTTCAGATCTGAAAAATCTGTTTGCTTTCCAGGATGTTGTTTATATTTATCATAATCAGGTGGATGGCAGAGGGGATACTCCTAACACAGAGAATGAAGTTTTCAATGCCTGTGATGAAGCAGTAGATGAGATTTATGCATTGATCCGCAGATTGACCAGTGCCAATAAATCAAACTTTATTGTAACAGCGGATCATGGTTTTATGTATAAGAGAGATAAATTGACAGAGAGTGATAAGATTGGTTCTGTATATACCACAGAAGCGGCTGTGGGACGCAGATATTATTTGGGTAATAAAGAACTTGGCATGGTTGGAACAGCCTTTACAGAGGCGAATAAGTTCTATACAAATGGTGGTACTATTATTTCTTATCCTGTTGGCACTGATGTTTTCAAAAAACCGGGTGCAGGTATGAATTATGTTCATGGTGGCTGCTCTGCTCAGGAAATGTTGATTCCTTTGATCGAGGTAAAAACAGAAAGAGGATATAAAGATGTATCTACTGTTCAAATTGATTTGGTAAGCAGAATCAATAAGATTACAAATTTGATTACCAATATGGAATTCATGCAGAAAGATGCGATAAGTGAACTGATAAAAGAAACTACTTATAGAATTTATTTCATAACCGAAAAAGGTGAAAAAATCTCTAATGAGCATGTATACGTAGCTGATAAGAAAGATAAAGATGCAGTCAATAGAGTATTCAAACTGCGGTTTAACTTTAAAAATAGAAAGTATGATAGAGCTGAAAAGTACTATTTGGTAGCTTATGATGATAAAAATGCTTTAGAAACCATGCGTCATGAAGTCATCATGGATATTATGTTTGCTGATGATTTTGGATTTTAATAGCAAGGGGGAAATACTATGGAAGAATTCATGGAATTAACTGATACCCGTGAAGTGATAAAAACAAAATTACGTCAGTATTTTGACGGGCGTATCGTTCGTAAAGATTTGACAAAGCGAATCAAAGAGGGTGCCAATGTACCAGTTTATGTATTGGAGTTCCTGCTGGGACAGTATTGCAGTTCTGATGATGAACAGGACATTGATGCAGGTCTGAATAATGTAAAACGTATTCTGACAGATAACTTCGTACGTCCAGATGAGGCGCAGAAAGTGCTCTCTAAATTAAGAGAACGCGGTAGTTTTACAGTTATTGATAAAATCACAGTTCATCTGAATACAAAAGAAGATAGATATGAAGCCGAGTTCTCTAACCTTGGTGTAAAGAATATTCCTATCCATCCCGATTATCCTTCTCAGTATGATCGTCTGCTTTGCGGTGGTATCTGGTGTATCCTGCAGCTGGAATATGAATTTATCGAGGAAGATAAGAAGAATGTTAATCCTATCCGTATCCGTAAACTGACACCTATCCAGATGCCTCATATTGACATGGACGAGGTGAAAAATGGCCGAAAAGCCTTTACAAAGGAAGAATGGATGGATGTATTACTGAGATCTATCGGTATGGAGCCTGACAGATTTACTACAAGGGTAAAATGGCTGCTTCTGGCACGCATGATCCCACTGGTTGAAAATAACTTTAACCTGTGTGAACTGGGTCCCAGAAGTACTGGTAAATCCCATATTTATAAAGAGATCTCTCCGAACTCTATTCTGGTATCCGGCGGTCAGACGACAGTTGCGAACCTGTTCTATAACATGGCTTCCAAAACAATTGGTCTGGTCGGTGTTTGGGACGTAGTTGCATTTGACGAAGTTGCAGGGATCACATTTAAGGATAAAGATGGTATCCAGATTATGAAAGACTACATGGCATCCGGTTCCTTTGCCCGTGGCAGAGAGGAAAAAGCGGCCTCTGCGTCTATGGTATTTGTAGGTAATATCAATCAGAGCGTAGATGTACTGCAGAAAACATCTCATTTGTTTGAGCCATTCCCCGTTGCAATGGCTTTTGATACAGCGTTCCTGGATCGTATGCATTGCTATGTGCCTGGTTGGGAAATCCCTAAATATCGTCCTGATTTCTTTACTGATGATTATGGTTTTATCTCTGACTATCTCTCTGAATTTATGAGAGAAATGCGTAAAGAACCCTTTGGAGATATTGCGGATAAATACTTCTCCTTTGGCTCTAATCTGAACCAGAGGGATACGATTGCGGTTAGAAAAATGGTATCCGGTTTTGCGAAACTGATGTATCCTGATGGCGATATTTCCAAAGAAGATGCTAGAGAAATCGTTGAACTGGCACTGGAACTGCGTCGCAGGGTAAAAGAACAACTGAAGAAGATCGGCGGTATGGAATTCTATGATATCAATTTCTCCTATGTAGATAGAGAAACATTCGATGAGCATTATGTATCTGTACCCGAAAAAGGCAGTGGCAAACTAATCCCCGAAGGCCTGACACATCCCGGACAGATCTATACGATTTCCCAGGGTAAAACAGGTATGCCCGGTGTATATAGACTGGAAACACAGATACTGCCTGGTAAAGGTAATATCGAAAGAACAGGTATTGGTTCCGATAGAGAAGCGAAGGAAGCTACAAATACAGCGATGAATTTCCTGAGAGCAAATGGTAACTCTATTTCCGGTTCTATCAGTACCACAACAAAGGACTATATTATCAACTACCAGGATCTGAATGGTATTGGTATGACAAGTAAACTGGCATTACCCACATTGATCGCTATTTGTTCTGCCGCATTGGGTAAGCCTACATTAAGCAGCCTGGCAGTTTTGGGTGAAATCAGTATCAGTGGTACATTGATTAAAGTAGACGAACTGGCAAATGTACTGCAGACTTGTTTAGATGCAGGCGCAAAGAAGATTCTGCTGCCTATTACATCTGCACCTGACCTTGGTTCTGTACCTTCTGATTTGATCGGTGCTTTCAGTATTATCTTCTATACAACAGCACAGGAAGCAGTATTTAAGGCTCTTGGTGTAGATTAAAATAACTTGGTGGTGAGGTTTTATGTTCGAAAAAGATTTTGAACGACTCTTAACTGAATATAAGGATGCATTGGGAGATAAAGCGCGTTTTACCGGTCTTGTAAAAGATTTCTTTCCTGGTCAGCATATGCAGGTGAACTTATTACTCGCAGCATATACCCTCGGAATTGTAAAAGAGATTGATGCTGTAAAGCATATCAATAACACCTTTGCCTACCGTTTCGTAAAACGATTAGTGGAAGAACAAGGGATCAGCCGAATGAACGCTGACTGGGCGATTTCTATGTGGTGTGTTTGCTATGGTCAGAAAACATTAGGTAAGAGCTGTGATATTCGCTTAAGTTCCGGTAAATCCGATACTAAACCTACGATCTTAGAAGAAAAATCTGGTGTTGTGCAGTATAGTGATCTGTTTCTATATGAAAACAGTACATACGCAGAAGGCTTAAAGGTAACAGGTTTTAGAGGGGATAATAATCGGATGATTATTTTCCAGGGCTCTTATGCGAATAAATCTGTAGTTGAGATCAAGGCAAGTGCGTTTTCCGAAACGGACGTAGAAGAAGTGATTATTACAGATGGCATAAAAAGAATCTCTGAACGTGCGTTTTGTGGCTGTACAAGGCTCAATCAGGTGATTTTTGCGCATACGATCAAGGAATTGGCTGATTATGCGTTCGCTGAATGCAGTAACCTTGTTACAGCTGCGTTGCCGCCGTTTTTGGAACAGATCGGTGCTTATGCGATGACAGGTACCAAGATCAAAACAGTCGTTTTTCCCGGTACTTTATATTGGATCGCAGAAGGTGCATTCTCTTATTGCCATAATATCAAAGAATTTAATGTGCCAGCATTATTAACAGAAATCGCTCCCAAGCTGCTGCAGGGATGTGAGAATCTAAAAAAGGTTAAGATCCATGATAGAGTAAGTTCGATCGGTGATCTAGCGTTTGAAGGCTGCAGCAGTCTGGAAGAGTTGATTATTCCCGATAGAGTACAAAGTATTGGGGAGAACGCTTTTGATAATGTGAATGATCGTTTTATTCTGATTTGCAGCATGGGCTCGTATGCTGAAGAATATGCAAGAAAAAATAAACTGCGTTATCAGTTAGTATAAAAGGAGGTGGCGACATGGGATTATTAGATATTCTGTTTGGCGGTAATTATCATCCAACAGTTGGCAGTATTCTGCCAGATGCTGCGAAAAATGAAATTATGGCAGGTCGCTTACCTCGCTTGAATACAGATAATCTGTTTTTCAAGAGAGGCGAATACTGCTGTTATATTGAAAAGGCACTTCTTCTGGAAGAAAAGAAAGAGAAGTTATACAGACACTTTGGCGGTAGTACGCCTGGGTTATTTGAAGGAAATCGTGTAGGCTGGGGTGTTGGCGATTCAAAAGAAATCGTTAAACCAGTAGAGCATAAAGCGATTCTTTATATTACAAACCAAAGGATTATTCTGCAGTGTAAAGAATTAGGTTTTGATAAACCATTTAAGTCTTTATCCGCGATCAAATCCTATACAAATGCCATTGAACTGCAATTTGGTTCTAAAACATACAGTATCATTGTAAATGATGGTACGATTCCACATATGGTACTGAAAATTATCGAGGAAAGAAGGTTAGGCTATTGATGGATGGATTATTAAAAGCCGGAACAATCGTTTCTTCTGAAAGCGGAAATAAATATATCGTTGAAAAATTCCTCGGTGCTGGTGGACAAGGCGAGGTCTATGATGTTGTATTAGGCACAAAACATTATGCATTGAAGTGGTATTACAGACACACTGGAACGAAAACTCAGAGAAAGATTCTTGAAAACCTGATTTCAATGGGTAAACCAAGTGAGAGTTTCTTATGGCCAGAAGATATTGTACATAAGTCAAGAGGCGGTGCTTTTGGTTATATTATGGAATTACGTCCAAACAATTTCAAAAGCATTGTTGATCTGATGAAGCGTAAAGCTGATCCATCCTTCCATGTCCTCTGTAAAGTTGCTTATAACATGACCAAAGGCTATCAGAAGCTCCATGAGATTGGATATAGTTATCGTGATATCTCTTTTGGTAATCTGTTCTTCGATCCAAATACAGGTGATGTGCTGATCTGTGATAACGATAATGTATCTATCAATGGATATGATGATAGTACTGTGTATGGCACACCTCGTTTTATGGCACCTGAAATTGTTAGGGGCCAAGCGAAACCATCCCGGAATACTGATCTGTTTTCCCTTGCAGTATTATTGTTCTATATTTTTATGCTGAACCATCCTTTGGAGGGAAAGCTTGAGGCTGATATCCGTTGCATGGATATCTATGCGATGAACAAATTATACGGTAAAAATCCTGTATTTATCTTTGATCCTGATGATAAATCCAATAGACCGGTTGAAGGGTATCAGGATAACGCTCTCATCTATTGGGATCTTTATCCGGAACGTCTGAAAAAACTGTTTACACAGGCATTTACTGCAGGCATCTCTTCTCCTAACCGAAGGGTAACTGAGAATAAATGGCTGGAAACTTTCACGAATTTAATGGATGTGATCATAAAGTGTCCATATTGTGGTGCTGAAGTATTCTATGACGAATATAAAGAAGATAATAGTATACCTCATGTTTGCTGGTCTTGTAATCAAACTGTAGGTATTCCTTCTAGAATGATCATTGGGAAGAATACAATTCTTCTGACCAATGATATGAAATTAAAAGCGCATTCTGTATATCAAAATGGTGATTTCAATAGAGAAATCGGCGTTGTTGTACAGAATCCGAATAATCCAAATCTATTTGGTATTCGAAATATGGATACTGTAAATTGGATCTATGAAAAAGCTGATGGTACACAGATTTTAGTGGCTCCTGGCAGAGCAGCTGGTATTGTACCGGGGGCAAAACTTCATTTTGAAAATAACACTGGTGTGTTTAAATAATAAAAGGGGGATTTTTTGTGGGTGAAAAAATGAACCGACCTGGTGGTAAGCTTGCCAGCAGACCTTTACATTTCTTTTGGATCGTAGACTGTTCTGGTTCTATGTCTGGTGAAAAAATCGGTACAGTAAATCATGCGATTCAGTCTGTTATTCCTGAAATGCTCGATGCTGCAGAGGATAATCCGAATGCACAGTTAATGATCAGAGCTTTAAGATTTGCAACAGGTGCTTCTTGGATGACAGAAGAATCTATCCCTATTGAAGATTTCGTATGGGATGATCTTGTGGCTAACGGTGTAACCGATCTTGGAGAGGCGCTGAATTTGGTTTGCGAACAGTTATCTATGCCGCCTATGTCTGAAAGAGCACTGCCTCCCGTTCTGGTATTGTTATCCGATGGTCATCCTACGGATAATTATAAAGTAGCATTAGATAGATTATTGCACATGCCTTGGGGTAGAAAATCTGTTAGGATCGCGATTTCCATTGGTTCTGATGCTGATGACAATATTTTAGCTGAGTTTACAGGTACGAAGGAACTGGTATTGCAGGCAAATGATGCTGCATCTTTAACTAAAATGATCAAATGGGCTTCTACTGCAGCTTCTGTTGTTTCTGCGCCTGTTAGCAGACCAGTAGTACAGCAGTCACCTGAAATCTCTGTGAAGAAAGAAAAGTCTTATAACCCCATTGTTGCTGAACTAAATGATTTATTACCCTCTGATAATGCGGATAATGACGGTCCACTGGTAATTGATATGGTGAATATTCCAAATCCGGATGATGATGGGGATGTATGGTAAATAAAGGCGGTGGTCTTTCATGAATCATAAGATTTATGGGGAATGCGTGCAGGGATATTCCCATAAACGGAAAAATATGCCTTGTCAGGATAGTTATAAGATACTACATTTATCTGATGGTGTAAGCATAGTAGCAGCTGCAGATGGCCATGGGAGCGATGAATGCCCGTATAGTAAGACGGGTTCTACTATTGCGGTAAATGTGTTTTGTAAGCTTATGAATGATTTGGTTTCTGTCTTTTCCGAGAATATGGATCATTTGGCTACTTATCTTCACCGCGAAGGTGAGATTAAGATTGCTCAGTCTATGGAACAGGAATGGAAGAGAAGGGTCTGGAAAGTACATACCAATAATAAAAGAGAAAAATACTATCTGGATAACGGAAAAGTCAATAAAAAAGCGGTTTATAAACAATACGGCACAACTGTATTGGGCCTTTTGATTACTCCTGAATTTGTTTTTTCCCTGCAGTTGGGCGATGGAGATATCTTATATGCTGATGATCTTGAGGTAACCCATCTGCTTATCCCCGATAAACTGCTTGGTGTGGAAACACATTCTCTCTCCAGTACTGACGCATGGCGTAATATGATTTCCAGAATCCAGAGAATAGAACATTCCACGATAGGTTCTCATTTATATATGCTTTCTACAGATGGGTTTTCCAATAGTTATGAGACCCAGGAAGATTTCTATCAGACTGCCAGAGAATATTATAAAGTGATCAAAGAAAATGGTATGAAATCGATCGAGATAAATCTTCATGACTGGCTTAATGAAACAAGTAAATTTGGCAGTGGTGATGATATTACAGTTGTTTTACTTTATAGTGATTGAATGGAGGCGGTAGCGTGAAAGAACGGATAGCTACTGTAGCTGTTTGTAAATGTAAAGAAACACATAAATTATATGGTGTTCGTTTTGAAAAAGCAGAAGAAGGACTTTGGGCTTATACATGGGCTTTTCCTATAAAAGAGGAATCTGCAAAAAGAGAAGGCTATGATGGGACTGTGATTAAAGGTGTGATTGCTCCTACAGAAGACTATCCTGGTTGTCCATATTGTGGGGCGAAAGCATTTGTGATTTGTAGTTGTGGCAAATTAAATTGCAATATTGGAACTTCAGGTTCTTTTACTTGTGAATGGTGCGGTATGTCTGGTGAACTTGAAGGATATGATGGCAGCGGCATTCATGCTGGCGGCGATCGGTAAATAAAACGCAGGAGTGACTCACATATTTTGTGAGGTAAGTCCTGCGTTATTTCTTTATAATAGAAATACACACCACCATTTTTGAGGGACTGGAAGTATTAGGTGTGTTGTACTATAATGAAACAAAGAAAACTTAATAATACTGTATTGAAACGGTAGAGTAGTATAAATAAAAGAGAATAAAAATAATACAGTAGCAGAGTGAAATTAGAAATGTTCTGTAGATAAAACATTTAGAAATGGGGGAGTGATAATGCCTTTAGAAATTGTAAGAAATGATATTGTTAAAATGAGTGTCGATGCGATAGTAAATACAGCGAATCCATGCCCTGAAGTTGGTAGCGGTGTTGATACAGCAATACATAATGCGGCAGGATCAGAACTTTTGCAGGCAAGGAAGGTCATTGGTGTCATTAATAGAGGTGATGCTGCTATTACTCCTGCCTTTGACCTAAATTCAAAATATGTGATTCATACAGTAGGTCCTGTTTGGAATGGGGGTAAAGATGGTGAAAAGGCTTGTTTACGATCTTGCTATCAGAAGTCTTTAGATTTAGCAGTAGAGAATGGCTGTGAATCCATTGCGTTCCCTTTGCTGGCAACTGGCAATTATGGCTTTCCAAAGGATCAGGCATTACAGATTGCAGTTAGTGTGATCAGTGATTTCATTCTGAAACATGACATAATGGTTTATTTGGTTGTGTTCAGTAATAAGGCCTTTAACTTATCTGCAAAGTTGTTTAAGGATGTCCAATCTTTTATTGATGCCCATTATGTAGAGGAAAAACTGGAAGAGGAATATGCAGATAATTTAAGTGAAAGTGCTCGTCGTGAATTGCGTTATATGAGAGAACTTATTCTCGAAGATATCGATCTGCATGATGATGAACTTGAGTATTGCAAGAGTATCCCTTTGCCTTCTGCAGTAGTTGGAAATATTAGCTTGGAAGAAATGCTGGAGGAGAAGGAAATGACCTTCTCAGAAGCCCTGTTGGATTGGCTCATTAGAAAAGACCTGAAAGATTCTGATGTTTACAAAAAGGCAAACATTGACCGCAAACTGTTTTCCAAGATCAGAAACAATCCTGAGTATAAACCTAAGAAAAATACGGCTATTGCCTTTGCATTGGCCATGGAGCTGAGCCTGGAGGAAACAAAAGAATTCATCGGCAGAGCTGGCTATGCGCTGACTCATAGCAGCAAATATGATATTATCATCGAATACTTTATTCGACAGAAAAACTATAATGTATTTGAAATCAATGAGGTATTATTTGCCTATAATTACCCTTTGATTGGAGCGTAAAAGTGTCGCCTGACAGGCCACCACGACCTCCCTGAATTTTCGTATACTTTAGATGTAGCTAAGAGATACGAGAAAACAGGGAGGTTTTTATTATGAGAAAAAATTTAACGGAAATTGTTTTCATCCTTGATAGGAGTGGTTCTATGAGTGGCCTCGAAAGAGATACCATTGGTGGATTCAATAGTCTGATCGAAAAACAGAAAAAGGAAGCAGGAACAGCAGTGATTTCTACTGTACTGTTTGATGATAGAAGAGAAGTGCTCCACGATAGAGTAGAACTGGAAAAAATCAAACCCATGACAGATAAAGAGTATTATGTATGTGGTTTGACTGCATTACTGGATGCGCTGGGCGAGGCAATTCGTCATATTGGTAATGTGCATAAATACGCTAGAAAAGAAGATAGACCGGAAAAAACAATGTTTATCATTATGACAGATGGCTATGAAAATGCCAGCACAAATTATACATACGGCAAAATCAAAAAGATGGTAGAGCGTCAAAAAGAAAAATACGGCTGGGAGTTCATGTTTATCGGTGCCAATATGGATGCAATCAGTGAGGCTGGAAAATTTGGTATCTCTGCAGATAGGGCGGTAGAGTATATCTGTGATGGTATCGGTACAGGTGTGTGTTATGGTGCTATTAATATGGCGATTGCGGATGTACGAGCCTGCAGACAAATGTCTTCTGACTGGAAATGTGATATTGAAAAAGACCATAAAAGCAGAAGGGGGAAATAACTATGTTTGGAGCAATTTTAGGCGATGTTATTGGCAGTCCATATGAATTTGATAGAGGGAGAAAAACAAAAGAATTTCCCTTGTTCAGCGATGCATCGGAATTTACTGATGATACAGTAATGACTATTGCAGTAGCGGAAGCTTTTTTAGAGGCTGAGCATAATGCGTCAGACGAAGAAATTAGACACCTTCTGGTTAGCAGTATGCGGCGCTGGGGCAGAAAATATCCTTTTGCGGGTTATGGGATGCGATTCTCCATTTGGCTGGCAGAGCCAAGACCAAAGCCCTATGGCAGTTATGGAAATGGTTCTGCAATGAGAGTTTCTTCTACGGCATGGCTGTTTAATGATCTCGAAACAGTCAGAAAAATGGCTCGTTTAAGTGCAGAAGTAACACATAATCACACTGAGGGTATTAAAGGTGCAGAGGCGACAGCTACAGCTATCTTTCTTGCCAGAAGAGGGAAAAGTAAGGAAGAAATCAAAGCATATATCGAAACAGAACTTGGTTATGATTTGAGCCGTACCTGTGATGAGATCAGACCGGACTATTATCATGTGGAGTCCTGTATGGAAACGGTTCCTGAAGCTATCACAGCCTTTCTGGAGGGTGATTCGTTTGAGGATGTGATTCGTACTGCAGTATCGCTTGGCGGCGACTGCGACACATTAACGGCGATTGCAGGCAGTATTGCAGAGGGCTTCTATGGAGTTCCTGAAGAACTGAAAAAAGAATGTCATAGCAGACTGACAGAAGAAATGAATGTAGTCTTAAAACGCTTTGAGGAGAGGAGAATGCATTATGGAAAATAATTTCCTTGAAAGAAATGAACTGATAAACGAAAAGATCCGCCAATTTAGAGCTGATCCAACGGGGGAAACATATGGAGCACTCCTTAATCAAATTTGTGAAAGAATGCAGGAGGATGGACATTTTCTGATCCCGGTTTGGATACCAGAAGAAGAAATTGGCAGTGAAAATATGTCTTTTAATCTGCAACAGGTACAGACAGAAGATGGCGGTACTTATCTGGTAGCGTTTACCGATGATGACGAAGTACATAAAGGTCCTGCAACCGGCATCATTTCTAATTACATAGACCAGTTCTTTGATTTTGTGTTTATCTCATCATATGTTGATGGCTTCATCCTGAATCCCTGGAGTGAAAACTGTTTTACATTCTCCAAAACGGTGATGCAGTGTGTCGTGAACAATATCGATAATGAAAAAGATACGGTGAAATCTAATGCACTGCTGGATAAAGCTATTTTTTTTGCGACTGACAAACATGCGGGAGGTGTCAGAAAAGGAACGGACAGACCTTATATCGGGCATCCTATGGAAGTAATGACTATTCTGAATCGTATGGAAGCTGACAATAACTTACTAATGGCCGGTCTGCTTCATGATACAGTAGAGGATACAGAAACAACTTATATGGACATAAAAAATGAGTTTGGTACTGATGTAGCAGCGTTAGTGATGGCTCATACCAAGAACCCTGACCAGACATGGGAAGAGGTACGCAGACATAAGATCGAAGCTATGGATGAGTCCTCCTTCCGTGTGAAGCTGTTGGTCATGGCGGATATGACTGCAAATCTGAGAAGTCTGTGGAAGGATTATAGACATATTGGGGAAGAATTGTGGGAAAGATTTAACGCACCCAAGGAAAAACAGGCATGGTACTATGGAGCGATTCAGGATAAACTCTGTGATATGCAGAATTATCTCGAAACAGCAGAGATCTATTGGGAAATGGTAGGTCTGTACAAAGACCTGTTTGTAGATTATTTCCTAGATGATACAAATGAAAAGCTCTATCAAAACTGTGCCGATGGTACCTGTTATGCATTTGCAAAAGAAATCAAGGAATGGGTTCCAGCAGAACTGCCAGATGCATTGCATTTGGTAACAAGACATGATGCGGAACGCATGGAAGAAAACTGGAACGAGATTTTATAACAGAAAAGAACTTAGCCTCTGAATTATATTTCAGGGGTTTTCTGTAAGAATTTACAAATCTATTTGTTAAAAGTAAGCGGTTTTCATATTCATATTATGGCTTTTGCCGATTTTGTGCGTACAAACTGTTTTTTCGAAATTGTTCGCTTGTTTATGGTAATAAATAGTGCTACAATTTCGATAAAATACAAAATAAGCACAATATCTTGTGCTGTTGAGGAGGTGAAAAGCTATGTCTGGTAATCTGGAACACTATATTACGAATAAAGTGGTGCCATATAAATTTGACGATGAAGAAATAAACTCTTTATTGGCAGAGTTAAACAGAAAATCATTTGCAACAGTATCCAAGTGCAAAAAACAGATTTTTATATTAAAAGGATTGCTGGTTTTATCAGCTTTTCTCCTGACTGTATTGTTGGAATATATGATGTTTGAAAGTCTGTGGTACCGAGAGCCGGTTTTTAAGGTGGTTATGATATTTACTCCTGTTTTGGCAGCTTTTATCGGATATATGATCGCAGTTGTAATTGACAAAACATTTGATTTGAATTATGGCCTTTTCAACAGTGAATTTCAGTATGCCTATGATAATAAGTTTATCTATGTTTTCAAAGGTGCTTTTCATGGTGTACAAAGCGTTGAGAAACATTGGACGAATATTGTTGCTGGAGAATATTGCTGGAGAGTCCGTGATAAGATTCAGGATTTCAGAGCATTTGAGAATAAAAATGTCCTTTTGTTCTTAACCAGGGCATTTTATGATGATGAATTTGATTTTGAATGTGTTTTAATGAGAGAAGCTATTTGAGGTGAGAGTTATGGCAAAGGGCTATATTTATATTATGACAAATCCAGCATTAACAGGAATGGTAAAGATTGGATATGCAACAGATGTAGAAGCAAGAAGACAGCAGTTAAGTACAACAGCGCTGCCCTATGATTATGAAGTTTATGCTACATACGAAACACCGGGCAAACTGGAAGATAAAAAGCTTCATAAACTGATAGATAATCTGAACCCCGATCTTCGTGTATCCAAGAGTAGAGAATTTTTCGTGCTGACTCCAGAAGATGCTTATGACTTATTAGAAGCGATTGCGATGATCAGTGGTTCACAGGATAAATTGGTAAGGGTTGCAGCTGCAACAAATGCAGTGTCTGATCAAAAGGTAAAAAGACCACCTATGAATTTTGCAAAATGCGGTATTCCCGTTGGTGCGGAATTAGTATTTATCGAGGATCCAACAATTAAAGTTGTAGTAGAAGATGATCATAAGGTTCAGTATAACGGTGATCTTACATCTTTATCTGCAGTTGCGAGGGAAATCAAAGGTTACAGTGTAGCGGGTCCCAGATTCTTTACATATAATGGCAAGCTGGTTGCAGATATTGCTGAAGAAACTCAGTGGAAAAAATAAATATCGAGAGAAAACAAAGAGCAGGGAGAGGATAATCCCTGCTTTTTACATTGGAGGGATAAAATGGTTATTTTAATTTATATAGGTGTTATTCTATTTTGTTATGGGATTTATAACATTTTTTCTTACTATTCTGCGTATCCAACAGCAACAGTTCAGAGAAGCATGAAGAAATGGAGAAGATCATATAACAATGATTTTATCATTGAATTGTCAAGGTACATCGTGAAAAAATGGGATTTGGGTTGGAAGGGTTCCGAGAGCTTGACAGAAATCATGCACTATAACAAAATATATTACCCTGCGACCATTTACTGTGTCAGTCTCGTATTGACAGTATTTTGCGGTCTTTTCTTATGTCTGCCATTACTGTTTTGGAACAGGATCTGGTTTGTTCTGTTATCAGCAGCAGTATTGGTGTATGTATCGTCAGTTCCATTTCTTCTGTTACTCAGATACCGAAAAAGTTCGGCTGCCATAGAAAAGACTGATTCAAAACAGAAAAGCAGCATGTTAAATATGAAAAAATTAGTAAGACTCCTTCCAGGAGTCTTTTTCTTATGCCAAATTTTGCTGATTTTCCTAATGTTAACATAAGTTGCCCCAAAATTTAGCCCACGGATTTTTTAGAATTGTAGATTTTAAAAATTTGGTTTTTTACAATAGTAATAGGAATGTATTAAGTAGAAAGGCGGAAAGTCCTATGAAGAAAAATAGAAAAAACAGAAAAAGTATTACCTGTCCATATTGCGGAGGAAGAGCGGTGCTCAGAGATGGCAGTTATGTATATGGTGAAGATTCTATGGTGGATAAACTGTATGTCTGTACCCATTACCCTGCGTGTAACGCTTATGTAGGTGTATATCGAAACAGTGATGAGCCCAAAGGTACTTTGGCGGATGGCGATCTCCGAAACAAAAGGATACAGGCACACCGTTCTTTCGATGAGATCTGGAAACAGGGGATTATGACAAGAGGACAGGCCTATCAATGGATGCAGCATAAATTTTCTCTGACGAAGGCACAGGCGCATATCGGATATTTCTCCGACTATATGTGTAATGAACTGATCGATGCCTGCCAGGAAGTGCTGCGGAATAACCGGGCGAAGGGGGCTTAGACGATGGATGAGAAATTAAACGATAAACAGAGGACGCTGGTAGAGGATAATCTGGATATGATTGATATGGTGATCTGGAAATGTATCCGTATCAATAGCCATGTATGCGGGATGGAGTATGATGACATTTATCAGGTGGGTGCCATCGGGCTTTGTAAGGCAGCAGTAAATTATCGAAGAATGGAGAAGGCGGCATTTTCTACATATGCCTTTCGCGTGATCCGCAATACGATCTTTGATTACCTGAGAAGTCTAAATACAAAGCAGGAAGCGTTGCGCCAATTTTTATCCGAGGCTGATGACTATATGGAACAGCATATGAAGGAAGAACTGGACAGTGAACTGTACGAAAAGGATATTCTACAGGCATTAGAAGAAACAAAGGGGAGATGCAGCAGCACGGCGAGAAAAGGCATCGAAGCCATCGAGATGAAAATGCAGGGATACAGCGGAAAGGATATTGCAGAGAAATACTGCGTGAATACGAATTACATCACTGCCTGCATATCCAGAGCACAGAAATACTTGAAGCAGGATGATGTTTTCCTGCGGAAATTAGCATAGAAAAAGAAAGGATGAAAAGAAATGGTCAGATTATATGCGGCTGTTGGAAGATATGAATTAAAAAATGAGGGCAATGGGATAAAACAGCCTATTGTGGTGGTAAATCTGAAAGAATCGGCTTTAAGTAGGGAAGAAATGGTTCTTTGGTCCTGTCTGATGTGGAATATCATGACTAAGGAAGAAGTGCAGAAAGCATTTGAAGAAAAAACTAAGAAAACCGGTATTGATCCGGAAAGATTTGAAGCAGTCCTGCAGAGATTAGAGGTAAGACATCTGATCGTGAGTGCCCAGGCGGAGAAAGGGGATATTGCACTGTATAAGTTACTGGCCAACTTATATGTTGTGCCCATTAACAGTAAGTTTTCTGTAAAAGTACAGGCATTTTTACGATTGGTATTGCTTGAAAAAGTACCTGTTTCCGTTGCAAAAATCGTATTCCGCAAGGAGAATTATACAGATATGGAGAAAAAGGTATTGCATCTGGCAAGACAGACACATCTGTCTTGTGCGGAGATCCTGAAGTGTATTGAAAATGATGTGACGGATGTATCGACCAGTGAAAAGGTGATGGATGCACTGTATGATGATGATTACAGTACTTGCGATAATCTGGGACTTTTTATGTGGTTCTATGATAACCATAGAAGGATTCTGGAGGCAATTTCAACTTTATACCTCAACAGAAACGTGATCTTAGATAAATGGTACTGATGCTGGATGTAGAATTGACATTCTATATTAATTATGCTACTCTTAAATTGTAGATTGATGGGTATCGAGGCGTTTGACCGAGATAAGTTGTTTAAGGATAGAATAAGCGTTTTTGTATTTTTGCGTCTAAAAGGCGTGATACAAAAGCGCTTTTTTTATTGGTTTCATTATTTTTAACGCCTGAACAGGGCAGAAAGGAGTGTGTAGTATGATGATTCACATTACTACAGTAGGAGGTGTGACAGCCGATCTGGAACTGAAGGAAAGTGCAAATGGGAAACCGTATCTTTCTTTCGATCTGGCTGTGACAAAAGGATTTGGCACGAATAAGCACACGGTATATTTACAGGTGTGGGCGTTCGGTGCATTGGCAGAAAGGATTGTGGCTGCAAAGGTCAGAAAAGGAAGTCAGCTTTTGATTTCCGGTGATCTGGATGTAGTCGAATTCGAAAGAACGGACAGCAGCAAAGGAATGGCAAACAAAGTTTACCTACAGGATTGGGAATTTGTTGGCAGCGGAAAAAGTAATGAAAAATCCGCTGATGAGAAAAAAACCAAGCCGAAAGCGGAATATCAGGAGCATTGCTGTGGTGATGACGAAGATCTTCCGTTATAAATCATGGGTAGCTGCATAGAAGAGGGATGAATCTAAAGTTTTAAGGACGAAGATTCATCCCTCTTTTTTTTGTTTGCAGAAAAAAGAAAGGATGAGGAAAATGCGTAAGAATGGAAAAACAAAGGAAATTGTACTGTCAATGGTCGGTTATCTGGTAGCTATGGTTATCGGCTGTCAGGTCTTAGTATTGGAGGCCTATAGAACTGCTGTTATGGTGGCAGTTATTGTGATCTGGGTGGCAGTCCTTTGGTGGAAATTAAAGAAAGAAACAGGGAAGCAGAAAGAACAGCAAAAAGAGCGTGCAATGCAGATCATCGACCTGGAGCCGGATTATAAAAAACTCTTTTTCCAGCAGATCCAGCTGCGGGTGCAGGAGAAACTTCGTATGAAGTTTCCTGGTGCAGCAGTTGACCTTTGTGAAAAGGAGCTTGAACGTCTGGCAACTCTTGGGAAAGCCGTTTATGTACCGATCAGAAAAGCAGATGACTACTGCCATATGAGTATTACCCTGAAATCCAGTGGAGATATTCAGATGAACCTGTTCTCCCTTGTCAGTCTGGAAAATGCCCATGAAACGAAAGTTTCTGAGGTCGTGGATCTGGAAGTAGATGTAGAACAGTGGTATTCGCAGAAGGGGCAGCTGCTTTTAACAGAACTGATCACAAACATGAACACTCGCGGCTATACAGAACTGTCTATCAATGAAAACGGCGATGTAACTGTAAAAGAAAACGGCAGAAATATTGTGAAGGATCGCTTTCAGGAGATTCCGCCTAAAAAGCAGTGGACGAAGCTGAAGAAACTGATGGCAGACGAGGATGTGCAGGTACAAGTATCCGGCAAGCAGCTGAATATTGCATGGTAAATGGGAGGATGGAATTATGGCGAACAGTAAGATTTTCGATTCATGGACATGGAACCGCAGGCTTCCGGTGCCCTTTGATGATGTATCGGTAAATATCAAGAGCAGTACCCATTTGTCAAAGTACAACACAGAGAAAACGAAAACAGCTTCTTTGCACGCTGCGACATTATCGGCGATTCTGCAAAGGATGGAACTGCACCTGGTACCATCTGATGAAAATGCCGGAGCGGTAGGCACACAGAGCGATTTTATGCATGTGGTGGAATATCCGAGCAAAAGCAGAGAACTCCATACAGTGGTTTTTAATCGTAAAAATGGTCGATTTATAGCCGGCCGTTATGATGATATCACCCAGCCGCCAAAGCCTTATATCCTGAAGGAAAATGAGCAGAGTGGTTCAGCTCTGTTCTTTGCACTGATGGATATTGCGCTGGAGGATGAGGAGTTTCTGTGGAACTATAACCTGCTCCTTGACCAGAAGCGTATCGGATTTCCTAATCTGAATACTGCTGCAGAATTTGCATATATCCTCTGTGACAATATCTATCGCAGGGTAAAAAAGGCGGATGAACTGGGTGATGCAGGTATCCATGTGACGATCCCTTCTACGGGGAATATCTCCAGTTTTACTGCGATCAATCTGAATAAGGGGGTGTATAACCCTGATACGGCATTGTTCGGAAAGTTTAAGGTATTTACCGTAAGCCTGAGTACAGGAAAGAAGAAAGCAAAAGCCATTGAGCACAAGGATTTCGTATTAGGCTATTGTTTGCAGGAAAGAAAACTGACAGAGGATGAAATGCTGTTGGTACCTGAACTGCCGGACTGGTATGTGATCCCCGATGAAGTGGTCAATGTCTGTAAACACGCAAAAGAGACTACAAAGGGTCATCGTCCCATGCGTAATTTCCTGCTTCGTGGCAATGCCGGAACCGGAAAGACGGAAGGTGCGAAGGCGATTGCTTCAGGTCTTGGGCTGCCATATCTGCATCTGACCTGCTCTGCCAATACAGAGATATTCGATATTTTAGGTCAGATGATGCCTGTGACAGAAACGCATAGTCATACGGTGCAGTATCCCACATTTGAGGATATCCGTATGGATGCAGCAACGGCGTACTATAAGCTGACCGGAGAGTACAGGGAAGAAATTACAGAGGAAGAGGTTTATGCCAAGCTTCTGGAGGTCATTGCATCGGATGCGAAAAACAGCAATGGAGAAACAAAACAGCAGTTTGCTTTTGTCGAGTCCCCATTGATCGAAGCGATGCGGAAAGGATACACACTAGAGATACAGGAACCGAATGTGATTTCCAATCCTGGTGTATTGGTCGGGCTGAACTCCCTTCTGGATACCTGCGGTGCGATCACATTGCCTACGGGAGAACGGGTGGAACGCCATCCCGATACCGTTGTTGTGGTAACGACCAATGCGGGCTATGAAGGCTGCCGTTCTATGAACCAGTCTATTTTATCCAGAATGGATTTGATCATCGATATGGAAGAGCCCGATGTAGATACACTGGTGAAGCGTGTTTCCGGTATTACAGGCTGCAAAGAGAAAGGAAAGATGAAACAGATGGCAGAGATCGTTGCCAGCATCCAGCAGAAATGCAGGATGAATATGATCGACGATGGCTGTTGTGGAGTAAGAGAACTGATCAGTTGGGTGCAGAGCTATATGATCTGCGGAGATATGCTTGAGGCGGCAAAATATACGATTTTGCCTTCCGTATCTGCAGATCCCGAGAATCGTGCGGAAATTATGAGCGCCTGTATCGAGCCTGTACTGAATTTCTAGGAGGGATGCCTGTGTATGAAAATATCGGTGAAAACCTGCGTTATCTGCGGTCTACCAGAACCCCGGCATACTCCCAAAGAGAGGCTGCACAGAAACTGCATGTCAGTAAAAGCACCTATGCCAGATACGAAAAAGGCGATTTAATACCGCCTTTATGGTTTTTGCATGAGGTTGCAGCCTTTTATAACATTGAAGTCAACACCTTACTATCTGGAGAATTAAGAAAGGAGCATAGAAACGAAGAATGAGAACATCACATAAAGAAATGCGACGAAAGATCAATGCAGAAATATCTAAAATTACGGATGAGGAACTGTTTCGTTCCTCTGCTTTTGCTGCGTATCTGACAGACATTGCAGAGGCAGTAACGGCTAGATATAAGCGAAAACTTAGGGTGAAAACGATCTATGATACATCCGATGGTGCTGTGATTGCCAATACCAATAATCGTCAGATATTGGTGAATACTGGTAATTATATTACGCAAAGTATGCCGAAAAGAATGCTGAAGTATGAAAGTATCATGGGTATTCTTGGTCATGAGATCGGACATATGCTGTACACCAATTTCAAGGTGTCAGAGGTTTATTTCAATGAATTGGCATCTGGCAGGCTATATCCGAAGTTCACAGAGGAATTACCGCAGGAGGAAGAAGGGAATGCACTGGAACTGCTTACCTTTATGAGTGAAGGGACAAAAGCACAGAAATTATCTGTCATGCAGTCCGCAAAGCATATCTTAAATATCCTGGAAGATGCCTATATCGAAGCCATGATTTGTGATCGGTATGCCGGGAATTTTGCCGGAGGCATCCATCTGAATAATCTGCGGTTTTTTGAAATGATCCCTTCCATCAGTGAGCAGATGCAGAAGAATTACTGTAATTTTGCAGTTTTCTGCAATATCCTCAACCAGTATTGCCGTATGGGTGATATCAATAACCGAGATAACTATACCGGTGAAATTCTGGATCGGTTCCATGAACTCATACCATTGGTAGATGGAGCGATCTATGACGATGACATGAAGGAACGCTGCTATGCAGTGAACCGTATCATGCTTCAGAATTGGGATTATATTCAGGAGATTGCAGAAAAAGCGACGGACGAACAGCAGAAGAACCCTGCGGATGAAGATGGTGCATTGAGTAATGTGACGAAACAGTTAGAAAGTCAGATCCCTAACATGGCTGGCATACCCGTTGGAAATGGGGCACCTGTATCTGGGAATAAGACATTCGATAAAACATCTTTTCTGGAAAAACGAGGAGATATGACTGAGCTGTTTCAGGAAGTATTGGAGAATGAGAACGGAAGATTGCCATGGGCGAAAACAACATCATTCGATGAAGGCTCTGATGGCGGTGTTACATATAACAACACTTACGAAGGCTCAGGCTATGGTCTGGGCGGGGACGACATCAGCCGTATCATGGCATCTATGGCGGAAGAAAAGGTGAAGAAACAACTGTCACAGGAATTGACAGAAGAAATGAGAAAGGAAGCAGACAGAGTACAGCTTGGGAACGCCCATACAGGGGTGAAAATCGTGATTAATCACATGGATATCGTCGATGAAAGTTTTATCGACCAGTACCAGCAGGCGGCACCGCCGTTGCTTGTGATTTCCAAACAGATGCAGAAGAGGCTGCAGCGTATTTTCCGTGATCAGCATTACGGAGAAAAACAGACAGCACTTTTGATGGGGCGTCGTATAGAACCCAGACAGCTGCTGGATCAGGAAGGCAGATTTTTCTCAAAGAAATCTTTGCCCGGTGATAAAAAATCTCTTGCTGTAGCAGTGCTGATGGACGAAAGCGGCTCGATGTCCGGTCAGGATCGAGTGACCTATGCCAGGGCAGCGGGTATCATTATTTATGATTTCTGCAAGGCGATGGATGTACCGGTTCTGATTATGGGGCATACCGATGACGGTGATGTGCAGTTATATGCCTATACCGACTTCGATTCCATGGATGAACGGGACAGATACCGTTTGATGGATATGTCAGCAAGGCATGGGAACCGTGACGGTGCAGCGCTACGCTATGTGGCAGAACGTCTGTTAAAACAGCCAGAGGAAAACAAACTGCTGATGATCGTATCAGACGGTCAGCCGGCGGGCCATGGTGGGTATAACGGCTCTGCTGCAGAAGCGGATCTGAGAGGGATCAGGAAAGAATATACCAATAAAGGAATGATGTTTGTAACAGCGGCGATCGGTGCGGATAAGGAGAATATCGAACGGATCTATGGTGATGCGTTTCTGGATATTACAGACCTGACGAAATTGCCGATGATGCTGCTGAAACGAATTGAGAGAGAATTGAAAGGATGAACCCCATGAATGAACAGAACTATATTTCCAGACAGATCACAGTATATAAAACCGATAAAAAACTGATCGAGTTTATTGATAAACTGAAGCCGGCGCCGACAAAGTTTTACGCCCATATCCATTCCTTCGGGGATAAGGATGAAGACGGTGTAAGACAGACTTCCTGTATTGGTATTACCCTGCAGGATTACAGCAAAGGTATCGGCAACCAGAACATCCGTGTAAACGCCAATATTTCCCCTGATGAAGCAGAATACATCCTGGTTCAGTTGAGAAATAAAATATTAGATTTTGAGCTGAAGCAGGAAAAGATCTTTGGTGAGGCTGATAAAAACGGCAGAGCCAGAGTCACAAAATTGCGTATCATCCGTGCTGAAACAGGAAAAGATGGGAAAAAGCGTACTTATCCATGGTATGTGGAGATTGGTAACGGTACCGGTGTAAAGGTGAAAACGGATAAAGGCGGTTTTTATATCAAAGGCGATTCCTATAAAGAAGAAGGGAAGGTATTTATCAATATCAATGACCTGGATTTCTTTAAACTGATGAATCGTGTTTGCCGATATATCAATGCATGGGAAAATGCAGTCGCACCCCATGTCATCATGTCCGGCAAACAGGCGATTGCAGAAGCACAGGAAGCCTCTGAGAATACTTGATCTGGAAAGGTTGTTGCGGAATGGAATTTGAAGAAAAGGAAGAAACATTCTTTGCTCATTTATATGAATTAAGCAAAGAAAAGAACGGAATTTGTGAGTTCCAGTGTCCCGTCTGCGGCGGATATGCCTTTGGTTATTATGTGTTCGCTGTAGATTCGGTAGTTGGCAGTTGTCCTACTTGCTGTATCAATGGCAGATGGACGAAGCCAAAGGAAACATAAAAGGATGGATCAAGACAGGGATGATTTTTACCGAGCTGGGTGAGAACATCCCTGTTTCTTTGAAAGAGGTGCTTTGCATTGGGGAAGAAAAGAACAAGATATTTTCATGGATATAACGAGTATGAAACAGAATTGTTCCAGCAATTGACAGTGTTAGAAGGACATTACTCCTTGGACACAGTGTTTCGGGACTTTCTACAGTATAGTGCTGTTACCGTCAGCAATCTGTGTGACGGTGTGCATTATGAAGAACGACAGAAGGACAGGGAAATATTGCTGAATAAGTACCAAGGGAACATTACTTTGCACGACTGTTTCCTATCACTAATGAAGGCTATTCAAAAGCATCAGGAGACAGGATTGTTTAGAGATATTTTAGGTACGATCTTTGAAGCTATTGGGCTGTCCAATGAACGTTCAGGACAGTTTTTCACACCGGAGCATATCAGTCAGTTTATGACAAAGCTGACATTCGGTGATAAGCTGCAAAATTTGCAGGAAAAACCATATATCACAGTTGCCGATCCTTGTACTGGCTCCGGCCGTATGCTGCTTGCGTATGCAAAAGAGATGCGGGACGCTGGGTATAACTACTGTGAAAAGATGGCAGGAATGGCAGTTGATATTGACGCTACCTGTGTCTATATGTCATATATACAGCTCAGTATGTACGGTGTTCCTGCAGTCGTGATCCATGGAAACAGTATTACAGTAGAAGAATGGTCGAGATGGTATACTCCTGCCTATATATGGGGCGGATGGGTATTCAGGCAGCCAGTGGCGATTGCTAATGAGATGTCTGAGGCTGATTTGAAGCTACAGCGTTTTATTATCAGTTCGCTTGGAGAAAATAAGGAAGAAACAGCAGAGGAACTTTTGGTTTCTGTGTAAGTGAAAAGGAAGAACTGCGGAGAGAGAACAAAGAACGATGTTTTCTCTCCGCCTTTTTTAGTTATAAGGAGGAATTAGGATGGATTATTTCAAAAGGATGGCACAGCCTGCAACGGATTTCAGTGTATTCAAACCGAAACGAAGCAAAAAGGTGGAGGATCAGGAAAGTTCTGTGAAAAGCACAGATAAACCGAGCCCGAAAGAGACGAAGGAACAGGAAGAATCTGTAGAAAAAGCTGAAGCAGAAAATAGTGCAGAAATAATGTCGGCAGCTGCTGTACCGGATAAGGAACAGAAAAAAGAGCCGTCCGCATTAGAACCAACGCCAGAAAATACTGTTTCAGAAAAGAAAGAAAATGAAGAAAAAGGGAAGGTCATTCAGTTTAAGAAGCCGGAAAACATAAACGAAGAAGCGGCGATCAAACTGGAGGCAGAACTGGAAACTGCGAAAAGCAATCTTTTGCCGGTGTTCCCAATCGTAAGATATCTGAAGAATAAATGCCTGAACGATGAAGCCTTTGCTGCGTTGGTCATGGACGAAAGAAAAACACTCTCCAAATGCTTTTTTTATGTGACCGATGAGGTGAAAAAAGCGTTGAACAGTCAAAATGGCTGGCTGGATGATAATGAGGTCTATGCTTATGCAGAAACCTATTATCTGACAGACGAAGCCGTGTTTGAACAGATCGCTGCAGAAAAAGCGGAGGCCGAAAAGAAACGACAGGAAGAAGTGGCGAAAAAACGCAAGGAACAGGAAGAAAAACGGAAAAAGGCAGATGCCAAGAAGAAACAGAAAGAAACACAAGAAAAGAAGAAAGAACCCATTACAGAAAAAGTACCTGATCAGACACAGCAGCCTGAAATGCAGGAGCAGCTTTGTCTGCAGATGTAAGGGGGTGCTTTTGGAATGGCAAAGAATTGCTTGAAGAAATCCCTGCTATCAAAAGTGCCTGAGAAACTGGCAACTGGTTATACAGTCAATCAGGCAAAGCGATATGAAAGTATTACTTATTATATCAAAGCGGCAGTCCATAATATCAATCATAATAGGATTTTGGTGATTCATGTATATCACAGAGATGATTTACTTTCCGGGAAATTGGAACCTAGATTTCGGACCTTTATGACAAAATCGGACTACATTACCCAGTACTTTGAAGAAGATATTTTCAAATGGCTCACCAGCAGATTTGAGTTATTGGTTGAGCACTATTATTATGGCAGAAAAGAATCTGTGTTTTGTGATACTACATCGGAAAAAGTGGTCAATAAGTATCTTAAGTATGTGGAAGGTGGAGGTTTATATCAAAGCGCTTTTCAAAAAATACTGAGAGCACAGGCGATCATTATGGAAAAACGGCTGGAGAAAAAGCATGCTGTGATAATGAAACGCATAGACCACAAAATGCGAGAAGCAAAGCCGTTACCGAAAGACTTTGATTTCTGGATCGACGAAATTGCAATGGCAAAAAGCAGATATATTTATTATCGCTACAGCAGAAGGAAATCAATGGATGGCTATTGTACCCATTGCCATCAGGAAGTAAAGGTACAAGGGGCAAAACATCGGTCTACAGGTATTTGTCCGAACTGTGGTGTAAAATTGATATTTCTTGCAGAAGGAAGAGCTAGATATGTTTTCGACCATGGGGAGGCTGCATATTTCCAGAAGACACCAAACGGATTTATGGTCAGGTATTTTTCTATTACAAAGTCTTATTACGGGGATTATCGCAATCCGAAAATTTCAGTAACGGAATTGATGAGAGATTATTATGAAGATGGAAAAATCTTTGGCTATGAATATCGTCAGTTCAAGCAGACGGGTGTAACCAGATGGTGCGAGGGATGGAAGAAATACATATTCAAAAATGCTGCAGTCTACACTAAAAATCTGGATGGAGTTCTGAGGAACACGAAGTATAAATATTGTGCATTGAAAGAATTTGCCAACAGATGGGATGGTGCAGCGGTTGATCCTTATGGCTATCTGTATCGATATGGAAATCTGCCAGAGATTGAATATTTTGTAAAAGCGGGGCTCTATGCGATTACCTATGAGCTGACAGCTTATACCAGTTATACCCATCGGGTACAGCGGAATAAAAGATCTCTGCATGAAATGCTAGGTGTTACCAAACAGGATTTTCGATTTATACAGGCCTGTGATATGTCTTTCTGGCAGGTGAGTATCTACGAAAAGTTGAAGAAGGTTGGAGTGCATCTGAATGTGAATGAGTTCAAACGCTTTTGCTACACATACAGAGACCATACCAATGATATTTTTGAACTGCTGAGGTATACGACACTTCATAAAGTCGAGAAATATTGTTGCCAGTTTGTGGATCGACAGCATGATTATCCTACTGTTATGCATATATGGAAAGATTATATCCATTTCTGCATGGAGCTGGGATATGACGTGAAAAACAGTTTTGTTTTATTCCCCAGAAGTCTTGGAGATGCTCATCGGAACGCATACCAAGATCTGCTGAATAAGCGTGATAAGGAACGGAAAGATAGGATTCGCAGGGAAGAACGGAAGGCAAAACGGCTGCTGAAGAAATATCAGACCACCTATGGGTGGGAAGACAAGAAATTTGCAGTTGTAGTACCAAAGGACCTGTTGGAAATCAAAGAAGAAGGGCATATCTTGCATCACTGTGTAGCGACTTATACTTCCAAAGTGGCAGATGGTACAAGCATTATTCTGTTTGTACGCAGTTTGGAAAGTCCGGAAAAACCTTTCTATACCATGGAAGTGCGGAATAATAAGATTGCACAATGCAGAGGTTTTGGAAACAAAGATATGTCAGAAGATATACAAAAATTTGTAAATCGCTATGAGAAAGAAGTTCTGCAGAAGATTAGAGAAAGAAATGTGGCATAAAGGATGTGAAATTACGATGAATGGGATGAATAGAGGTGAACTGATATGGATCACCTTGAAAAATTGAAAGAATGGCATGATTACTATAAGGCTCGCTATGAAAAGGCGGTTTCTATGCATATTGATGAGGGCTCCAAATATTATCCGGCTTTTAAGGAAATAGAAAAAAGATACTTTGCTTTATATGTCGCTGTGATATTTTACGAGAACATTCCGAGTCTTTTGGCGGGAGTGAAAGCAGAGAAGGTGATTAAAAGTTATGTCATGGAAATCGCAAAGGTGTTGTTCTTTGGTAGGATCATACAGAATGAGGAAGGTAAAAAAGAATATATCCATGATCGTGTGACGATCAAGAAAAGTGATGCTGAAAAGGTGGATGCTTATGAAGCATCTCTTGCTGCTGCAAAGCGATTTGAGGTAATGGATTTTACACGAACAGATTTGGATGAATTTGCATCCGAGATCAGAGAGGATATATTTCAGATAGTGAACTGGAAGTTAATGGCCAGAGAAATGATGTTTCCTGTAAATGCAAAGCAGGATAGTAAAGTAGTTTATGCATGATAAAGATGGCGGAGATAAATATCTCCGTCATTTTTGTTGTACGCAGAATTTTTCATCCGTATAAGAAAATAAAAGCAAAAATTCTATTAAAAATAACCTTATCCCCAATTCTATCAAAAATCTGAAAATAGCTGCGGATTTCTGTGGGGATAACCTTTATCAAAAATAACGGTCGTTAGTTTTGATAGGAAAAATAGTCGGGAGGGTAATAAATGAAAAAATATGGTTACTGTAGAATTTCAACCAAGAAGCAGAATATAGAAAGGCAGATCAGAAACATCAAAGCGGAATATCCGGATGCAATTATAATCCGAGAGGTTTATACGGGAACAAAAACGGCAGGAAGAGATAACTGGAATAAATTACTGAAATCTGTTCAATCGGGAGATACGATTATTTTTGATGCAGTCAGTAGAATGTCCAGGGATGCTGAAGAAGGATTTGCTACATATGAAGAATTATTCTATAAAGGAGTGGATCTGATTTTTCTGAAGGAACCCCATATCAATACAGCGGTGTATAAAAAGGCAATCGAAAATGGAATAGAAATGACTGGTACTAATGTGGATTATATTTTGGAAGGTGTAAACAGATATATGCTGGCAGTCGTTAGAGAACATATCCGTCTTGCTTTCAATCAGGCGGAGAAAGAGGTAACGGATCTGCACCAGAGAACAAAAGAAGGAATTGAAACCGCAAGATTGAATGGAAAGCGGATCGGCATGGAGAAAGGCAGGATTTTTGAGACTAAGAAGGCTGCCAGAGTGAAGAAAGAAATATATGCCTATTCCAAAGATTTTGAGGGTACACTGAAGGATGTTGCGGTTATGAAGATCGTGGGCGTAAGTAGCAATACATACTATAAATACAAGAGAGAACTTAAAGAAGAGTTAAGCATGAATGGAAAAGCCTAAAAATAATATTTTCAGCAGAGTAAAAGAAATGCACGCCAGAAGGCGTGCATTTCTTTTAAGGAAAATTTGGACGTAATTGTGGATGTATTATCCAGTTATCTATTATCAATAAAAAAACTTGCTTTGTTAAGAGAGTTAAACTCAAGAGTCAATGGAAAAAAATAAAGCCTTTCCATTTAAGAAGGCTTTGTCAGAATAAGCTATTTGATTTCTTGTTCTAAGGAATCGAATTCGGGCGTAGAAAAGAATTCCCCAAGAGTAATTTCAAAACCGTCACAAAGTTTTTTATGGTCACTGTTCCAGGGTTTTGGCTCTTGCCATTCAAAATGCTTTTTACGGTTGTTTGAGGAACTCCGGAGATATTACTGATTCCATTTGGTGTAAGATCACGTTCTTTACAAAGCTGTCTGATACGGGCAACGATCATCTGTTGTATATTCATAAAACACCTCCAAGTGATGTGTCACTAATAGCATAGAGGATTTACACTTTGAACATTAGTGATACTTCACTAGGGGGACATATTTTGCTATAATTACAGTAATTTCTATGGCTAAAAAAGTGAAGTTATGTGGGGTTTTGGCCTGAAAAATCTATACGGAAATTTATTTTTACTGGGACATACCTCTGTCGGAAGTGTTATTTATACTGTATGATATAAATAACATGGCAGAATACTGAGGCCTTAAGTTGCCAAAAGAGGTGTAAATAGAATGAATAATACAAAACAAGAACGTGTATTGGAAATTTTCTTTCGTTGCCTTCGTGGGGAAGATGTATCTGTTCAGAAACTGGCAGATGAATATGAAGTTTCTACGAAAAGCATTACCAGAAGCATCAATGATCTGAAAACATTTTTAGCAGAACATAGGGATTTGGTTGGAAATACAGAACTGCAGTATTCTTATCAGGACAAGTGCTATCATTTACATATGGACGAGTTTCTTTCCAATAAAGAACTGTTTGCATTGGTCGAAGTAATGATCGGTGCAAGAGCATTTTCTAGAATAGAATTGCTGGCATTGACGGATAAACTGAAACGATTTACAACGACAAAAGATCGAAACAAACTGAATGAACTTATTCGGAAAGAATTATACCATTATTCGGAAGTAAAGCACGATTGTGATAGCGTTCAGGAAATGCTTTGGCAGCTGGTAAGCTGTATTACAGAAAAAAAGGAAATTACAATAGAATACTGTCGTATGGATCGTGTTATTGTAACGCACCGTCTTTGTCCTGCTTCTGTAATGTTTACAGATTATTATTTTTATCTGATTGCATTTGCAGTTGATGGAGATACAGAAAAGCCATTGTATTTCCGTGTTGATCGTATTAAAAAAATTACACAGCATAGAAAGAGCAATGTGATTGCAGAATCTGCAGAGTTTGATGAGGGGCTTTTACGAAAGCGTAGCCTTTTGATGTGGCCAGGCAAACTGAGAACGATCCGATTTGAATATACTGGTCCATCAGTGCAGGCTATTTTGGACAAATTACCAACTGCAAAAATTATTGAAAAAACTTCTGGGAAATATGTTGTTGAAGCCGAAGTATATGGAGATGGAATAAAAATGTGGTTACTCAGTCAGGGGAGTTGGTTAAAAGTTATTGCACCGGATGCTCTTGTGGAAGAAATAAATTTAGAGATAAAAAAAATGTCAGAGTTATACTAAAAATGGAAAAGGATATAAGCTGGTTTTTAGTAATGTAACATTGGCAATGTTTATTTTCTATCGTTATAATATTAAATAAATTATTACTAGGACAAGTGGATGTCCCCTTATAAATGTATTATTGGGCTAGGGCCAATGCATTTATAGGGGGATTTTTTATGTTCTCAAATAAGTAGTGGTTAAAATGCTAGGTGGTTGTTTTATAAATAGGAATTACATTTATAACTTAGGGAGGACATTCTATGGATAAAAGAGATTATGTATGCCACATTGGAATACTGTTGATGTGTATTGTATTGATTTGGATGATGTTCCAGCCTTTGATGAGTGCTTATTCAGAAGGGGTACTGGCATCGGGTGAAATCTATGTATATGGAATTGGATTCCTAATGGATTTTGGTTTTCAAGGATTAGTGACTGTTATTTTTCCATTTTTAATGTTGATTTTAATGTGTACTAATATGAAAACAGAGACTCAGACAAAGATAATTACAATTTTAATTATTGTAAATGGTATGGCGTATGCAAAGACATGGTTTAATGCAAAGAATTGGCTTATGGCAGAGGTTAATCCTGAAATCAAATATTATGTATTTGCTGCATTATATCCTTGTATGATGATCATCACAGCAGTTATGTTGCTGCTTTTGATTCGCTGCTATAACAATGAAGAAAATGAAAACTGAGTGTTGAGTGGTACAGAATACGATAGGGAGGAATAGAAATGAACTTAGCTAAGATGGACAATACAGAAGCATTTAAAAATGCGGAAAGTGTTTGGAACAGAATGAAAGAGATCGCAAAGCAGAAAATGTCTAAGATATCCTATGAAACATGGATTAAGCCATGCAAAGCATTAGCTATTGTAGATGACAATATTACAATTTTGGCAGAAAATGCATTAGTTAAGAAAGTAATAGAAAGAAGACATGTTCCATATTTAGAAGTTATTGCAAGAACTGTAACAAATGAACAGATTTCTAAGATCAATGTTGTTTTAGAAGTATCTAAATAATTATTCTGATAGATAAAGTATAAATTTAAATATTCATAGAGATTATCGATTTTATATTAGCTAAATAGTAACTATATTTTCTGACAAATGTTGATATTATTCGACCAATCGCCTACAATACAATTAAAAGCAATTTTGTGTTAGGAGGGATTATATTGGTTGAATATTTGAAAATCAGTGAAGTGGCTGAGAAATGGAATATCAGTGAACGCAGAGTAAATACTCTGTGTCTACAAGGTCGAATCCCGAATGCGGTTAAGTTTGGAACGACTTGGGCTATACCTACCAATGCAGAGAAGCCAAAAGATAAACGTATTACAACTGGAAAATATAAAAAAGAAACTTAACAGGGGGTATAGACGATGGAAAGAATTAATAGGGCGCTAAATGAATTAAATAGAATCAATGATGAATATGGACTTTCTAACGAGGCGATAGAAAAACTGATTATTGATGTTGGAGAAGCAAAGGTATGCACCCCAATTATTGGTAAATTTAGCTCTGGTAAGAGTGCATTAATAAATACATTGTTGAATTATAATAGAAAAATTCTTAAAGAGGATATTACACCGGAAACAGCAGTACCTGCGGAAATTACATATAGTTCTGATGAGGATAATATTTATGTTGTATATAATGATGGGAAAAATGTAAACATCAGTGTTGAAGAGTATAGAAAGCTTGAGGCTGATGCAAATACAGTACAATGTACTAAATTAAATTTAAGAAATAGCTTTCTTGAGGAAATTCCTGATGTAATGTTAGTTGACATGCCCGGTTTTGAGTCTGGTTTTGAAGTGCATAATCGTGCTATTGACAACTATCTTCCTCAAAGCCTAGCTTATATCATTGCATTTCCTGCGGATGATATGATCGTTCGTAGCAGCATTGGTAATATTTTGAAAGAGTTATGTCTCCACAATATGCCCCTCTGTATTGCTATTACAAAATATGATAAACGCAATGATGAGTTTGAGGAAACTTTTGAAGCGATGAAAGCTAGCCTTAAGAAGTATATTGGAAATCAGGAAGTTACATACTGCCGTACGAGCAGTTTTAGCGACGATGCTGAAGAACTGGAAGATTTTCTTAGAAATATACAGGAACGATCTCAAGAAATCTTAATTAGAAAATTTAGAAACGCAGTCATTGCAGTTGCGGACATAACTGAAAACTATTTGAGAACAACATTAAAAAATAGTGAAATGTCAGATTCTGAATTAGATGCAGAGGAAGAAAGACTGACTAAACAATTAGATTCTTTAAATAGCAAGTTTTCTAAAGAGAAAGACGAGTTTGATATTCAGATTTCTGCTTGCGTAGAAGAAATTAAAAGTGATGTACAGATTGCATTAGAGGCGGAAGAATCTTCTTTTGTTGCTATGGCTATGAATAATCAGAGTATTAATGAAAGAGTAAATCTTGTTGTTAGAAATGCGGTTACCCAAAGCATCAAAAAGAGATTTATTCCTAAAGTAGAGAGATATTTGAAGAGAGTTGAAAACTGTATAAATGGGGATTCGGTAGGAGATGTTACGGTATTCTTTAACTTTAATACAGAAGAAGTAAGCAAGAATATGGTTTCTTCCACAGTTGCTACTGTAGCAGCAATTATTGTTGCAGGACCAATTCTTGGTGCTCTTATTGCGGGTATTATTTCGTATGTGAATAAAATAAAAGGAGAAAAGAAGCGCGAAGAACTTAAAAGTCAAATTAGAATGCAGCTTCATTCCGAAGTGTATCCTCAGATTTTAAAGGAAGTAGGTCATGGGATTGAACATGCTATTACAAAACAGATTACATTGATTAATACTTCAATTGAAGATGAGATCAATGCCCAGAGAAGTACTCTTGAAAAGGCAATGAATGATGTGAGAGCAAAAGCGTTTGATGAAAAAGAGAAAAAAGAAGAACTCGTCGTAAGGATTAAAGAAGATTTAGAGTATGTTAGCATTATAAGAAATGAAGTTTAAAGGGAGATAATCATTATGGGAAAACAAGAGTTGATTCGATGTTTAGACGAAGCGTTGCAAATGGCAAAAACTATGCCTGAAAATGTGGCGGTTGATACGGATGAAAAAGTAAACTTCGATGTAATTAATCAGGTTAGAACAATTGCTAAGAAAAATGCTTTTGATGACCATATGTTGACAAAATATGGAGAAGCAGCGAGAGAGTGTTATATTACTGCATTGATGATATTGACAGAATCGACTCAGGATCAGATTGCTTTAAGGGCACAGATGACTTTTATTGGGCGTATTTTGGCATCAGTCGATAGAGACGTTGATTTGCAAAAATACGTGTTGAAAAAAATGAAAGCAGACAGGAATTTTGGGGTTGATTTTCCAACTTTTGTTTGTGAAGAATTATCAATTTCTTTCGCAGTAGATGCATTTGTTTTAATTAATTTAGCAGGAGCAGAAAGGGATAGGAGTCTGGTTGCTGCGACGAGTTTGATTGAGATTTTGGGCATCGATCGGAATAATATTATGAATGCAGCAAGGATTGCAAAGGCTATTTTAAAACAGAAGTTTTATGATTTTTTGGATTCGATGGATAACATATACGATTTGGATTGTAATAAGTTTCTTTGCTATTTTGAAGAGGGGCGGGGCAGTTATATTTGTTCAAAAGTTGAAGATGGATTTAGAAGAACAGGAAAAGTAATTTATAGATCTTTAAAGTTCAAATACAAAGAGATTCATCCTAGTTTTTATTTATTGCGAGGGGACAATAAGTATTTTTCTTTAGATAATATGATGGCAAATGAAATATTATTTTATAACTGTGATTTGAGCCAATATCATGGTTTAACATTTGACAATAATATGAAATTAAAGGTTAAAGTAGTAAAAACAAATTTTTTCTACGATGAACTCCGTCTTGTTCCTAGAGGACGAGGTACTGATATGAAAACAGCTAAAATGGAATACTACTATTTTCGTGAGGATGAAGGAATTGAATTCAATTGCTTTAATTTTAAGGATGTAGATCGTTACAAATTATAATTTTTATGAAAAAGGAGGGAATTATGTACTTAGATAATAAAGAAGCTATTCAATGCTTAGAAGAAGCATTGCGGATTCTAAAGTCAATGCCTAAAGATGCAACAAATAATAGTATGGTAAGTGCAAAACCCGATGAAGTAGATTTGATAAGAGACATTGCTAAGAAAAACAGATTTGAGAAACACGTTTTATCAAATTATAGTGATACAGTAAAAGATTGTTATATTACCGCACTGCTAATGATAACAGAACAGGTTCAGGATTCTGTAGTTTTAAGAACACAAATGACTTTTATTGGACGAATCCTTGCAGCCTTTGATCCTAATGTGGATATGCAGACATATGTGATTAAAAAAATGAAAGTAGACAAGCAGTTCTGGTCTGATTTTTCGGATTTAATCAATAATAATCTGGCGGTTTCATTTGCTGTAGATGCTTTTGTAATTGTTAATCTTGCAGGAGCAGAAAAAGATAAAAATATGGATTCTGCAATTGATTTAATGCAGATGCTGGGTTTAGAACAGAAGTATATTATGAAGGCTGCTCAAATTGCGAAGACTATTTTAACACAGAAATTCTTTGGATTTTTAGAACTATTAGAGCATGAGGGAACAGTAGATTATAATTCGTTTCTTTGTTATTTTGAAGCATATAAAAATTATTATATGACTTCAGATATAAAAGATGGTGTTCTCCATGATGGAAAGGTTATATTTGTGGATGGAGATTTTAGAATAAGTAATTGTTATAGAAGGTTTCCTGAATCTGATGGTATGAATCCAGTTTCAGGGGGATTTATACATTTAACAAAATTTAAAGCAAAAGAAAATATTTTCTATCGCTGTAATTTTAGTGATTGTTATCGATTTATTTTGCCTGGTGGGAAGTTTGATGTTATGTATGACGGGAAAATAAAAAAATATTTGTTTTTAAATAATTATGGTCCAAAAGATTGTGTAGATGTCGAAGAAAATATGGGCTTCGGTGATAAAACTGTCATGAGGTATGACAATAATAAAGTTACGGAGTTTTATGGTAATACTATCAAAGAGGTGAAAGTGTATGAATTATGATGACGAAGTATATGAAAAATTGATGGCGAACTATAATTTGCTTTGTGATATTATCCGTCAAGGTACAAATGGTCCTCAGTTAAAAGTAGATTTGTCCAAAATTGAAGATATTATCAATAAGAAAATTCCGGATATATTGAAGAAGAATGCTCCTGAAGATTTCTATGAATTGTTTACAGATTTTAAGTCTGAGTATGAAAAATTTAGAGATTTTATACTCTATGATAAACTGATTGGCAAAAATATTATTGCATTAGGCGGCGGATTTTCCAGCGGTAAGTCCAGCTTTCTGAATGCGTTGATGGGAAAAAGTGTTTTGCCTGCAGATATTGATCCTTCTACTTCTGTTCCTACTTATATTGTAAGTGGTGAAAAACATAATGTTATGGGTATCAATGTGTTTGATACCAAAGTTCCTATGCAGCCAAGGGATATTAAAAAGATTGCACACGGCTTTGGGGAAGTAGAGGATGATGATGACGAAAAAGTAACAGATGCAGTGACATTGGGCCATGTGTTGGATAATATCTTTTTCTCTACACCCTTACATAAATATAGCAATATTGCATTTTTGGATACACCTGGTTACTCTAAGCCTGACTCTGAAAAATACTCTGCTAAAACAGATGAACAGATTGCAAGAGGTCAGTTGAATTCTAGTAACTATATATTATGGTTTGTACAAGCTGATGCTGGTACTATCACAGAAGAGGATATTAAATTTATCAAAACACTGAGAGAGGATATTCCTAAACTGATTATTCTAAATAAAGCAGATAAGAAGAATTTGTCTGATTTAAAGGATATCATTGTAAAAATTAAATCTAGTTTGGATTTGAAAGGTGTTAGATACCTGGATGTATTCGCATTTACTAGCAAACCAGATCAGATTTCTGATGCAAATCTGAAGAGATTTATTGATGAAGATATCGAAAAAATCAAGAAACAGATTGAACTGTGGAATAGTCAGATTTATGAATCTAATTTTGCAAGAAATTTCAAAGTTCTGTTTGTTCGTTGTAAAGATTTCTATGAAGATGAAATTGAAGAGGAAAGCCGTAAACTGAATCGTTTAAATACATCCATTACAAAACTTATGGCAGAGGATATCGCAGCTGATGTTTTGGAACCTTTGCAGTTTATGGTTAAGGATGCACAGAAAAATGTAAATGAGCTGAAAGATATCGGTAAGCGCTTGAAAGAACTGCAGGATGAATTCTTTACAGAAATCAAGTTTATTTCTGATGTTGTAGGGATTGCTATGCCAGAGCCATCTGAAATTGATCTGCTGCAGGATAAAGTGAAAAATCCATTGCAGTTGATTGAAGAATACAAGAAAGAAAAAGGAATCAAAACAGATCCTACTATTGTAGATATGTTGAGTGACATGTTTGAAGGTATTGAACCTGTAATGAATAAACATGCTGGTGGTAGTGAATATCGTAACGAATTGTTGGATGTAATGAAAACATTCTGTGATGTGAAACCTTCCGAAATTAAGATTCATGATGCATATAAAAATACAAAGGAATATATGGATTTGTTGAAAAAAATGTAAGGAGAAATTCTCTATGGATACATATGAAAAGAAAATCGATCAAATCAGATTACATTTTTCCGAATCTAAAGCGGAACGTTATCCTATAGAAAATTCATCACTTAAAAGTCAGGATGAATATATTAAGTCTCTGTATATTCGAATGCTTTGTACACTGGTTCGTTATACTGGAGAACCAAGTGAAGGTCAGAGTCTTTATATAAAAAGATTGATAGCTGGTATTCATACAGAGAAAGAGTTTCTTGACTATTTGAGAATGGCATTAGAGATAAATACGAATGATGTTGATTCTTTTGTTGACGCATTTAAAAGTGGATATTTAAAATTCTATTTCTGTATCGATGGAATCATTCTTCTATCAATGGAAGAAAGTAACGACAAAAACTATGAGTTTTTAGCTGAACTGATTGAATTGCTGTCTGTTACAAAAGAAGAATTAAAACATATTTCTGTGTTGGCGAAAGCTATTATTGAACAAAATAGTGATGCAATTGAAAACGCAGATATGTATGCAACAGATACAACAAAAACGCTTTCTATTTATCATTATATTAAAGGATTTTATTCTGGGCTCGTTTCTGATACTGATAAAGAAATTTGTATTTATTCTTATAACAAAGAGGAATATGATTTGGCTGACTATGGTATCTATGAAACTCAGAAAGTTCTTATTGATAATGTGACTACAGTAATAACGGATAATATATATATGAAAAATTGTAAAGAAGTAATCATCCGTAACTGTAATTTTATATGTGAAGGTAAGGGTAATTTTATTTTTACTAATATTAGCAAGATTACTTTTGAGAATTGTAAATTTAGAGATTTTAAAAATAGAGTTGCTCAATTCATTGATACACAAAACCTTATAGTCTATAACAACCAATTTAATAACTGCGGGTATACAACTACGGTTGACGCAGAAGGAGGAGTTTTTTCTAATATAGCAGGAGCTCCTTTAGAGAGTGTTGTTTTAGAAAAAAACGAACTAAACGGATGTTATATTGCATGAGATATTGAAAAATATAACTATTGGGCAACTGGAGTTTTCTGGGGTGGGGATTGTTTGCAAATGAAGGTTGAAAATAATGTATTCAGCGGTTGTGAATGTATAAATCACGGGCTTAGTATTGGTAAGGAGAAGACTTATATCATTGGGGGCATCCAATCTAAAGTAGAAAAAGATAATAGATGTTTTGGTTCTGTACAATCTGTTTTCTGCAATTAATAAATAGGGGATGAGAATACGGTGAAAACAATCAGTGAATTGCAGCAAGAAATTCGTCTCATTAGAAAAGACATAAATAAGATGGATGAGCGTTTATCAGTTATTGATGACGAATTGATGACTTTTAAAGACTCAATTCAGGAAGACACAAACTTCGGACATATCTATAATTTGGCTGAAGTTATGCCAATTATACATCATCCAATCACATCCCTGGAACCTAAACAGAAGAGTGTTTATTTGGGAACCCTTCTAATGATTGCGACACTAGAGGATTCCATTTCAGATCAGCAACTCTTATTTTTACAACGAATGGTGATGTGGGAAGCAGATAGAAATAGAATTGATTATTATATGGTTAATTTAGGAAAGATTCAACCGGATAATGTGATTTATCATTTGGCTGATGAGAAGATGAAAACGCAGGCTAAATATTTGCTGCTTGATATGATAATCATAGCGAAGTTGAGTAAGAATTGCTCTATGAAGTCTTATGAACTGATTTCTGATATAGCATTGGTTCTGAAATTTACAAAAAGCAGTTTTAGTGAAATATGCAGTGTTGCAGTTTCTATCTTAAAACAAAATTATGATGACATTCCAAGGGAAAAGATCGTCTATTTGAATGAAAAGTATGGTTATTATCTTAATGAATTAAATGGATGGGCTATCTTAGTAGAGAATGTTGCGAAAGATTATAAAAGAATACAGGATGAACTCCGTAGTGCTATATTTATGGACGAACTGTATGACTGATCTTAACTAGGATTTAATGGGTGATACTATGAAAAAAAGTTTATTAGATATTCAGCAGGAAATTAGAGAGTTGGATTACAAGGTTAAAGAAATCTCAACATCTATTTCTGAAATTTATAATGAATTAGACGAATTCCGAAATAGTGGTGAAGATGAGAGTTACGATTATGAAATGATTCGAATGATGGCTAGGCACTTTTCCTTCGGAACACACCCACTAAATGAATTAAACGATGAACATACTTCCAGGCTTTACCTTGAGACTTTATTAAGTTTGGTTCAGATGGATAGTGGATCCGAATATACAACAAGTCGGATGATTTTTATCCAATGGATTTTAGCGCAGTCAAAGTTAAAAAATGACTTGGAATCACTTTATAAAGAAGCCTTTAAGCTTGATATAGGATCCTATTCAGAGCTGGTAGAAAATATTCCTCATACTTATCGAGAGCAGCTTATTCTAGATGCGTTACTAACTGCTAATATTTGTTCCCAGGCTAATGATGAGGTGTTACTTTATATAGTTAACTTATGCAGTATTTTAGGTATAGATAAAGAACAACTGGAAGTATTATCTATTGTCGCAAAAATTGTTTTGAAACAGAATATAGTAAGAGCGCCGAAAAAGGTTTTATCAGCTATTTTGACATTTAAGCATTATTTGGCTTCTGATATGTATAAGGAAATGTTTTGGGCTCATAGAACAATTGTTGTTGAAGCACCGGATGATAGTCACTGGATGTTTAAATGGAAGTTTAAGCAATATGATATGGTGAAAAAAGGGGATGTAATTGCTATATACAGAAAAGGCACATGGAATGGAAAAGAGGAAGATTTTAAAGCTCCGTGTTCCGGGAAACTGTTTCAGTTTAGACATAATAATACAAACTATGGTGTAATTGCTAATGAGAATGATAGCAAAGATGCTATTAAAGATTGGGTAATAAAAGGTAAAAAATAATTGAGGGAAGAGGGATGAAATGGATGTTGTAAGTTTACAGAAAAAACTCCTTAGTATTGAAGAGTCCATTTCTGAAGTGAGATTAGAGCTGGAAGAGTTAAAGGCAAGTCCGAAAACAGATCAAACCATTGATTATAAAAGAATCAATGGCTTAGGTGAATTATATCCCTTAAAAAATGAATATATTGCGGGGTTGCCTGAGTCACTGAAAAGAACATATCTCACTTGTTTGTCATACATAATGTTGGTGGACACAAAAAATGTAGAAGAGAGATTACTTTATCTTGCAAGGAGAGCAAAGGGGATTAGATTTTCGGCTTCATCAGAAGAAATTTTACAGATGGGTATGAAAGTGAATCAAGCATCTATCGAAAATGCGTGGATGGCATTGCAAGATCACAAGTACTGTTTTTTAACGGATGTATTTATTTTAATGAATGTCACAGGTATACCTAATGTTGAAATGCTTGAAATGGCTGCTCATTTTGCGGAAATTTTGAAATGTGATAAGGATGATATTAAGATTATTGTAAAAGTTGCTAAGGCGGTATTGATTGAGCAATTTGATTTGTTGAAACAGATCGATGATGTATCCTTGACAAAATGTAGTAAGCAAATAAGGGGATATATTGCAAAGAAATGGATTATTTCACAACGAATAGCTAGTGGTGTGGTTTGCATTTTAGGGGATGAAATGTCTTTTGATGAAAAATACAAATTAGAAGTTGGGAGTATCGTCCAAAAAGGACAGAAAATTGCGGAGTATGATAGAAAACGAACTGATGCTGAAATATTCAGGGAGGCAATGGGACAACTTTTCAATAATAAAATAGATATTTTACCGGAAGTTACAGAGGATATTTTTGCTCCTTGCAATGGTAAAGTATTTTCTGTTAGTTGTAATGAAGATAATAAAGAATACGTTTATTTTTATATTGTGTCTGCGTTAGATGATTATGAAGAATTTATAAAATGGTTTAATTATTATAATGGGCAAAAAAATAAGTCTTCGTAAGCAAGAGAAAGAAGTGATTAGATAGTGAATTTAACAGAATTACAGAAAGAACTTCGAACTATTGAAAATCATATTTCATTTCTCCAAAAAGAAATTGAAAAGATGAAACCACAACCAGAAGAAGAAAAAAAGGCTACATTAGATAAAATAACAGAAGTTTCAATTCGGTTTCCTGTTGGTAAAGGCAAATATATTAAGTTTGAGGAATCAGTTAAGAAATCATATATTAAATGTTTATCGTATTTCATTCTTGCAGATGAAAATGTTATTTTTGAAAAACTATTATATGTCTGCAGATTAGCACAAGGAATGGGATTACCAATGTCAGGAGAAGATGTGCTTCGTTCTGGGATGGAGATGGACAAAAATACTTTTGAAAAGATATGTTTAGACTTGAAAAGTGTTAAATATTCTTTTTTGACTGATATTTTAATTCTTACTAATTTGTCTGAAAAAACAAACACTAATTTCGAATTGATTGCAGATATTGCAACGATATACGAGTGTGGAAAAGATGAAATGCAGATAGTTGCAAAGGTTGCAAAAGCATTTGTATGCGATGATTTTGAGATTTTGGAAAACATGCCAATACCTAGAAATAATCGTTGGATGGGAGAATTTAAGCATCATTTACCTACAGAATGGATTGAAGGCCAAAGAATTGAGTGTGGAGTGGTTAATTCTAGTTCTTATATACTCAATAGAAAACAGGCCGGTACCATTGTTAAAAAAGGCGAAGAACTTATTCTTTTTGAAGAAGTTAAAATGATTAATGAAAAAGGTATAAGCCCAACATCTTTTTATATGAGGCATAACGGCTTATTCTCTGGAAAACGTGATGTGTCTGAAAAGTGTTTGCTTGCTCCTTGTGATGGCATAGTCTTTTTTATAGAAGAAAATGATTACAGCCTTTCCAATGTGGTGTCTAAGAAGCATATTTATGTTTATGTGGTTTCTTATTTTGATGATTACGGAGATTTTTGTAAATGGCATAATAAAAATAAGGGGGTAAAACAATATGGCGGTGAATTTGTCTGAAAATAAGCAATTTCAATATTTTATTGAAGATACACAAGCAACTATTGATAGATTGTCTTCTAAAGCAGCAAAAAATGATATTGTTGCTTTGGACAAGTTGGTTGCAAACTTTAAAATCAAAACAGAAGATTTTTATCGTGAAAATAGAAAATTAAATATTGGTGTTGTTGGTCAGGTTAAAGCTGGTAAATCTTCTTTTTTGAATACTTTATTATTTGATGGGGAAGAAGTTTTGCCAAAGGCATCTACACCTAAAACAGCTACACTTACCAAAATGGAATATTCTGAAAAGAACATCATTCATGTAGAATACTATGCCATTGAAGAATGGGAAGTTTTAGAGGATAATGCTGCAGTCGATTTGGAGGATGAAGTTTATACTTCTGCCAGAGAGATTGTTGGTATGGTCAGAAATAATGGGCTTGATCCAATTCCATATCTTGAAAAAGGCTACGAGGAAATTGAATTTGGTACATATGAAGATTTGATTTCTAACTTAAATAATTATGTTGGGGAAAATGGGAATTTTACTCCTATCGTTAAGGCTGTTACTTTATATTTGAATAAAGAAGAATTCAAAGGATTGTCTATTGTAGATACTCCTGGATTAAATGATCCAATCGCCTCCAGAACAATCCGTACAAAGGAATTTATGGAACTTTGCGATGTTGTTTTCTTTTTAAGCCAATCCAGTAGCTTTTTAGATAAAAATGACTGGACGTTATTATCTAGCCAGTTACCACAAAAAGGGGTTAAAAAACTTGTGCTGATTGCAAGTAAATATGACAGCGGTGTTAGAGATGTTCTACGTGTACAGGATGATGACGATATCTTTGGCGAAGATGATAATACTGCTGATAATATCCCTAAAGCATGCAAAATTATCAAAAAGAAATTAAAGAAACGTGCGAAAGTTAAAGTTGAAGAATTTGTAAAAGATTTAACTGCCAGAAACTGCACAGACGAACTTATAGCAGTTATAAGGGAATGTGCGAATCCAATTCTTGTGTCAGCTATTTCTCATAATATGACAAAGAAATCTCTGGGAGAATATACTGCAGAAGAACAAAATATCTACAATGCATTGAATAATTTTTCTGATGATATGGAGAAAGACTTAAAATTGTTGGGTAATTTTGAAGAAGTAACTTCAATTTTTTCAGAAGTTATTAGAGAAAAGGAAATTATTCTTGAACAAAAGGCAAAAAGTTTCATTCCCACAGCGCAAACAGAACTTTGTGGCTTACTCGACAGTTTTAAAGAAAAAACAATGCAGCGACTTTCAGTTCTGGAAAAGAATGATCGAGATCAGCTTCTCGAACAAAAAAAATATATCGAGAGCCAAATCAATAACATTAAGGCGGACATTTTGGCTGTATTTGGAGAGTTGAAAATAAAGCTTGAAACCGAAAAAGCTGAAGGTGTCCGTGAAATTAGAGATGTTAGTAAAGATTATATGGATATTAAAGTACATACAGGGGAAAAAGTTGTTCATGATTCTTATACTGTGTCTGATTCTAAGTGGTATAATCCTTTTTCCTGGGGAAAAAGCCATACAGAGTACTATAGTTACACAGAACATTATTCTTATAGTGTTGCATCAGATGCAATTGATAATTTGCGGAAGTTTTCTATGGAGGCTGTAAACCAGGTGGAAAAAGTATTTACAGATGCGATGGAGTTAAAGGATCTTAAGCGTAAACTTCTTAATGTAGTTATTCAAAATTTTGATATGGGTAGTGAAAAATACGATTCTGCATTATTCCGTATTTTGGTGGAAGAAGCCGTGAACAAAGTTGAGTTTCCTATATTTAATATTGACATTTCAGATTCTATGAATGGAATTGCTGCGAAATTCTCTGGTGAGCTGACATCTGCAGGACAGCGTACAGAACTTGCTACGGCATTATCTATGGCGCTTTCTAGAATATATGATGAATTGTGTAAAAAATTAACTTCTACAGTAACAAAGTTTAAGTCAGAAATGGATAGTATATCTAAAGAAGTTGAAAATAGTTTGTTAGAAAACATCAATAGTGAATTTGAAACGTTGCTGACTCAATATGAACATAAAGAAAAAGAGATTAGTGAATACAAATCTTATCTTGACCTGCTTGATGCGGAGATAGCAAGATTTTAAGGAGGGAATCCTATGGCAAATGATCTGGAAAAAACTCAGCAGCAAATGATGACCGAGTTAACAGCTTGTTTGGATAATGCTACAGCAATTATTACAAAAAACTACCTGGAACGTTTGGAGTCCTTAGATTTATTAAAACCTTCTGCAGAAGATGAAGATATTGATATTTCTTCATGTGGGAAAGTTTTTAAATTATCTAAATTAGTTGTAAATAAGGAAGAGAACTTTCTAGATAAACTTACGACAATAGTGAATGTGGCATCAGCCAGTAATTGTAGCATGGCAACCATTATTAGAAGCAGTGGTTATAGTATAGATTACTATTTTGCTATTATTTCTAAGAAATACCGTAAAAAATCTGATAATGATATAAAACGCCGTGCTGCCGATGTGGCTGCATTTCGCGGTGCCCTAACCGGGAATTTGCTTGGATCAGATATTGAAGAACTTTCTTATAGCGAAGTTCGACAGCTTCAGACAGAAACCTTCGATAACAAAAACAATTGTTATTCTTCTGTATCTGGTATTGTGGCTTTAAGAGATAATGAAGACAGAAGTATTGATGGCTATGTACAGGGACTTGAAAATTTAGTCGATTCTTTAAGAGGCCAAAAGTATACAATCATTATGTTTGCAGACCCTGTAAGTAGTAGTGAAATTCAACTAATTAAACAGGGGTATGAAATGTTACATACGCAGCTTTCTACATTCCAGAGAAGCACAGTAACGCTTAATGAAACAACTTCTCTTTCTTTAGCTAAAACACGTACTGAAGGGATTACAGATGGTATTACTAAAGGTATTTCTTTGACTCAAAGTAAAACTAGATCTAAGGGGAGTTATAAAGGTGTTAATGTAAGTGCTGGGATTAGTATGGGGGTAACTGCAAGCATAGGATTTGCTGGTGGTAGTAATAGTGGTACTGCCGATACAAATGCTGTGGGCAAAACATCGGCAGAGATGCAGCAAAAGACCAAACAGACTGGAGAGACAGTTCAGACTGGAGAAGCAGCTGGAAAAAGTTTGCAGTTGAATTATGAAAATCGAAGCGTCAAATCTTTAATGGACCGCATTGATCTTCATTTGGCACGCCTAGATGAATGCGAAAGTTTTGGTGCTTTTGATTGTGCAGCTTATGTTATTACTGAGAGCAGAGAAACATCTTTTGCTGTGGCAAGCAACTATAATGCGTTAATGAGAGGTAAAGACTCAAGTGTACAAGCCTCTCATATCAATACTTGGTATAAATCAGAAAAAACAGACTTAATTGGAAAGTATCTTCGCAGTTTTGTACATCCTAGATTTATAGTTGATAAAGATAAAAAGATAATTGTGACGCCAGCATCTATTATTAGCGGCAATGAAATGGCGATTCAAATTGGTTTGCCGAAAAAATCAGTAGCAGGCATTACTGTCGTTCCTATGGCGCCGTTTGGAAGAAATGTATCAACAAGCAATAACCAGCAATTAACATTGGGGAATCTTTACCATATGGGCCATAATGAGGGGAATGCATTGCATCCTCAAAATGTTGAAATCGACATTGAAAGTTTAAATATGCATACTTTCATTACGGGATCTACGGGTGCTGGCAAATCTACAGCTATTTATACGATCCTTGATAAATTAATGAATACTTCTGTGAGAAATAGCAAACAGAAGATTAAGTTTATGGTCATTGAACCAGCAAAAGGCGAATATAAAGATAGATTTGGTTATTATGATAATGTCAATGTATATGGCACAAATTATAAGAAAACACCACTTCTTAGGATTAATCCTTTTAGCTTCCCTGATGACATTCATGTCCTAGAGCATATTGACCGCTTGATAGAAATCTTCAATGTTTGTTGGCCGATGTATGCTGCAATGCCAGCTGTATTAAAAGATTCTATTGAACGAGCTTATGTTGCGGCTGGCTGGAAATTGGATGTATCTGAATGTAAATATCGTGATTCCAAAGGAGAACCAATTTATCCTAATTTCATTGATGTTCTAAATCAGATTAATGTAGTAATGAACGAATCTCAATATTCCTCTGACAGCAAAGGCGATTATAAAGGGGCATTGTCTACTCGTTTGAACTCTTTAACAAATGGTTTATATGGACAAATTTTTACAAGCAATGAAATACCCGCAGAGGAATTATTTGATGAGAATGTTATTATTGACCTTAGCAGAACTGGATCCAGTGAAACAAAATCTTTAATTATGGGATTACTTGTTATGAAATTGCAGGAGTATCGTATGTCTACTGCGAAAACTGGTAATCAGGCATTGCATCATGTTACGGTTCTCGAGGAAGCACATAATATTTTAAAGAGAACGTCTTCTGAACAAAGTAACGAATCTTCCAATGTATTGGGGAAGTCTGTTGAAATGCTTGCTAATTCTATTGCTGAAATGAGAACTTATGGTGAAGGTTTTATTATTGCTGATCAGGCGCCTGGTTTAATGGACATGTCTGTAATCCGTAATACAAATACGAAGATTATTCTTCGTTTGCCTGACATGACAGATAGGGAATTAGTTGGCAGGGCAGCTGGACTTGATAATGAGCAGATTATTGAACTTTCAAGACTTAAAACGTTTGTTGCTGCCGTTTATCAAAATAATTGGATGGAGCCAGTATTATGTAATATTGATACAAACTTTAAAGAAAGTAAAAAGTATGAAAGTTCAGAGTCTGTGCAAAAGATAGACGATGATAAAAATGCTTTAATTCAGTACTTGTTGTCTAATCCTAAACATAAAAATGTGTTGGATAGAAAGTACATAGTTAATTTAACCGGTGCTTGTTTCAAATTGAATATTCCTGCGGAAGCTAAAGTGGCATTCACAAAGTATATTCAGGCAACAGATAAAAAAGAGATTCAGCGATTGAGAGGATTAATTATTTACTCTATTTTTAATTCTGATATTGCCTTTGGAATGGCGAGATTACATGAATCGGATATTGGCAGTTGGTATGAAAAAATGTGTGAGGCACTTAATCCTGAAATGGATATTTTTGATGAAAATACAAGACAGAAAATTATTGCAGTGTTGACTAAAGAAAAGGCTGAACGCGATAATACGATAGAATCTACAGCATTGTTTGAAAGATTTATGAATTTTGTATAAAAAGGAGGGGTTTTATGAGTTTTTTAGGTGGTTTTAAAGAAAATACAGATGTACATGAAGTAAGTGCTGATAATAAGCCGGAAATAAGTCAAGAAGCCCAAGAAAAATTTGAGCAAGTAATGGGCGATGAGCAGTTGATAGAAGCTGAAACTGCGCCAGACAATATCCAAGATTCTCCTCTGCCTAGTGATAAATTTGATGGATTATTTGATAATGATGAAAAGATTTTTGAGCCGAATTTAACAGAAGTTCCTGTTGTAGTTGATGATGTAGAAGAATGTTTAGGTGATAATTCTGAACTGAATTTAGATGACTGGAAAGAGAAGGCCGTAGACAACTACAGAATTCCTAAAAGTGGTGGTGAGTGGTCTGGAGAGCCGGGAGATTCTGAATGGAATCCTGATTCTGACTCAGTACCTGGAGATAGGAATGGTACGAATCCAGATGATAAGACATGGAAACAGATTAAGGAAGAATATGATTTTGAAGGTATTCCATTTGAGGATGGTAGACCAGATTTTTCTGATGTTTCTAAAGGTGATGTAGAGATAGATGATTTTTCGGATAATCGTAGGAAAAATTTTGTTCAAGCAGATGAGAAACTAGCCGAACAAAAAGGCTGTACACCAAGTGAAGTGCGTCAGTGGCGAATAGAAAATAAGTATACTTGGCATGAAGAAATGGATTGCAAAACAATGAAAAAAGTGCCGACTGAAGTACACGGCAATATTCCTCATGATGGTGGTATTTCTGAAATGAAAAATCAAAATGCTGAAAAAGAAGGAGGGGGAAATAATGTTTGATCGCGTTTTTGGTAAGGTGGAATATGATTATGGATGGTGTACAACTGAAACAATTAATTTGTTTGATACTATGTATAATATTTCTTGTGTTGCATCAGCTTACAAGGGTGAAAATATTAGTAGAGAACAAAGAACAAGATATTCTGCTTTTAAAGATAATAAAGAAATGATTTTGAAAGATGTTGAAGGAATCATTAAAGGATATGTTGAACATAATCATAGTGACTTTTTTGATAAATTAGAAACAAGTATTACTCCTAAAGAGTTGATTTTCCACCAGAATGGGGATGCGGGAATATTTTTTGATTGCGATTGGGACATTGAATCTGGAATTGTGATTACAATTTATCCAAAGCTTGGAATTTGTCATCCCGATTTATTTTTATAATCTAAAAAAGTTTGTAAATATTGAATTTTTGTAAGGAGTAAAAAGGGTTCTAATATAGAGCCCTTTTTATTATTTAAAACTATGTAAATTATTATACAGACAACCCTCTGTCCTCCTGCAGATGCATCTTGTAAGTGTAAATAAGGTGAACATTTGCAGGAGGTTTTTTATATTACACTCTAAACGATAGACTTTAGAGATCATTCGGCTCAGACAAACATCTGAAAAAGTAAACACCTCAATATATTCAGGAAAATCCTGGTGCCATGTGTGGGCATCGGGATTTTTCTGTTTCCAGCAATTTCTCAGACGAGTTTAGGGTGTTCGCCTTGTCAACCTTTTTGAATTATGTTATAACATAAGAACATACATTCTCTATATTTGCGATAGAAACAAGAATATATGTTTTTGTTTTGGGGTGATTCTATGGATAGAACATATCTCTGTGTTGATTTGAAAAGCTATTATGCCTCGGTAGAATGTGTAGATCGAGGGCTGGATCCTATGATAATTAACCTTGCAGTAGCCGATGCATCACGCACGGATAAAACCATATGCCTTGCTATATCCCCAGCTCTGAAATCGTTTGGGGTATCTGGCAGACCAAGGTTGTTTGAAGTGAAGCAGAAAGTACGAGACATCAATTATGACAGGCGAATGAAAATTCCAGCAAAGACATTTTGGGATAAGACCTGCGATATCAGAGAACTTGAGGCAGACCCAACATTGGAGCTGGATTATATCATTGCTCCCCCAAGGATGAGGCGGTACATGGAAGTGAGTGCCGGTATTTATGATATTTATTTGAAGTACATTGCACCGGAAGATATCCATGTCTATTCTATTGATGAGGCATTTATTGATTTAACGACATATCTGGATTTCTATAAGATGAATGCCCGTGATTTAGCATCGAAAATCATCGGTGATGTATATGAAAAAACGGGTATCACAGCAACAGTAGGCATTGGTACAAATATGTATTTGGCAAAGGTAGCAATGGATATTGTGGCAAAGAAAATGCTGCCGGATGAAAAAGGGATGAGGATTGCGGAACTGGATGAAATGTCCTACCGCTATGAGATGTGGGAACATGAACCCATCAAGGATTTCTGGCGGGTAGGAAGTGGATATGCCAGAAAGCTTCATGCTGCGGGCTTATACACTATGGGAGATATAGCGAGGTATTCTCTGAGTAGGCAGGGTGAGGATCGACTCTATAAACTATTCGGAGTAAATGCAGAACTTCTAATCGATCATGCCTGGGGCTGGGAGCCTTGTACGATCTCTGATGTGAAATCTTATCGGCCAGAGTCAAACAGTCTGAGTTCAGGACAAGTACTCCATGAACCATATACCGTAGAAAAAGCAAGAGTAATTACCATTGAAATGATGGATCGATTGATTCTGGACCTCATCGACAAAGGTTTGATCACAGATCAGATTGTTCTGACCATAGGATATGATAGAGAGAGCTTATATGATCCAGAGTTTCGGAAGAATTATAAAGGAGAAGTGGTCACGGACCATTATGGCAGGGAAATTCCAAAACACGCCCATGGTACTGTAAATTTACTTGGATATACCAGCTCTTCCAAACAGATCATAGAAGCTGTTATGGAGTTATACGACCATATTGTTGATAAGGATTTGCTGGTACGGAGAGTGACGATTGCTGCGTGTCGTGTGATTTCTGAAGTAGAATTGGAAAAAAGAAAGAAGCCGCAGCAGTTAGATCTGTTTACGGATATAGAAACTACAGAAAAACAGAGGCAGGATGAAGAAACAGCCAGACAGAAGGAGAAACAGCTACAGAAAGCGATCCTTCATATTCATAAAAAATATGGTAAGAATTCTTTACTGAAGGGAATGAACCTTCTGGAAGGTGCTACGATGAAGGAGCGGAATTTACAAGTTGGCGGACATAAAGCGTAGAATGCGGGGTGAGCAGTAATGAATAATAAGATTAGCAGATATTCGGATATTATTGATCTTCCGCACCATCGGTCGGTACGAAGACCACATATGTCAGTTTATAATCGGGCTGCTCAGTTTGCTCCCTTTGCTGCACTGGTTGGGCATTATGAGATGGTGCAGGATACGGCGGATTATCGGTTGTTGGATCAAAGAATTATACTGTCTGAGGATGAAAAGGTTATTTTGGACAGGAAATTGCAGATGTTGTTACAGAATATAGAACTTCAGCAAGAATTTACTTTGGTTTATTACGATGAACAGACAAATAAAATTGGTGGTAGCTATGTTATGCATTCTGGGAAAATGAAAACGATAGAGAAGTACCCACCTACGATTATTTTTATGGATGGGAAAAAAGTGCGAGTTGAGGATATTGTAAAAATAAATTCAGATATTATTGAAAATGATTTATTGTAATTTATTATCTTTGCTGAGAAATCTAAGTAATTACAGAATCAGAATCGTTGACAGAAAAAGTTGCTTGTGATACTCTAAAAGTGTAGATTGATGGGTATCGAGGCGTTTGACCGAGATAAGTTGTTTAAGGATAGATAAGTGTTATTATTTTTGTGTCTAAAAGACATGAAAGTGATAGCGCTTTTTTTATTGGTTTTTAATTTTATATAGCAGGATGGACTTCAGATATTTCAATGTGATGTTTCCGTCCTGCTTTTTTTTATTTTGGTCAAAGGGCGGGAAGGAAGCCTTTGATATATATGAATTTATTTTTTAGAAAGGTGGTAGTAACGATGAATGAACGAGTATTTGCTGATGAATTTAGCAAGGGCTTTTTACAGGAAAGGGATTTTCTGGCGTTTTTAGAAGAACGCGAAGAAAACTCCGACTGGGAAAAGGTCAAAAGTAAGGAACTGAGGTTTTATTCCATTGGGGACGGGAATCATTTCTCGACCGTGCTGGAAGATAAACTAAGGGGAATGGGTAAGGATCAGGTGTTTCAGGATACCATGGAGCATACAAAACTGATCCTGAAGGTGAAGGATGAACTGTATCCTGTGCGTAGCTGTGCGATCAAAACCATTCTGGAACGTGCCAGAGTATCTGGTAACGCATTGAATAAGGTGCAGAAAAAGGAATTGGCAAAGATCCTGAACTACTGCATGGAAGTTGCCAGTGGTGATGCACTCCTCCGTTTCTGTGAGGATAAAATCTCTGCGGTCCATGGCGGTGATGTTTCAGATTATGCAGTGCTGGATACACCTGAACTGTTCCGCAGGACGGTGGAATATCTGCAGGATAATTTCTCCGGCTATACCTTTGCAGGTGCGTCCTATGACCATTCCATTGTTACAGCGGTCTGGTCTTTGGATAATGAGGAAGGATTACTGAAGGAATATAAAGATAGCCTGCAGTCCCACGGATTACCCGATGAGGAAATCCAGCTGGGTCTTCGTCTGACGACATCCGATACAGGACAAAGCGGTGCGAATTTGTACCCCATGATTTTCTTTGGTTCTGAAGCAAGGAACATCCCTTTAGGCAGTCCGTTGAAACTGCATCATAAGAATAAGGCAGACCTTGCCAAGTTCGATGAGCAGCTGAACCTCCTTTATGCACAGTATGGTAAAGCCCTTGGAAGTATGCAGGGGTTGATGGATGTGTATGTATTACATCCTGTAAACGCAATGCTGGGAGTCATGAAGCGTATTGGTGTACCAAAGAAGTACGCAATGATCGTTGCAGAGGATTTCCGTTTCAAGCATGGTGATACCCCTTGCAGTGTGTATGAAGCATATCTGCAGATCTCCGAGGTCATTTATCTGATGCAGAGTGAAGGCTGTGATGGCTCCAAAATCGTTCAGATGGAGGAAAATATTGCAAGAGCCGTTCATCTGCGCTGGAAGGACTATGACTTTGCAGGGGAATATCACTGGTAAAGGAAAGGAGGATGAAGAATGGCACTTAGAATGGATTATGAAGCAGTGGAGTTTGTCAACACTGAGGGTATGGACGAGGACACATGGTTGGAATGGCGAAGGAAAGGCATTGGCGGTAGTGATGCAGCAGCGATTTTAGGCATTTCTCCTTATAAAACAGCGAGGGATGTGTATTTTGAGAAGCTGGACAGAAAGCCGGACTATGAAGATGAAGATGGATGGGTCGCAAAAGAAGTAGGCAAACGGCTGGAAGATCTGGTAGCAGAAATCTTTGCAAAGAAAACAGGATATCGGGTATGGAAGAAACTGGTGATGTATCAGCATCCCTTGTATCCTTTTATGCTGGCGGATATCGATTATTTCTTTGAAACACCGGATGGTGTTATCGGTATTCTGGAGTGTAAGACAGGCAATATCTACACAAAGGATAAATGGGAGAATGACTCGGTGCCATATCAGTATGAACTGCAGTGCCGGCATTACATGGCGGTATATAATCTGCCCATCGCCTATTGTGCATGTCTGTTTGGCAATTCTGAGAACGATTTTGTTTATCGCAAAATCGAACGCGACCTGGATATTGAAGAAGATCTGATCCTGCAGGAAGAAGCCTTCTGGACAGAAAATGTAGAACGAAAAGTAGAACCCATGCTCTACGGTGAAGGCGATCTGGTGCTGGCAAGCCTAAAACGCTATCAGGCACAGCGTAATGGTCTGGATGAGATATTGATCGAAAGTGGTTATAGTGAAGCACTGGAAGAAATCTACAGGCTGAAAAGCGAAAAAACTGCAATCGACAGCGACTCTAGGAAACTGGAGCAGCGTATCAAAACGGCTTATGCAAAGTTCGCAGAGATGCTCGGCAATGCAACAAAGGGTTTATGTGTGGCTACTGACGGCAGTGAGTATCACATCACCTATAAACCGGTGCAGCGTACTGCTATCAATAAGGACAGCCTGCAAAGGATGCAGCTGAACGATGCAGAAGTGTTCGCTAAGTATGCTACCACAACGGAAAGCAGGACATTTCAGCTGAAGAAGATCGTGAAGTAGGAGGATGATAGAACAGTGAATAGAAAGGAAATGATGAAGAACGGCCAGAATAACGCCGGCGAACTGGCGGTCACACCGCCGAAGAATGTTTTGCTTGCATTATATGAGAGAACCATATATCAGAATGAGACGAATGGATTTTGTATCTTTAGGATGACCAGCGAGGATGAAACGATACCGAAAGAAGCCCGCAATGGATATTTCAAGGATGACAAGATCCATTTTTCTGTGAAAGGGTATTATTTACCCGCAGTCAGTGATGTGATGCTGGAACTTGCAGGAAAATGGGAGAAAGGCAAGTATGGCTTGCAGTTCAATGTCGATAGCTATACCGAAGTGATACCTAGAACGAAAAGCGGTATTGCAGCCTATCTGTCATCCGGGCTTATTAAAGGCATCGGGAAAACAACGGCTGATCTGATCGTTGCAAAATTCGGTATTGATGCCTTGGATATTATTGAAAATGACCCCAAACGGTTGTTGGAGATCAAGCGTATCTCGGAGAAGAAACTGGAACAGATTTTAGATTCCTATGCAAATAGCAGAGGATTGAAAGAAATCATGACTTTTCTGGCTCCATACGGTGTGACACCCAATAAAGCGAAGAAAATTCAGGAGCATTTCGGCAGCAGGTCTATTGATGTGATCCAGCATTCGCCGTATTTACTCTGCGAGATCTCTGGTTTTGGATTTAAGACAGTAGATGAAATTGCGAGGAATATCAATTTTCATCCGGCAGACCCGTTGCGTTTGGAAGGCGGTATCAGTTTTGTTCTGGAAGAAGCAAGGGATAGTGGCGATCTGTATCTTTTGCAGGATGGGTTATTTGAAAGGGCCTATTCTCTTTTGACCGAAAGAGTTCCGGAAGGGGCGGTAACGGAAGAAATGGTACGAAATACCCTCAAGGATATGTGTGACTATGGAAAGTTATACGCCGATCAGGAGCGGGTTTATCTGCCTCAGTTCTATCACTTTGAAGAACAATCTGCAAGAAGCATTGCAAGGATGCTGAAACGGAAGAAAGAAACGTATCCAAGATTGGAGGAGTATCTACAGGAAGCGCAGAAAGAGAGCGGCATTATTCTGTCTGATAAACAGGCAGAAGCCGTTAGGATGTGTATGGAAAACAGTTTTTCTGTGATTACCGGTGGTCCTGGTACAGGTAAAACAACGGTGTTGAAAAGCATTCTGGCTGTGTTTGAACGATTACATCCCGGAAAAGAGATCCTTCTGACAGCACCCACAGGTCGAGCTGCAAGGCGAATGGCAGAAAGCACAGGATTTCCTTATGCCTCTACTTTGCATTCGGCGCTGGGCCTTGTATCCGATGAGATGGGCTATGATGAGAATACCATTATCAGTGCGGATTTTGTGATCGTAGATGAAACCTCGATGATGGATATGCAGCTGGCTTATAATCTGCTGAATAGTCTGGGGACTGGTGCAAAACTGCTGTTTGTCGGTGATGCCAATCAGTTGCCGTCGGTCGGTGCAGGCAATGTATTGAACGAAGTGATTGCAAGTGGTGTTGTGCCTGTAACAGTTTTGGATATGGTATTCCGACAGAAGGATACCAGCCGTATCCCTTTGAATGCTCATAGCATTAAAAATGGGGAAACCAAGCTGTTATACGGTGAGGATTTCGTGTTTTTGCCTGCAGAAAATGCAGAAGAAGCAGCAGAGATCATCAAAAGCGAGTATCGGAAGAATGTCGCAGTATATGGCTTGGAGAATACGCAAGTTTTGACACCGTTCCGTGTAAAAAGTGAGGCTGGCTCTTCTATGCTGAACCAATCCCTACGTGAAATGGTAAATCCTTGCATGGATAAACGGCTCGAATTGTCCTCTGGCAATCGTGCACTCCGTTATAAGGATAAGGTTATGCAGACAAAAAACATGGAAGACGTCAGCAATGGTGATATTGGGTTTGTATCCATGGTCCATCAGGATGATGAATTCCCTGTGACAGTTACTTTTTCGGATAACCGTATCAAGGCATATGGTGTGGAAGAACTGAACAGTATCGATCTTGCTTATGCTATGACGATCCATAAGAGTCAGGGTGGAGAGTTTGACTGCGTGATCATCCCTATGCTTAATATGTTCTATGTAATGCTGCAGAGGGCTTTGATCTATACCGCTATCACAAGGGCGAAGAAAAAGGTGATTTTGGTCGGTCAGAAGCAAGCACTATTTACCGCAGTCCATCGAAATGATGCGATCAAGCGGAATACAGTACTGGGAATACGTATCCAAAAAGAATTTGCGAAACTGGAAGAGAAAAAAGGACGAAAAACTGCAAAGCGGAAAGAACCTGAAGCAGAGCAGATGACATTATGATGAGTTACGGGGTGGCTGATAATCGTTCAGCCACTCCAATATTCACGATGAAAGGAGCGAAAATACGATGAATGAAGCAGTAGTTAATAACATGGCACTCATAAACGGTCTGAATAAGGTGGAAGGCTTTGACCCGTCGGCTTTTTTAAGAAAATTGATTGGTGAGAATGGAGAGGAACAGTTTTATCTGGATGTAAAGTACAGAAAACTTTGGTTCCGTTTGATGCATCCGGAAGGGAAAATTACAAAGCGTATTATAAAGCTGGAGAATAACTTTGCAATCATTGAAAGCAAGGTCTATCTTCATCGTAATGACCCAGTGGATGCGTATGTCTCCTGTGCCTTTGCCCAGCGCTGGCGTAAAGATGACGATGCCTATGGTCTGAAATATGTGGAAACAGCAGAAACTGCAGCAGTCGGCAGAGCATTAGCCGATGCAGGCTTTGGCATTCAGTTCTCTGAGCCCGGTGAAGATCAGGACAGCAGTCTGGTAGATGCTCCTGTTACCATCCCTGATGGTGCATCTGCAGGTATTCCAGACGAAGCGGATGAAGAATTGCCCGAGGAAAACTTTCAGCCTGTTGCAAAAGAAAAAAAGAATTCGTTAAAGAATAATAAGATAGGCAAAGAAATGGATGAGTCTATGTCGGTAGAAGAATTAGTCAAGGTTATGAGCCTGAATGATGCCAAAAACTATGTGATCCCCATTGGGGCATATAGAGGCAAGACATTAGGCGAACTTTGCATCGAAAAACCAAGTGCACTCAGTTGGTATATCGACTCCTACAACGGAAATAAAAATATGCTCCGTGCGGGTGCGAAGATCCTTCTGGCTGCTGCAGGGTAATAGGAGGGCGGATAAATGAACAATTATCCATTTACAATTTTAGATATTGCAGGGATATTGAACCTGAAAGTCCGCCGCCGTCAGCCTACGAACATGGATGTGGATTGTCCTTTCTGCGGACATAAGAAAGGTAAAATGAATATCAATTTCTCTAAGAATGTCTTTCGCTGTAATTACTGCGGCGAAAGCGGAGGAATGATAGAGTTATACAGTAAGGTATTCAAAATCGGAAATGCCCAAGCATATGCGGAAATCTGTGAGATCCTGCATTGTGATAAGGAAGTTGGTGAGATACCAAAACCGAAGAAGATATATACTCCCGATATGGAGCAGATACCGAAGGCTGATCTGGAAACACGGCATCAGACCTATTCCATCCTGCTTTCACAGCTGGTTTTATCCAAAGACCATCAGCAAAATCTTCTGGATAGAGGGCTGGATACAGAACAGATCATCAAATATGGTTATAAGAGTACTCCGGCATTTGGTTTTGATAAAATTGTTTCTGCCATTATGGGAAAGGAATGCGTTTTGGAAGGTGTACCGGGGTTTTATACGAAGAAGAATAATACCTATGGTATCAATTTCAATAAGCACGCCTCCGGTATCCTGATACCTGTCCGTTCCATGGACGGCAGGATCGAAGGGTTTCAAATACGATTGGATCGACCAATAGATGATAAGAAGTACATTTGGTTTTCCAGCTCCAATCAGTTTCGAGGTACATCTGTAGGAGGCCCTGCACACTTTATCGGCGATCCTGCGGATAAAACGGTCTATGTGACAGAAGGTGCATTAAAAGCGAATATCGCACATTCTTTCTGCGGTAAAACCTTTGTTGCATTAGCCGGTGTGAGCCATTATAAGGCGCTGGAGCCGATTTTTGCTCAGTTAAAGAGAAATGGTACGGAGAATATCGTGGAAGCTTATGATATGGATAAGTATACCAACCCTCATGTAGAGCAAAGCTGTATGCAAATGATACAGATCGCAAATGAGTACGGTTTCCAAGTACATCGTTTGCGATGGGATGAACGTTACAAAGGTATTGATGACTGGTTACAACACAGGAGTCAAAGATAGCATTTGGGGACTACATATTTGTAGTCCCTTTTTATATCGAGTTATACCCTTGATATTTTTGATATATATGGGTATAATGGGTATAACTGGCGTGATTGAAGAAGGAGATGATAGGATGGAATATTTAGAGATCATGGAACAAATTGAGGAGTTGGAAAGAGAAATTGCTGCATTGCCAGAAGGCAGCATTTCCAAGAAACTTGTGAAAGGCAAAGAATATTTCTATCACAGAGTAACACGCAATAAAAAAAGAACGGAAACATATATAGATTTTGAACAGGTGGAAGATATTGGGAAACAGATCGAAAAAAGAAAAACTCTCGAATTGAAATTAAAAGAACTGAAAATGAATTTACCAAAATCAAAAAGTGAAAAGAAAGAGAATAATACGTATGAATTTCTGACTTATGTGAGAGTTGGTAATCAACTGAAGAAACTGGCATCTTATGCGGAAAAATATCGGAAACGAGAGTGCTATTCTAAGCTTTATGATTATGTTTTTGGAGAACAGCAGGATAGAGTTTTTATTCTGTATGGCTTAAGAAGAACAGGGAAAACAACTTTGATTCGTCAGGTGCTTTTGGATATGTCATCAGAAGAAATGGAAAAAGCGGCATTTATTCAAATTAAATCAAAGGATACTTTATCTGATGTGAATGCAGACCTGAAATATCTTGAAAGAATGGGCTATGAATATGTGTTTATTGATGAAGTAACTTTAATGGAAGACTTTATTGAAGGCGCAGCTCTGTTTTCTGATATATATGCCAGCAGTGGTATGAAAATAGTACTTTCCGGTACGGATTCCCTTGGTTTTGTTTTTACACAGCATGAACAGTTATATGATAGATGCATTATGTTGCACACAACATTTATCCCATATCGTGAATTTGAAAATGTGCTTGGGATCAAGGGAATTGACGAGTATATTCGATATGGCGGTACTATGAGTATGGGTGGTATTGATTATAATAAGACATCTTCTTTTGCAACGAAAAACAATGCAAATGAATATATTGATACCGCTATTGCAAAAAACATTCAGCATTCGTTGCAGTATTATCAGGATGGCGGACATTTCAGACATCTTTATGAGTTGTATCAAAAAAGAGAATTAACAAATGCAATCAATCGTGTTGTAGAAGATATGAACCATAACTTTACAAAAGAAACGATCACTAAGGCTTTCAGATCCCATGATTTATCTGTATCTACAAGAAATTTAATGAATGATCGTGAGAATCCGATTGATTTGAATTACAATATCGATCGTGATTCTGTGGAAAGCTATCTTATGGATATGTTGGAAATTTTGAATAAAGAGGATCAAAGCGTAGAAATTGATGAAACACATGTTTACCAGATCAAAGAATATTTATTGTTACTGGATTTGATTATGGAAGTGGACCTGTTACATTTGCCAAATGCAAATCAACAGGAGAAAATTACAGTGATTAGCCAACCCGGTATTCGATATGCACAGGCTGATGCTTTAGTAAATAGTCTGATGTTGGACGAAAAATTCAATATTCTGACCTTGGTTGAGAGAAATAGAATCATCGAACGAATTCTTAGTGAAATCAAGGGGAGGATGATGGAAGAAATCGTTCTGCTAGAAACAAAGATGGCAAATCCGGAAAAAGAAGTATTCCAATTGCAGTTTGCAGTCGGCGAATTTGATATGGTGATTTTTGATCCTCAAAAACTTTCCTGTGAAATTTTTGAGATAAAGTATAGTACAGAAATCGTTCCAAACCAGTATCGACATCTTATAAATACAGATAAGTGCAGGGACACAGAACATCGATTTGGTACAATTACAGGGAAATATGTTATTTATCGAGGAGAATCTGCAGAAGTAGAAGGTATTTCGTATTTGAATGTAGAGGATTATCTGAAATTTATCTAAGATAAAGAATAGTGAAAACTTAGTGGGAGGCTGTCAGAAGACAGCCTTCATTTTTGTGTGCAGAAAACCACGCGTTAGACGCGTGGTTCTAAAAAGCCTATGGCGATAAGGTGGAAAGAAAAACTCCCTTTTCTTATAATGAATTTGCGGTCTGCCAACTGCAAACGTATAAGAAAAGGGAGGTCCATAATAATGGGTATTAAGGATATAAACAGTTTATCGCATACGAAATGGAATTGCAAATACCACATTGTGTTTGCTCCGAAGTATCGCAGAAAAGTATTTTATTACGAGAAAAGAGAAGCGATTGGGAAGATTTTAAGACAACTGTGTGAATGGAAGGGTGTAAATATCATTCAGGCAGAAGTATGCCCGGATCATATCCATATGTTGGTAGAGATTCCGCCAAAAATATCTGTATCAAGTTTTATGGGATACTTAAAAGGGAAAAGCAGTACCATGATGTATGAACAATTTGGAGAGTTGAAATACAGATATAGAAATAGAGAATTTTGGTGCAAGGGCTATTATGTCGATACAGCCGGGAAGAATGCAACTAGAATAGCGGAGTATATAGCAAATCAATTAAAAGAAGACCAACTGGGAGATCAGTTAATGATAAGTGAATGTAGCCCTTTTAAGGGCAGCAAGTAACAACTACGCAGTTGGCGGATCAACTTATGCGTTTACGCATCTGCGAGGAACATAGGGCTATGCCCGCAAATGAAAAACCACCCGCTAGGCGGGTGGATGTTTATTATTTCTGCTTTTTTGTTGTTTTTTGCGTATTGAAAACGTAAGAAGTAAGTAAAAGCAAAAAAGGAGATGATTTATATGTTGATTTCTGTAGACCATGGGAATAAACAGATCAAAACAAAGAACCATATTTTCACATCGGGCCTGTATGAAAGCGATACAGTACCATCCTTCGGACAGGACATTCTGAAGTATAATGGGAAGTATTATTCCATTATCCAAAAGCGTATCCCCTATATGAAGGATAAGACAACGGACGAGAGGTTTTTTATTTTGACATTATTTGCAATCGCCTATGAGCTGGAGCATTTGCCGGAGAAAAAAGAAATCTATGATATCCAGCTTACAGCTGGCTTACCGCCCAAGCATTTCAGTGGTCTGAACGAAAAGTTTTCGGATTATTTCAAGAGAAAAAGAAATGATACCGAAATCATCAGTTTTGAGTTTAATCAGAAACCCATTTCTATTCATATCAATGATGTGCTTTTGGTACCACAGTGCTATGGTGCAGCTGTAACCAGATATGAAAAGATCAAAAACTACAGCAGAGTTTATATTATTGATATTGGCGGTTTTACATTGGATTACCTGCTTTTTGAAAATGGAAAAATCGATCTTTCTGTATGTGATTCCTTGGAAAATGGAGTTATCCTGATGTATAACGATATTATTTCTGGAGTTAGCAGTACTTTTGACAGGCTTCTTTCCGAGAGAGATATTGATGATATTCTGATGGGGAAGGATGCGTTGTTTGAAGATGCAGTGAGAAATTATGTGGTTCAGCAAGCGGAAAATTTTGTCGTTGATATTGTAAATTCCTTGCGTGAAAGAGGTCTTGATCTGACATCTGCAAAAGTAGTATTTACCGGTGGAGGCTCAATTCTTTTGGAAAAGCTCTTTTTGAATACAGGTCGGATCAAGGATCATCTGTTGATCGATGATATTGCGGCAAATGTAAAAGGTTTTGAAATGCTTTACCATATGAGGAATGGAAGCAGGTGAGCAGTATGGAAAAGAAAAAACAATATCGGTTTACGATAGGACTCAATAGCAAACTTCCAAAGCATATTGCTGTAGCAGAAATATTGAATAATCTTGGAAGGGGCGCCATCTCACAACTGGTAGTGGACGCAATTTGGGAGTATAACCGATTAGATAATTTGAAACTGAATATACCGGAAACGGAACAGGCAGAACGGTTAAATGAAGAAGATATTAAAAACTTGGTATCGTCATTGGATATGTTTTCGGCTTAATGAAAAAATAACAGGTATTTATATGCCTGTTATTTTTTTGCAAGCCTTTTATATATGTTTCAATAGAGTGATTTTTATAAGCTCTTTTGATTTATGGGTATAGGCATAGTCTAAGATATCTCTGGAATTACTGGCGGAATGCCATACATGGGCAATTAAATAGTCAGAATGCTCTATGGCATATCTGTTGGCTTTAATGATTGCGGCTTTACGGGGAGCTGTTTTTATTCCATCAGGATACCAGGCGCCGCCAAATCCTTTGGGAAGTGCAATTTTTCTTTCAGCAGAATGATAGGGTAAAAGTAGGATCAGAGAAATATGTGGATGTTTTGTTTTGGCTTTTATAAGTATAGTGCTTACAAATTTGTCAAAAGCTCCATAATGTCCTACGATGAATTTAGTAACACCATGATTTACGATATGATCCTCGATGGAGCTTTCAAGAGCAGGAATGATATCTGTGATTGTATCTCTGCGTCCGATAAAAAACAGCATTTTGTTCCTATACGCTTTCACCATCCCTTCAGCATTGTGTTTATCGTATTTATTTTACGAAGCTAATTATTAAAATGAAACGATAGAAGAAAGTATAATTAACGAATAACACAATTGGGGGGAGTACAGTGAAAGGATACTTGAAAACGATACTAAAATATAGAGAAATCAGAGGTTGGTCGGAATATCAGTTGGCTGAACAATCCGGATTACCGCAGTCTACGATTTCTTCCTGGTATCGGAAAAATGCATCGCCGAGTATCGTGTCTTTGGAAAAGATCTGTGCTGCTTTTGGGATCACGCTGTCTCAGCTCTTTGCAGAAGAAGAAACAACAGTTTCCTTGACAGAATCCCAGAAGAAGTTACTGGAACGCTGGGCAGGGCTTAGTGAGGAGCAGCAAGAGGTCGTTTTTGCTCTAATTGATAAAATGTAAGAAAAAGTCGTTTTTTAGCAATAGAAAGTTGCTGAAAAAGCGGCTTTTTTTATTTTCCATGAAATTATTTGGGAAATTTTACATGATTATTTGGTTTTTTATGGTGTGCCGGGGGATGTATTAGGTAGAAGGGATAAAAACTTCATATACATACTTCAGAGGAAGGAGGTGAACACGATGAATTTACTTCCTTCTGAGATAAGGTTATATATGCGCTTTGATGCTTTTTGTAAGAAAGTCATGGCTTGCATTAATTTCAAGCTATTACATGAGGAGCAAAAAAGAAGAGAGAAAGGGTGTGTATTTTCCGATTTGTCGGAAGATATGCTGGAACAATTTTTCTCTTCTTGGGATGATTATCCGTGCTTATCTTTGCGGATAGATTTGAAGAACATACAGGTTTCGATTGAAAATGAAATGCTGTATCAGGCACTTCTATTGCTTCCGGAAAAAAGGCTGGAGATTATACTTCTCAGTTTCTTTGAAGATATGACAGACAAGGAAATAGGCGAAATGATGCTTATGCCGCAAAGCACTGTGCAATATAACCGTAATGCGGCAATACGCTATATCAGAAAAATCATGGAGGTGGGCATACCATCAAATGAAAAACAGAAAAGAACCAGATGATTTATTCATGAAAACTTTAAGAAATAATGTTTTTGGCAGAAAACAGAAGATCGACAATAAAATAATCCTTTTGGCTGCCTCTGGAGATACGGAGGCGTTAATGGAAGTGGTAGATGCATACAAGCCATACATAGAGAAATTGTCCATGCGTGGAGTGATCGATGCAGATGGCCAATATCATGAAGCAGTAGATGAAACTGTAAAACGGACAATAGAAACTGGTTTGATTGCGGCAATTATGAAGTTTAATCCTTACAGATAACAACTAGGTCGGTAGCAACTTGGCTGCTGACCTTGTTTTGAAAATGTACCTTGAAAACTGAATGTTTGGACAATCTCGGATCAGATATATGAATGTGAATTGTGATAGATACGCCATGACCATATATATGCGAGCGATTCATATCGTTGCAATTCATTTTCTATATTTGGGCTGCCGGCAGGAAGAGAAGTCTACTGCTGTATGTGATACGAAAGGCAGGCTTGCGGGAAATACCGTTGTGAGAGGAGGAAGGAATGACGGCTTTTTGGCAGGTGCAGCTGTTTGATACATCCGGGAATGATTTGAATTATGGAATGAGTATATATATTGGGAAATTTGGAAACATTTAATCAAGAGAGGAGATGAAGCGATGTCAAAAGGGATGTTTGCGTATAATGATATGAATGCATTGAAAGAAGTCGATATTCGAACGGTTAAACGAAAGGATCTTATTGACCTGAATTCTGTCATTATTGATACAGAAAGATCTGTCCATGAGAGGATTGAAGATTTTATTCAACAGATCAAAAACCCATATTGCTTTAAGGTGGGGGATATTGCAGTTAAGGTTGTTTATAAAGAGAATGGCCCTACCTTTCAGGAGTCTTTTGAAGAAATGCTGATGACGATGTAATTTTTGGTAAATGCAAATTAGTGTGGATGTATTACAGGTACTATGTTAAAATAATCTTGGTCAAAACAGCATATCCACTCTAAATTTTGTTGATGTCAGCAAAAAAAGGAGTGTCGATTATGCAGAATAATAATTGTGATAAAGCAACATTTCAAGCGGCTGTTTATGTACGACTTTCCAGAGAGGATACAACTGGCAATCTGGAAAGCGATAGTATTACAAATCAGAAACAGCTTATTTTTGATTTTCTGAAAAACAAGCCGGAAATTAATGTTGCATCTATAAGAGTAGACGATGGATATACAGGGACAAACTATGACCGCCCGGCTTTCCAGCTTATGCTGGAAGATATTAAAGCCGGAGTGGTTAATTGTGTTATTGTAAAGGATTTGTCTCGTTTCGGCAGAGAATATATTGATGCCGGAAAGTATATTGATCGTCTTTTTCCGTATTATGGGGTTAGGCTGATTGCGATCAATGACGGCATAGATACGCTAACAAGGGATGCATCCAGTGATTTTGGCATCACTTTTAAGAATTTGTTTAACGATAATTATGCAAGGGATATTTCTATTAAGACAAGAAGTAATCTTAGTGTAAAGCGTAAGAATGGCGAATTTGTTGGTGCCTTTGTAGCTTATGGATATAAGCGATCTGAAACAGAGCGTAATAAGCTGGTAATAGATGAATATCCCGCAGCAATTGTAGAGGATATTTTTAGATGGAAAATATCCGGTATGAGCCAGGATCATATTGCAAAAAAACTGAATGAACAGGGAATCCTTTCCCCTGCAGAATATAAACGAAGCATGGGGATGAAATACCGTACTGGGTTTGAAAAGAAAGATAAATCATTATGGACGGCGGTTGCTGTTCGTAGGATTCTGACAAATGAACTCTATATAGGCACTTTGATTCAAGGGGTCAGAACGACACCAAATTATAAAGTGAAAACCGTAAAGACAAATGATAGAGAAGATTGCTGTGTGATAGAGAATAATCACGAACCGATTATAAGTAAGAAAACCTTTGAGTTTGTTCAGAAACTGCTCTTACTTGATACACGCACATCCCCTGGGAAGACGACTGTTTATCCATTGGCAGGCCTTTTAGAATGTGCTGACTGCGGAGGGCCCGTTGCCCGTAGAGTTGTGTCTTCTAATGGGAAAAAATATAGTTATTATGTGTGTGGAAGGTATAAGAAACAAAAGGGCTGTTCGTCACACGAAATCAAGGTGGAACAGTTGGAAGAAGCTGTTCTGGTGCTATTAAGAAATCAAATCCAGATGGTTGAAGATCTGGGTGGATGTTTGGAGAAGTTGAAAAACTCACCATTTAGAACGATCAATCAGAAAAAGGTATCAGAAAGATTAAATAAACTCGAAGATGAAAAAGAAAAATATCATCGTTTAAAAAGTACTTTATATGAAGATATGAAGGATGGCTTGGTTTCAAAAGAAGACTATAGCGATATTAATGCCAGCTATGATCACCGTATCAAAAATATAGAAGAATCCATTAAACAAGTGAATCGGGAAATCAAAGATTTTCAGTTCGACTCTGCGGGTAAAATGCCGTGGATGGATGATTTTACTGCGAATAAAAATATAACTAAACTGACCAGAGAAGTTGCTGTAAAACTGATAGAGAAAATTATCGTTTATGAAGATAAAAGGATAGAGGTTTTGTTTTGTCACCGAGAAAAAATGGACATGTTTGTAAATGAGCTTAATCAGTTTAATGGCCTGACGCAGGAGGTGGTTTAAGATGGCTAGAAAGTCAAGAAAAAACTTGGAACCAACGAATGCGACGCATAATTCAGCTGTAGTCTATAAAACAGCCATATATGCAAGAATATCCGTTGAAACGGACGAAAAAATAGAAACTGATACAATAGGGACACAGATTAAACTGTTAGAAGATTATGTTACACAATCAACGGATTTGAAGGTTTTTGATGTATATTGCGATGATGATATGACAGGGACTAATTTTCAAAGACCGGAGTTTTCCAGAATGATGAATGATATCAGAGACGGAAAAGTGGATTGTGTACTGGTGAAAGACTTGTCCAGATTAGGCAGAAACTTTTTGGAAAGTGGGGAATACATCGAAAAAGTATTTCCGTTTTTAGGAGTACGGTTCATCGCAGTAAATGATCAGGTTGATACCTTATATAAACCGGCAGATATTGGTGTTCAGTTGAAAAATATGGTGAATGAAATGTACGCAAAGGACATTTCAAAGAAAATATGCAGCACAGTAAAGGTTATGCAGGAGCAGGGGAAGTTCATTGGAAGCCATCCACCTTATGGATATCGTAGAAAAGAAACAGATAAGTATTCGCTGGAGATTGATCCTGAAACGGCACCCGTTGTAAAAGAGATGTTCCGGAAGATATTGGAGGGATATACGCTTCATAGTATCGCATTGGAATTTAATGAGAGAGGGGTTCCTTCTCCCGGCAGATATAAATATGAGAAGGGCTTTTTAAAGCATGAAAAGTACAAAAACTCTGTATGGTTCTTTTCAACAGTTAGAAGAATGCTGTCGGATCGAACTTATTTGGGTTGGATTCAGAGTGGCAAATTCCAAACGAAGAATATTCTGGGAAAAGAAAAACTAATAAAAAAACCAGAGGATGAATGGATCGTAAATAAGAATATGCATGAACCGATCATAGAAGAAGCTGTTTTCTGGCAGGTTCAGAATATTTTGAGAGTTAAGCAGAAAGGTTCAAATATAGGGAAATACGCTTCCAAAGGGAATGTAAATAATATTTTCCGTGGCAAACTAAAGTGCGGAGAATGTGGGAAATCAATGGCTCTACGGAAGAAAAAGAATGGGGATCAGATACAATACTGGTATATTTGTCCAATGCATGAGCATTACAATAGCATGTACTGTACAAAGAAATCTGTAAAAAAAGAGTATTTTGATGAATTGGTTTTGAATCTGATAAGAAAGCAGATGAAGCTTTTTATAGATGCTAAAACTTTGTTACAAAATTTGAACCGCAGCGAATCATCAAAAAATAAATATCAAATTTATTTGAACCAGATAAATAAAACAGAAAAGCAAATAGCAGACTCTATGAAAATGAAAGTAGAGCTGTATTCAGATTTTGCAGAAGGGATTATTTCAGAAGACAAATACCATCGGGTCTTAATAGAGTATAACCAAAAAGTAGAGGAATTAAAAATCTTCTTAAAAGAATTGAAAAAAGATGCAGAAAAATATTCTCCTGAATGTGGTTGTTTAGAAAAATGGGAAATCTTTGTAAAAGAATATATGAACAAGGAGCAGCTTGATAGAAAAATGGTTGAAGCATTTATTGACTCTATCACTCTTTATAACGATAGTAGGGTGGAAATCGTATTCAATTATGGTGATGAACTAGAACATGTTCTTTTTCTTGCTATGGAAAGAAAAGGAGAGGCTGTAAAGTATGCTTAAGAAAACAATTGCAATATATATTCGGCTCTCTCTGGAAGATGGCGATATCAATAACAATGGGAAAAAAGAAAGCAATAGTATTGTAAATCAAAGATCATTGCTACAGGAATTTATCAAGTCAGACGCAGAATTATCGCAATATGAAATAAAAGAATTTTGCGATGACGGTTATTCAGGGACAAACTTTCATAGACCGGCTTTTCAAAGAATGATGCAGGAAGTAAAGAAACAGGAGATTCAGTGTATTATTGTTAAAGACCTGTCAAGGTTTGGGCGAGAATACTTAGATGTAAGCAGCTATTTGGAAAGGATTTTCCCGGTATTTGGAATACGATTTATTTCGATAAATGATTATTTTGACAGCAATGATTATATTGGTACGACAGGTGGCATGGAACTGGCATTTCGTAATTTGATCAATGCAATGTACAGTAAGGATTTATCTGTTAAGACGAAAAGTGCACGGAAGACAAGAGCAAAAAGAGGGGAATATGTCGGTGGTCATCCGTTTTATGGGTATTTGAAGGATCCGTCGGACAAACATCATTTGATCGTTGATGAAAATGTACGGCATATTATAGAACGTATTTATGATATGTGTATTGAAGGATATTCAACGATGGCGATTTCTAAAATACTGAATGATGAAAAGATACCTTGTCCTGCGGAATATAAGCGGCAAAAAGGTATTCGATATAATAAACCAACGCTGGAGAAGAAGTCGTTTTGGATACAGAGCACTGTCAGGAGTATTTTGAAGGACCAGAGGTATACCGGTAAAATGGTGTCTAATCGCTTTCAATCTGCAGGGATAGGCCAAAATACCTTTATTCAGAACGATGTAAAAGATTGGATAATCGTTGATGGGACACATGAAGCAATTATTTCAGAAGAAATCTTTATAAGGGCTAATGAGGCGTTGTCCTCCAGAGTGAAAACAATAAATAAAAATACGAGCTGGAAAAGGTCTGGGAATTTATTTGTTTGTGGATACTGTGGTCGAAAACTTCAAAAAAGTACAGAAAAAGAAGTGCATCTTTATTGCTTGAAGTCAAAATATGAAGAAAATGTAGAATGTTGCAATATTTATGAAGGGTTAGAAGAACTTGAACAAGCCGTATTTTTGTCATTGAAAAAAATGGAACAAATCCTTACAAATAGTTTGGTCATAGAAAGAAAAAAGAAAGAAAACGAAGAAAATTTATTGAGAAAAGAAATTGAATTGCTTCAAAAAAGGAAACAAAGGATTGTATCTGATAAAAGTAGATTGTACGAGAGATATAAAAATGGTGATATTTCGCGAGAACAGTATATTACCTTGCGGAATTCAAGGAAAGAGGAAACGGAATCTCTTGAAAGAAAATTTGATATGTTGAAACAAAAAATAAGAGAGCTTGAAGAGGATCAGGCTAGTGTAGATTTCAAAAATGAAATAAAAAATATCGGAGCACTAAAAGAATATGATCCAAAAGTCATAGGACGAATGGTTGAGAAAATACTAGTCTTTGAGCATGGGAGAATAGAGTTGATAATGAAAAACCAAGACGCTTATAACAAAGTACTGACCCAATGAGTAATAATAGGGACAATAGATTTACAAAGAGGTAATAATAGGGACAAAAGACTATGTAAAGGAGTTGTGTTATGGACAAAAAATGCCGTTGCCAACTCTAAAAAAATTATTTTTTTATCCCCTACTTGACACTACGGGAGGGGATGATACTGGGGATGGCGGCAAAAATGTTTATTGTGGCAGGGCCTGTTATTGTTTATGGTACGCTGTCCTCTATGCTGGTGGGCTTTGTTTATTACTTGATAAGGTAGGGATGGAGATGCATAAAAGGATTGGGAAACAGACGATACGGTTGGCGGATGGTGTAGCTATCCTGTCAGCAGCATCTACGGTGGGGGCAAAGGAGGCAGAAGGCCCTCTGGGAAAATATTTCGACCAGCGAGTAGAGGATGCGCTTTTTGGCGAAAAAAGCTGGGAGCTGGCAGAAAGTAAATTTGTGGAAAAAAATATGTCGCTGGCATTGCAAAAAGCAAATCTGAAGGCGAAGGATATGGATTATGTCCTTTGCGGCGACTTGCTGAACCAATGTGCAGGCTCTACCTTTGGCATCAAAAAGCTGGAGATACCCTTTTTTGGTCTGTTTGGTGCCTGTTCTACCATGGGAGAGGCCATGAGCCTTGGGGCGATGTTGATTGATGGCGGCTTTGCAACCCATGTGCTGGCAGGAGCATCCAGCCATTTTTGTGCAGCGGAGAAGCAGTTTCGCTTTCCTTTGCCCTTAGGCACGCAAAGACCGCCAACCTCTACATGGACTGTGACCGGTGATGGGGCAGTGGTGCTGGGGAAAAAGGGAGATGTGCCAAAGATTGTGGAAATCACCACCGGAAAAATTGTGGATATGGGAATTACCGATGCGAATAATATGGGGGCGGCGATGGCACCGGCTGCGGCTGCGCTGCTGAAAGCCCATTTTGAAGATACAGGTAGAACACCGCAGGATTATGATGTGATTGCCACAGGAGATTTGGGGACAATCGGCAGGGAACTGGTGGTGGAGCTGCTGGCGAAGGAAGGCTATACTATGGATGAACGATATACCGACTGTGGGATAGAGATATTCGATGCACAAAAGCAGGATACCCATGCCGGAGGCAGCGGCTGCGCTTGCTCTGCCGTAACCTTCTGCGGCTATTTCTATCCTAAATTACTCTGCGGAGAGATTGAGCGGATGCTGTTTATTCCAACAGGTGCGTTGATGAGCCCTACAACGGCGCAGCAGGGACAGCCCATTCCGGGAATTGCCCACGGAGTTGTGATTGAGGGTTGCAAAAGGAGGAAAGATTGATGGAATGGATGATGTTTTTGAAGGCATTTATCGTGGGCGGTGCCATTTGCGTTGTCGGGCAGATTTTGATTGATAAAACGAAGCTGATGTCTGCCCGTATTCTGGTGCTGTTTGTCTGTCTGGGCTGTGTGCTGGGCGGTTTGGGGATTTATGAGAAGCTGGAGGCCTTTGCGGGCGCAGGGGCAACCGTTCCTCTGACAGGCTTTGGGTTTCGTCTGGCAGAGGGGGTAATGGAGGAAGTGGATCAGGCTGGTTTTCTGGGGATATTCACAGGGGGCATCAAGGCGGCAGCGGCAGGGATTACGGCAGCGGTGTTTTTTGCATTTATTGCCGCCCTTTTTTCGGAGCCAAAGGAGAAATAAAAAGGACTTTCTTTGCAGATATTCCGTTGAAATTGTGCGGGAATTGCTATAAAATAAAACACAGAAAAAAGCTTAGGATAAGAAAGTCGGTGGAAAAATGGACTTATTTGAATATAACCGCAGTTTGCAAGGCGGCAGAGAAGCGCCGCTGGCGGCAAGGATGCGTCCGTCTACATTGGAGGAATTTGTAGGGCAGGAGCATATTGTAGGCGAGGGGAAGCTGCTCTATCGTGCCATTAAAAGTGACAGGCTCAGCTCGGTCGTGTTTTATGGCCCTCCGGGAACAGGAAAGACGACGCTGGCGAAAATCATCGCCAATACGACAAAAAGCAGATTTCGTCAAATCAATGCCACAACAGCGGGTATAAAGGATATTAAAGAAACGGTGGAAGAAGCCAAAGCAGAGCTGGGGATGTATGGCACAAAGACGATCCTGTTTATTGATGAAATTCATCGGTTCAATAAAAGCCAGCAGGATGCGCTGTTGCCTCATGTGGAAGACGGAACGCTGGTGCTGATTGGGGCGACAACGGAAAATCCTTATTTTGAGGTGAATAAGGCATTGGTTTCCCGCTCCATCGTTTTTGAGCTGCACCAGTTGGAGGATAAGGATATCAAAAAGCTGCTGTATCGTGCGTTGACGGATATGGAAAAGGGGATGGGGGCTTACCAAGCGAGCATGGATGAAGATGCCCTTGATTTTCTCGCCAATACCGCAAATGGAGATGCCCGTACTGCGCTGAATGCGTTGGAGCTGGCAGTGCTGACAACAGAGCCGGAGGATGGGAAGGTACATATTACGCTGGCGGTAGCGGAGGAGTGCATCCAGAAGCGTTCGCTGAATTATGATAAGGACGGGGATAATCATTACGATACCATTTCTGCCTTTATCAAGAGTATGCGTGGCTCCGATCCCGATGCTGCGCTGTATTATCTGGCGAAGATGATCTATGCAGGGGAAGATCCGAAGTTTATTGCTCGCAGAGTTGTCATTTGTGCGGCGGAGGATGTGGGGAATGCTGATCCTCATGCATTGCAGGTGGCGGTTGCAGCTATGGAGGCTGTCAATTTCATCGGTATGCCGGAGGGGCGTATCCCGCTAGCACAGGCGGTGGCTTATGTGGCGTGTGCGCCGAAAAGCAATGCGGCTTATCTGGGGATAGATAAAGCGTTGCAGGATGTGCGAAATATCCGAATTAAAACCATTCCGCCCCATTTGAAGGATGCCCATTACAGCGGAGCAGGAGAGTTGGGGCATGGCATTGGCTATCAATATGCCCACGACTACCCCGGGCATTATGTGAAGCAGCAGTATTTGCCGGATGAATTGGTAGGCACGGTGTACTATGCACCGACGGAAAACGGGATAGAGCGTCGTATCAAGGAGCATCTGCATCGGCTAAAAGGTGAATAATCGGAGATTTTTTCTTGACTTTCAAGGCGTCTGTGATAAAATAAATATGTTAGAAATTTTTGAGAATGACTGTGAAGATGTAAAGTATGTAGTGAAACTGCCTCAGAGAGAGCATTCCATAGGCTGAAAGAGTGCTTGGTGAGAGAAACTACAGAAGTTCCCATCGGAGTCGGCTTTCTGAACGAATAGTAGGGAAGCCCGTTTCATGCGCGTTATGCATTAAAGTGCCTGTGATAGCAGGAATTTGGGTGGTACCGCGAGCCTTCGTCCCTTTGTGTGACGGAGGCTTTTTTTATTGGGACATTGTCCTAAACCCTACAAGGGAAATGCTCCCCCGGTTGGGGCATTGCCCTTAGACTGGCGGCTTTACCGCAATACTTGAACCCCATTGGCAGAAATATGAATATTTCTGCAGTATCAGGTTCCAAGGGGATGATCCCCTTGGTGGGAGTTTGAGGGTAAAACCCTCAAGAAAGAGAGGAGAAGAAATAATGAAGGATAAGTTGAAACTGATCCAGGAACAGGCTTTGGCAGCACTCAAGGAAGCCAAAGAAATCAAAGACATTGATGAGCTGAAAGTGAAATATCTCGGCAAAAAGGGTGAACTGACAGCGATTCTGAAAGAAATGGGCAAATTGTCCGCAGAAGAAAGACCTGTAATCGGCCAGCTGGCGAATGAAGTAAGAGCTGAAATCGAAAAAATGCTGGAAGAAAATAAATCCCGTCTGGAAGCGGCAGAAATGGCAGCCCGTCTGGAAACGGAAAAAATTGATGTAACAATGCCGGGCAAGGAAAGACCGGAAGGGCATAAGCACCCCATGAGCATTGTTATCGACGAAATCTGTAATATTTTCATGGGTATGGGCTACGAAGTGGCAGATGGCCCCGAAATTGAAAAAGACTACTATAACTTTGAAGCACTGAATATCCCCGCAAACCATCCTGCAAAAGATGAGCAGGATACCTTCTATATCAACGGCGATATCCTGCTGAGAACGCAGACATCCCCCGTACAGGTGCGTACAATGGAAAAAGGCAAGCTGCCTATCCGTATGGTTTGCCCCGGTAAGGTTTATCGTTCCGACGAAGTGGATGCAACACATTCGCCTGTATTCCACCAGCTGGAAGGCATGGTGATCGACAAAGGCGTTACAATGGGCGATCTGAAAGGTGCATTGGCGGTATTTGCGAAAGAACTGTTCGGTGAAGATACAAAAGTGCGTTTCCGCCCCCATCATTTCCCTTTCACAGAGCCTTCTGCTGAAATGGATGTAACCTGCTTCGCTTGTGGCGGTGAGGGTTGCCGTGTATGTAAAGGCGAAGGCTATATCGAGCTGCTGGGCTGCGGTATGGTGCATCCCAAGGTTCTGAAAATGAGCGGTATCGATCCCGAAGAATACAGCGGTTTTGCTTTCGGTATGGGCTTGGAGCGTGTGGCGATGCAGAGATACGGCATCACTGACCTGCGTCTGCTGTTTGAGAACGATACAAAATTCTTAAAACAGTTCTAAGACCTTGAGGGCTTTGCCCTCAAACACCCACCAAGGGGATCATCCCCTTGGAACCCGATACTGCAGCAGCATATATGTGCTGCTGCCAATGAGGGTGCAGGGAAATCATTTCCCTGCCAGGGTTTGGGACAGAGTCCCAAGGCTATATTGTATATTTGAAAGGAGAGTTATTTTCATGGATGTACCTATGTCTTGGATGAAAGAATATGCACCCGTGACAACAGATATCAAGGATTTTATCGAAGATATCACGCTGTCCGGTTCTAAAGTAGAAGGCTATACAACAGTAGCCGGTGAAATCAAAAATGTTGTAACAGGTCTGATTAAGGGGATTGAAAAACACCCCGATGCAGAAAAACTGGTGATCTGCAAAATTGATGTAGGTCAGGGCAGAGATTTGACCATCGTAACAGGTGCGCCGAATGTAAAGGTTGGCGATTATGTACCCGTTGCGCTGAATAACTCCGTCATCGCAGGCGGCAAAGAAATCAAAACAGGCGAACTGCGTGGCGTTGTTTCCGAGGGTATGCTTTGCTCCGTAGAAGAACTGGGCTGTGACGCACACGATTTCCCCGATGCACCCGAATACGGCATCTATATCTTCCCCGAGCCAGTAGAGCTGGGTAAAGATATTGTAGAAGTGATGGATTTGAGGGATGAAGTGGTGGAATATGAAATCACATCCAACAGACCGGACTGCTTCTCCGTTCTGGGTATCGCAAGAGAAGCGGCTGCAACATACGGCATTCCTTTCCACTATCCAGAAATTACAGTGAAAGAAGAAGCGGAAGGCAAAGCAGAAGACTTCGTTAAAGTAACCATCGAAAATTCCGACCTTTGCCCCAGATATGTGGCTAGGGTGGTGAAAAATGTAAAAATCGGGCCTTCTCCCAGATGGATGAGAAAAAGACTGCGTATGGCAGGCGTTCGCCCTATCAACAATATCGTTGATATTACAAACTATGTAATGCTAGAAATGGGACAGCCCATGCACGCATTCTCCATCGAAACCATCAAGGATAGCCATATTATCGTAAGAAACGCAAAAGAAGGCGAAACAATCACAACACTGGATGGTGTTGAAAGAAATCTGGATCCTTCTATGCTGGTGATTGCCGATCCCGAAAAAGCAGTTGCCATTGCAGGGGTAATGGGCGGTGAAAACTCCATGATTGTAGAAGGCTCTCAAGCAGTTCTGTTTGAGTCTGCAAACTTCGATGGCCCCAATGTTCGTATCACAGCGAAAAAGGTTGGGCTGCGTACAGATGCATCCAGTAAATTTGAGAAAGGTCTGGATCCTAATCTGGCACTGGAAGCAGTAAACCGTGCAGTACAGCTGGTTGAGCTGCTGGGTGCAGGTGATGTTGTTCCTGGTGTAGTAGATGAATACCCCAATAAGAGAGATACATGGGAGCTGTCCTATGATCCCGCTTGGATCAATAAATTCCTGGGCATCCATATTTCCGAAGAAGAAATGCAGAAAATCTTTGAAAAGATTGAGCTGAAGGTAGACACTGTGAACCATGTGGTAACAGTACCTACATTCCGCCCCGATTTGGAAGCGCAGGCTGATTTGGCAGAAGAAATCGCTCGTTTCTATGGGTATAACAAAATTGAATCCACACTGGCTTCCGGCACACCTACAGTAGGTAAGAAAACATACGAGCAGAACATCAAAACACTGGTGAAAGATACCGTGATTGCAAATGGTCTGTGTGAAGCATTGACATATAGCTTTGAAAGCCCTAAGGTGTTCGATAAGCTGCTGATCCCCGCAGACAGCGAACAGAGAAAAGCAATCGTGATCTCCAACCCTCTGGGTGAAGATTTCTCCATCATGAGAACGGTATCCTTCAATGGTATTTTGAACGCTCTGGCGACAAACTACAACAGAAGAAACGAAAGTGCCGGTCTGTTTGAAATCGCCAAGGTGTATATCCCCGAGGCACTGCCCTTGCAGGATTTGCCGCATGAAATTCCTATGCTGACAATGGGTATGTACGGCAATATGGATTTTTATGATATGAAAGGTATCGTAGAACATCTGATGAATGTACTGGGGATGGATAAGGTTGCTGAATATGTACCCGAAAAAGAACTGCCTTGGATGCACCCCGGCAGAACAGCCGCCGTTGTGGTAAAGGGCGAAGCAGTTGGTTTCTTTGGCGAGCTGCATCCTATAGTTGCGAAAAACTACGGCATCGGTACAAGAGCATATCTGGCTGTGCTGGATATGGAAAAGGTGACAGAATATGCAAATAGAAGTGTTATATATAAAGCGCTGCCCAAATTTCCTGCCATCACAAGAGACATTGCAATGATGGTGAAAGAAGATGTAACCGTAAAAGAAATTGCGGACATCATCAAAGCAAACGGCGGCGCGTATCTGGAAGAAGTAAAACTGTTCGATGTGTACCAAGGAGCGCAGATTGAAGCAGGTCATAAATCGGTGGCTTATTCTATCACTTTCAGAAGTGCGGAAAAAACACTGTCTGATGCAGATATTGCAGACGCAATGGATGCAATGCTGAAAGAATTGGCTGAAAAGCTGGGTGCGCAGCTAAGGGATAAATAATTAAAAATAAAGACATAACAGCCAGCTGATCAAGTTATCGGTTGGCTGTGTTTACATAAATAAAAATCAAGAAAGGGAGATAAAGGATGAAGAAAATATTGGTCGTTGTAGATATGCAGAATGACTTTATTGATGGTTCTCTGGGGACACCGGAAGCGGAAGCGATTGTAGAGCGGGTGGTGGCAAAAATCAAGGAATACCCTGAGGGCTGCGTTTATGCCACAAGGGATACCCACCAAGAGGACTATCTACAAACACAGGAGGGGGAAAAACTCCCCGTGGTGCATTGTGTGGAGGGGACATACGGTTGGGAGATCAATGATAAGGTAAAAGAAGCCTTGGGGAATGCCGTTGTGATGAATAAGCCCACCTTTGGCTCTTTACAGCTGGCGGATATGATAGCAATGGAATGTATGGGGCATGATGCGGCAGAATGTGAAATCGAATTAATTGGGCTTTGTACGGATATTTGCGTGGTTTCCAATGCGCTGCTGTTGAAGGCAAGATTGCCGGAGGTAACAATCAGCGTGGATACTGCCTGCTGCGCGGGAGTGACGCCGGAAAGTCATGCTGCTGCATTAAAAACAATGACAATGTGCCAAATCGACATGAAATAATATGGGGAAATAGTGAAAAATGAATGAGCAGAGCAGCTGATGGCGGCTTTGGATGGAAGAAAAATGAAATATCAACCAAAATGACATGGAAATCCATGTCTTTTTTGGTTGTTTTTTGGATAAGGGGATTTTGTTGTGTAGGTTTGTCAAACATATCGGACAGTGAACTCCAATGGTGAAAGCCAGCCAAGGGAGCGCATAGGGAAGTTGTTCGAGCGGCGGTTATGTATAGCGAGTTGTGTTTTGAAATCATCAAAAGGATAAAAAGTATGGCATGATGTATTGTACTCCTACAATCGTTAAAAGATCGCACTATGTCCGAGGTTTGACTAATTCGCTAAATTGGGGTAGAATAAACTATTATGACTTTTGCATGGATACAGAAAGGATTTGAGTATATGATTACAAATACATTGCTGCTGATGGTAATCGGGATTCCCGGTATTCTTGTGGCAACGACGGTGCATGAATTTACAAGGGCGTTGCTTTCTACCGTTTTTGGGGACAATTATCCCAAAAGCCAGAAGCGGCTGACACTGAATCCGCTGAAGCATTTTGAACCCATCGGTTTTTTGATGATGTTTTATAGCGGCGGCTTTGGCTGGGGCAAGCCGGTAGAAACCAGTGCGTTGTATTATAAGAACAGAAAACGGGATACGCTGCTGGTGGCAATATTGCCCTCTGTGGTGAATTTCGTTTTTGGGATCGTATTTATGGGGATATATGTTTTACTGCGTAGAAATGGGGGGAATGCTTATCTGCTTTCGCTTCTCAATTATCTAGCATATTATAATGCAGGGCTTGCGATATATAACCTTCTTCCGGTTGCCCCGATGGATTGTGTGAAGGTTCTTTCGGTTGTAATGCCTGCGAATCAGTATTTCAAATATATGCAGAATGAAAAAATGATTCAGATGATTTTTCTTTTCCTGCTGTTTTTTGGTCTTATTACAGGATGGATGGATACGCTGATTTATGGTGTTTTGAATCTGTTTGGAAATCTGCTGGAAATGATATAAGGAAGGGTATCTATGGAAGAAATTAACATTAGGCTGGATGCCTTTGAAGGACCATTGGATTTGCTTTATCATTTAATTGAAAAGAATGAGATAGATATTTATGATATTCCGGTTGCTGCATTGGCAGAGCAGTATTTAGCTTATCTAGATGCAGCAGAGGATCGGGATATGGATGGTATGAGTGAATTTTTGCTGATGGCGGCGACATTGCTCGAAATCAAAAGTAAATTACTTCTGCCTAAAACAAAGGCGGAGGCGGAGGAGGAAGGCCCTGACCCTCGTGAAGAACTGGTGCAGAAGCTATTAGAATATAAGCAGATCAAGGAAGCAACGGAAACCCTTAGAGAAAGGGAAGAAGATGCGGCTCAGTTTTTTTATAAAGAGGCCGATGCATCTGTAGAGAAATTAAAAGAAAGAGAGCCGGAGGAGCTGGATGAAATCCTACAGGGCGTAACACTGGATGATCTTTGTGCTGCTTTTCGGCGAGTGTTGGAGCGAAATGAAACAAAAGTGGACAGAATTCGTAGTTCCTTTCGCTCGGTACAGAAGGATATATTTACAATTAGTGAAAAAATGGAGTATATTCGAGATCTTTTAATTTTGCGGCCGAATGGGGAGACGGCATTTCACCGTATTTTTCGAGAAAATGCAGGGAAAATGGAAAAGGTTGTGACATTTCTTGCATTACTTGAACTAATTAAGCAGAAGGAAGTGCAGATTACGCAAGAACGAAATTTTGGTGAAATATTGATTAGGAAATATAGGGAGGGAAAAGCACAATGAGATTAACAGAGCTGGAGGCGGTTGTGGAGTCTCTGCTTTTTATTGCGGGCGACGCTGTTCCGCTGACATCCATTGCTCAGACCATTGAGCTGGACAAAGCGACGACCAAAGCGATTATACTGGGATTGTCTGATAAATATGAGGAAGAGAAAAGGGGGCTTCGTATTATAGAACTGGGAGATTATTTCCAGATGTGTACGGCACCAGAGTGCTTTGAGTATATTCGTAATATGTATAAAAGTCCACAAAGGCAGGGATTGACGCAATCGCTTTTGGAAACACTTGCAATCGTTGCCTATAAGCAGCCTATTACAAGAGCACAGATTGAGGAAATTCGGGGGGTAAACTCCGATCATGCGGTTGCAAAGCTGGTGGAGAAACGCCTTATTTGTGAGGTTGGAAGAGGGGATACACCGGGCAGGCCGGTTCTCCTTGGCACAAGCAATGAATTTCTCCGTTATTTTGGATTTAAGAGTCTTGAGGAGCTTCCACTGCTGGAAGAAGATGCAGATGCGGAAAATGGCGAGGAGCTGACTGTTTGATTCATATAGTACGGGAAAAAAGAATAGAAATAGCAGGAGGAGGGATGACCATGAAAAGGATTCTCTTGATACTCCTGCTTTTTTTATTGTTTACAGTAAGGGTGTTTGCTGGAGAACCGTCAGTGGCGGCGCGTGGAGCTGCATTGATTGATGGAGAAACAGGGCGGCTTCTGTGGGGAAAAAATGCAGAAGAGCCTATGGCAATGGCCAGCACTGCAAAAATTATGACAGCCATTCTGGTGTTGGAGCATTGTGCACTTGATGAGATTGTTACAGTCAGTAAAAATGCAGCGAAACAACCAGAGGTGCATATGGAAATGAAAGAGGGAGAACGATGGCGAGCGGGCGATCTTCTTTCGGCAATGCTGCTTCATTCCTATAATGATGCAGCAGTAGCGCTGGCAGAGCATATTTGTGGCAGCACAGAAAATTTCTGCCAAAGGATGACGGAAAAGGCAAAAGAAATTGGGGCAAAGAATAGCGTATTCGGTTCTCCTAATGGGCTGGACAGCCATCTGGCGGAGGATGCTCATTATTCTACAGCCTATGATATGGCATTGATTGCCGCCTATGCACTGAAGAACGAAGCTTTTTGTGAAATGATTGCACAGCCTGAAGTATATATAACAGAATTGGAAGGAAAAAGAAGTATACAGGTGACGAATACAGACCGATTCCTGCGGGAATATAGCGGAGCCCTTGGGGTGAAAACGGGATATACCAACCGTGCGGGGCATTGCTTCGTGGGGGCAGCCAAGAAAGATGGAGTACGATTGATTTCTGCGGTGCTTGGTAGTGGCTGGGGTACGGCAGGGAAGGAACAGAAGTGGACGGATACGAAAACACTGATGGGATATGGATTTGATACATTTCATCCCTACATGGCAATCCAGAAAGGGACTGTTTTCGGCGAGGTGTCAGTGGAGGATTCGCCGACAGAAAGTGTAGACACCATTTTTGCGACAGATTATCAGGCGTTATTTTCAGAGGAGGAGAGAGCGGCACTGACATTGTCTGTAGAGATTCCAAAGCAGGTGGAAGCACCTGTGCAGGCGGGGCAGAGGCTGGGAAAGGCAATTCTCTTTCTGAAAGAGGAGCCACTGACAGAAATCGATCTTTTGGCAGGAAAGAGTGTAGAGCGATATACCCTTATGGAGCGATTGGGGCATTTGCGGGAGAAATGGGTTACATGGAGAAGCTTTTGACTTTCTGGCTTGGCTCATGTATACTGTTCTCAATCAATACTATAGAAAAAATGCTTTTTAGTTAGAAAGAATGGAGATATACATGGAAGTAAGATTGCAGAAATATTTGGCAGACGCCGGCGTAGCATCCCGAAGGAAGGCAGAGGAATTGATTGCACAGGGAAAGGTAACGGTGAATGGAGAAGTTGTCACAGAAATGGGATACAAAATAGATCCCAAAAAGGACGAGATAACTTATCTGGGGCAGAAAGTCAGTGCAAAGGATACGAAAATGGTTTATGTGATGCTGCATAAGCCTGTGGGCTATGTTACAACTGCAAAGGAGCAATTTGGCAGACCTGCGGTGGTGGATCTTATCAAGGGGATAGATGCACGCATTTTCCCTGTAGGCAGGCTGGATTATGATACTTCCGGGCTACTGCTGCTGACCAATGATGGTGAGCTGACCTATAAGCTGACACATCCCAAGCATGATGTAGATAAAACCTATATTGCAAAGCTATATGGTATCCCGGATGAGGGGGAATTGCAGAAATTTCGCAGAGGTGTTGTGATTGATGGTGTGCGGACAAAACCGGCAAAAATACAGATTATAGAAAGAGAAAAGGACGGGCGTTTCTGTACGGCAGAAATCATTATTCATGAGGGCAGAAATCGACAGGTACGCAAGATGTGTGATGCCATCCATCATCCGGTTGCTCAGCTGAAGCGGGTAGCAACGGGAGAATTGAAGATGGGCGATTTGCCTAAGGGGAAATTTCGTCATCTGACAGATAAAGAAGTGAAGTATTTGAAAAAACTGTAAAGAACCAGAATGGAATAAAAAGAAAGCGAGAGCCTCTTTTACATACAGAAAAGAGGCTCTCGCTTTCTTTGAGAGAGGCAGACAGAAAGGAGCGTAGTCGATATGGAAAAGCAAAAAGTTAAATTGTGTGTATTGTGGCTAAAGTCGCAATATCTTAAAAAAAGTAAGAAATTTGTAATTGTAGATTTTGGGAAATGTTGTTATAGTATACAGTAAGAATGGTTTACAAAAGAAAGAACATAGATGGATATTACACGATTTTTGCAGTATGACAAAGGAGGATGTATAGTATGAAGCATCAAAAAAAGTATCTTGCGATGTTTACAGCAGCAGTGATTGCCTGTTCGCCGCTGAGTGCCTATGCGGTGACTTTTGCTGATATGAATGATGTACCTTGGGCAGGTGCGGAAAATTCTATCATGAAAGCGGCGAATCTGGACCTGATGGTAGGCAGCGAGGTGAATGGTAAAACAGTATTTAGACCGAAAGCAGCTGTTTCTTTGTGCGAGGTTGCGCAGCTTTCCTATAAGCTGATGCTGAATACAGGGAAAATTACAGCCTCCAGCGGTGTGACAGAAAAATGGAGCGGTACGCTTCAGGCAAACAATATCCCCAGCTGGGCACATACAGCGCTGGCACAGTGTCTGGAAAAAAATATTGTAACGACTTCTGATTTGTCGCATTTCATGAGCGGAAATCAGACAAGACAGGCGACCAGAGAAGAAGCAGCGGCAATTCTGGGGCGTACACTGGCAGCAGTGGACTCTTCTCTTGCAGTTAGTCCGAATACAGCTTTCAGAGATGATGCACAGATTAAGGCGGATGCAAAGCCTTATATTGGTCTTTTGTATTCTGAAAATGTAATAAAGGGTGACGATAAGAGTAATTTCAATCCCAAGAAGACATTGAACCGCACAGAAACAGCTGTAATGGTAACGAATTTGCACGGTGTTATGAGCAATACAGCAGGTACAGCACCAGCACCAGCACCTTCTACAGCGCAGGCAAGAGCTGTAAGCGGCGTACTGACAAAGGTTACAAATAGCTATATTAACCTGAGAAATGATAATACAACTTATTATTTCAATGCAGCAAGCCAGATTTTGCAGGGAACAAAGACCATTACAATCTATGATTTGGAAGAGTTGTTCAAAAACAGCTATGACATGAATGCGCTTGTAGATGTGGATGCGAGTAACTATATCGAAAAACTTACGATTGCATCTAAGGACAGCACTGTGAAAGAAGCGAGTGTCACTTTCTTGGATGATAAAAAGATTACCGTAGGTGGTACATCCTATACCATTAAGAATGTAGATGATGTAAAGGTTATCATTGATGGTTCTTCCAAATCTTTCAGCAAGCTGCTTGAAGTATATAAAGATAGCTCTTTGAACTTGACAGCGGCACTGACACTGGATAGCAGCAAATATATCACAAGGGTAGATGCGAAAACATCTCAGAAAAGCAAAATATATACAGGCACTATCAAATCCTTGTCTAATACAAAAATTAAAATCGATAGCACAACCTACGATATTGATGACTATGATGATGTAGTTGTAAAGATTGACGGCACCACAAAAACCTTTAGCCAGTTGAAAGACAAGTATAATAGCACCACCAATTTGCAGGCAACGATTACATTGGATTCTCATAAATATGTATCCAAAATTGAAGTGACAACAAAGGGTAAGACATACTCTGGGACAATTAAATCTTTATCTAATACAAAGATACAACTCGACAGTACGACATATGATATCAAAGATTATGATAATGTAAATGTAAAGATTGATGGCACGACAAAGACATTTAGCCAGCTGAAAGATAAGTACAATAGCACAGACTTAACAGCAACCGTTACATTGGATTCTCACGAATATGTGACTAAGATTGAAGCAACAACAAAGAGCAAGACCTATTCCGGTACTGTGAATTCGCTGTCTACTTCTAAAATCAAAATTGATAGCACAACCTATGATATTTATGATATTGACGATGTAACAATTAAGATTGATGGTACAACAAAATCCTATAGCAAGTTGAAGGATGCTTATAACGAAGAAACATTGACAGCAACGGTTACACTGGACTCTAATCGTTATGTAACAAAGATTGATGCGAAAATCAAAACATCTACAAAAGAAGTAGACGGTAGAATACAATCTTTATCTTATTCCAAAATTCAGATTGGAGGAAACACATATACGATTGATGATTACGATGATGTAACTGTTAAGATTGATGGCAGCAGCAAATCCTTTAGCAGGCTGAAAGATTTGTATAATAATACCAGTGATAATCTGAATGCAACAGTAACGCTGAATTCTAAAAAATATGTTACAAAGATTGTTGTAAGAACAAGCAGCAGTAGCAGCAGTAGTAGTAGCAGTAGCAGCAGTAAGTTCTATTCCGGTACAGTAAATACATTTAATAAGTCTTCCATTCAGGTGAATGGTGCAAGCTACACGCTTGCGGCATCTCCCAGTGTTCGTGTTGAAATTTATGTCAATGCTTCTCATCAGGCAACGGTGACATCCTTGAGTAAGCTTACAGAATGGATAGGTGAATACAACTCCTTCAAGGCAGATATTGAAGTGAAAAATGGCTATGTGACTTCTATTGCAGGTACAATGGAAGCAAAAGTACAGGAAACAAGAGGCATTGCAATGGGCTCTGTTTCCAGCCTGAGCAGCTCTTCTGCAAAGATTTCCGGCACAAGCTATTCCTTCGTGAATTCTCCTGTGGTTGCGATTGATGTATATTCCGGCGGCAGCAGAATTGCAACAGCAACATCCATCAGAGAAGTAATGAACTATATGGATATGGGCGTTATCAACTTTGATGTAGATGCAGATCTGATCAATGGTAAGATTGATACTTTCTTAGGCAGTCTGGAAGTGAAGGAAAAGGATAAGGAAGAAACATTCAGCGGTACGGTATCTTCTGTTTCTAAATCTTCTATGCGGATCGATGGCGCAAATGTGAGCATTTCCGGTTCTCCTAAAGTACAGGTGTATATCTATGATGCTACAAATGATTCTCTTGTAGATACTGCAACCTCTATGGATATTCTGTTGCTGTATGCTGGCGTTATGACAGATTTTGAAGCGGATGTAACAACGAAGAATGATAAAGTGGTATCCATTAGTGGCTATATGGATATATTCGTTGATTATGATGACTCTAGTGATGATTATTATGATGATTATAGTGACTACGATGATGTGACCGATTCTGAGCAATAAAGAAATGAGCCTTCCGCTTGCGGATAGCAATAAAAAGGAAACAGGCATAGCAGAATAAACTGCTATGCCTGTTTTTTAGTTTTTTAGGTAAATTGTTTTTGATTATCGGTCAATGATTCTGCCATCTCTGGAAATGGTTACGATTTGCCAAGGAATAAATTTCCCGCTTTGCTGCAGTGCGGTTACAGCAGCTCGCTCAATGCCACCGCAGCAGGGGACTTCCATGCGGACAACGGTAATACTCTGAATATGATTCAACCGAATGATCTCGGTCAGCTTTTCTGCATAATCACCATCATCCAGCTTAGGGCAACCAATGAGAGTGATCCTACCTTTCATAAATTCCTGATGCATATTTGCATAGGCATAGGCAGTGCAATCGGCAGCGATCAAAAGCTTTGCGCCATCAAAAATCGGTGCGGTAACAGGAGAAAGCTTAATTTGTACCGGCCATTGACGCAGCTCAGATTGGCTGGAAACAGAAGGCACATTTTCCTTGTGCAGGAGCTGCTGCGGTTTACTGCCGGCACAGCTGCAGGAAGCTGCTTCTTTTTTCGCTTTGTTTGCCAGAACAGCAGCTTCATCATAAGCAAGGGCTTCTCTTTCCACAAAGCTGATTGCTCCTGTAGGACAAGCTGGTAAACAATTACCAAGACCATCACAATAATCATCACGCAGTAGCTTAGCTTTGCCATCTAATATCGCAATAGCACCTTCGTGGCAGGCTTTCGCACAAAGTCCGCAGCCGATACATTTTTTTTCATCAATTTCGATAATTCTTCTAATCATAGGATAAATCTCCTTTCAGACCACTTTATTTTGTCTGTAGAAATACAGTATTTTTATTTAGTATATCAAAAGAACGACAGTTGCAGTGTTGCATATGCAACGGAACGGCTGGATAAAGGTGACATCACTGCTGGAATAAAAAACGGAAGCGTTCCTTTATAAAAAGGAATGCTTCCGGTTCTTATTTTTATTAGTCGTTCCAGTAATCCGTATTTGTGATGCCGATGCTTGCAGCATGGAAGGTAGGATTTTTCCCTTCTTTTTTCTGTTTTACATAGTCAGCCAGTGCTTTATATGCCGTGTTGCCCAGAATTAAGCAAACAGGAACATTAATCAGTGCCATCAGCCCCATCAGAACATCAGCCAGATCCCATGCAAGACCTGCGGAGAACTGCGCGCCAAGGAAGATGATGCATACCGCCAGAAGGCGATAGAAAATCATGAAAGCTTTGTTTTTTGTTGCATTTTTGTACAGGTAGCTAATATTCATTTCCGCGTAGAAATAGTTGCCCACCAATGTAGTAAAGGCAAACAGTGCCAGTGCCAGTGTAATGAAGATACTGCCGGCAGAGCCGAAATTTGCAATCAGCGAGTCCTGAATATAGGCTGCGTTCATGGTGTTGCCTGCTGCATCCACATAGTTTGCAGCATCCAGATTTGTGCACAAAATCATGAATGCAGTTGCAGAGCAGATGATAATAGTGTCGATGAAAACAGAAAGCATCTGAACCAAACCTTGTTTTACAGGGTGAGAAACATCAGCAGATGCGGCTGCATTGGGTGCAGAGCCGATACCCGCTTCATTGGAATACAGACCGCGTTTGATACCATTCATCATAGCTGCACCCAAAAGGCCGCCGAAAACGGATTTCGTGCTGAAGGCTTCTGCAAAGATATTGCCAAAAACAGAGGGCAGGATACCGATGTTCTTCACAACGATGAGCAGAGCAGCCAGAATATAGATAACTGCCATGATAGGAACCAGAACTTCTGTCACTTTAGAGATACGCTTGCCGCCGCCCAGAATAACAATGCCGGCAAGGATGGCAATACCTGCACCGATAAGGATTGAAGCATTTTCTCTGGGAACATAAACCTTTATGAAGTCAGTCATGTTGAAGGATGCCAGTGCGTTGAAGCCGCCCATATAAGTCAAAATCAGAGCGAGGGCAAAAATGCCGCCCAGTACAGGGGAACCAATTGCCTGCTTGATATAGTAAGCGGGTCCACCGTAGGAACCGTGTTCTCCTTTTTTCTTATAAATCTGTGCCAGTGTAGATTCTACAAAGGCAGAAGCGCTGCCAATGATAGCAATAAGCCACATCCAGAAAACTGCACCGGGGCCTCCTGCAATGATAGCGCCGGTAACACCGACAACATTGCCAGTACCAACGCGGGATGCTGTAGATACCATCAGTGCCTGGAAGGAGGAAATGGATTCGTTATCCGTGTTTTTTTCTGTAATGACACGGATGGATTCTCCCAGAAGACGGAACTGGACGAAGCCTGTTCGGATTGTAAAATATAAACCTGCTGCAATCAGCAGGGCGATCAGGATATAGCTGTATAAAAAGCCGCTGATCGAGCTAATGATTCCTGCAAATGTTTCCATAATTAGAAAACTCCTTTCTGTTTATTATGATTCAGTGATTAAAAAAGCACATATAATCAATATATTAAAGGAAAGAAGTAGTTTCGTCAAATATTTTCTGCAGGGAAGGTAAGATTTTCTATGTAACAGTAAAATATTGGAAAAATCAATGGATTTTTATAAGCAGGTATAGCGTATGAGCAACAGCGTGTTCTCCTGTTATGGAAAAATGTTTTTGAAAAAAGGACAAAATCTATTGACAATTATCTTTTTTTTGCTAAAATCTATATATCGCATAGAAATACATTTGTTTATGGCAGAAAAACGGAGGAGTGTTATGTCGGAAATTGTTAGAAAAATTGCCTTATTGGGTATGGGGACTGTTGGTAGTGGGGTTTACAGCATTATTGAAAATCAAAAGGAAGAAATGCCTTTCAAGGTAGGTGCAGGGCTAGAGATTACAAAGGTTCTGGTACGAAATAAAGCAAAATACGCAGAGCTGGTGTCGCCTGAAAAGCTGACAGATCGCTTTGAGGATATCATCGAAGATGATAGCATTGATATGGTGGTAGAGGTAATGGGTGGGATTGAGCCTGCTTGTACCTATATTAAGAAAGCGTTACAAAAAGGTAAACATGTGGTTACTGCAAATAAAGATCTGATGGCAATGCATGGGCATGAGCTGCTGGATATTGCAGGGAAAAATCGTTGCGACTTGCTTTTTGAGGCTGCGGTTGCAGGCGGTATTCCGATTATCCGCCCGCTGAAGCAATGTCTGGCGGGTAATCAAATTACGGAAGTTATGGGTATCATCAATGGTACTACAAACTTTATTCTGACAAAAATGAAGGAAGAAGGCATGGATTTTAGTGAAGCATTGCAGCTGGCGACAGAGTTGGGTTATGCAGAGGCAGACCCCACAGCCGATGTGGAAGGACATGATGCAGGTAGAAAGCTGGCAATTATGGCATCCATCGCATTTCATACACCGGTTACTTTTGCGGATGTTTATACAGAGGGGATCACAAAGATTACGGCAAAGGATATGCGCTATGCAAAGGAGCTTGGCTGTACCATCAAGCTTCTGGGGATTGCAAAGAATACAGAAAGCGGAATTGAAGTAAAGGTGCATCCCACATTGATTCCGGAAAGTCATCCGCTGGCAACAGTGAATGATGCGTTCAATGCTGTATTTGTTCATGGGGACGCAGTAGATGATGCTATGTTTTATGGCAGAGGTGCAGGCAGTTTGCCTACGGGTAGTGCCGTTGTAGGCGACATTATGGATGTAGCCAGAAATATGCTCTTTGGTGCAAATGGACGCATTGGCTGTAGTTGTTACAAGGATACTCCCATTAAGGAAATTGGAGATACTACCAGCAGCTATTATATTCGTATGAAGCTGGAGGATAGAGCCGGCACATTGGCGGCTTTGGCTGGCGTATTCGGCAGCAGCAATGTAAGTATTTCCATTTTGCTGCAGAAGGCGAAGGTGGATGATACGGCTGAAGTTGTGATTGTTACTTACGATGTAGAGGAAAAGAAATTCAGAGATGCGATTACAGTACTTTCTGCTATGTCTATGGTGAAAGAGATTTCTTCTATTATCCGTGTGTATCAGTTGGGCAATGCATAAGATTTAGAAAAGACGAATTAGTAAAACCGAACCCTTTTGCGCTGTTTACACAAAAGGGTTCGGTTTTATTTTGCCAAGGGATGTTTTTTATCATTTCAAATTTTCATTTAGTACAATTGCCAAAACTTCCAGATCTTCGTCTGTATTGTTTTCGATGGAATGCCACTGTCCAACAGAAATCGTGCATACATCACCGGGATGCACTTCGGTTCTTGAGCCATCGTTATCCACGAAAATACCCACACCCTTCAGAATGTAATAGGGCTCTGTATTTCCTACATGCTGATGCCAGCCGATGGAGCTCTGTGGTTTGATAACAACCTTGGCATACATGGTGCCATGTCCCATCAGTTCATCTGCTTCCAGAATATGATGGATTTCTACGCTGCCCTTACCATCACGCAGCCCGTCAACTTTTACAATTCTCTCTTTTTTTACCATGATTTTTTCTCCTCTCTCTTAAAAAACAACCTGAATCGGATACTCCGGAAAGATCGAAAACAGGTGTATATTCACTGGTTGCGGCAGAGCGTTTCTGCATAAAGCCGTTTTTCAGGCCAATTTCAAAAAAATGCGATACCACCTTATCATATTCAAAGGTAGTCAGCCTGCGGGACAGGTTTTTATATTCCCTTGCATGGTACATAGGCGTGTATTGGCTCATGAGGGAAAGGAAGGTTTCTTCTCCCAAGGAAGCCTTTATCCAGTCCAGAATAGGAAAGCTATCCTTATAATGCCCCGGCAATACCAGATGGCGTAGGAGGATGCCCTTTCGCATCAGACCATTTTCGTCCAGAATATCCTTTTCGGTTTGTCTGCGCATTTCAAGGATGGCAGAAATGGCTGTTTCTCGGTAATGAGGAACATGGGAATATTTTTCTCCGAGGGTATTATCCCAGTATTTGAAATCCGGCAGATATACATCTATCAGGCCTTCCAAAAGCTTTAGACCTTCGACGGCTTCATATCCGTTTGAATTATAAACAATAGGGATGAATAAGCCTTGTTTTTTTGCTAATTCCAGTGCCTTCGCTATTTGGGGAATGAATGACGCGGCGGAAACCAGATTTATGTTATGGTATCCTCTTTCCTGCTGTTCCAGAAAAATCTCAGCCAATCGTTCGATGGATATTTCCTGCCCAAAGCCTTCCTGACTGATGGAGTGATTTTGACAGAATACGCAGCCCATATTACAATGGCTAAAAAAAACGGTGCCGCTTCCTCTTGTGCCGCTGATAGGCGGTTCCTCCCAGTCATGACGGCTGACCAAAGCAAGCTTTGGCAGATAGGGTGCTTTACAGAAGCCTACTTTTCCGTTTGTGCGGTCTACACCGCAGCCTCTTGGACAGATGCAGCAATTTGACAGCACATTGTTCATATTCTCCATAAAAACTACCTGCCTTTCTTAAAATAATTGTATCATAGGAAAGAAATGGATACAACCGTTTCTTCTTATATGGGAGGTTTCCATTGCTTTCCCTTTGCTTTTTCGACAAGAAAATGCTATGATGCTAGCTGTAAGGGAAAAGAAAAATGGAGGGGAAAGCGATGAGAGAATATCATACAGCAGTACAGGAAAAACAGGAATTGAGCAGAATTTTATGTAATGGCTGTGGCAGGGAGATCCCCTTGCAACAAGAGGATTGTTTCCATGGAGAAAAAATATGGGGATATTTTTCCGAAAAGGATGGCAGAGCGGATTGCTTTGACTTATGCGAGCAATGCTATGATAAGCTGACAGACGGCTTTCGGATTAAAATAAAATAAAGGCAGAATCATATAATTTTGCTGCCACCGAAAAAAGGCGTCCGTTCGGACGCCTTTTTTACTCTATAAGAAATTTCGTTTCTTATAGAGTAAAAACCCTCCGGGGGATCGCACTGCGGCGGCAAGGTAGTCAGTCGCAAGCGACACCGCCGCAGGCGGAGAAGCTCGCAAAGCGAGCTTCTTTTTTTATATGGTGTCTATGATGTCAGTGGTGGGAATGACCGTGTTCACAGCAGCAGCCGCCATGATTGTGGTTGCTGTAGGACTCACCACAGCCAGACTGGTTTACTTCGCAGTTGGGAGAGCCATAGGTGGAGCCGAAGCCGCAGCAGCTCTGCGGTTCTGTGGAAGGAGAGAACATATCCATAGGAAAGCGGATACGCTCGAAGTTACGACAGGGATCGCCGGGGGTGCCGGTGGTGGTATAGTTTTCCGGCATACATCTGCCCAGAGAATTTACCAACATATTTACTGTGCGGAACAGCTTTACAATAGTGAACAGTCCGATACATACATTGACTGCCACAGGAGCACCCATTGCGGCATCTCCTTGACGGCCGCTGTTGCCGCCGGAATATGGCCGGCAAGGATCACAGCAGGGATCGCAAGGATGGCAAGGATGACAGCTAGGATAGCGCAGCTCTGCCTCAAGAGCAACGGCTTTGCCTTCGGCAATGACAAAGGGACCGCCATTGGAATTGCCGCAGCAGTCATACAGGTCGGTGGCAGTGGTTACATCAGATTCTGAGGAACCAAAGAGTGTTACCCGAAGATGATAGGTGTTTGTAGCGGGAATACAGCCGATAAAGCATCCATCGGCACGGCGGAATTCCAGTACATAATTGAATACATATTTCAGTTCCAGATCCCAGCAGCCCTCCTGCAGGGGATTTTCTCTTTTGCGCAGGATTTCAATATGATCCAGCTCCAAATCACAGACGGTCACATCAGCCGCATTGCAGGGTGGAACGATAATATCGCCCTCGCACAGCATATCATTGCAGCTGGGTACGCCACCGGATGCAGCTCGTGCAGGTCCAAGAATATCAGAGTTCAGACATTTCTGAACACAGCACTGATCGAAAACCTTTTGGGCAATGATACAGGTTTCGCCGCGGGCGTTGCTGTTGTTATTGCCGCAGTCACAGTTTCTTGCGGAAAGATCAAATTCAAAAGCTCCCATAAGACAGCCTCCTTAAAAGATGTTTGTTCTGTTATATTGTATGTGCTCCGCGAGAAAGAGTGACAACGGTAGAGGGGGATTGGCTTGTTTTTGTGTGAAGATAATGATATACTTAAAACAATGAAAAGAGAATGTTTTTCAGTGGAACAGTGAGGAATCAGATATGAAACTTTTAATGGATACCCATACCCATTCTGTTGCCAGCGGGCACGCATATAGCACGGTGGACGAAAATATCAGATGGGCAGCGCAGCAGGGGCTTGAGGTGGTCGCATTGACAGACCATGCCCCCGGCATGAAGGATACAACGGGACACGCCTATTTTGCCAATCTGCATATACTGCCTGAAAAGCTTCATGGTGTGCGCTTGCTTCGTGGCATTGAACTGAATATTATGGATTTTGAGGGGAATGTAGATATGGATGAAAGGGTGCTCTCCCGATTGGATATTGCCATAGCTAGTCTGCACACTCCCTGTCTTGCTCCCGGCAGCAGAAAAGAAAATACAGCTGCATTGGTAAAGGTGATGGAAAATCCTTATGTGGATATTATTGGGCATCCTGGCGATCCTCGTTATGATGTGGACTATAAAGAGGTCTTTCGTCAGGCACAGGAAACAAGAACCCTTCTTGAAATCAATAATGCTTCTCTGGTTCCCGGCGGTTTTCGGGATGGCAGTCGGGAAAATATAAAGCATATTCTGAAAATGTGTATGGATGCAGGACAGCCGGTAGTGTTAGGCAGCGATGCACATTTTTATACGGGAATCGGCGATTTTTCCCATGCACTTTCCTTGCTTGCGGAGGTGGGTTTTCCGGAAGAACTGGTGTTGAATACAGATCCGGCGCGTTTTTTGGCTCTGCGGAAAAGAGGTTAAAAAACGGTCTGAAAACCACTTTGATTAGATAAAATAATTCTTTACTTTAGCGCTCCAAAGTGCTAATATATCTGTAGGAGATATTTTAGAAGCAGGAGAAGGTGGCGTTTGCATGAATAAAAAGCTCAGAACAGAATTGACCGATAAATTATTTGAATGTATCCTTAGTATGCAAACTGTTGATGAGTGCTATCAGCTTTTTGAAGATCTTTGTACTGTTAATGAAATTCAGGCAATCGCACAGCGTATGGAGGTGGCAGCAATGCTTTCCGAAAAGCGCACTTATGTGGAGATTGCGGAAAAAACAGGTGCTTCCACAGCGACAATCAGCCGCGTGAACCGTTGCCTGCATTACGGCACGGATGGCTATAAGCTCGCTATTGACAGAGTGAAGGCGAAAAAAGAAACGAGAGAAATGGAATGATTTTTCCGTAGGATTGATTTTTGTGAGAGTACAAGGCTGGCTTGGCAAATGGTGCGAGTCAGCTTTTTTACTCTATAAGAAATGAAATTTCTTATAGAGTAAAAACTCTCCGGGGGATTGCACTGCGGCGGCAAGGTAGTTAGTCGCAAACGACACCGCCGCAGGAGGGGCATTTTGCAATGCAAAATGCTTTTTTTTAGTAAATAGGAATAGGAGTATGAACATGGTTGGTTTTCAGCAACTGAATGAAATGCAGAAAAAGGCAGTGATGCAGACAGAAGGCCCGGTGCTTATCCTTGCGGGGGCGGGCAGTGGTAAAACAGGTGCGCTGACGGTGCGGATTGCACATCTTCTGGAAATAGGCATCAAGCCTTGGAATATTCTTGCCATCACCTTTACCAATAAGGCGGCACGAGAAATGAAGGAGCGTGTGGAGAAGCTGGTCGGAGCGGATGCACAGGATATGTGGATCAGTACTTTCCATTCTACCTGTGTGCGGATTCTTCGTAGAGAGATTCATCATCTGGATTATGAAAATCAGTTTTCTATCTATGATGGGGACGATCAGGAAAAAATCATGAGAGAAGTATTCAAGCGATTGAATATGAGCACTACAGAAAAGAATTTCACTGTGAAGTCTGCCATGGCTGCTATCAGTAGTCTGAAGGAGGAAATGGTAAGCTGGGAGGCATATAGCCAGAGGGTAGATAAAAATGACCTGCGGGCTGTGCGCGTGGCAAGGGTATATCAGACTTATCAGCGGATGTTAAAAGAAAACAATGCGTTGGATTTTGATGATCTGATTTATAAGACCGTGCTGCTGTTCCGTCAATTTCCTGCAATTTTGGAGAAGTATCAGGAACGCTTCCGCTATATCATGGTAGACGAATATCAGGATACAAATACCAGCCAGTATGAGCTGGTGGCGATGCTGGCAGAGAAATATAAAAATCTTTGCGTGGTTGGGGATGACGACCAGTCTATTTATGGCTGGCGTGGTGCTAATATTCGGAATATCCTCGATTTTGAAAAGGATTTCCCTAATACCACTGTAATCAAGCTGGAGCAGAATTATCGCTCCACCAAGAAAATTCTGGAAGCAGCTAATGCAGTGATTTATAACAATCAGACCAGAAAGAATAAAACCCTTTGGACAGAAAATGATGCAGGTTCGGTTCTGCACATCTATAAAGGGGAAAATGAATACGATGAATGTCGTTTTGTGGCAGAGAAAATACAGGAATTGGAAGGCATGGGCAGAAGCAGAAGCGAGATGGCGGTTCTTTACAGAACCAATGCCCAGTCCAGAACAGTGGAAGACCAAATGGTGAAAAAGGGGATTCCCTATCGTTTATTTGGCGGTGTGCGTTTTTATGAGAGAAAGGAAATCAGAGATATTCTTTCTTACTTAAAGGTGATGGCAAACCCTGCGGATACCATTTCCCTCAGACGCATCATCAATGTACCGAAGCGTGGCATTGGGGATACCTCTTTGGATAAGCTGGTAGCGTTCGCGGAGGAACAGGGGATTTCGCTGTATGCGGCACTTTCTCGTTTGGATGAGATTTCTGCCTTAAAGACAAGAGCAGCAAAATTTCGGGAATTTTATGAATTGTTCAGCCATTTGAAGGAGGATGCAGAGCAGCTTCCCGTAGCGGAGTTGATTGATGCAGTGGCAAAACGCACAGGCTATTTACAGCTTTTGCTGGATGAGGGAACAGAGGAGGCTCTGAGCCGTATTCAGAATGTGGATGAATTTGTGAATAAGGCGGCAGAATATGATAAGGCAAATCCCGAGGGTGGACTGGCAGGCTTTCTAGAGGAGGTTGCACTGGTTGCGGATATAGACAGCTATAAGGAGGGGGAGGAAGCCGTTTCCCTGATGACGCTGCATAGTGCAAAGGGGCTGGAATTTCCCTATGTATTTATCATCGGCATGGAAGAAGGGATTTTCCCCGGCTATCGTGCTGTGATGTATGGGGATGAAAAGGATATTGAAGAAGAACGCAGACTTTGCTATGTAGGCATCACCCGAGCGAAAGAGGAGCTATTCTTATCCCATGCCAGAAGCAGGATGCAGCATGGAATCACCCAGTATAATCCGCCATCCAGATTTTTGAAGGAAATTCCTGCAGAGCTGGTGGATATGCCTACCAGACAGGTTTCAGAAATGGCAAGAAAATATGATATGCTGACGCAGGCGAAGCCTGTTATGATGGGCAGAATGAATACATTGGCACCGACAGCAAAATTTGGCATGGGAATGAAAAAGGATATGCCGTCACCAAAGGATTTTAAGCTGGATTATGGTGTTGGGGATAAGGTGCGGGCACCGAAATATGGAATTGGTACAGTTGTTTCCATTCATGGCGGCGGTGCGGATTTTGAAGTAGAGGTTTCCTTTGGAGCAAAGGGAACGAAGAAGTTTATGGCAAGGCTGTCCAAGCTGATTAAGGTGAGTGAGTGATTTCAGGTGCAGCAGAAATAAATGAGAATGAGCAGGTGCAGGATATGACAGATAGGATCAAGTTTTTAGTCAGAAAACTGAATGAAGCGGCAAAGGCCTATTATCAGGAGGACAGGGAGATCCTTTCCAATCAGGAGTATGATGCTTTGTATGATGAACTGCTGATGCTGGAGGAAAAGACAGGCGTTGTTTTGGCAAATAGCCCAACGCAGAAAGTTGGCTACACCGTTTTGAGCAATCTGGAAAAGGTGCGTCATGAAAGTCCGATTCTTTCCCTTGATAAAACAAAGGAAACAGAGCGGCTGGCGGCATTTCTTGGGGAGCGGAAAGGCATCCTGAGCTGGAAGCTGGATGGTCTGACGATTGTATTGAAATATCAGAATGGTAAGCTGGTGCAGGCGATTACCCGTGGAAATGGAGAAATTGGCGAGGATGTGACACATAATGCAATGGTATTCGACAATTTGCCGTTGTCTATTCCTTTTCAGGGTGAGCTGGTGCTGCGTGGGGAGGGGGTAATTCCGTATAGTGTGTTTTATCGAATCAATGAGGGACTTGCGGCGGAGGAACAGTATAAAAATCCCCGCAATCTGTGCAGCGGCACTGTGCGTCAGCTCAACAGCGAGATTGCGGCAGGCAGAAATGTAAAATTCTACGCCTTTACGCTGGTACAGGCGGAAGGGCGGGAGATTTCTGACAGTAAGGCGGAAAATATGGAGTGGCTTGCGGCACTTGGCTTTGATGTAGTAGAGTATGTGGTGGTCACGGGGGAAAATGTGGCGGCAGAGGTAGAGCGATTCCGTGACAGGATTGCGGAGAATGATATTGCCTCCGATGGGCTGGTTCTGACCTTTGACAGCATTTCCTATAGCAGCAGTCTTGGGAGAACAGCCAAATTTCCTAAGGATTCCATTGCCTTTAAGTGGGCAGATGAAATGGCGGAAACCATCCTTAGGGAAATTGAATGGAATACCTCCAGAACAGGGCTGATGAACCCTGTAGCAATTTTCGATCCGGTGGAGCTGGAGGGTAGTACAGTAAGCCGTGCCAGTGTGCATAATGTCAGTATTTTGAAAGAGCTGAAGCTGTCTGTGGGAGATCGCATTAAGGTATATAAAAGTAACATGATCATACCGCAGATTGCAGAGAATTTGACAGGGGTAGTTTCTACGGCGGAAATTCCCAAAACCTGCTTTGTCTGCGGAGGAGAAACAGAAGTGAGAAAGCTGCGGGATGGAGAGGCTTTGTATTGCACTAACCCGAACTGCTCTGCACAGAGAATACAGGCGTTAAGTCATTTTGTATCCAGAGATGCTATGAATATCGAAGGGCTTTCGGAGGAAACCCTCAAAAAGTTTTTGGAAAAGGGATTTGTAGCAAATTATCCGGATTTGTTTCGGTTGGATAGATATCAGACGGAAATTATGGAAATGGATGGATTTGGGGCAAAATCCTATCAAAATCTCATTGCCTCTATCGAAAAGGCGAAGGATGTGGCGTTGCCGCATTTTATCTATGCTTTGGGCATCAATCATGTGGGGCTTAGAAATGCGAAGCTGCTCTGTGCCAATTTTGATTTTGATCTTCAGAAAATTCTGGCGACGGAAGAAGCAGAGCTGGTGCAGGTGGAGGGCTTTGGTGAGATTATTGCCCATAGTATTGCACATTATTTCCGTCAGGAGGAGCATCTGCGGCTACTGGAGGATGCCCTGCAATATTTGCGGATCGCAGTACCGGAGGTAGCGACGGAGGAAAATAAGAACAGTCCCGTTTTGGGGTTGACTTTCGTTATCACAGGAGATTTGGAGCGGTTTACCAATCGAAAGGAGCTGCAGGAGCTGATTGAAAAGCAGGGCGGGAAGGTGACAGGAAGTGTCACGAAAAAGACCAGCTATTTAATCAATAATGACATCCACTCCACTTCCTCGAAAAACAAAAAGGCTGCAGAGCTGGGGATTTCGATTATCAGTGAACAAAATTTCATCGATATGTTTTTGAAATAAAAAAATTCAGATAAAAGGCGATTTTTCTAAAAATAGAGAAATCGCCTTTTATGGTCAGATAGAACAATTTATTTGCTTTTTTTTGTAGATAAAATCCATAGAATGGTTCTATATGTTTTGTTATAATATCAATGGAAACTGAAATTTTGTGCAGAGTTTTAATGAAATCGGCAAAGGTGTGCCGGAGAGGAGAAATCATGAATCTGAACCAGTTGTATTATTTCAAAACGCTGGCGGAGCTGGAACATTATACCAAAGCAGCGGAAAAACTGAATATTTCCCAGCCAACCCTAAGTCATTCCATTTCTTCTATGGAAAAAGAGTTGGGAGCAAATCTCTTTGAGAAGCAGGGGAGAAATGTTGTTTTGACAAAATATGGACGGATATATATGTTTTATGTGGAGAATGCACTGACGCAGCTGGAGCTTGGGAAAAATCAGATTGAGCGATTGGTTTCTGAAGGTGGCGGTCATGTAGGACTGGCGTATATGACCTCTGTTGGTACGAATTTTATACCGGATGCCATTGCGGAATTTCTGAATGATCCGCAGAATAAAAATATTTCTTTTTCCTGTTATGAGGGGAATACAAAAACACTTCTTTATAATCTGAAGCGTGAGAAATATGATCTTGTTTTTTGTTCTAAGGTGGAGGAAGAAACAGATGTGGAATTTATCCCTGTGCATGAGCAAAGCCTTGTGGTGATTGTGCCGGAGGGGCATCCGTTAGCAGAACGGGAAAAAGTAACGATACAGGATATTTGCCCTTATCCGCTGGTTTCCTATACCAAAGAGAGTGGTATGCGCCGTTTGATTGACGATATGTTTGCAAAGGCACAGATTATGCCCAATATTTTCTGTCAGTTTGAGGATATTGCATCTATGGCAGGGCTGGTTGCCGGAAATCAGGGGATTGCGATTGTAACGGATAGCCGTTCTCTGGATAATTACAAGATTAAAAGATTGGAGCTGGATACGCCGTATTCCAGACGAATGGTATATCTTGCTTATGTGCTGAATCGCTACCTTCCGCCCGCAGTGGAAAAATTCAAGGATTTTATTATTCAGCGCACCAAGGAAAGTCATTGAACAAAAGAAACGGTAAGTGCTGTATCCCTGCAAAGTTAGTGTAGCGGGGATACAGCACTTGATTTTTATAAAAAGCAACATTAGCCATATAATGGCAAAATCGTACTACATGATCAGATGAAAAGGAGAATGGCAGATGAACCATTCTCCTTTTTTGTAGAAAGAAACGGATGGGATATAATTTATAGTTTAACCTAAAATGGAATCTTCATTAGGAAGGGGTGCCGGCGGTATGCTTGGAGAAGTAATCCGCCGGCAGGAAGGAAAAGGGGGCGTCCTTTTCGCTTCTACTAAAGTATACTGCTGAAATATGGACAAAATGTGAATGGAAAATTAAAAAATTTTGAAAGTATTTTATTAAAAAAGAAGATGTGCTTTTACTGAGGTTCTTTGCTCACAGTGAAATGGAAAAAGAACGGAATTTTTTGACTTACGGCATGGAAGCGTGCTATAATAAATTGTTATGAAGCAAAACTGTGCAAGGAGGAAACCTATGTCTCAGGATAAACAGAAAAATATTCGAAATTTTTGTATCGTGGCACACATCGACCACGGAAAATCTACTTTGGCAGACAGACTGATTCAGAAAACAGGTCTTTTGACAGATAGAGAAATGCAGGAGCAGGTTCTGGATAATATGGATCTGGAAAGAGAAAGAGGTATCACTATCAAATCTCAGGCAGTGCGTTTGATTTATAAGGCGCAGGATGGGGAGGAATATCAGTTTAATCTCATTGATACCCCTGGCCATGTTGACTTTAATTATGAGGTGTCCCGTTCTTTGGCAGCCTGCGAGGGTGCGGTGCTGATTGTAGATGCAGCACAGGGCATTGAAGCCCAGACACTGGCAAATGTATATCTGGCACTGGATAATAATTTGGAGATTCTTCCCGTTATCAATAAAATTGACTTGCCCAGTGCAAATCCACAGTGGGCAAAGCAGGAGATCGAGGACATCATCGGTATCCCTGCCGAGGATGCACCCGAAATTTCTGCGAAAAACGGCATCAATATCGAACAGGTGCTGGAACGCATCATCACGGATATTCCTGCCCCTACGGGCGATCCGGATGCACCCTTGAAGGCGCTGGTGTTCGACTCTGTTTATGATCAGTACAGAGGGGTTATCGTTCTGATGCGTGTTTTTGACGGTAAGATACGCAAAGGCAGCAGAGTGAAAATGATGGCAACAGGCAAGGAATTTGATGTGGTGGAGGTTGGCGTATTTGGCCCCGGACGCTTCATTCCTGCTGATGAGTTGAGTGCTGGAATGGTAGGCTATTTTACAGCCAGCATTAAGACGGTTTCTGATACCCGTGTCGGCGATACAGTAACGCTGGCAGCAACACCCACCGCAGAGGCACTACCCGGCTATAAAAAGGTAAACCCTATGGTTTACTGCGGTATCTTCCCTGTGGACGGTGCGAAATATCCCGACCTCAGAGATGCGTTGGAAAAATTGCAGCTTAATGACGCAGCACTGTTTTTTGAGCCGGAAACCTCTATTGCGCTGGGCTTTGGCTTCCGCTGCGGTTTCCTTGGGCTCTTGCATCTGGAGATCATTCAGGAAAGATTGGAAAGAGAATATAATTTGGATCTGGTTACAACAGCACCCAGCGTAATCTATAAGGTGTATCTGACAGACGGCACAAGCTTTGACCTGTCTAACCCCAGCAATATGCCGGATCCTGCCCGCATTGAAAAGATGGAAGAACCCATTGTAAAAGCGGAGATTATGCTGCCCAAGGATTATGTTGGTCCCATCATGGAGTTGTGTCAACAGCGCCGAGGGGAATATATCAGCATGGAATATCTGGATTCTACTCGTGTAATGCTGGTATATCATATGCCGTTAAATGAAATCATTTATGATTTCTTTGATGTACTGAAATCCAGAAGCCGTGGCTATGCATCCTTTGACTATAGTTTGCTGGGCTATCAGGAAAGCGATTTGGTAAAGCTGGATATTTTGGTAAATAAAGAGCCTGTAGATGCCCTGTCTTTCATTGTCCACAGAGCATCCTCTGTGGAGCGAGGCAGAAAAATGTGCGAAAAATTGAAAAAGGAGATACCCAGACATCAGTTCGAGGTTCCCATTCAGGCGGCAATCGGTGCGAAGATTATCGCCAGAGAAACCATTTCTGCACTGCGTAAGGATGTATTGGCAAAATGCTATGGCGGAGATATTACCCGTAAGAAAAAACTGCTGGAGAAGCAGAAAGAGGGTAAAAAGCGTATGCGTCAGATTGGCAATGTAGAAGTGCCGCAGAAAGCATTTATGTCTGTATTGAAGCTGGATGAAGAATAATAAAACGATGCAGTGAAAAAACAAGAAAAAAGAGGAGGGTGTGGCATATGCTACACTTTCTTTATTTCAGCCTGTTTTATACTGTAAATATAAGAGAGAAAAATCAGAAAGTATATGGGGAGAGGTGTATTCATGGAAGAACACCTGTAAACAGGAGGTGCCTTATGGAACATATTTATGATGTAATTATAATCGGCGGCGGCCCCGGCGGATATACCGCTGCACTCTATGCAGCAAGGGCGGGGCTGGATGTGCTGCTGCTGGAAAAGCTTTCGGCAGGCGGGCAGATGGCATTGAGCCATCAAATTGACAATTATCCCGGCTTTGCGGAAGGGATTGACGGCTTTACGCTGGCAGAGCAGATGCAGGCGGGTGCGGAAAGGTTCGGCGTGAAATCGGAGCTGGCGGAGGTGTATTCCGCAGAATTGGATGGAATAGTCAAAAAGCTGGAAACCGGCGTGGGGACGGTTTATGGGAAAACTGTTGTTATCTCTACGGGTGCGGCACCCAGAGAGTTGGGACTGGAAAGAGAACAGGGATTGGTTGGCAGAGGTGTCCACTATTGTGCAGCCTGTGATGGTATGTTTTTCAGAGGGAAAACGGTGGCAGTGGCAGGCGGCGGCAACAGTGCGGCGTCAGATGCCCTTCTTCTTTCCCGCATCTGTGAAAAGGTCTATGTGATCCACCGTAGGGATACGCTTCGTGCCACAAAGATTTATCACGAGCCGCTAATGCAGGCGGAGAATGTAGAGTTCTGTTGGGACAGCGTTGTGGAGGAGCTGCATTATGCAGACGGATTTCGTGGACTTCGGCTGAAAAATGTGAAAACGGAAGAAGAAAAGACGCTTTCTGTAGATGGCATCTTTGTCAGCATCGGCAGAAAGCCTGTGACAGATTTTCTTTCCGGTCAGCTTGTGCTGGATGCGGCAGGATATATCGTTGCAGATGAAACAACGAGAACAAATCTCCCCGGTGTCTTTGCTGTGGGGGATGTCAGAACAAAGGCGTTGCGGCAGGTGGTGACTGCTGTGGCGGATGGTGCTACGGCATCGCATTATATAGAAGAATATTTGGCGGAGCAGAAATAAATCGAGGTGAATATTATGGGATTTTTAACGGGTAAAACAGCAATTATTACAGGGGGTGGACGCGCGGTGCTGCAGGATGGCAGCTGCGGCTCTATCGGCTATGGCATTGCAACAGCATACGCAAAGGAAGGCGCAAACCTTGTGATCACAGGCAGAAATATGCAGAAGCTTTTGGATGCAAAGGAAGAGCTGGAACGGCTCTATGGCGTACAGGTGCTGCCGGTGCAGGCGGATGTGGCGGCAGGGCAGGATAATGAAGCAGTGGTGCAGAATGTGATTGAAAAGGCGATAGAAGCCTTTGGTGAGATTCATGTGCTGATCAATAATGCACAGGCATCGGCATCCGGCGTCGCACTGTCGGAGAAAACAACAGACCAGTTTGATCTGGCGATTTATTCCGGTCTGTATGCAACCTTCCATTATATGAAGGCGTGCTATCCCTATCTGAAGCAAACAAAGGGTACTGTAATCAACTTTGCCTCCGGTGCAGGGCTGTTCGGTAATTTCGGACAAAGCTCCTATGCGGCAGCCAAGGAAGGTATCCGTGGCATGAGCCGTGTAGCAGCAACAGAGTGGGGCAAGGATGGGATCAATGTTAATGTGGTATGCCCGCTGGCATGGACAGCACAGCTGGAAAACTGGGCAAATCAGTATCCCGAGGCATTTCAGGCAAATGTGCAGATGCCGCCTATGGGGCATTATGGCGATGTGGAAAAAGAAATCGGGCGTGCCTGTGTGATGCTGGCATCCCCCGACCTGAAGTATATGACAGGGGAAACCATTACGCTGGAAGGCGGCCTGGGACTGCGTCCTTGATTTTTTGGAAAAAAGAACAGAAGTGCTTGCATTTGGCAGCACGGTACGATATAATAAAGCTGCAACTGAATAAACAGCGGGGAGCTTGTATGACAGGCTGAGAGGAAGGTGTGACCTTCGACCCATATACCTGATTTGGATAATGCCAACGTAGGAAAGCCTGTGGAAGAAGGAATTTAGGGAAGGATCCAAAGAAGGACCTTCCTTTTTTTTACTCTATAAGAAATTTCGTTTCTTATAGAGTAAACACCCTCCGGGGGATCGCACTGCGGCGGCAAGGTAGTCAGTCGCTAGCGACACCGCCGCAGGCGGAGCATTTCGTCAAGCGAAATGCTTTTTTATATCGGAAAGGAGGAAGTACAATTTCATAAGGACATTTCTGACAGATTCTTTTTCTGAAAAAAAGGAGCAGACCGCTTGCGGTAGAACAGAGGGGGAGCGCCCTGTGTTCTGCAGAAATAACAGCGATGGGAAGCCGTGTTCCGGCGTGAGAGGAAGCCAGTAAGCTTCGACCGAACATCTTTTGGACTGCCAAGGGGGCAGTCTGCGAAGGGAGAGCTGTTATTTTGCTGTTCTCCGATGATTTTAGAAAGGAGTCTTTTTTTATGGAAATGACAAAAACAAAAAAACTGTGTATGGCAGGTATTCTGTGTGGGGTAGCAGTGGTGGGCAGTCTGTTTTCTTTCCCTGTACTCGGCAGCAAATGTGCACCGGTGCAGCATATGGTCAATATCCTCTGTGCGGTGCTGTTGGGGCCTTATTATGGGGTGGGTGCAGCCTTCTGCACCAGTCTGATTCGCAATCTTTTGGGATTGGGCAGTCTGATGGCATTTCCCGGCAGTATGCTGGGGGCATTGCTCTGCGGGGTGGTGTTTGCCAAAAGCAGAAATACCCTTTTGACATTGCTGGCAGAGGTTTTCGGTACAGGGATTTTGGGAGGGCTTTGCGCCTATCCCATTGCGCTGCTTTTTATGGGGATACAGGCAGGAGAGGTGGCTTTTTATGCCTATATTATTCCCTTTCTGGTATCCACAGTAGGTGGGGCAGTTATCTCTGGGGTACTGCTGGGAACCCTTGAAAAGAGCGGCGTTCTGCAAATGAACAGATAAGGAGAGGAGAGAATATCATGTTTCGGAAAATGATGGAAAATGTAAGAGAAAAGTGTCCTTTGATTCACAACATCACAAATTATGTCACGGTCAATGATTGTGCCAATGTGCTGCTTGCCTGTGGGGCATCCCCCATTATGGCAGATGATGCAGGAGAGGCAGCGGAGATCGCATCCCTTTGCGGCGGCTTGAATATCAATATCGGTACGCTGAACCGGCATACCATCCCTGCCATGTTTCTGGCGGGAGAGGCGGCAAATAAGCTGGGGCATCCTGTGGTGCTTGACCCCGTAGGTGCAGGGGCATCTGCTTTGAGAACAAATACGGCTTTGGAGCTGATGGAAAAAATCCGCTTTACGGTCATTCGGGGGAATATTTCCGAAATCAAGGCATTGGCACTGGGCAAGGGCGGTGCAAGAGGTGTGGATGCCGATGTTTCTGATGCGGTAGACAGAGAGAACCTTCCCCATGCGGTGGCATTTGCCAAGGATTTTGCGAAAAAGACAGGGGCAGTCATTGCCATTACAGGTGCAATTGATATTGTTGCCGATGGAAATAAGGCATATTGCATTTATAACGGACACCCTATGATGGGCAGTATTACAGGAACAGGCTGCCAGCTTTCTGCCATGATTGCTGCCTATGTGACTGCAAACCCGCAAAGTCCGCTGGAGGCGGCGGCAGCCGCAGTCCTGCTGATGGGGGTGTGCGGAGAAAAAGCCCATCAGCGGCTCACAGAGGGCGAGGGAAATGCCTCTTATCGAAATTACATCATAGATGCGATTTACAGCCTACAGGGGGAAGCGTTAGAGCAGGCTGCAAAAATAGAGATTTTCTAAGGAGGGAGCAGGATGCAGTGTAAAAAGGAATATATGCAGCTTTACGCAGTAACAGATCGGATGTGGACAGGAGAAAAAACACTGCGGGAACAGGTGGAGGCAGCATTGCGTGGCGGTGTGACCTGTGTGCAGCTTAGGGAAAAGGAACTGGATGAGGTGGCATTTCTGGCAGAAGCCCATGAAATAAAAGGGCTGTGCAGAGAATATGGTGTCCCCTTTTTCATCAATGATAATGTGGAAATTGCCATCGCCTGCGGTGCGGATGGCATCCATGTCGGACAGGAGGATATGGATGCGGCAGAAGTACGGGCGATGGTGGGAGAGAATATGATACTCGGGGTTTCCGTAAACAGTGTGGAGCAGGCATTGGCAGCCGAGCAGGCAGGTGCGGATTATCTGGGTGTTGGTGCTATGTTTTCTACGGCGACCAAAAAGGATGCAGATAGTGTTTCCTATGATACCTTGCGGGCAATCTGTCGGGCGGTGGAAATTCCCGTGGTTGCCATCGGCGGCATCAGCAAGGAGAATATGCTCGCACTGCAGGGCACAGGAGTGAATGGCGTAGCGTTGGTTTCGGCTATCTTTGCCGCAGAGGATATAGAAGGGGAAACCCATGTGCTGAAGCGGCTGACAGATGAGCTTTTATCCCGATAAGGAGAGGAAGAAAATGAAAACGGTTTTAACGATTGCAGGCAGTGATTGCAGCGGCGGTGCGGGGATACAGGCAGACCTGAAAACTATGGCAATGAACGGTGTTTTCGGCATGAGTGCCATAACGGCACTTACGGCACAGAATACTATAGGGGTGCAGGGGATTTATCCAGTCACGCCATTTTTTCTTGGGCAGCAGCTGGATAGTATTTTTACGGATATTCCCCCCGCTGCGGTGAAGATCGGTATGGTTTCCTCGGCGGAACTGATTGGGGTGATTGCAGAAAAGCTGCAAGTCTATCAGGCGAAGCATATCGTGGTAGATCCTGTTATGGTGGCAACCAGCGGCGCAGTATTATTGGAAGCCGATGCCGTATCCGCTCTGACAGAGAAGCTTTTGCCCCTCGCAGCAGTGGTAACGCCCAATATCCCGGAGGGGGAGATTTTGGCGGGTATGCCCATACGCACACAAGAGGATATGGAGGCGGCTGCGGAAAAAATCGGGAGTGCCTATGGCTGTGCGGTGTTGCTGAAGGGCGGACATTGTGTCAATGATGCCAATGACCTGCTCTATCTGGATGGGCAATATATCTGGTTTGCAGGCAAGCGTATCGAAAACCCCAATACCCATGGCACGGGCTGCACGCTTTCCAGTGCCATTGCTTCTAATCTGGCAAAGGGGTATGGGCTGGAGGAGGCTATAGACAGAGCGAAGGCGTATCTCTCCGGCGCTCTTGGTGCTATGCTGGACTTAGGGGTAGGTAGCGGTCCGTTGCAGCATAATTTTAATTTGTTGGGGAAATTTGCTGAATAAAAATGAGAGAGGGGATGCGTATAAAAACTGGATTTCTAAAAGGCTCCATAAGGAGCCTTTTATGTATTCAACAGAGAAAAAGAGGGGTGCGTTAAAAGTATTCCGGTTTAGGAAATTGTTTGCACCCCTCTCAAGGCTGCTACCCATAAAAAGCCTATCTTTTAAGGATAGTATGAACGCTTTAATATACAAATAGTTTTATTCTTTTACATAAACAATTCCTTTTCCGCCCTTGAGCCAGCTCAAATCCTGCACGGCATTGCTGCAATCCGCATCCCGATAGAGTGAGCCGCCCTTCCAGAAGATTTTTGCATCCCTACGGATGGAATAGGTCTTTTCGCCTGCGGGAGAGATAACCGTCAGCTTCACGGCTTTCTCGTCAGTAGGCTCGGATACCGCCGCAAAAACATCCATTTCCATGGGAATGGGGCCGTTGCCGCCGATATAGCAGATTTCAATGCCGGTTTTGTTGCCTGCGCTGTCCCTGTAGGTGCGCTCGATCCAGTCGATGTAGTCGGAACTGGAGTGAATCCAGTATTTGTGGCTACAGGTATTTCCGTCTGCCAAGGGTTCCGTATAGGGGATGTAGTAGGGGGCATAGGGTTCTTCCTGCTGCATGGGGGCACGCAGATGTTCTTCGGGAAGAAAAATCCGATTATCTTGAACCAGCCCCTCTGCATAGCTGAAATCATCGTAGAAATCCACCGTATAGCCGTTCTCTGCCGTCCAGGAATACCATGCCATATCTTTGCCCAAGGCGGAGTGCAGGATATTATAATCAGCATCCTTTTGCTCAAAGCCAAGGCATAGCCCGCCGTCATCATCCAGATACCATGCCAGATCGCTGCATCCGATCAGATTTTCATTTTCATCCATTCGATCAATACGCTGAAAATAGGTACTATAATTGTCTGCGAACATTTCTGCAAAGCTGCTTTTTTCCAGCACTCTTGTCAGTGCAGGCGGCGCAGGCGGCACATCCCCCGCAAAGAGGTATATATCCCCGTGGTCGCCGCTGATCCAGCCAAGATCGTCTATGCTCTCTGTGCAGGCGGCATCCTTGCAGACAGACCAAACCTCCGTATGATTGGGATGGTAGGCAGAAATGGTGGTGTTGCGGTCTACGGTTATGTCGGCGGTGCTACCGTCGGGATAGTGTATTGTCAGAGCCACTGCATCCTCCGCATGAACGATGGCGTCATAGCTGGGGGTGGCGAAATCCTCCCCATCGGGGTAGGTCATAGTTGAGGTATAATGCATATCCCAAATGCCGCCCCAAGCGCCTATTTCTGTTGTCATTTCCATACGCTCCAGCAGGAGGGTTTCTTCGTGAAAGAAGGCATAGCCCTCTGTAACTGCTTTGATGCCCGATTCTTCTTCCGTCAATCGGATAGGAACAAAATATTTCCCGTCGTTCTGATAAATCGCACCCGTTGGCACAAAGTCCTGTAAATTTTCCTCGGCAGAGCCGTCCACCAGCTGAAGCTGGTCTGCGGTGGGGGCAATGATGCTGATGTAGGGATCTTCTTCCTCTATGGCTGCATGGTATCGGATGCCGTTGACCAGATCCGTTGTATTTCCCAAAGTGCCGACGGAGGCCAATAATACGCCGTCCTTCATTGCGGCACGGTGGAGATAGTGTTCCTCCGTATCAGGGTCGGAGCCGTCTTCCGTTTCCGTGTTGATGAAGCCGCCCGCTTTTTCCAGCACTGCCTCCAGCCGATTCGCCTCCAGCAGCTCCTCCCAAGTGACAGCAGTGGTCACCTCGCCCTTGGGCGTGCTTTTGCCACAGGCAGGGAGTGCAAGGAGAAAGAATAAAAAACAGAGAAACAGTATTCTTTTTTGCATAAAACAAAACCTCTCTTTCGTAGGCAGATGATTTCTATGTTGTTTCAATATATCATAAATCCAACCCTATGCATAGGCACAGAGCCTTCCTTACGAAAAATGTAAGAAAATAATTTGTTAGCACTCTTTACAAGCGAGTGCCAACAATGTATAATAAGTCATGTGGTTAGGAGAAGAACCCAATGGTTAAGATAGATATGATTGAATGACAGGAAGGTGAATGGATTATGAATATGCAGAAATTTACACAAAAATCGCTGGAAGCCATCCAAAATGCCCAGTCCTGCGCTTTGGAATATGGCAACCCTGTGCTGGATCAGCAGCATTTGCTGCTGGCGCTGCTGCAGCAGGAGGATGGACTTATCCCGCAGCTTTTGCAGAAAATGGAGGTTTCCGTAAACGGCATTTTGCAGGCAGCGGAAAAGGAAGTGCAGAAGATGCCCCGTGTCAGCGGCGGGCAGACCCGTGTGGCTGCGGAGCTGGAAAAGGCATTGACGGCTGCGGAAAAGCTGGCGGAAAATATGACGGATGAATATGTTTCCGTGGAGCATATTTTCATGGCAATGGTGAATGCGCCCAATGCTGCGCTGAAGGAAATGTTCCGTCAGCATAATATCAATAAAGAGGATTTTATGAAGATGCTGGCAACGGTGCGGGGCAATACCCGTGTCACCAGCGATTCTCCGGAGGCGACCTATGATGCACTGAAAAAATACGGCACCGATTTGGTGGAACGGGCGAGGAGCAAAAAACTGGACCCTGTCATTGGGCGGGATGATGAAATTCGTAATGTCATCCGTATCCTGTCCAGAAAGACAAAGAATAATCCTGTTCTGATCGGCGAACCGGGGGTGGGGAAAACAGCCATTGCGGAAGGGCTGGCACAGCGTATCGTGAAAGAGGATGTACCCAATAGCTTAAAAGATAAAACCATTTTCTCGCTGGATATGGGGGCGCTCATTGCAGGGGCAAAATTCCGCGGGGAATTTGAGGAAAGATTGAAGGCGGTTCTGAATGAGGTAAAGAAAAGCGAAGGCAAAATCATTCTGTTCATTGATGAGCTGCATACCATTGTTGGGGCGGGGAAAACCGACGGCGCTATGGATGCGGGCAACCTGCTCAAGCCGCTGCTGGCAAGGGGCGAGCTGCATTGTATCGGGGCGACTACCCTCAATGAATATCGGCAGTATGTGGAAAAAGACCCTGCACTGGAACGCCGTTTCCAGCCTGTGCTGGTCAGCGAGCCTACGGTGGAGGATACCATTGCCATCCTCCGTGGTCTGAAAGAGAGATATGAAGTGTATCATGGGGTGAAGATTCAGGATCCTGCCATCATTGCGGCGGCAACCCTGTCCAATCGCTATATTTCAGACCGTTTCCTGCCCGATAAGGCCATCGACCTTGTGGATGAAGCCTGTGCCATGATCCGTACGGAAATGGATTCCATGCCGATGGAACTGGATATTATTCAGCGGAAGATCATACAGCATGAAATTGAAGAAGCGGCGCTGAAAAAAGAGGACGATAAGCTTTCGCAGGAGCATTTGCAGGAGATACAGAGAGAATTGGCTGAAATGCGTGATGAATTTGCGGCGCTGCAAGCAAAATGGCAGAATGAAAAGGATGCCATCGGCATTGTGCAGAAGCTGCGGGAAGAAATCGAGGATATGCACGCAGAAATCGAAGCGGCAGAGCGTAAATATGACCTGAATAAAGCGGCAGAATTGAAATACGGCAAGCTGCCGCAGCTGCAAAAGGAATTGGAGGAAAAGGAACGCCTTGCAGAGGAAAACAGCGGCAGAAATGTACTGCTGCGGGATAAGGTGACCGAGGAGGAGATTGCCCGCATCATCGAGCGTTGGACGGGGATTCCCGTAGCCAGACTGATGGAGGGAGAAAGAGAAAAGCTGCTGCATCTGGAGGATATTCTGCATGAAAGAGTAATCGGACAGGAGGAAGCAGTCACAAAGGTTTCCGAAGCAATTTTAAGAAGCCGTGCAGGCATCCAAAGCCCCAACAGACCGATTGGTTCTTTCCTTTTCCTTGGCCCTACAGGGGTAGGCAAGACGGAGCTGGCAAAAACGCTGGCGGAAGCCCTGTTTGATGATGAAAAGAATATGGTGCGGATTGATATGTCGGAATATATGGAAAAATTCAGCGTATCCCGCCTTATCGGTGCGCCTCCCGGCTATGTGGGCTATGAAGAAGGCGGACAGCTGACAGAGGCAGTACGCCGTAAGCCTTATTCCGTTATCCTCTTTGATGAGGTGGAAAAAGCCCATCCCGATGTATTCAATATCCTGTTACAGGTGTTGGATGATGGCAGAATCACCGATTCTCAGGGCAGAACGGTGGATTTCAAAAATACCGTTATCATTCTGACCTCCAATCTGGGTTCTTCTTATCTGTTGGAGGGGATGGATGAAAGCGGCGAGATCGAGGAAGAAGCCAGAAGGGCTGTAGAGGGGCTATTGAAGCAGGCGTTCCGTCCGGAATTTTTGAATAGACTGGATGAGATCGTATTCTATAAACCGCTGACCAAGGAGAATATTACTCATATTATTGATTTGATTATGAAGGATTTGAATAGCCGTCTGGCAGAAAAACAGCTGAAGTGTGAACTGACAGAGCGGGCGAAAAATCATATCATCGAAACGGGCTATGATGCTGCTTTTGGTGCAAGACCGCTGAAACGGCTGGTGCAGCGCCATGTGGAAACCCTGCTGGCAAGAAAGATTATTGCCGATGCGGTGGAGCCGGAGGCTGTGCTGACGGTGGATGTGGATGAAAATGAAAATTATATTGTGATTTGAGAAAAGCCCCTGCGTATGCAGGCGGAGAAGCTCGCTTTGCGAGCTTCTTTTTTTGCATATATTGTATGCATACAATTTATAAAATTGAACCCATACAATTTGCATAAATGGGTGGAAAAGAGTGGAATGGGACGCATTGTCATGCTAAAATAAAACCCGAAAAAACAAAAAGGTGGGTTATTTATGAGAAATGACAGTAAAAGCAGAAGCCTGACAAAAACAGCCATGATGGCGGCAATCGTTTTTGTTGGCATTTATCTGATAAAAATTCCCGTTCCCAATGGATATACACATATGGGGGATTGCATGATCTTCCTTGGTGTATTGCTTCTGGGGCGGAACAGAGGGGCGCAGGCAGGTGCTGTCGGTGCAGCCTTTTCCGATATTCTGGGCGGGTATATGCATTGGGCAGTGCCTACATTTTTTATCAAATATATCATGGCGTATATCATGGGGCTGTTTGTGGAAAAATGGATGCCCGATTTCAAATGGAACTGGATCATCGGTGCAGCTGTCGGCGGGCTGATGCAGTGTGTGCTTTATACAGCCTGTGACTGCGTGATGTTTGGTCTGGCGTATGGGATTGCAGGCATCCCCAGCATTGTGATACAGACATTTAACGGCATTGTTTTCCTGTGTGTGCTGGTAGCGGTGCTTTCCCAATCCGGTGCCATGAAAAAACTGAAGGAGATGTAAGCTTTGGATATCAAGAAATATAAAAAAATCGACGCCCACGCCCATGTTGGCAATTTCGGCGGCTGGGCAGGGGTTTCTATCACAGCAGAAGAATTGATTGCCCAGATGGACGAATACCATATTGAAAAAACCCTGCTTTGTGCAGAGCCGAATACGGACTGTCTGGCGGTGGTGGAAAAATACCCGAACCGATTTGTGGGGATGGTCTATGTGAACCCGCTGGAGGGACAGAAAGCGGTGGATATGGTTTATGATTATGTGCGGAATAAAGGGTTTCGGGGGATTAAGGCAAATCCGCTGAAACACGCCTATGTAGCGGATACGGAGCTGATGGACCCCATCATGGAGGCGGCAAAGGAGCTGGGTATTCCTGTGTTTATCCATTGCGGGCATCCGCCCTATTCTCTGCCGTGGAGCATTGCCCTTCTGGCGGAAAGACATCCCGATGTGAAGGTGGTCATGATACACATGGGACATGGACACGGCGTTTATATTGATGCCTCTTTGAAAATGGCAAGACGCTATCCCAATCTGTATCTGGAAATGAGCGGTATGCCTATGCCCTCTAAAATCAGAGAAGCCTATGAAACAGTAGGTGCTGACCGTATCCTGTTTGGCACGGATTCTCCCTATCACCCTGCGGCGGTGGAAGCGATGAAGGTCGTTACAAGCGGCTTGACGGAGGAACAGCAGCAGGATGTGTTCTACCATAACTGTGCAAAGCTGATGGGCTTTGCCGATTAACAATAAATATCCACCGGCTTTGCCGGTGGATATTTATTATGCATCCGTTTTCTGTGCTGTTTTGGCAAAATGCCGCAGGGCACTCATGGTGCGGATTTCCTTTCCGTTGTCCGTGAGGGTTTGCTGCACAGGCTGGGGCAGTGCATTATAAAATTTCTTTGCCCGTTCATTGTTTAACAGCATATCTGCCAGATCCCGATATTCTTTCCCAAACATCATGCAAATCTCTCCTTTCCTGTATGGATAGGATGTGCGAAAAAAGCCTTTTCCATGCAATGCAGGCTTGAGAAGATATAGAAATTTGTGGTATGATAAAATTAAAGGCAACACAGCACAATTCACAGTAGGCACATCTGCGTGCAGCTTATTTCGGCATATTTCACAAATTTCGTCGGCAGAGGACTCTACTCTTGCCTCCTCAATTTGCTATATCTGCCGAAAAATCTGCTTACGCATCTGCACCACCAGAATTATGCAGTATTGCCTTAAGAAAAAATTGGATTTTGAAAAAGGTGAGTGTAATGCTGAAAAAATATAGAACGATTTTGGAACAGGCGGAAGCGGAGATTGTAGAAAAGAAATCCCGTTTTATTGCCACGGTGCGCCCTGTAAAAACAGAAGAAGAAGCCCGTGCGTTTATCGAAGAAATGAAAAAGAAATATTGGAATGCGACGCATAATGTGTTTGCCTATCAGATTGGTGAAAGAAATGAGCTGCAGCGTTTCAGCGATGACGGCGAGCCGCAGGGGACGGCAGGGATGCCTGTTCTAAGCGTGCTAAAGGGTGAGGATATTAAAGATACGGCGATTGTGGTGACACGCTATTTCGGCGGTACACTGCTGGGGACCGGCGGTCTGGTGCGTGCCTATGGCAAATCGGCGAAGGAGGGGCTTCTGGCGGCAGGCATTGCGGAGCTGGTGCTTTATCGCAGATATTCCGTTGTGGCAGATTATACGGATTCCGGCAAGGTGCAGTATGAGATTTTGCAGGATGGTCATGAATTATTCGATACACTTTATACGGATAAGGTGGAGTTCATCGTTCTGGTTGAAGTGGATGCGGCAGAAGCCTTTGAAAAGAAAATGACAGAAATTTTCCGTGGACAGCAGCCATTTACCCTATTGGAAGAGCTGTATGGCGTATGGCAGGATGGAAAGCTTTCTCTGTTGGAGGAATAAGCCGACTTTTATGGAAAAAATGACAGGAAAACGGGAAAGAATAGAAAATTTCTTGAATTGCGGCGGAAAAGATGATAAAATTTATCGGTGATATTTTATGAAGGAGGGTTCCAAATGTCTGGACATTCTAAGTTTGCAAACATTAAACATAAAAAAGAGAAAAATGACGCAAAAAAGGGGAAAATCTTTACCATGCTGGGTAGAGAAATTCAGGTAGCAGTAAAAGCCGGCGGCCCCGATCCTGCTATAAACGGCAAGCTGCGTGATGTTATTGCAAAATGTAAATCCAATAATATGCCCAATGATACCATTGAAAGAAGTATCAAAAAGGCTGCGGGCAATGAAGAAGGCGTTGAATACGAAAATGTAACATACGAAGGCTATGGACCCAATGGCGTTGCAGTTATCGTAGAGGTGCTGACGGATAATAGAAACCGTGCGGCGGCAAATGTAAGAAATGCTTTCACAAAGGGCGGCGGCAATATGGGCAACAGCGGCTGCGTATCGTTCATGTTCGATGAAAAAGGTCTGATCGTGATTGATAAAGAAGAAGTGGAAATGGATGAGGAAGAACTGATGATGGTTGCACTGGATGCCGGTGCGGAGGACTTCGCAGCAGAAGAAGACAGCTACGAGATTACAACCATTCCCGATGATTTTTCCGCTGTGCGTGAAGCGCTGGAAGCGGCAGGCATCCCTATGGCAAGTGCGGAAGTGACCATGATCCCGCAGACATATTCCGAACTGACATCTGATGAAGACATCAAGAAAATGAATAAACTGCTGGATATGCTGGATGACGATGATGATGTCCAGAATGTGTATCATAACTGGGATGAATGATTTTTCGTCTAAGGAAGCAGGAGCAAAGGGCAGAAAGCGCTGACATACATAACAGCAAAAAAAGGCAATAGAAAGTTAAACTTTCTATTGCCTTTTTTTGCGTCTGTAAAAGAAAATACGCATAAATCAAGAGGGCAACCCTCGACTATGCTCTAAAAATCATCGTTTTGGAATACCCTCTTTCAGAGTATTTATCATGTTTTTTTATAGGTAGTCAGAATGGAAAGTAGCCCTTCCTCCTCTGTGCCATTGTTTTCCGCAATGGCATCTGCCGCTGCGATGTAAAGTGGTAGCCGCTCTCGGTAGAGCTGCTCGGCTACATCGGCATCGGGGGCAAGTGGTCTGCCCTTGCCGCTTTCCAAAAGTGCGGCATCCCGCTTCAGCCAGAGGATGGAGCCGTTTTGCCGAAGAAGGTCGATGTTTTCCTGTTTTTTCACAACACCTCCGCCGGTGGAAATGACAAGACCGTTGGCGGAGGAAAGTTCTGCGACCACTTCTGCTTCGATTTGACGGAAGGCGGCTTCGCCCTTTGTAGCAAAAAAATTTGCAATGGGCATACCGATGCGTTTCGAGATTTCTGCATCTGTGTCCACAAAGGCTTTGCCAAGCTGCTTCGCCGTCTGCCTGCCGAGGGTGGTTTTTCCGCTGCCGCTCATACCGATAAGGACAAGATTGCGCTGTTCCTCCAGCAGTGTCCGATGGATATTTTCTATGGTGTCCTCGGCAATTTTTTTGCACAGGAAGATTTCTGCGGCATATTTTGCCTGTGCCACCAGCATTTCCAGCCCGCCCGCTGCGGGGATACCCCTTTTTTGCGCCTCTACGATCAGCTTCGTCCGCAGGGGGTTATAAATTACATCCACAACACCCTTGAGGGCAGGGAAGCGGTCCAGCTGAATGGGACAGTCTGCACCGTTGGGATACATTCCGACAGGGGTGGTATTGATGATGATGTCTGCGTCGGTATGCTTTTGATAACATTCCGCATAGGTGACGGCTTGGGGATGGGGCTTGTGATAGACTGTAAGAACCATAGCGGCATCCAGTGCCTCCAGCACTGCCCAAACTGCCTTTGCTGCGCCGCCTTTACCAAGTACCAGCACCTTTTTGCCCTTCACATCTATGCCGTTGTGCAGGAGCAGATAGCGGAAGCCGAAAAAATCCGTATTATAGCCTGTCAGAATCCCGTTTTGGTTGACGATGGTATTCACTGCACCGATTTTTTTTGCATGGGTATCCAGTGCATCTAGGTAGGGGATGACAGTTTCTTTATAGGGGATGGTCACATTCAGGGCTGAAAAATCCCGTGCGGAAAGAAATGCATCCAGCGCCTCCTCTGAAAGGGGGATTAGATCGTATGTATAATCTGCCAGCTTTTCATGGATGACTTTTGAAAAGCTGTGCCCCAGCTTTTTGCCGATTAGCCCGTATCGCATGGTTGTTCACCTCAAATCTAACTTTTTTATAGCATAAACCGAAAAAAGGATTTCGGCAATACCGCAGCGGAGAAAAGGGGTGTAGAAAAAGGCTGAAAAGATTTTCATTTTGTGGTATTATGAAAATAAATCATATTTTTTGTATTTGTAGCAGAAAAAGGAGAATAGAAATGAAAAAATGGATGAAAAAATTGACAGGGGGTATCCTTTGTGCGGTAATAGGGTTTTCCGCTTTTTCTTCGCAGGAGGTATATGCCGCTGAAAAAGAGCAGCTGCGGGCGGTATGGATTTCTACGGTATACAGTGCCGATTATCCTTCCTCCATCAATGATCCCAGCGGACAGAAGAATGAATTTATCCGTAAGTTGGATGCAGTGCAGGCGATGGGGTTGAATACGGTGGTGGTGCAGGTGCGTCCAAAGGGAGATGCTTTTTATGAATCCGCATTGAATCCATGGAGTGCCGTGCTGACAGGAACGCAAGGGAAATATCCCGGCTATGATCCCATGGCATTCATGATAGAGGAAACCCATAAAAGAGGGATGGAATTTCATGCATGGATGAATCCCTATCGCATTACCACATCGGGTACAGACTTGTCCCAGCTTTCTGCCGACAATATGGCAAGAAAACACCCCGATTGGGTATTGACCTATAATAATGCCATGTACTTCAATCCCGCAAGGGAGGAGGTAAAGGAATATATTTGTGATACGGTGGCAGAGATTGTGGAAAATTATGCTGTAGATGCCATTCACTTTGATGATTATTTCTACCCTAGTAATTATCCCCTGCCCGAAGGTGAGGGCAAGGAGGGGGCCGTTGCAGCACAGCGTCGTAACCATGTGGATGATCTGATTCAAGGGGTGTATCGTACCATCAAGGAGATAGATGCTTCTGTGGCATTCGGCATCAGCCCCATGGGGATATGGAAGAACAGCAAATCTGATCCGGCAGGCTCTGCCACAAAGGGTGCCGAAGGCTATTATACTGTTTATGGGGATGCCAAAAAATGGGTGGAAAAAGGCTGGGTAGATTATATCGTGCCGCAGATTTACTGGGAGCGGGGCAATGCCGCTGCGGATTATGAAACACTGGTGAAATGGTGGCATAATGTGGTGCAAGGTACAGGGGTAGACCTATATATCGGCCATGGCATTTATAAAGATGTAGTGGCGGCGGAAATCTCCTCGCAGCTTTCACTCAATGAAAAATATGATGTGGATGGTAGTTTTTTCTTCAGCCTCAGAGATTTGCTGGATAACCGAAAGGGCTGCGGCGATGCGGTGAAGCAATATTACGCACAGAATACAGCGGAGGAAAAACCGATGGAGCAGCCTGCGGTGAATCAGACGATAGCAAGAGTGGAGCGGAAAACCGCCTATGCTGGTAGGGCAAAAGTGACAGTGGACGGAAAAACAGTGGATTTTCAAACCTATACTATTGATGATTATACATATTTCAAGCTGCGGGATATCGCCTTTGCCATCAATGGCACCTCCAAGCAGTTTATGACCTTCTGGGATGAGGAAACCCAGTCCATCCAGCTGGTACGCAGAGCGCCTTATACGGCGGCAGGCAGTGGCGGCGTGGGCAGATATGGGGATGCGGTTGCCACTACTTCTACGGCAAGGTTGTTCTGCGACGCAGAGGAGGTGCAGGTGGATGCGTACACCATCCATGATTATACCTATTATAAGCTGCGGGATATTGCAAAATTGATTGACATGGGCATCACATGGAATGAAAACACTATGACTATTGGTATGGAAACGGAACAGTCTTATGAATAAAGAGAAAGCGTTTTTATAAAATGAAGTAAGGCTTCTGATGGAGGGTAGAGATGTCTATATTCAGGAAATTGCAGGAAAAGAAACAGGCGGAGCGTATCCGTAAATCGGAAATGCTGCAGGGCTTCACCATGCAGGCGGAGCTGAGTGCCACCATCGTCAGCGTGAAATATTTGGATGGGGATGCAGAAAAAACGAAATATCTGGTGGAATATGCCAATGGCGAAAAGCGGGAGGAGGAAGCGGAAAATGCTTCCTCACGGGCGGCAGAGTTGAATCAGTATCTTAGCTGAGCCGGAATAAAATAGAAAAGCATAGAGAAAGAGAGAGGGGAATGAAAATGATTTTGGTGAATACGGATTATATCAGCGGAAAAGAGCTGGAAATGCTTTCTCTGGTCAAGGGAACAACAATCCAGTCTAAGCACATCGGTAAGGATTTCGCCCAAGGTTTTAAGTCTTTGGTGGGGGGAGAATTGAAGGAATACACCGCAATGATGAATGAGGCAAGGGCGCTGGCAACGAAAAGAATGGTAGAAGAAGCAGAAGCCCTTGGGGCAGATGCCGTTGTGAATGTCCGTTACGCCTCCTCTGCGGTGATGCAGGGGGCTGCGGAAATTATGGCTTATGGTACAGCAGTTAAAATTCTGAATAAGTAAGAAAATTAAAAAAATTTTTTATATAGATGGGTGTTCATAAAATAGTATTTCTAAAAAATGCTATTTTACGGAGCCCGTCTGACGGGTTCAGAAAATAGCTAAAAAAAGAACGATGTCGGTAAAAAAGACGAAAGGTAACACCGCACAATTCATGGTGAGCACATCTGTACTACCAGAATTATGCGGTATTACCTTAATAGCGTTCTTTTGGTAATTCAAAATTATTGAAATTGCGAGGGTTAGGTTATTTGTAGAAAGATATGAATCAAGAATTGCAGCCGGGCAGGATTTTGTCCGGATTTTTTTCTCTGTATTCCCTTGCCATGTCTTCCAGTGTAATAGAATCTACAACATCATCCAGTGCATCTTTCATTTTTTTCCAGATAGAAAGGGAAACGCAGCTATCTGCATGAGAACAGTTGGGATGATCCACACAATCTACGGGAGACAGAGAGCCTTCCAGTACACGCAACACCTCGCCAACAGTAGTCTTGGAGGGGGGATTGGTCAGCGTATAACCGCCCTGCGCACCGCGAAAGCTTTTTACAAGGCCAGCTTTTGTCAGTGGGTTGATGATCTGCTCCAGGTATTTTTCAGAAATCCCCTGATCCTTGGCAATTGCTTTCAAGGGGATTGTGCCGTTATTATAATTTAGTGCAAGTGCCAGCATCAGGCGGATGCCGTAACGCCCTCTTGTCGAAATCTTCATAAAGCCACCTCCCAGTTTGCTTTTGTTTTATATGGAGGCGAGGAAATCAGTTTTCTTCCTGCCATCCCTTACAAATGTCAATCCATTCGATGCATTTTCCGTACAGGAACAATTCATCACAGGTCAGCACAACAGCGGAGTTGCTTGTGCCTGCAGCAGGGAAAACGGTATCAAATCGCTGCATGGAAATGTCCGCATAAGCTTTTGTGCCTGTGGGCAGATCAAAGGGGCATACACCACCAACAGCATGGCCTGTTGCCTCCAGTGTTTCTTCTGCGGTCAGCATTTTTGCCTTCAGACCAAATTTATCTTTGAATTTTCGGTTATCAATCTTTGTATCACCTGCGACACAGATTACTATAGGACCATCTTTGCTCATCAGGCAAAGGGTTTTTGTGATGCGGGCGGGAATAACGCCAGCAGCCTCTGCGGCCAGTTCAACGGTTGCGCTGGACTGAGAAAATTCAATCGGTTCTTTGGGGCAGTTCATCGCTTTTAGGTATGCGCGTACATTTTCAATAGACATTGGAATTTACCTCTCTTTATTATTGCTTGGTTGCTACTTTTGAAAAATTATTTCGGAGTAAGTATGAAATCAATGCATAAAGACAGTATCTGTCTAGTGCGAGATTGCAGGATTTTACCATGTGAGAAAAATCCTATAATATATATTACAGCATATCAGAAAAGTAGGAATTATGCAAGGAAGAAAAACCATTGTTTTTATCTTTTTCGCATGATATAATAAATAAAAATTTCTTTTCTCTGCAAAGGGAATTTGTATAGGTATTGTTGTGCAATGTCTTATCCTTGACCATGCGAGAGACAGAGCGATGATG
>JAZQTP010000031.1:0-2109 GCA_045630845.1 Anaerotignum sp. | reverse complement strand
GACTTTGCTGATTTTGAAAAACAACTCGCTGTCAGACAGCGCCAGTATAACAACTTCCCCATGCGACCGCTCAACTGGAACTCTCCGAAACACATCCTTTTTTCTTTCCCTAATGTGTAACATATCATTGACAAACCTACACAGAAAAAATGCTGTTCGCCTTGACAGGCTGTCAAATATGCTGTTAAAGTATATATTATGGGGTAGACTTGTCTTTTTTCAAGATATATGGTCTGCCAAGAAAAGAAACGAAGGGGATGCCAATGACAAAGCAACCAAATTCCAATTATAATAATGAAAGCATCACTTCTCTGAAGGGGGCAGATAGAGTCCGCCTGCGTCCCGGTGTCATTTTTGGCTCCGATGGGCTGGATGGATGTGCCCATGCTTTTTTTGAAATTCTCTCCAATTCCATTGATGAAGCCAGAGAGGGCTATGGGAAGAAGATTGAGATTATCCGCTATCGGGATCAATCTATACTGGTGAAAGACCATGGCCGAGGGATACCTGTAGACTATAATGCGAAGGAAGAACGCTTCAACTGGGAGTTGGTTTTCTGTGAGCTGTATGCAGGGGGGAAATATAAAAATCATACGGGGGAAAACTACGAATTTAGTCTGGGGCTGAATGGCCTTGGCACCTGTGCCACCCAGTATGCCTCTGAATATATGGATGCCGTCATCTATCGGGATGGTATGTGCTATCAGCTTCATTTTGAAAAGGGCGAAAATGTGGGCGGTCTGATGAAAGAGGCGGCGGAAAAGCACCCTACAGGCACGCAGATCACATGGCGTCCGGACAGGGATGTATTCACAGATATCAATGTGCCTTTGGCATATTTTCAGGATGTGCTGAAAAAACAGGCAGTAGTCAATAAGGGGCTGCGTTTTGAACTGTATGACGAAGAGAGCGGCGAAACATTTATTTATTGCTATGATAATGGTATCAAAGACTATCTGACAGAGCTGAGTGGTGAAAAAGGGCTTACCTCCGTGCATTATCTGCAAACGGAAACCAAAGGGCGTGACCGTGAGGATAAGGAGGAATATAAGCTGAAATTTGAAGCGGCGTTTTGCTTCAATAACCATGTGAATGTGTTGGAGTATTATCATAACTCCAGCTTTCTGGAGCATGGCGGCTCTCCTGATAAGGCAGTCAGAAATGCCTTTGTGTTTGCCATTGACCAATATCTGAAAAGCAATGGCTTGTATAAAAAGGACGAAAAGAAAATCACCTTCACCGATGTGGAGGATAGTCTGATTTTGGTTATCAATTCCTTTTCTACCATGACCAGCTATGAAAACCAGACCAAAAAATCCATCACCAATAAATTCATTCAGGACGCTATGACGGAGTTTTTCCGCCAACAGCTGGAAATCTATTTCATTGAAAATAAACTGGATGCGGATAAAATCGCCGCACAGGTGCTGGCAAATAAACGCAGTCGGGAATCGGCGGAAAATACCCGCATCAATGTCCGCAAAAAGCTGACAGGCAATCTGGACATGAATAACCGTGTGGAAAAATTCGTAAATTGCCGCACCAAGGATGTGACAAAGCGGGAAATCTATATCGTGGAAGGCGATTCCGCCCTTGGCTCCTGTAAGCAGGGCAGGGATGCGGAATTTCAGGCGATTATCCCCATCCGTGGTAAGATACTGAACTGTCTGAAGGCGGATTATAATAAAATCTTCAATAATGACATTATCATTGATTTGCTGAAGGTGTTGGGCTGCGGCGTAGAGGTAAAAAGCAGCAAGCACGATAAGGGGCTCAGCTCCTTTGATATTGAACAGTTGCGCTGGAGCAAGGTCATTCTCTGCACCGATGCGGATGTGGATGGCTTCCAGATTAGAACCCTTCTGCTGACCATGATTTATAGGCTGGTGCCTTCTCTGATTTATGAAAAGAAGGTATATATTGCCGAATCTCCCCTCTATGAAATCAGACACGGCAAGGAGAAATACTTTGCCTATACCGATGGGGAAAAGAGTAAGATACTTGCCAAGCTGCAGGGCAAGGTAAAGATCAAACGCTCCAAGGGGCTGGGGGAAAATGCGGCGGAAATGATGTGGGAAACCACCATGAACCCCGAAACCCGCCGTCTGA
>JAZQTP010000030.1:0-4568 GCA_045630845.1 Anaerotignum sp. | reverse complement strand
CTTGTCGATCTTGTCGTATTCGATTTCAGGGAAGATGAGCTGTTCCTTGATACCCATTGTATAGTTACCTCTACCGTCGAATGAGAAGTCGGATCGTAGCCATGTCGTTCTGTGAGCCAAGGAGTTGTAGTGGGGATTTGTCTTCCTAAGACCGCTTGGCCTTCCGACTTCTTGTCGATCTTGTCGTATTCGATTTCAGGGAAGATGAGCTGTTCCTTGATACCCATTGTGTAGTTACCTCTACCGTCAAAGCTGTTTGCTTTCACACCGCGGAAGTCGCGTACACGAGGCAGGGCAATGTTAATCAATCTGTCTGCAAATTCATACATCTTGTCGCCTCTCAGTGTAACCTTACAGCCAATGTTCATACCTTCACGCAGTTTGAAGTTCGCAATGGATTTTTTAGCCTTTGTGATTACGGGTTTCTGACCAGCGATGATGCCCATATCTTTTACAGCACCATCCAGAACTTTAGCATTTTCTCTTGCTTCGCCTACGCCCATGTTGATAATCACTTTTTCCAGCTTAGGAACAGCCAGTTTATTTTTATAAGAAAATTTCTTAGTCATTTCAGGAACAATCGTTGCTTCATAGAAGTCTCTTAATCTGCTCATTGTTTGCCTCCTTTCCAGCGTATTTATTAGTCGATGATTTCGCCTGTTTTCTTAGCTACTCTTACTTTTTTGCCATTCTTGATCATTGCGCCCAGTCTTGTTGCCTTGCCATTGTGCAAGTACATAACATTGGATGCGTCGATGAAGTTTTCTCTTTTGATGATGCCGCCCTGCTGGTTCTGTGCGTTGGGTTTTGTATGTTTGGAAACCATGTTTACGCCTTCAACCAGAACACGACCATTCTTTCTATCTACAGCAATGATTTTGCCTTCTTTGCCTTTGTCTTTACCAGTGATAACTACAACCTTGTCACCAGTTTTCAGTTTCATATTAGCCACCTAACACACCTCCTATTACAGTACTTCAGGAGCCAGAGAGAGAATTTTCATGAACTGTTTTTCTCTCAGCTCTCTTGCAACGGGCCCAAAGATACGCGTACCTCTGGGATTTTTGTCGTCTTTGATGATAACTGCTGCGTTATCGTCGAATTTAATGTAGCTGCCGTCAGCTCTACCTACGGGGTGAACTGTTCTAACTACTACCGCTTTCACAACATCACCTTTTTTTACAACGCCGCCGGGTGTTGCATCTTTAACCGCAGCTACGATGATGTCGCCTACGCCTGCATATCTTCTTGTGGAACCGCCCAGAACTCTGATGCACAGAAGTTCCTTTGCGCCACTGTTATCTGCTACTTTCAGTCTGGTTTCCTGCTGAACCATATTTCGTCCTCCTCTCCAAAAAGGATTATTTTGCTTTTTCGATAATGCTTACAAGTCTCCATCTCTTGTCTTTAGACAGAGGTCTTGTTTCCATAACTTTAACACGATCGCCGATACCGCATTCGTTGTTTTCGTCATGAGCTTTCAGTTTATATGTTCTGTTAACGATTTTGCCATACAGAGGGTGTTTTACTTTATCTTCTACAGCAACAACGATTGTTTTATCCATCTTGTCGCTAACTACTCTACCGATTCTAGTTTTGCGAAGATTTCTTTCCACGATGATTTCCTCCTTTCAACGAACGGAATATCTATTATTTTGCTTCTCTTGCTTTCTGTGTGATGATTGTCTGAATTCTTGCGATGTTCTTACGAACTTCCTTGATTCTTGCTGTGTTGTCCAGCTGGTTTGTCGCATTCTGGAATCTCAGGTTGAACAGCTCTTTTTTAGCGGAAACAAGGTCCTTCTGTAATTCATCTGCAGACTTAGCCATCAATTCTTTTACATAACCTGTTGTTTTCACTGATGTTCACCTGCCATTTCTTCTGCTTCAGCCTTAGTAACGATTTTGCACTTGATAGGCAGCTTATGGATTGCCAGTCTCAGCGCTTCTCTTGCTTTTTCTTCTTCTACACCGCCAATTTCGAACATTACTCTGCCGGGTTTTACTACTGCCACCCAGTATTCAGGAGCACCTTTACCGGAACCCATACGAGTACCGATAGGTTTAGCGGATACGGGTTTATCGGGGAATACTTTAATCCAAACATCACCACCACGTTTGATATGTCTTGTCATAGCAACACGCGCTGCTTCAATCTGGTTGGATGTGATCCATGTAGGTTCCATCGCCATGATACCGTATTCACCGTAAGTTACTTTGTTGCCTCTATATGCACGGCCTCTCATTTTGCCTCTCTGCTGTTTACGATGTTTCACTCTTTTAGGCATTAACATGATACTCTAGCGCCTCCTTACTTTTTATTATTCTTTACAGGAAGTACTTCGCCTTTGTAGATCCAAACTTTTACGCCCAGTTTGCCGTATGTTGTATCTGCTTCAGCAAAGCCATAGTCGATGTCTGCACGCAGTGTCTGCAGGGGGATTGTACCTTCGTGATAAGATTCGCCACGAGCGATATCAGCGCCGCCCAGACGACCACTTACCATTGTCTTGATACCCTTTGCACCGAATTTCATTGTTCTGCCCATTGCCTGTTTCATCGCACGACGGAATGTCACACGGTTTTCCAGCTGCAGAGCGATGTTTTCAGCTACCAGCTGAGCATCTGTTTCGGGTTTTTTGATTTCTTCGATGTTTACAGCCACTTTGTGTGCTGTCATTTTCTGCAGTTCAGCTTTCAGCTCTTCGATTGCTGCACCATTTTTACCGATAACAATACCGGGTTTTGCTGTATAAACAGAAACCTTTACTCTGCCAGCTGTTCTTTCGATTGTAATCTTGGAAACACCTGCAGCATACAGTTTCTTTTTGATAAATTTTCTAATTTTAACATCTTCTACCAGGTTATCAGCAAAGTCTTTTTCTGCATACCATTTTGCATCCCAATCTTTGATGATACCTACTCTTAAACCGTGGGGGTTAACTTTCTGTCCCATTTCAGTACCTCCTATTATCTTTCATTCAGAATGATGGAAATATGGCAGCTTCTTTTCAGGATGCGATATGCTCTGCCCTGTGCTCTAGGACGAATTCTCTTCATTGTAGGGCCCTGATCAGCACTTACTTCTTCCACGTACAGTTTGCTTACATCCATACCCAGATTGTTTTCTGCATTAGCTACAGCAGATTTCAGTACTTTACCGATGATTTCTGCTGCCAGTCTGGGGCTATAGTTCAACATAGCTGCTGCTGTTGCAACGTCTTTACCCTTAATCTGATCCAGAACGATTTTCGCCTTGGGAGCAGGGATACCAACATATTTAGCAGAAGCATGAGGTCTTTTTTCCTGTGTTGCAATGTTTCTTTCTTTTTTGATTTGGCTTCTATGACCTTTTGCCATGAACGAAACCTCCTTTCGTTATCAGATAAATTAGCGAACTCTAGATTTCTTTTCTGCGTCTTTGCCGTGACCTCTATAAGATCTTGTCAGTGCAAATTCGCCCAGTTTGTGGCCTACCATGTCTTCTGTGATATATACAGGCACGTGCTTTCTGCCGTCATGAACTGCGATTGTGTGACCGATCATATCGGGGTAGATTGTAGAACGACGAGACCATGTTTTGATTACGTTCTTTTCGCCTGCTGCGTTCATAGCATCGATCTTCTTCAGCAGATGATCGTCAGCGAAAGGTCCTTTTTTCAAAGATCTGCTCATTGATGAATCCTCCTTGTTTTCTCTATCTGTGCCTAAGCCGTCTCAGGCACATTCCAATCTATTAGCCGTTTCTGCGGCGAACGATATATTTATTGGAAGCTTTGTGTTTGTTTCTTGTCTTGTAGCCCAGTGCAGGTTTGCCCCAAGGTGTCATAGGTGCGGGACGACCAATAGGTGCTCTACCTTCACCACCGCCGTGAGGGTGATCATTAGGGTTCATTACGGAACCTCTTACTGTAGGTCTGATGCCCATGTGACGCTTTCTACCAGCTTTACCGATGTGGATCAGTTCGTGATCTGTGTTACCAATCTGACCGATTGTAGCACGGCATTCGATAGGCAGCAGTCTCATTTCGCCGGAAGGCAGTTTTACTGTAGCATATTTGCCTTCTTTCGCCATCAGCTGACCTACATTCCCAGCGGAACGAACCAGCTGGCCGCCTTTGCCGGGCTTCATTTCGATGTTGTGGATGGAAGCACCAACGGGAATTTTGCTCATAGGCAGTGTGTTACCCAGTTTTACTTCTGCTTCGGGGCCGTTCATCAGCTGATCGCCAACCTGCAGGCCTGCGGGTGCCAGAATATAGGATTTTACGCCGTCTGCGTATACAATCAGAGCGATATTTGCTGTTCTGTTGGGATCGTATTCAATCGCCTTTACTGTTGCAGGGATACCGTCTTTGTTGCGTTTGAAGTCAACCAGTCTGTATTTAATCTTGCCGCCGCCGCCGTGGTGACGAACAGTGATTTTGCCCTGGTTATTTCTGCCGGAAGTTTTTCTCAGGTGTACTACCAGAGATTTTTCGGGCGTGGATTTTGTGATTTCATCGAATGCGGACACTGTCATGTGTCTTCTGGATGGTGTATAAGGTTTATATCTTTTAATTGCCATC
>JAZQTP010000029.1:0-9561 GCA_045630845.1 Anaerotignum sp. | reverse complement strand
TCGTCATAGGAAGGTTCATTGCGCCCGCTTTCATAGTTAGCAATTGCAGTATAGCCATAGTTCAACTCTTTTCCGAGTTCAACTTGGGTAAAGTTTTTTTGTTTTCGATATTTTTTCAAATTTTTTGCAAATTCAGACATATCATCACCAATAATAATTATAGAGCTTATAACTCTAAAATGCAATAGAGTTTTAAACTCTGTGGCATCTTAGAATTGGTGATGTATATGAAATATAATGAAAGAATTAGAGCATTAAGAGAAGATAATGATTTGAAACAATATCAGATTGCTGAACTGTTGCACATTGGACAAAAAACATATTCGGATTATGAATTAGGAAGAACACGGATTCCTCTAGAAAGTGTTATTATTCTCGCAGAATACTATAATGTGGATATGAATTATATTTGTGGCGTGAGTAACATGAAAAACAAATTTCCAAATAATTAATTTAGAGCGGCTTATTATGAGCCGTTCTTTTTTTAGGCACTCTGCCGCCGTTTTTCTCCTTGCTGTTTTCGGCTTGCGGGGGAGGATGTTGGCAAGTTAGAAAAACTGAATTATCGAGAACTTCAATTTAGAGCCAAACACTTGAATTTTCTTGTTTTTCCCCATTTCCTGTGCTAAAATAAATAGAGTATGTCCAATTTTCAGTTGGTACTTTTTGGAGGTTAAAAATATGGATTTCAAAATAGAAATTGCAAAGCTTTTGGCAGCAGCGGCGGATATTTCTGTGGAAGATGCAGCAGCAGGGGTAGAGGTTCCTGCAAAAAAAGAAATGGGTGATTTTGCATATCCCTGTTTCCGTCTGGCAAAGGTGTTTCGTAAAGCACCTCCCATGATTGCCAATGAACTAATCGAAAAAATTGAGAAACCTCATTTTATTGCAAAAACAGAGGTAGTGGGTGCATATATCAATTTCTTTCTGAACAAGGGGATTTTTGTCGAACAGGTACTTACTTCTGTAATTGCTGAGAAAGAAAACTACGGCAAATGTGATATAGGTGCAGGAAAAACAGTTGTAATCGACTATTCCTCTCCGAATATTGCAAAGCCTTTTCATGTAGGGCATCTGCGTTCCACGGTGATTGGTAATGCCATTTATAAAATCCACGAAGCATTGGGCTATCATGTGGAAGGTGTTAATCATCTGGGGGACTGGGGTACACAGTTTGGTAAGCTTATTGTTGCTTATAAAAACTGGGGTAGCAAGGAAGCGGTTGAAAAGGATGGGATTCAGGAGCTGATGCGGATTTATGTAAAGTTCCATGATGAAGCAAAAGAACATCCTGAGCTAAATCTGGATGATGAAGCACGCCTGTGGTTTGTAAAAATGCAGGAGGGTGATACAGAAGCCTTGACTCTGTGGAAATGGTTTTATGATATTTCCATTAAAGAATTTGATCGTGTTTATGAAATGCTGGGTGTGAAATTTGATGCTTATACCGGCGAATCCTTCTACAATGATAAAATGGATGCTGTTGTAGAAGAACTGAAGGCGAAAGAATTGTTGAAAGAATCGGAAGGCGCTATGATCGTAGATCTGGAAGATAAGAATATGCCTCCCTGTCTGATTATTCGTAAGGATGGCGGTACATTGTATGCAACAAGAGATATTACAGCAGCATTGTATCGTAAGAAAACATATCATTTTGACAAATGTGTATATCTGACTGCGTTGGATCAGAATTTGCATTTTGCACAGTGGTTTGAAGTAATCAATAAAATGGGCTATGATTGGTATCAGGATCTGATTCATGTTCCCTTTGGGCTGGTTTCTTTGGAAAGTGGTAAGCTTTCCACTCGTCAAGGTCATGTTGTATTGATGGAGGATTTACTGAATCAGGCCTGTGCGGAAACAAAGCGTATCATTGAAGAAAAGAATCCTGATTTAGAGGATAAAGAGGAAGTTGCAAAGCAGGTTGGTATTGGTGCTGTTATTTTCAACGATTTGTATAATAACAGGATTAAGGATGTTGTGTTTAGTTGGGAAAGAATGTTAAATTTCGATGGGGAAACAGGTCCTTATGTGCAGTATACTCATGCCCGTGCGTGTTCGATTCTCAGAAGGGCCGGAGAGATTTGTCTGGAAGGGATTGATTTTAGTGTGCTTTCGGATGAAGCTTCTTTGGATGTTTGCAAATTGCTGGAAGCTTATCCGGATAAGATTAAGGATGCGGCTGCGAAGCTGGAGCCTTCTATTCTGACAAGACACCTCGTTGCCATTGCGCAGGCATTCAATAAGTTCTATCATGATAATCCTATCCTCAATAGCGAAGCGGAAGTAAGACAGGCTCGCTTGGCTGTTGTTTATGCGGTGAAAACAGTTTTGAAGGAAGGTTTGAAGCTTCTCGGAATTCATGCTCCGGAACAGATGTAATAAAAAATATTTTTTGTAATTTTTATGATTTATTAGTAATTGATATTAGGAATTGAGATGAAAGAAGGCATGTTTTGTATGAAAAAGCTGAAATTATTTTATAATCCTTTTTCAGGCAATAAAAGCTTCAAATTTGATCTGGATGTTTGTATTGGCATTTTTCAGGAGGGGGGGTATGAGGTACATCCTTTTCGTACCCTTCATCCAGGCGATATTGAACAGCATATCATGGAAATGGATGAGAATTATGATATTATTGTTGCATCGGGTGGGGATGGTACAGTAAATATTGTAGTGAATGCAATGCTAAAGCGGGGATTGCGTACACCCTTGGGAATTATTCCTTCTGGTACAGCAAATGATTTTGCCACATATCTCGGTTTTAAGAGCGGAAATGTGGAGGATTGCTGTAAAACTATCGTTTCCACAAAACCTGTAGAGATTGATCTCGGTTTGGTTAATGGGGAACTGTATTTTATCAATGTATGTGCCGGAGGATATTTTACAAATGTGTCGCAGACAGTAGATAAGGATATAAAAAATGCCCTTGGCAGCCTTTCCTATTATCTGAAAGGTGTGGAACAGCTGCCGCAATTCAGAAAAATTCCTTATCGTATTACGACAAGCAAAGGTATTATAGAAGAAGATCTTTATTTCTATATGATTCTAAATTCTGCAGGAACAGGGGGCTTTACCAATCTTTCTCCCGGTGCTTCTGTTATGGATGGGGAATTTGAGATGGTAGCTGTGAAGGGTAAACCGTTGTATGAAATGACACCTACGGTTGTAAAAATGCTGACCGGAGAGCATATTTATGATAAAAATATTCTTTATCTGAAAGATCATTATTTTAAGGTAGAATGTTTGGATGATGCATTTCAGATTAAGGAAATTACCGTAGATGGAGAGATGGGGCCTGAAATGCCCTTTGAAATGCGTGTTGTAGAAAAAGCGATTCCTGTTTTTGGGAAATTCGATCAAATTGGCAATAAACCAGACCATATTTTACTTTCGCTTTTCAAAAATGTAGGCTTGCCGACAAAATTATAAATGTTTCACATGAAACAAAAAGGAAGGATATGAGATTATCCTTCCTTTTTTTTATAAGAGAAAGTGTTTCACGTGAAACAGGAAACAATATTTATTGATTTTTTTTAATCTGTATTATATTATATATAAGTAGGAAACATAGTGAGGAAAGGCGGTAAAAATGTGAGTAGGGTAAGAATAATCGCAGTAACAAACCAGAAAGGTGGTGTTGGTAAAACAACAACATCTATCAATCTTTCCGCTTGCCTTGCAGCAGAAGGGAAAAAGGTGCTTGCGGTAGATGCAGACCAGCAGGGAAACACAACAAGTGGTCTTGGTTTGGATAAGAATGCAATAGAACAAACTATATATAATGTGTTTTTAGGAGAAAAAAATATTGCTGATGTAAAACGCTCCACCTGCGTAGAAGGGCTAGAGTTGATTCCTGCCAATATCAATCTGACAGGTGCAGAAATAGAACTGATTGGCAATGAGCGTAGAGAATATATATTAAGAGAGGCACTGAAAGAAATCAAGGATGATTATGATTATATCATTATTGATTGTCCGCCATCGTTAAATATGATTACAGTGAATGCTCTTGTTGCTGCGGATACAGTTCTTGTGCCAATTCAGTGTGAATATTTTGCTTTAGAAGGATTAGAGCAGTTGCTTCATACAGTAAACCTAGTCAAAAAGCGCTTGAATCCCGATTTAGAAATTGAAGGGATTGTGTTTACGATGTTTGATGCAAGAACAAATCTTTCTCTTGAGGTGGTAGAAGAGGTAAAGCGTTCTTTGGGAGAAAGCGTATACCGCACGATTATTCCGAGAAATGTGCGTCTTGGAGAATCTCCCAGCCATGGATTGCCTATTCATCTTTATGATCCGAAATCCAAGGGCGCAGAGGCATATCAACTATTGGCAGAAGAAGTCATGGAAAAGGAGTGGAACTGATATGGGAACGAAGAAAAAAGGTCTGGGCACAAAGGGGCTTGGCATCAATGCCCTAATTCATACTGAAATAGAGGATATGCAGACATCTAAGACAGAAAAAAAACATAATGAGGCGGCTGTATTGGAAATAGATTGGGATATGATTGAGCCAAATCGCAAACAGCCGAGAAAATATTTTGATGAAAGAGCATTAGAGGAATTGGCATCTTCGCTGAAGCAATATGGAATGATACAGCCTATTGTAGTGAAAAATAGCGATGGTTACTATGAAATTATTGCGGGGGAACGCCGTTGGAGAGCAGCAAAGATTGCAGGGCTGAAAAAGGTTCCAGTGGTTATTCGTAACTGGGAGGATGATGCAGAGGCATTTGAAGCCGCATTGGTAGAAAATTTACAGCGTGAAGACTTGAATCCAATGGAAGAGGCAGAAAGCTATCTTCGTTTGCAGGAGGAATTTGGTCTGAGTCAGGATAAAATTGCGGAAAAGGTAGGAAAAAGTCGTTCTGCTGTGGCAAATAGTCTGCGTCTGCTTCAGTTAGATGCTCGTGTGCGAAATTTTGTGGTAGAAAATAAGCTGAGCAGTGGTCATGCGCGGAGCCTTTTGCCCATTTCCAATGGAGAAGAACAGTTTGAGCTTGCAGAATATGTGATTGAGGAAGGTCTGAGTGTGCGGGCAGTGGAGGCACTGGTAAAAGCCCATCTGACCAAGAAGGAAAAGCCGGAAGAAACAGAAGAAAAGCTGTCAAAGGCGGAGGAAAGGGAATATCGTGCCATTGAAGATAATTTGAAATCTCTTTTTGCAACAAAAGTAAAGTTGAAACCAATTGGAAAGCAGAATAAAGGTAAGATTGAAATCGAATATTATTCAGAGGAAGATTTGGAACGATTGTTGTCACTTCTGAAACGATAAGGAATGAGAAATTATGATGATATGGATCGAACAAAATATGCTCTATCTGCTACTGGGTCTGAGTGTAGCGGTTATACTGCTTCTCATTTTCTGTATTGTGCTTTATATATTGCATCGGGGACAGAAAAAGCGATACGAGTTTTTTATGGGATCCAAAAGACGCCCTTCTCATAATCTGGAAATGAAGATAGAGGATTTTTATAAAACATCCAAGCAGATAGAGGAGAAATATACAAAACTTTTGGATATGGTGACGGATATGGATCAGACAGACCAAACGAAGATACAGAAGGTGGGGCTGATTCGATATAATCCGTTTGATGAAATGGGTGGCAATTTATGCTTTGCACTTGCATTACTGGATGGCCATGATAATGGTGTAGTATTGAATGGAATTCATAGCCGTACTGGTTCTTTTACCTATGCAAAGCCCATTGAAATGGGAGTTAGCACCTATATGCTTTCAGAAGAAGAAATAAAAGCGGTAGAGATGGCAAAGAATAATATGTATCAGCCGCAGCATGAAAAGGTGGTTAAGGTTCGGTTCAAACCAACCTTCCGTCGCAAGGATCAAAATGACAGTGCAATGGAAAGTCAGATCACATTGGATCAGGTGGAAATATTAGAAACAGAGGATGTGGAAGTGAAGAGGGCGTCCATTGGTGATGTAACACAGGCGGAAAAGGAATTGATTTTGCAGGAAGAAACACGGGCAGGTAAAATTGCAGCCGTAGAGCAGATTTTACATCAGCACCAGGAAGTGAAAAAAGCCGATGAAAAAGATAAAGCAGAAGAGAACGGTGAAACAGATGAAATTACAGAACCTATCTTTATGGAACGAATAGAGATGGGGCTGTCTGAAAAAGAAGAAGAGGCTGATATCGGGCAAAAATAGAAACAGAAAAAACGAAAGAATACGGAAAAAAGTATTCTTTCGTTTTTACTATTTTATAAGAGATAAATATAAATTTTGAAAAAAACCTGTGGATAAGTGGAAAAACAGTCCACATATTGTGGACAAAAAAAGAAAAAACCAAGAATGTTTCCACAATATCAACATAGTTATCCACAGGCAAAAAAGAAAATTATGTAAACAATGGAGGTTGAAATGGGCTATAAAATGGTATTTTCCGACATGGATGGCACATTATTATGGAAAGGACTCCACATTTCTGTGGAAAACAAGAACGCCATATGGAAAACTGTGGATAAAGGGATTGATTTTGTCATTTGTACGGGAAGAGGCATATTCGGGGTAAAGCCGCATTTGCAGGAATTGGGATTGATTGGGAAAAAAGGATATGTCATTTGCCAGAATGGTGCATCTATTTATGATTTGGAGGATATGTCACTGATAAAAAAACAAAGCTTTTCACCGGAGCTTCTAGTGCCTGTGGTAGACTTTGCCCGGGAAATGGGAGGAATTGAGTTGTTTTATTATGACGATAGTACATTTCTTTGTGAAAGGATTTCGAAAGAAGTATTGGAATATTGTCAGGTGATGCAAACAACGCCTCGTTGTGTAAATAGCCCTGTGGATTATGAGGGAGAGCTGACAAAATGCTTATTTAGTGGCCCTCGGAAGAAGCTACAAGAGATAAAGGGATATGCGGAAGCGCTGCTGGGAGATCGTGTAAATCTTTTCTATTCTGCAGAAAACTACTTGGAATTTGTAAGCAGCGGCGTGGACAAAGGGAGTGCGATGGAGGCGGCTGCAAAGGCAGCAGGGGTAGAATTAAGAGATACCATTGGAATCGGGGACAGCGATAATGATTTGACAATGATCCAGAAAGCAGGCATAGGGGTTGCTATGATAAACGGAGAGGAGCATGTGAAAGCAGCAGCAGATTACATAACAGAGAGAAATGCAGAGGAGAATGGCGTTGCTGAGGTCTTAGAGCGTTTTATTCTGAATCCATTTGAAGAAATCTAATGGATGCTTTTCTGACCGCTCTTTTTGAGAAAAAGGGAAGGAGCAATGTCATGGGGTGACATTGCTCCAGGGATGAGGGTGTACATGACACCCTTGGGGTATATTGTGGTACAAGGAAAAGGGGTTTCTTGTACATTAAATAGTATACAATAGAATGATATTATTGTGAAATGGGGGAAAATTAAAATAAGATTAAAAATTGGTTTTTGTGTGTTGATATGTTAAAAATGGGCGAGAGATGCTCTGAAACCATGTGATTTGGGGCTTGATTATTTTTTGAATTATGTTATAATCCCTATTATAGTAAAGAAAGTTTTACAAAATCAAAAAAGCGTGGGCGAAAGCCTGAAGGAAAGCTAAGTTTTTATAGCCTTCTCCAGAGAGTCGGTATATGGTGTGAGCCGGCGAAGGACAAAAATGTTCCACTTTCCAAGCGGTCGGTGAAAGCCGAAAGGGTAAGCCCTTTATAGCTGTTCGAGAGGTCTGTATATATACAGACAATCTGGGTGGCAACGCGGGTATATCTCGTCCCTGATTTTATTTGGGGACGAGATTTTTTTGCTCTATAAGAAATTTCGTTTCTTATAGAGCAAAAACCATCCGGGAGATCGCACTGCGGCGGCAGGGTAGTCAGTCGCAAGCGATACCGCCGCAGGCGGAGAATCTCGCAAAGCGAGCTTCTTTTTTTACTCTATATAGTCGCAAGTGATACGCTTTTTAATTTTATTCAAGGAGGTTAAATTATGTTAGACATTAAATTTGTAAGAGAAAATCCGGAAGTAGTGAAGGAGAATATCCGTAAGAAATTTCAAGATCAGAAGCTGCCGCTGGTAGATGAAGTGCTGGAACTGGATAAAGAAAACAGAGCGATCAAACAGGAAGTAGAAGCGCTGCGTGCACAGAGAAATAAGCTGTCCAAAATGATCGGTGGTTTAATGGCAAAAGGGGAAAAGGAAGAAGCAGAAAAGGTGAAAGCAGAAATTGCGGCTGATTCTGCAAGAACAGAAGAACTGACAGCAAAAGAAAAAGAAGTGGAAGAACGCATCAAAGTAATCATGATGACCATTCCCAATATCATTGATCCCTCTGTTCCCATTGGTAAAGACGACAGTGAAAATGTGGAAGTACAGAAATACGGCGAACCCGTGGTTCCCGATTTTGAAATTCCTTATCACACAGATATTATGGAATCCTTTGACGGTATCGATCTGGATTCCGCAAGAAAGGTTGCCGGTAACGGTTTCTATTACCTGATGGGTGATATTGCGCGTCTGCACTCCGCAGTTTTGACATATGCAAGAGATTTTATGATTGACAGAGGCTTCAAATACTGCATTCCGCCTTTCATGATTCGTGCCAATGTTGTAACAGGCGTTATGAGTTTTGCTGAAATGGAAAACATGATGTATAAGATTGAAGGGGAAGACCTGTATTTGATTGGTACATCTGAGCATTCTATGATTGGTAAATTCATTGATACACAGAATAAAGCAGAAGATTTGCCTCAGTGTCTGACATCCTACAGCCCTTGCTTCCGTAAAGAAAAAGGTGCTCACGGTATTGAAGAAAGAGGCGTTTACAGAATCCACCAGTTCGAAAAACAGGAAATGATCGTTGTATGTAACCCCGACGAATCCCCTATGTGGTATGATAAGCTGTGGCAGAACACAGTAGACCTATTCCGCACAATGGATATTCCCGTAAGAACACTGGAATGCTGCTCTGGCGATTTGGCTGACTTGAAAGTAAAATCCGTTGATGTTGAAGCTTGGTCTCCCAGACAGAAAAAATACTTTGAAATTGGCTCCTGCTCCAATCTGGGCGATGCACAGGCAAGAAGACTGGGTATCCGTGTAACAGATGCAGAAGGCAAAAAATACTTCGCTCACACACTGAATAACACAGTAGCAGCACCTCCTCGTATGTTGATCGCATTCCTGGAAAATAACCTGCAGGCTGATGGTACAGTGAAAATTCCCGAAGTTCTGTGGCCTTATATGGGCGGTACAAAGGTTCTGGTTCCCACAAAGAAATGATATAAAGCGGAGAAAACCGCTAAATAAAAAAACTGTTCCACCTGCAAGCAGGGTGGAACAGTTTTTACTCTATGAGAAATTTCGTTTCATATAGAGTAAAATCCTCCGGGGGATCGCACTGCGGGGGCAAGGTAGTCAGTCGCAAGCGACACCGCCGCAGGCGGAGCATTTCATCAAGCGAAATGCTTTTTTACTCTATAAGAAATTTCGTTCCTTATAGAGTAAAAACCCTCCGGGGGATCGCACTGCGGCGGCAAGGTAATCAGTCGCTAGCGACACCGCCGCAGGCGGAGAAGCTCGCTTTGCGAGCTTCT
>JAZQTP010000028.1:0-33750 GCA_045630845.1 Anaerotignum sp. | reverse complement strand
ATGCGGATGCACCCATCTATGTTCCCGTGAAACCCGGCGAAAACGGTACTTATGTACCGAAGGAAGACGCAGGGGAAAACGGCGAAGTATATATCCCTGTAGATACCAACGGTGACGGCGAAGCGGATATTTATATACCTGTAACACCCGGCGAAAACGGCAAATATGTATCGAAGGAAGGCGCAGGTGAGGTATATATCCCTGTGGATAAAAACGGTGACGGTGAAGCAGACATTTATGTACCCGTGACACCACCCAGCGGCGACAGCGGCGATATCTTCATCCCCGATGCAGAGGATGAAGATGTGGTTTATGTGCCTACAGGGGATGCGGATGCACCCATCTATGTTCCCGTAACACCTGGCGAAAACGGCACTTATGTACCGAAGGAAGACGCAGGGGAAAGCGGTGAGGTATATATCCCTGTAGATACCAATGGTGACGGTAAGGCAGATATTTATGTACCTGTGATACCACCCAGCGGCGACAGCGGCGATATCGTCATCCCCGATGCAGAGGATGAAGATGTGGTTTATGTGCCTACAGGGGATGCGGATGCACCCATCTATGTTCCCGTGAAACCCGGCGAAAACGGTACTTATGTACCGAAGGAAGACGCAGGGGAAAACGGCGAAGTATATATCCCTGTAGATACCAACGGTGACGGCAAGGCAGATGTCTTCATCCCTGTGAAGCCCGGCAGCAGCGACGGCAAATACAGCGATGCAAACGGAACCAACTACGTTCCTGTTTATAAGGACGGAAAGATAGAATATTATAAGAAGGAAACAACATCCGGCGGCGGTGGTTCCTCCGGCGGGGGTGGCTCCTCCGGCGGCGGCGGTGGCGGCGGAGCACCCGCAGTAAATGTCATCGTAGGCAAAACCGAAAACGGTAAAGTGACCGTGGGCAGCACCTACGCAGAAAAAGATAGTATGGTTACGATCACTGTAACACCCGATCCCGGCTATGAAGTTGGCACCGTGAAGGTAATTGACAGTGATGGTAATGAGGTGAAAGTGACAGATAGAGGAAATGGAAAATATACCTTTATCAAGTCGGACAAAAAGGTAACGATTTCTGTAGACTTCATCAAAATTGAAGCTGAAAAATCAGAAGAAATCACACTGGAAAATGTGGATAGAGCGAAAGCAATCATTCTGACAATCGACAAGAAAGAAGCGATTGTATTCGGTAAAACGGCTATGAACGACGTAGCGCCGATTATCAGAAATGAAAGAACGATGCTTCCGATCCGAATTGTAGCAGAAGCCCTTGGCGGCAAAGTAGCATGGAATGCGGCAGAACGTAAGGTTACGATCACAAAAGGCGAACAGCTGATTGAAATCGTGATCGACAGCAGCGTAGCTCATGTAAATGGCAAAGTGGTTCTGCTGGATGCATCTGCATTCATTGAAAGCAACAGAACTTATCTGCCTCTGCGCTTTGTAGCAGAAAATCTGGATGCAACAGTGCTCTGGGACGCAAAGGCAAGACAGGTAATCATCGTGCCGAAAGCAGAAACAGTGGCGATTGTAGAAGAAGATAAAACAGCAAAAATCTAAAGAAACAGTCCCTTGTTTCATCTGTAGTGCAGGCACCCGAAAGGGTGCCTGCTTTTGTTTGCGGCAGTTGTGTTTGGTTGTTTTCTGTGCTATAATATCTCCGTAGATGGAACAGAATATGGAACGAAACAGCTCTAATTTATCTGATTAGAGCCTTTCGTTGTGTTTGCGATAAGGAGGAAGAAAAATGGTGCTTTTTGACAGATTTAAGCAGCAGGAAGCAAAGGGGCAGGAATTTTACTGTGTTGTCGGCTTGGGCAACCCCGGCAGACAATATGAGGAAACAAAGCATAATGTGGGGTTCAAGGTCATTGATAAGCTGGCAGAAAAATATGATATCAAAGTAGAAAAATTCAAAAATAAAGCATTGATCGGGGATGGGACAATCCGTGATAAAAGAGTGCTTCTGGTAAAGCCCCAGACATATATGAACCTAAGCGGGGAAAGTGTAAGGGAAATTGTAAATTTCTATAAGATACCGCAGGAAAGATTTGTTGTGATTTTCGATGATACCAGCCTGCCTTGCGGCAGCGTGCGTATTCGGGAGAAAGGCAGCCATGGTGGGCATAATGGCATCCGCAATATCATTGACCAGATGGGAACGGATATGTTCTACCGCATCAAGGTGGGTATCGGTGAAAAACCCAGCGGCTGGGACTTGGCGGATTATGTACTGGGAAAATTTAACGAAGAAGACCTGCCGGCGATGGAGGATGGCATGGATAAAGCGGTCAAAGGCGTAGAGCTGATGCTTTCTAGAGGGATCACAGATGCCATGAACCGTGTGAACCAGAAGCCGAAAACAATGAAAAAACAGAAGGTGGAAGCAGAAAAAGCGGAAGCGGAGAAAAAAGAAGCAGAAGCCCTCGATAAGGAAACAACAGAAACGACGAAAGAAGTGACGGAATGATGAATGGTCTGGCCAAGCCATTGCTGGAGCTGGATAGCTTTCGGCAGATGCTTAACAGTATCAAAGAAAAGAATACCCCTGTGTTTGCCACAGGGGCGATTGATGCTGCAAAAAATCATCTGATATATTGTCTGAAGGAATATACAGAGCGCCCCGTCTGTATCCTGACTTACAGCGAACTGCGTGCCAAAGAGATTATGGAGGGGTTGGCTTTTTTTGAAAAAGACTGTGTCTATTATCCTGCAAAGGATATTCTCTTTTACAGCGCAGATGTGCATAGCATGGAAATGAATCGGCAGCGGTTTCTTATTTTGGAGCGTCTGCTGCGTGGGGAAACGCCTGTTATCGTAGCATCTATGGAGGCGCTGCTGGACAAATATCCGAAAAAAGAGGTGTTTGCCTCCTTCCTTCTGGAGCTGCGGGAGGGAGATATTGCTGCGATTTCAGATTTGACCAGAAAGCTTGTGCTTATGGGCTATGAGAGAGCAGAGCTGGTGGAAAGCCCCGGTCAATTTACGGTACGCGGCGGGATTTTGGATATTTGGTCCTTAACGGCGGAGGATGCGGTACGAATCGACTTTTTTGATGATGAGATTGACACCATCCGCAGCATGGATGCCCAGAGCCAGCGTTCCATGGAAAGAATCGGTAAGACAGAGATTTTCCCTATGCGAGAAATGGTCTATACAGAGAAGCAGGCGGAGGAAACGGCAGAACGCATCACTGCAGAATATCAAAAAGCCTTGAAAAATCTGGAGAAAAAAGGACTGGAGGAAGCGGCAGAACGCCTGCGGGAGCATATTGGAGAGGATGCAGAACTGCTCCGTACAGAGCATACAATACCTGCCGTTGGCACTTATGTGGATTATTTCTACGAAGAAACGGCTAGCCTGTTGTCCTATCTGCCACAGGAAACGATTCTCTGCGTGGATGAGCCGGAGCGTGTGCGAGAACACATGGATATTCTGACGGAAGAATATGGAGAGTCGGTGAAAGGCAGGATTGAGCAGGGCTATCTGCTGCCGGGGCAGAGCCATATACTTTATGGCTATTCGGAAATCCTACAGCAGATGGCGAAATTTTCTGTTGTTCTTCTGGCAGGCTTGAGCCAGAGAACGGTAGATTTTTCTCCAAAGGCGATGGTGGATTTTGCAGTCCGTTCTACTCCCTCCTTCCAGCAGCGGGCAGACCTTTTTGCGGAAGAATTGCGGCATTTGAAAAAAGAGGGCTTTCGTACATTTATTCTTGCGGGCAGCGGCACCAGAGCAAGAAGAATGGCGGATGAGCTGACGGAAATGGGACTGGAAGCGGTATATGTGGAAACCTTGGAAAAGGAGATTCCTGCGGGGGCGATTCGCCTATGCAGGGGCAGCCTTGCTAAGGGCTTCCGCTATGATTTTATCAAGCTTGCCGTATTCTGCGATAATGAGCTGTTTGGCGGAAAAGAAAAAAAGAAACGGAAGAAGCGCAGAAAAGATGGGGCAGCTATTGAAAGCTTCACAGACCTTCGTATCGGGGATTATGTGGTGCATGATAACCACGGCATTGGTGTGTTCCGTGGGTTGGAAAAAATATCTGTGGAAGGTATACAAAAGGATTATATGAAAATTTCCTATCGGGATGGAGGAAATCTTTTTGTGCCTGTGAATCAGATGGATATGGTGCAGAAATATATCGGCACCGGCTCTGCTGCGCCGAAGCTGAATAAGCTGGGCGGACAGGAATGGGGAAAGGCAAAGGCGAAGGCAAGAAAAGCCGTGCAGATTATGGCGGAGGATCTGGTTGCGCTGTATGCCAAGCGGGCGGCGGCAAAAGGCCATGCGTACGGTGTGGATACGGTTTGGCAGAAGGAATTTGAAGAAAGTTTCCCTTTTGTGGAAACGGATGACCAGCTGAATGCTATTGAAGATGTGAAAAAAGATATGGAAAGCAGTAAAGTCATGGATAGGCTGATTTGCGGCGATGTGGGCTATGGCAAAACGGAGGTTGCGATCCGTGCGGCATTTAAGGCGGCACAGGAGGGCAAGCAGGTGGCATTTCTTGTGCCGACGACGATTCTTGCACAGCAGCATTATCATACCTTTTGCCGAAGAATGACGGGCTATCCGATAAAGATAGAGCTGTTGTCCCGCTTCCGCACTCCGAAGCAGCAGAAGGAAAGTCTGTATAATCTGGAACGGGGCTTTTCGGATATTTTGATTGGTACTCACAGAATATTGTCCAAGGATGTGAAATTCAAGGATTTGGGCTTGATTATTGTGGATGAGGAGCAGCGGTTCGGTGTTGCCCATAAGGAAAAGCTGAAGGCGCTGCGGGAAAATGTGGATGTGCTGACCTTATCCGCAACACCTATCCCCAGAACTCTGCACATGAGCCTTGCGGGTATCCGTGATATGAGCCTTTTGGAGGAGCCGCCCCAGGAAAGGCATCCCATTCAGACCTATGTGATGGAGAATAATCCGGAGTTTATCCGAGAGGCGATCCATAGAGAGCTGAGCCGTGGCGGTCAGGTTTACTACCTTTATAATAGAGTAGAATCCATCAGCGAGGAGGCATTCCGTATCCAGAAGCTGGTGCCGGAGGCAACGGTGACCTTTGCCCATGGGCAGATGTCGGAGCGAGAACTGGAACGCATCATGGGAGAATTTATCGAAGGGGAGATTGATGTATTGGTTTGCACCACTATCATCGAAACCGGAATGGATATTTCCAATGCGAACACTATCATCATTCAGGATGCAGACCGCATGGGGCTTTCCCAGCTGTATCAGCTGCGAGGGAGAGTCGGCAGAAGCAGCCGCATTGCCTACGCATATCTTTTATATAAGCGGGATAAAATGCTGCGGGAGGCGGCAGAAAAACGGCTGCAGACCATTCGGGAATTTACGGAGTTTGGTTCCGGCTTCAAAATAGCCATGCGGGATTTGGAGATTCGTGGTGCCGGCAATCTGCTGGGAGCGGAGCAGCACGGACACATGGAGGCGGTTGGTTACGATATGTATTGCCGCCTGCTGGAGGAGGAGGTACAGAGCCTGAAAGGGGCTGCACCTGCGGAAGAACGCTTTGAAACAACGATTGAGCTGAATATCAGTGCCTATCTTCCGGATTTTTATATCAGTAATCAGGAGCAGCGGATGGAGCTGTATAAACGGATTGCGGGTATCCGTACAGAGGAAGAATATTATGATATGCAGGAGGAGCTGGAGGATCGCTACGGAGATTTGCCAAAGGCAGCACAGTGCTTGCTGGATATCGTTCTGCTGAAGACAGAGGTGCACGAAATAGGCATTACAGCCATTACCCAGAAGCATGGAAACATCCTGCTGGAATTCAGAGAACAGCCCAATATTGAGCCGGAGAAGCTGATGGGACTGATTGCATCGAAAAAAGGAAAATATCTTTTTACGGCAGGTGCAAAGCCTTATCTGACCATTAAAGCGGAAAAAGGAGAAACGGAGCTTGTGATGATAAAAAATTTCCTAGAAGGATTGAAAGCCTAGAAATTTGTGGGTATAATCAAAGCATGATATTGTTTGCGAAGGCAGGTTTTGTATATGAAAAGGAAATGGAGCGGTCTGATAGGGCTGTTTTTGCTGCTTTGTCTGACGGCGTGCAGCAGCAACACTTCTTCGGACAAGACAGTTCTGCGGATTGGAGAACGAGAGATTGGCAGAACGGAATATATGGTTTATCTTTACACGACCAGCAAAAGCTTTGAGGCTGCGGCGGGAGAAGATGTGTGGGGAATGGATTTTGATGGGCAATCGGCGGATCAGCTGGTGGAGGAGAGAACCATCAATACCCTGCAAAGTGTCATTGCGGCAGAGGATTATGCAGCAGCTAATGACATTTCTCTGACAGAGGCGGAAAAGGAGCAGGCAAGGCTTGCGGCAGAACAGTTCCTTTCCGGTGTCAGTCAGGAGGATATGGATAAGATACAGGTGGATGCGGATCGGCTGACGGCATTGATGGAGGCATCCTATCTGTATACGCTGGTGCATCAGAGCATTGCCGAGGAATGTCAGGTGGATGCAGGCGAGCAAGCTGCGTATTATGAGGAGCAGAAAGAAATCCTGCGGGAGGAATATACCACGCTGCATTTGCAGTCTGTTCTGGTGGAGCAGGAAGAAACGGCAGAGGAAGTGGCGGAAAAAGCCAGAGCAGGAGAGGATTTTGCAGCACTTTTTGCGGCTTACGATAAGGAGCCGGACGCAGAAAATGGCGGCAAGGTTTCCATGTATCAGGGCGAGCTACAGACACAATTTGGCTTGCCGGAGGAGCTGTGTGTAGGAGATATTTATGGGCCGATTGAAAGAAGCAACGGCTATTTTGTGCTGCATATTATGGCGAAAGAAATCCCGACAGAGGAGAAAGTGAAAGAACTGGCGGAAAGCATTTATACCGCAGATGTGCAGACGGCATATACAGAGGCAAGATTTGCAGAGATGATAAAATCCCAGACGGTGGAAAAGGTGGCTGAAAACTGGGATACTCTGGAAAAATTCCATTGAGCAGAACGGTGTTCCGGCATAGGGCGGGGCACCGTTTTATCATGACTTTTGATGCTTGAAAAAGCTATATAAATACGATATGATGAAAAAAAGAAGCGTGATTTGTTGTGTAAGGAACAGGGAGGATGCAAAATGGAGATAAAAAAGGTCTGGGCGATGTATTTCAGCCCGACAGGGGGAACGGAAAAAGCGGTAAAAACAACGGCAGAAGCATTGGCAAATCAGCTGGGGCTTTCTGTGGAAACCTATGATTTTACATTGCCGGCTGCACGGGAGAAAGAGGCTCTGTTTGCAGAGGGGGATATTGTGGTATGCGGAACCCCTGTTATTGCGGGCAGGGTGCCGAATGTGCTGCTGCCTTATCTGACAGGCATGGTGAAGGGCAAGGGTGCGTTGGCGGTGCCTGTGGTTTCCTTTGGTAACCGTAATTTTGATGATGCCTTGATAGAGCTGCGTAATATTCTGGAGGAGGATGGCTTCCGCACTGTGGCAGGCGGTGCCTTTATCAGCGAACATTCCTTCTCCAAAACACTGGCAGCTGGCAGACCGGATGAAAAGGATATTGCTGCAATGCAGGAGTTTGGAGAAAAAATTGCAGAGAAGCTTCAGAGCGGCTGGGAATATACCGAGCCTGTTGCGGTAAAGGGCTGCGATCCGATCCGTCCTTATTTCAAGCCGCAGGATAGAGAGGGCAATCACATTGATATTCGGAAAGTGAAACCAAAGGTGAATGACGATTGCTGCGGCTGTGGTATTTGTGCAGCGGCTTGTCCGATGGGTTCTATCCATCCGGAAAATGTCCGTGAATATATCGGCATCTGCATCAAATGCTGTGCCTGTGTGAAAAAATGCCCTAGTCAGGCGAGATATTACGATGATCCCGGTTATATTTATCATAAAGAGGAGCTGGAGGAGCTTTATGAAAGACGGGCAGAGCCGGAGTGGTTTCTGTAATCCGACAACAATATGGAAGTATTGAAAAATTGGGAACAACTGTTCCCTTTTTTCTTTTGCTGTGGTATACTTTTTCCAGAAGAAATGGGAGGTGATGGCATGGATGAAATGAAGCTGACAGGAGAAGTGGACAGTATCCTGTTTCAGAACAGGGATAATGGATATACAGTATTTACGCTGACAACGGAGGATGATGAAGTGACCTGCGTGGGTACGCTGCCCGACATTCATAGCGGAGAAACGCTGGAAATTCGTGGAAGCTGGACGATGCATCCCCTTTACGGCAGACAGGTGCAGGTGTATTTTTATGAAAAATCCATGCCGACTACAGCAGAGGGGATGGAAAAATACCTTTCCTCCGGGCTGATTAAAGGAATTGGGGCAAAAACGGCACGGCGCATTGTAGATAAATTTGGTGCGGATACCTTTTATGTGATCGAGGAAAAGCCGGATCTGCTGACAGAGATTCGTGGAATCAGCTATGATAAGGCACAGAAAATATCCGAAGCATTTATCGGGCAGTATGAACAGCGGAAAGCAATGCTGTTTTTACAGGAATTTGATATTTCTCTTTCCTATGCCATGCGGATTTATAAAAAATATAAGGGACGCACTTTTGAGATTGTGAAAAATAATCCCTATCGTCTGGCGGATGATATTATCGGGATTGGTTTTCAGAAAGCGGATAAAATTGCTGCCAGTGCAGGCATTTCTGCAGATAATCCCCATCGGGTGAAGGCGGCGGTGAAATATGTGTTGAATACCGCAGCAGGGAACGGGGATTGCTATTTGCCTAAAGAAATGCTGCTGACACAGGCGGCAGAGCTGCTGGGGCTGCATCCGTTAGCGGTGGAAAATGCGGTGCGGGAGCTGCAGGTGGAAAGTGAAATCTGGCAGGAAAGGCTGAATGGCGTAGAATGTGTTTATCTGAATTATTATTTCTATGCAGAGATGTCTGTGGCAAAGCGGCTGCTGGAGCTGTCTGCGGATTATGAACCGCCCGATATGGAATATATTTCTGCGGAGATCCGACGAGTGGAGGGGGAAACGGGCATCCAACTGGCGGCAGAGCAGCGGATTGCTGTTGCGGAAGCGATGTCCAACGGCGTCCTTATTATTACCGGCGGCCCCGGTACAGGGAAAACCACCACCATCAACACGATTCTGCGGATTTTGCAGCAGGAGGAACTGGAGGTGGTGCTGGCAGCGCCGACGGGGCGTGCGGCAAAAAGGATGACAGAGGCGACAGGGGTGGAGGCCCAGACCATCCATCGTCTTTTGGGTGTCAGCTTCACAGGAGAGGAAACAAGACGACAGAGCTTTGGGAAAAATGAGGATGATCCCATTGAAGCGGATGTGATTATCATAGACGAAACCTCCATGATGGATATTTCTCTGATGCAGGCATTGCTGCGGGCGGTGGAAAATGGCTCTCGCATTATCTTTGTGGGGGATGTGGATCAGCTGCCCTCGGTGGGTGCAGGGAATGTGCTGAAGGATATGATTAAAAGTGAGCGGCTGAAAGTGGTGCGGTTGCAGCAGGTATACCGTCAGGCACAGGAAAGCTCGATTATCATGAATGCCCATCGGATCAACAAGGGGGAAGAACCTGTGCTGAACGAAGAGGGGACGGATTTCTTCTTTATGCGGCGTACCAATGGGGAAGATGTGGTATCGACCATTCGGGAACTGGTAACGAAGCGGCTGCCGAAATTCACCGGCTGTGATGGGCTTTCCGATATGCAGATTTTGACGCCTATGCGAAAAGGTATGCTGGGCGTACAGGAATTGAATCAGGTGTTGCAGCAGTCATTGAATCCACCGGCAAGGGATAAAAAAGAAGCACCCTTTCGACAGACCGTTTTCCGTGAGGGAGATAAGGTCATGCAGATTAAAAATAATTATAATCTGGTGTGGAAATGCTATGATTCAAGCAGCGGCAGATGTGCGGAGGATGGCATCGGTGTATTTAATGGGGATGCGGGGATCATCCTTTCCATTGATTCCGGAAATGAGCAGCTGCGTGTTGTTTTCGATGATGGCAGATTGGTGGAATATGACTTCAGCCAGCTGGATGAGCTGGAGCTTGCCTATGCCATTACCATCCATAAGTCCCAGGGGAGCGAATATCCTGTGGTGATTTTGCCTGTTTACAGTGGGCCGCCGATGCTGATGACAAGAAACCTGCTTTATACGGCGGTGACAAGAGCAAAGCAGCTGGTGGTGTTGGTGGGACTGCGAGAAACAGTTTCAGCGATGCTGCAAAATGATAAAGAGGTAGAACGCTGCACAGGACTTGCCCTGCGGATTCGGAACCTTTACGATTTCATCCATGGGGGTGATATGGCATGAAGGAGTGGCAGGAGCGGTTGATAGAGCTGATTTATCCGCCTCGCTGTGCTGTCTGCGGAGAGGTTTTGCGGATGGAGGAACGGCAGGGGTTTCTTTGCGGAAGCTGCAGGCAGATACCGTATTTTCCAATGGAGAAATGTCCCCATTGCGGCGGGAGTACAAAAGGCGGCTTTTGCGAAAGCTGTCTGAAAGGCTTTGCGTTCTCGAGAGGCTGTTCAGCATTTTCTTATGCAACGGTGCGTCAGGCAATCCACCTGTTCAAATACGAGGGGGATAAGAAAATCGGTATCGGTCTTGGCAAATTGATGGGAGCGTATCTTACCCAAGGGGATCCGCTGCTGCTGGAGCGGGCAGATATGATTATGGCGGTGCCGCTGCATTGGAAGAAGGAGAAAAGCCGTGGCTTTAACCAGACGCATATTTTATGTGAAGAAATATCCAAGAAAACAGGGATTCCTTTTCAACGGGACGGGCTGATGCGAAAACGGGACACAGTTGCCCAGAGCATTTTGAGCCATGAAGAAAGAAAGGAAAACTTGCAGGATGCCTTCGAGGTAACGGCGGGTGTGGAAGGAAAACGGGTGCTTCTGGTGGATGATATTTTTACTACCGGCACTACCTGCAATGAATGTGCAAAGGTGTTATACCGCTCAGGTGCGGATGAGGTGATGATATTCACCCTTTCGGCGGCGGGAATAGAATAAGGGCGTTTCGCTTGGCGAAATGCCCTCTTCATTTTTACAAGGCTTTAGAAAGATTTGGGGATGGGAGCGCAAAACGGGGAGATGCTATGGTTATAGCGGACATTTGATTTTTTGATAAAGAAAAGCAGGTTTTTCGCATTTTTTGCTTGGAAACGGAGAAAAATGCAGGTATAATTATATGTTGTATGATTTCTGAAAAAATGCATCGGGGAGAGTTATTTTTATGTTACGGATTGGATTTGATAATGAAAAATATCTGCATCTGCAGTCAAAGCATATCAAAGAGAGAATTGCACAGTTCGGCGGCAAGCTGTACCTGGAGTTTGGCGGCAAGCTGTTTGATGATTACCATGCATCCCGTGTGCTGCCCGGTTTTCAGCCGGACAGTAAGATTGAAATGCTGCTGCAGCTGAAAGAAGAAGCGGAGATCGTAATTGTCATCAGTGCAGGTGATATTGAAAAAAATAAGATTCGCGGCGATCTGGGCATTCCTTATGATGCGGATGTGCTGCGTCTGATAGATGCTTTTCGTGGGTATGGGCTTTATGTGGGCAGTGTGGTACTGACGCAGTTCAATGGGCAGGCAGGCGTTATCGCCTACCAGAAAAAACTGGAAGCCCTTGGCATCAAGGTGTATCGCCATTATCCCATCGAGGGCTATCCTGCCAATATCCCTCTGATTGTCAGTGAAAATGGCTTTGGAAGAAATGATTATATCGAAACAAAACATTCTCTGGTGGTTTTGACAGCGCCCGGCCCCGGCAGTGGGAAAATGGCGACCTGCCTTTCTCAGCTGTATCATGAGAATAAAAGAGGGATAAAAGCGGGCTATGCAAAATTTGAAACCTTCCCCATCTGGAATATTCCGCTGCGCCATCCTGTGAATCTGGCGTACGAAGCGGCAACGGCAGATTTGAATGATGTCAATATGATTGATCCCTTCCATCTGGAGGCGTATGGGGAAACAACGGTCAATTATAATCGGGATGTAGAGGTTTTCCCTGTGCTTAATGCAATGTTCGAGCAGATTTACGGCGTATCGCCCTATAAATCTCCTACAGATATGGGTGTAAATATGGTGGGCAACTGCATTTTCCAGGATGAGGCTGTTTCTGCGGCTGCAAGGGCTGAGATTGTGCGCCGATATTATAAAGCGTTGCATGACCATAGAAAAGGCGTGCTGGGAGATGATGTGCTTTATAAGCTGGAGCTTCTGATGAAGCAGGCAGGAACCAGCATCGAGGATAGACTGGTGGTGGCTGCGGCAAATCGGAAAGCGGAGGAAACCGGCGATCCGGCGGCGGCGATTGAGCTGATGGATGGTTCGATTGTAGCGGGTAAAACAACAGACCTTTTGGGTGCATCCTCTGCCATGCTGCTGAATGCGCTGAAAAAGCTGGCGGGTATCGAGAAAGAAGTGAAGCTGATTGCACCGGAGATTATTGAGCCAATCCAGAAGCTAAAGATCGGGCATCTGGGCAACCAGAATCCTCGTCTGCATACGGATGAGGTGCTGATTGCTTTAAGCATCTGTGCGGCGACAGATCCTGTGGCAGAGCTGGCACTGAAGCAGTTGGAAAAGCTGAAATGCTGCGAGGTACATTCTACAGTGATCCTTTCTTCTGTGGATGAAACCGTATTTAAGAAGCTTGGGGTAAATCTGACCTGCGAGCCGAAATACGAAACAAAAAAATTATTCCATCGTTAAAAATAAGTGCGTATCTCTTGCGAGATACACATCAGCCTGTCGACAAACTCAAATTTCCAATGCCGCGGAAGGGTTTGGGAAACGAAGCGTGTCCCAAATGGAATCCGCAGGCGGAATTCATTTCCGCTGAGGAAAAGCCCAGATTTCAAGGATTTGCAAAGCAAATCTTGCACGAAGAAATCGGGCTTTATTCTGCTGTCTTAACTCGTCAAAATCCTGATTTTGACGAAGGGTGTCGACTTTGTCGACACCCTCGTGCGTATCTCTTGCGAGGTGCGCATTTTTCAGTTATGCTTTTCTTAAGACAAGGAGGAGATACCCATGAAATATACTTATCCGAAAATTGAACTTCACCTGCACTTAGACGGTTCCATCCGCCCTGAAACCGTATGGGAGTTATATCAGAAAGAGGGGCTTGTGGCAGAGGGTGTGGATTATGAAAGCTTCACCCGAGATGCGGCTGTTTTGGAGCCCTGTCTGGATGTGAATGACTGTCTGACAAAATTTGATTTGCCCCTTAAAATCATGCAGGAAAGGGAATGCATCACTCGTATTACAAAAGAGCTGGTATGCGATTTGGCAGAGCAGGGGGTAATTCACGGCGAAATTCGGTTTGCGCCGCAGCTGCATACACAAAAAGGCTTGAGCCAGAGAGAAGTGATTGATGCAGTGATTGCGGGCAAGGAGGAAGGTCTGCGTCTGCATCCCGAAATCAGCATCGGGCTGATACTGTGCTGTATGAGCATTGGGCTGGAAACAGTGAATAAAGAGGAAAATCTGGAAACAGTACGCTTGTGTAAGGAATATCTGGGCAAAGGCATCAATGCCCTTGATCTTGCCGGTGCGGAGGGGATTGTACCCCTGCGGAATTTCCATTATATCTTCGATCTGGCAAGGGAGCTAGAGCTTCCCTTCACCTGCCATGGCGGCGATAGTCAGGATTTTGAAACGGTAAAGGATGCGATGGATTTCGGTTCTTTGCGTATCGGTCATGGCCACGCAGTTTATGAAGCGCCGGAGCTGTGCAAACGGGCTTTGGAAAACAACATTACCTTTGAAATCTGTCCTACCAGCAATATCCGCTGCCAGAGCAGGGAAAGCTATGCAGCCCATCCGGTGAAAAAGCTTCTGGATATGGGGATCCGTGTGACTATCAATACGGATAATATGACGATTTTTGATGTAACACTAGATGAAGAATACGATCATTGCCTGCATGATATGGGCTTTACAGAAGCAGATATTCTAAAGATGCTTGTTTATTCCGCAGAGGCGGCATTCCTGCCTGCGGAGGAAAAAGCGGCATTGGTGGAACGCGTGAAAGCATATCGGAAATAAAAAACAGAAAATGAAGAAAAGACGCAAAACAGAACCGAACCCCTTTGTGTGGATAGCACAAAGGGGTTCGGTTTATTCCTTGCGTCTTTTTCATTTATTCCGTTATTTCGTTATCTTCCCAATGCCATGCATCCTGTAGGAGAGCAGCTGCTTTTTGCCAGTCCTTTTTGTATACCAGAAAGGTATACTCCATATTCTGGGTGAAAAGCATATCGGGGGAAATTGCGGGATAAAAGCCTTCGGGGGCGTTGGCATCTCGGGCGGAAACAGAGTATTCCAGTCCGTTTTCTTCCAAGAGCTCCCGCAGCGCAGCCTGCTCCGGCAGGGAATAGGCGGTATGGATTGGAAGGCTGTTAAAGGATGTAAACATAAGACTCCTCCTTTCTGTTTTCTTTATCTTATCTGAAAAAGGGGAGAAGGGCAAGCCGTGGGTTCTTTTTCTGGATAGATATTCATAAACTAAAAAAAGAAAAGGGACAACCTGAAAAATGGAGTGATGCAGATATGGATTGGTGGAGCATACAGATTGGAAAGTTGGAGAGTTTATTGAAAACAGACTGCATAGGAGGCTTATCGGAGGAGGAGGCTGCCGGCAGATTAACGCTGAACGGAAAGAATCATTTGGAGCAGGGGGAAAAGCGAAAGGGATTTTTCTGGCGGTTTCTTGCACAGTTTCAGGATTTCATGATTTTGCTGCTGATTGGGGCGGCGGTGGTTTCCTTTCTGGTTTCCTATTTTAATGGTGAGCGGGATTTTCTGGATTCTGCTATTATCATTGCCATTGTACTATTGAATGCTCTGCTGGGCGTGATACAGGAAAGCAAGGCGGAAAAGGCGTTGGAGGCGCTGCGCTCTCTTTCGGCACCCAAGGCAAGGGTACGCCGTGGCGGGGAAGAAAAGCAGATTCCGGCGGAGGATGTGGTGGTGGGAGATGTACTGCTTCTTTCGGCAGGGGATTATATCTGTGCAGATGGCCGTCTGTTTGAGGGGAATGGACTGAAAACGGAGGAAAGTGCCATCACAGGGGAATCCTTTGCCGTGGAAAAGGAAATTGGAATGTTACCCCGTGAGCTTCAGATAGGGGACAGGCGGAATATGGTGCTTTCCGGCAGCTTTGTGCTGGCAGGAAAGGGGGAGGCTATTGTAACTGCGACAGGTATGGATACGGAAATCGGGCATATTGCAGAAATGCTTTCCCGACAGGAGGAGAAAGAAACGCCTTTGCAGAAAAAGCTGGGAGAAACAGGACGGCTGTTGGGGATTGCCGCCCTTGTGATCTGCGGTATTATTTTTTTGATGGGCTTGCTGCGACAGGAAGAACCGCTGCAGATGTTTCTGACGGCAGTAAGCCTTGCGGTGGCAGCGATTCCGGAGGGACTTCCTGCGATTGTAACCATTGTGCTTGCCATTGGGATGCAGCGGCTTTCCAGAAAGAACACCATTATCAGAAGATTGCCGGCGGTGGAAACACTGGGCGGCGCAGAGGTGATCTGTGCGGATAAAACAGGGACGCTTACCCAGAATCGGATGCGGGTAACAAAGCTTTCTGCTGTAGGAAAGGGCTTGGAACGGGATGAGGAAAGGAAACGATTTATCCTGACGCTGTTTGCCCTATGCAACGATGCAAAAAGAGAAGGCACTCGTATCCATGCAGAGCCAACAGAAAAAGCACTGGCAGAAGCGGCAGAGGAGGGCGGTGTATCCCTCAAGGGGATATGGGCAGAAATGCCCCGTGTAGGAGAGGTGCCGTTTACATCGGAGCGAAAGCTGATGACAACGGTACACCGCAGCGGAGAGAAGTGGCTCTCGATTACAAAGGGGGCGCCGGATGTGCTTCTTGAAAAATGTAGCCGGTGCTTGGAAGAGAGAGGACAGCGTCATTTTGATGGTCCGCAGAAAAGCGAGGTGCGGCTGAAAAATGGAGAGATGGCAGCCGATGCATTGCGGGTGGTAGCAGTGGCTTTTCGGGAATGGGAGGCAGAACCTCTGTTTTTTTCGGCGGAGGAGCTGGAAAAAGACCTTGTTTTTGCCGGCATGGCAGGGATGATGGACCCGCCCAGAAAGGATGCAAAGAAGGCGGTGGAAATCTGCAAGAGTGCCGGCATCCGACCTGTTATGATAACGGGCGATCATGGGCTGACGGCGCAGGCGGTTGCGGCGGAGCTGGGGATTTATCATGTCGGAGATCGTGTCATTACAGGGCAGGAGCTGGAGCAGCTTTCGGATGCGGCACTTTTGGAGGCAGTAGAGAGCTGTACAGTGTTCGCAAGGGTTACGCCGGCACACAAGGTGCGAATTGTGGAGGCGTTTCAGAAGCTGGGCAAGGTTACGGCGATGTCCGGGGACGGTGTGAATGATGCGCCTGCATTGAAGGCTGCGGATATTGGCTGTGCCATGGGACGAAATGGAACGGAAGTTGCCAAGGGAGCGGCAGATATGGTGCTGATGGATGATAATTTTGCCACGATTGTAGAAGCTGTCAGAGAAGGCAGAGGGATATATGATAATATCCGCAAGGCGGTGCATTTCCTGCTTTCTAGCAATATCGGCGAAATCATCACGATTTTTGCGGCGATGCTTCTGGGATGGGCGGCGCCGCTGCTGCCGATTCAGCTTCTTTGGGTGAATCTGGTGACAGACTCTTTGCCTGCCATCGCCCTTGGTTTAGACCCTGCGGAGGCGGATATTATGGAGCGTCCGCCCAGAAAAGATAACTCTATTTTTGGCGGCGGTCTTGGCGGACGCATTGCGGTGGAGGGCATGATGATTGGGATGCTTGCGCTTCTTGCCTTTGGCATCGGGCATATTATTTTTGATGGGGGAAAGGAATATACCGTAGGGCGCACGATGGCGTTTGCGGTGCTTTCTCTTTCCCAGCTAGTTCATGCTTTTAATATGCGTACCCCCCACTCGCTGCTGCACATTTCCATTGGCAGCAATCCCTATCTGCTGGGTGCCTTTGGTGTGGGATGTCTGCTGCAGATTGGCGTCATTATGGTGCCGGCATTGGCACAGGCCTTTGGTGTATGTCCGTTGGATGCTTTTCAATGGATGGTGGTAGCGGGGCTTTCCTTTGTGCCGCTGCCGGTGGTAGAGTTGGAGAAGTGGAAAGATCGGCTGCTTGATGCAAAGAAAGCGGAAAAAAGGAAAGAATAGAATAGACATATCAGGGGAGCTTATCCCTATTGCGGAAGTGTTTTGAAATCTGTATAATTGAGGAAATACTGCACAATTTACGGCAGACACATCTGTGCCGTCGGAATGATGCGATATTGTAAAAAACGAAAGAGAAGGAGAAAACAGCATGAAGATGGATGTTTCTTTAGATTTATACCGTATTTTCTGTGCCGTTGTTCGTGCCGGAAATATGTCTGCGGCTGCAAAAGAGTTGTTTATTTCTCAGCCTGCGGTCAGTATGTCGATTCGTCAGCTGGAGGAGCGTATGGGCGGTACGCTGCTTGTGCGTACCGCAAAGGGTGTCTATCCAACAGCGGAGGGAAAACTGCTTTATACCTATCTAGAACGGGCGATGGGGCTGATTCGTGCGGCAGAGGAGAAATATAATCAAATGCTCCACATGGAAATGGGCGAGCTGAAAATCAGTGCCAACGATACACTGATAGCCAATTTTCTGCTGTATTATCTGGAACAATATCATAAGAAATTCCCCGACATTACCATCCGTATCACCAATAAAACCACAGAGGAATCCCTGCGCCTGCTCAGAAGAGGAGAAGTGGATATGTGCTTTGTCAATTTGCCGATTGCAGAGGCGGAGGATTTGGAGATTATTTCCTGCATGGAAGTGCATGATGTATTGGTGGGTGGGGAAAAGTACCGTCGGCTTGCAGAAAAGGGTATCCGCCTGCAAGAACTGCCCCAGTATCCCTTGATGCTGTTGGAGGAGGTCAGCAATTCCAGACGATATATCAGCCGTTATGCAGAGGAAAATGGCGTGGCGTTACAGCCGATTCTGGAAATCGGCAGTCTGGATCTTCTGATTGATTTTGCCAAGATCAATCTGGGGATGACCTATGTGATTCGGGAGCTGACGCGGGAGCTGGAGGAAGGAAAGCTTTATGAGATTCCGGTAGAGCCGCCGGTGCCCAAACGCAGCATTGGAATGGTGCGGCTGAAAAATGGGGTTGTGCCCCATGCATTGCGGGGATTTTTGGAGTTGATGGGGCTGTCGGAATAAAATCTAATATAGATGGGAAGCGGAGGAGGATTGCATTGTCAGTCCTCTTTATTGCGCTATTACTAAGAAAAAGTTTTTTGATGATAGGGAAGATGAGAAAGGGCAAGGTTACAGGATTTTACAATTCTTTTGTGCTGGAAATATAAAGGAAAAGATGATACAATGAAAAAGCAGGAACCATATTTATGATGAAAAAATAAGTAAAGGGGATGAGAATATGCTCAACACCGAAAAGCTTTATGATATTTTCCATATTGTCAATGGGGAACATGGAGATCCTCATACCATCTTTGGGATGCATGAGGTGGAAAAGGATGGAAAGAAGATGGTGGCAGTCCGTGCATTTTTGCCCGGTGCAGTCAGTATTGTCGTAATTGATCATGCAAATAAACGGAAGAAATACCCTATGGAGCTGATCCATAGAGGTGGTTTTTTTGAGGTACTCATTCCGGATAGGGAGGAGTGGTTCCGCTATCAGCTGGAATACACCGATTACACTGGAAATACATGGAAGAGCTATGATCCGTATTCTTTCCAGCCGACCTTCTCTGATTTGGACAGATATCTGTTTGGTGCCGGCACGCATTATGAGATTTATGAAAAGATGGGCGGCAGACTGATGACCCATGATGGGGTGAAGGGTGCAGCCTTTGCGGTTTGGGCACCCAATGCAAAAACGGTTTCCGTGGTAGGGGATTTCAATAACTGGGATAACCGCAGACACCCGATGCGCAAGCTGGAAAAATCTGGCGTATGGGAGCTGTTCATTCCTGATGTGGCAGAAGGGGATCGCTATAAATTCCATGTGATACAGTATGATGGCAAGGCAGTGGATAAGACTGACCCTTATGGTCTGTATTCCGAGATGCGCCCGAATACGGCTTCTGTGCTGTACCCTCTGAAGCGCTATAAATGGAAAGACCGCAAATGGATGACAGCCAGAAAGAAATATGATGTGCATAAATCTCCCATGAGCATTTATGAAGTGCATTTAGGCAGCTGGCTGCGTAAAGAAGAAAACAGATTTTTGACCTATATCGAATTGGCGGAGGAGCTGATTCCCTATGTGAAAGAAATGGGTTATACGCATCTGGAGCTGCTGCCTGTGGAAGAACATCCTTTTGATGGCAGCTGGGGCTATCAGGTAACCGGCTATTACGCTGCCACAAGCCGTTACGGCACACCGGATGAATTTAAGTATTTCATTGATACCTGTCATGAAAATGGGATCGGTGTGATTCTGGATTGGGTGCCTGCCCATTTCCCGAAGGATGATTTTGCATTGGCACGCTTCGACGGGACTGCGTTGTATGAACATCAGGACCCTCGCTTGGGCGAGCATATGCAATGGGGTACATATATCTTTAATTACGGCAGAAAGGAAGTTGCCAATTTCCTGCTGGCAAACGCACTGTTCTGGCTACGGGAATATCATATCGACGGTCTGCGTGTGGATGCAGTGGCATCTCTGCTGTATTTGGATTTTTGTAGAAGTGAAGGGCAATGGATTCCCAATAAGTACGGCGGCAATGAAAATCTGGATGCCATTGAATTTTTGAAGCACATGAACTCTATCATTTCTGAGAGAGAACCCGGCGCAGTGGTGATTGCGGAGGATTCTACTGCTTGGGCAGGGGTTACAAAGGACGCCAAGGAAGGCGGTCTTGGTTTTACGCTGAAATGGAATATGGGTTGGATGAACGACTTTTTGTTCTATATCAAAAAAGATCCTATTCACAGAAAATATCATCATAATAAACTGACCTTCGGCATGGCATATCAGTATTCTGAAAACTATGTACTGGTGCTGTCCCATGACGAGGTGGTGCATACAAAGAGCTCCATGGTGGGCAAGATGCCGGGGGATGCATGGCAGAGTTTTGCCAATCTGCGTGTAAGCTATGGCTTCATGTACGGTCATCCGGGCAAGAAGCTGCTGTTTATGGGCGGCGAATTTGGTCAGTATAACGAATGGAGCGAGGCGCGTTCTTTGGATTGGCACCTGCTGCAGTATGCAGACCATAGAAATTTGCAGGCTTATATGAAAGAGCTGAACCATTTGTATCAAAAAGAAAGGGCTTTCTGGGAACTGGATTCTGATCCCAACGGCTTTGAATGGATTGAATGTGATGATGCAAATAGCTCTGTAGTATCCTTTATTCGCCGTGACAGCAAAGGCAGGGAACTGATCTTTATCTGCAATTTTACCCCTGTGGTGCATCATGGTATGCATCAGGGCGTTCCGTATATGGGAGCCTACAGAGAGGTGCTGAACAGCGATGATGAACGCTTTGGCGGCAGCGGTATCATCAATACGGAGCCCTTGGTGAGCAATGAGCATCCTGCCAGTCGTTGTCCTTACAGCATTATGCTGGATGTGCCGCCGCTGGGAATGGTTGTGTTGGAGCAGCTGGACACACCAAAGAAGAAAAAAGAACCGGCTAAGAAAAAAGCGATAGAAAAAGTCGATGTGGCAAAAGAAGAAAAAGGCACAGCAGAAAAGAAAACCGTGAAAAGGGCTGCGAAGAAAGCGGAAGAAAAAGCTGCGGCAGCAGAAAAAAGTGCGGTAAAAGCAAAAAAAGCATCTGAAAAAAAAGGAAAAGGAAAAGAGGAAATAAAGGAAAAGGATAAAGAAGCAATAGATGTGGAATAATTTTGCATTTTTCTTGCTCTATAAGAAATTTCGTTTCTTATAGAGCAAAAACCCTCCGGGGGATCGCACTGCGGCGGTAAGGTAGTCAGTCGCAAGCGACACCGCCGCAGGCGGAGAAGCTCGCAAAGCGAGCTTCTTTTTTTACCTTTGGTATGATTTTTCTCCAGAAAATCCGATGTTTCTTATTGACGCCTCGGGAGTTTTTGTGTATAATTCTTTAATGTGTGGTAAAAAAGGTGACCGTATCCGATTTTATCATCAACGAATCTCGCACTGGGAGGGAGGGAAATAATATGTCAGAGGTAAAAGTTAAAGAAAATGAATCCTTGGACAGCGCACTGCGCCGTTTCAAAAGAACATGTGCCAGAGATGGTATCATGGGCGAAGTTCGCAAAAGAGAACATTATGACAAACCCAGCGTAAAACGCAAAAAGAAATCCGAAGCTGCTAGAAAACGCAAATTTAGATAATCATATGAAAGCATAGGAGAGAAGGGGAATCCGATACTCCTGTATGTTCTAGAGCGAAAAGGGATGATGATATGTCATTAAAAGAACAGCTCTTTGCAGATCTGAAGACTGCAATGAAAGAGAAAGATACTCTGAAAAAGGACACAGTACAGCTGATCCGTTCCGGTATCCTGCAGTATGAAAAGGATAATAAAGTGGAGCTGGATGAGGAAGGTGTTTTGGATATTATTTCCAAACAGCTGAAAAGCAGGCGTGATTCCTTGCCGGATTATGAAAAAAGCGGCAGAGAGGATCTGATCGAAAAACTCAATAAAGAAATCGAAATTTTGTTAAATTACCTTCCAGAGCAGTTAAGCGAAGACGAGATTCAGAAAATCGTAGAAGAAGCAATTGCTGAAACAGGTGCAGCATCCGTAAAGGAAATGGGCAAGGTGATGGGTATCGTAAACCCTAAGCTGAAAGGTCGTGCTGATATGAAAGTAGTCGGTGCGCTTGTAAAAAAATTGCTCCAAGGCAAGTAATCATCAAAAATTCAAAGCCATAGACGAAAAAGTCTATGGCTTTTTCTTTTCATGAAATGATTGTGATAGAGCAGAGCTGAAAGAAAATGGCAAAACAATGGCTTTGCTATTTTATAAAAGAAGAAAGAAAACTATTGACATTATTTGCTAAGGTGCTATAATTACTTTAACACTGCAACGCATACTCGCATACACGCACGAAAGTGCTAGAGGTGAAAGAAAAGGAGAGGGTTTTATGAAGAAATGGATGAAAATGACGGCAGCAATGATGACGCTGGCAATGGTAATGACAGGCTGCGGCGGGGCAGAGGAACCCGCAGGGGATGCAGCCGGTAAATATACAGTAGGCATTGTGCAGCAGCTGGAGCATCCTGCTCTGGATGCGGCAACAGCAGGCTTTCAAGATAAGCTGACAGAACTGACAGAGGGGGCAGTGGTGTTTGATTATCAGAATGCCCAAGGGGAACAGACAAACTGCACCACCATCGCAACGAAATTTGTGGCGGATCAGGTGGATTTGATTATGGCAAACGCAACAACAGCACTGCAGTCTGCGGCAGCAGCAACAGCGGATATTCCTATCGTTGGCACATCCGTAACAGATTATATGACAGCAGGTGTGGTGGAATTCAATGAAGCACCGGGTAGAAATGTAACAGGGGCATCGGATTTGGCGCCCATTGATCGTCAGATTGCCATGCTGCTGGAGTTGGTGCCTGATGTACAGAAGGTTGGCATTGTATACTGCTCTGCGGAGCCTAATTCCATTTATCAGTCCGAGCTGGCGCAGAAGGCACTGGATGCGGCAAATGTTGCATGGGCGGAATATACTGCGGCAGATTCCAATGAAGTGCAGTCCGTTGTGACAAAGGCAGTCAGCGAATGTGATGTGCTGTATGTGCCGACAGATAATACCATGGCAAATAATACAGAAATCATTAAAAATGTAACGGTTCCCGCCGGAGTCCCTGTAATTGCCGGCGAAGAAAATATGTGTGCAGGCTGCGGCATTGCGACACTGTCTATCAGCTACTATGATTTGGGCGCAAAGGCTGCGGAGATGGCGTATGAAATTCTGGCAAACGGTGCCGATCCCGGTGCAATGCCTATTGCTTATGTTTCGGAAGGGATCACAGAAAAATATAATGCAGAACTTGCAGAAGCACTGCATATTGCGATCCCCGAAGGTATGGTAGCGATTGGTTGATGAAAAAAAGAGACACTCCTTTACAATTTTACAAAAGATAAAAAATAGGAAAGGTATAAAATAATGGGGCATAAGCCCCGTTATTTTATGCACGGGGCAGGAAGCGGAAGCGTTGTGATAGGAGTCGGAAAACGGTATAATCAGAAAGGCTTTCTCCCGTGTGCAGGGGGATACATAAGAAAATAGGAGGATATGGGTATGAATATAATGTCACTGCTCAATGCTTTGCCCGGTTCCGTAGCCCAAGGTCTGATTTGGGGCATTATGGCGATTGGGGTATATATGACATATAAGGTGCTGGATTTTGCGGATCTGACGGTAGACGGCTCCATTGCTACGGGCGGCGCAACGGCGGTTATGCTGATGCTCTCAGGGCAGAATGTATATGTGGCACTCATCGGTGCGACTGTGGCGGGGATGCTGGCAGGGCTGGCGACAGGTATTTTCCATGTGGTGTTTGGGATTCCCGGAATCCTTGCGGGGATTTTGACACAGCTGGGCTTGTATTCTGTCAATATGCGTATCATGGGGAAATCAAATCAGGCGATCAGTGTGGATAATTATGATCTGATTTTGAGTTTAAGAGATATTCCCCATGCGATTCTGGTGGGTGTGATATTTTGTGTGATTTTGATTGTTGTGCTGTATTGCTTTTATGGTACAGAAATCGGGCGTGTATTCCGTGCAACCGGATGCAATGAGAGAATGGCCCGTGCACAGGGAACGAATACAGATCACATGAAGATTCTCGGTCTGATGCTCTCTAATGGTGTGGTTGCACTGGCTGGCGGATTGTATGCCCAGTATCAGGGCAATGCCGATGTCAATATGGGACGAGGCGCCATTGTAATTGGTCTGGCGGCAGTCATCATCGGGGAAGTGGCATTAGGTAGATGGGTATATTTTAACTATATGCTGCGTATGGCGGCGGTTGTATTTGGTGCGATCGTATATTTCTGTGTTATTGCGGCGGTGCTGTGGCTTGGCTTGGAAACAACGGATATGAAGCTGATCAGTGCGCTAATCGTAGCAACATTCCTTGCAATACCTTATCTAAAAGGGAAATACGATGCCGGTCATGTAAAGAGAGGAGGCGGAAAGAATGCTTGAATTAAAAGGAATTTATAAAACATTCAATCCCGGCTCTCCCAATGAAAAAAGAGCATTGAACGGCATTGATCTGCTGTTGGAGGAGGGGGATTTTGTAACTATCATCGGTGGCAACGGTGCAGGGAAATCCACCATGCTCAATGCCATTGCAGGCGCATGGTCCATAGATGAAGGACAGGTTCTTATTGACGGCGTGGATGTGACGCATCTGGCGGAGCATAAAAGAGCGGCATATCTGGGGCGTGTTTTCCAAGACCCCATGAATGGCACGGCGGCAGATATGGAAATTGAAGAAAATCTGGCGATTGCAAAGCGTCGTGGAAAAAAACGCTCTCTGAAATGGGGAATCACCAAAAAAGAGCGTGAGGAATATGTAGAGCTGCTGAAAATGCTGGATTTAGGCTTGGAAAGCAGAATGAGGGCAAAGGTAGGGCTTCTTTCCGGCGGGCAGAGGCAGGCGCTGACGCTGCTGATGGCAACGCTGAAAAAACCGAAGCTTTTGCTGCTGGATGAGCATACGGCAGCCTTAGACCCGAAAACGGCAGAAAAGGTGCTGGAAATTTCGGATAAAATCATTGCGGAGAATCATTTGACCGCCCTGATGGTGACACATAACATGAAGGATGCCATCGCCCACGGCAACCGTCTGATTATGATGTGGGATGGTAAAATCATTCTGGATATTCGGGGAGAAGAAAAGAAAAATCTGACAGTAGAGGATTTATTGAAGCAGTTTACCATTGCCAGCGGCAAGGAATTTGCTTCGGATAGAGCGTTGCTTGGTTAAAAATACGGAGAAGCCCATTTTTGTGGGCTTCTTTTACTCTATAAGAAATTTCGTTTCTTATAGAGTAAAAACCCTCCGGGGGATCGCACTGCGGCGGCAAGGTAATCAGTCGCAAGCGACACCGCCGCAGGCGGTGCATTTCGCCCAGCGAAATGCTTTTTTACATAAATTTGCTTTCTGTTAGATTGACTTTGCAATGCATAATACATATAATATAAGTGCAATAGAAAGGAAAGGGGTTGAGATTTATGTCTACTACTACGAATTTCAGCGTCCGTATGGACAGCGATATTAAGAAACAGTGCGAAGCGATGTATGGGGAACTGGGCATTAACCTTACTACTGCGATCAATGTTTTTCTTCGCCAGTCTCTCCGTGTCGGCGGTTTTCCTTTTGATGTTCGTCTGGAGCAGCCGAATAAGGAAACGATGGCGGCAATGCTGGAAGCAGAACGCATTGCCGGCGATTTGTCTGTCAAACGCTACAATGATATAGAAGAAGCACTGAGAGAGTTGAAAAAATGAGGAAGCATTTAGACATCGTTTGGACAAATCAGTTCAAGAAGGATTACAAGCTGGCAATGAAACGCCACTTGGACATAGCGCTTCTTGATAACATTATTCGTAAACTGGCAAGGGGCGAAGAGCTTGCCGAGAAAAATAAAGACCACGCTTTGACCGGAAACTGGAGCGGGCATCGTGAGTGCCACATTCAGCCGGATTGGCTGCTGGTCTATCGAATTGAGAATGATTTACTGGTATTAACATTAACCCGAACAGGAACGCATAGCGATCTGTTCGGAAAGTAAGAAAGAAGGTAAGTGTATGCAAGAAATATTCCAATCCATCAATGGGGTGTTTTCCTTTATCGGGCCACTGTCCGATTTCCTCTGGGATTTCCCCACCAATTTTGCGTGGTATGCCAATCTCCCCCTTTTGGGGAATTTCTCCTTTGCCATTATCCTGCTTTTGGGCTCGGGGCTTTTCTTCAGCTTCCGTCTGGGCTTTGTGCAGGTTAGGGGCTTTAGGAAAGGGCTTTCCATCATGACGGAAAAGCGGAAAATAGATACGGGTATCTCTCCGCTGGCGGCATTTCTCTTGTCCTCCGCCATGCGTGTCGGCCCCGGTAATATTCTGGGGGTAACGGGTGCGATTGCCGTGGGCGGCCCCGGTGCGGTGTTCTGGATGTGGGTGTCTGCTTTCTTCGGTATGGCGGTTGCCTATATGGAGGCGGTGCTGGCACAGATTTTTAAGGAGCAGAAGGACGATGAATTTGTGGGCGGCTTGCCCTTTTATGGCAGAAAGCTTTTGGGGAACGCCGGCTTTGTAGGGGTTTTCCTCTCCCTGCTGTATATCCTCTATGCCCTTTGCTGTCTGCCGGCGCAGGGCTTTAATGTGGTATCCTCTGTGGGCAGGATGGCGGAGATTGTGACAGGCACAGCCATTGCCACAAATTCCGCTTTCTATTATATCGTAGGTGGATTGACCATTCTTCTGACTTTCTTTGCCGTATTCGGCGGCATCCGTAAGGTGACGAAATGGACGGATAAAATGGTGCCGGTGATGGCGGTGCTGTATGTAGTGACAGTGCTGGTGCTGATTTTGATGAACCTTGGCACAGTGCCTTATTTCTTCAAAGCTGTGTTCGGCGGTGCGTTCCAGCCCGAAGCCGTATTCGGCGGTATGTTCGGTACGGTGCTGGCACAGGGCGTAAAGCGTGGGCTGATGTCCAATGAAGCAGGGCAGGGTACGATTACCATGTCCGCAGCGGCGGCGGATGCAAAGCATCCCTGTGAGCAGGGGCTGCTGTCTGCCATCGGCGTATTTCTGGATACGATGGTTATTTGTACGCTGACAGGCTTCGTGGTGGTGATGGCGCATTGCTGGAATGGCCCCGATGCCGCAGCATGGCTGGAAATGGATAAGCTGCCGATGTTTACGGCTTCTCTGGCGGCACTGACACCGGGAACGGCGTTCAATGGCGTGGTGACATTCCTCATCACCCTTTGCTTCTGCCTCTTTGCCTACACCTGCCTTTTGGGGATGATTAGCTTCTCCGAGATTGCGGCAAACCGCATCAGCAGAGGAAAGGGCTTCATCAACGGCGTGCGTGTGGTGGGGCTTCTGGTGGCGGCATTCGGTATCCTGTGTAATATCGCAGGGCTGGAGCTGGGTAACCTCTGGGCGTTCTCCGATTTGGGGAATATCCTGATTGTGTATTTCAATGTACCCATCGTGTATGTGGGGGCGAGATATGTGCTAAGGGCAGCGAAGCATTATGAGAAACAGGACGGCACACCCTTTACCTCTGCCACCATCGGTAGAGAGGATTGCCGCTATTGGGATGAAAAAGCAAAGGAACAGAACGAATCTTTCGAGGAATAGAAGTCTGTTTGGGAAATGCTTCGTTTCCCAAACTTTTCCGTGATATTGAAATTTATAGTTTGTCTACAGTCTGTACAAACCCATGTATATGGGTTTGTGGTATAGGATTCCAAAGGTATGAGCACCGCCAAGATGAAGGCGGCGGCGCAGCCGTCTTCCACAGGAAGATGCTTTGACCATACCCCTTTGGCAGGGAGTTTGAGGGACAGCGTCCCTCAATAAAGAGGTGATTGTATGAAAATATCCAAAAAAGACGCATTGATGTGGTTTTCGTTCTTCGCCCAGCTGGACGAGGAGGAGGAGCTGCTGCCGAAGCAGATGGAGCTGGTGTACGCCACCTTCGCCCAGATAGAGGACGCAGTAGAAGCCAGAAACGAAAAGCTGATGCAGGAGATCAAAGGCCTGCAATCCATAAACGGCAGAACCTATTTCACAGGCCCTGCGGAGAAATTCGCCAAGGGCTGCCGCTCCTGCATGACAGGCACAGGTCTGACCGCCATCCGCAAAACCAATCAATGTAATATCCAGTGTAAATTCTGCTATAACTACGGCGAGCTGAACGATTGTATGCCCATCGGCGAGGGGCTTTGGGAAATCGGCGGCACAAAATTCCATGAGCGTGATATCGACCTGCTCCTCTCCATACAGGAAAAGCCCACAGGCATCTCCTATGTCTATCTGGAGCCTTTTATGGAAATCGAGAAATACTACGGCATTATCAGGAAATTCCACGCAGCGGGTATCCATCAGCATATGTATACCAACGGCACCTTGGCAACGGAGGAAAACCTGAAAGCACTGGGCGAAGCAGGGCTGGATGAGCTGCGCTTTAATCTGGGGGCGACCAATGCCTCCGATAAAGTGATAGAAGCCATTGCCATAGCGAAGAAATACATCAAATATGTGGGCATCGAAACCCCCATGACACCGGAATACTTCGCGGCGTTCATGGAGAAGAAAGAAAAAATCCTTGCCACCGGCGTGGATTTCATGAATTGCGCCGAGCTGCATCTGAACCATAATAATATCTGGAATTACGACGGGGAGAATATGTATGTGTATCGTCAGGGGTATGTTTCCCCCATCTGGAGCCGAGAGCTGACCTTCAAACTGATGAAAATGGCAGACGACGAGGGCTGGGATGTGGCGGTGCATGATTGCTCCAACCGCACGAAGTTCGCCCGTGGGCTGAATTTGAAAGCGAAAGAGGGTGCGTGGTTCGGCGCCAGCAGCTATGGCTCCGAGTTCAGCAGACCGCCCTTTGCGGCGTTCCTGCCGATTTTGGAGGATGAGAGCTTCCAATTTTTAGAGGAGGAGGAGCTGCCCGAGGGGTATCGCCCGGGGGAATTGTTCTTCTGATGGAAAAGAAAAAGGTATCGACTGTACGGAAAGTCGATACCTTTTTTTGCTCTATAAGAAATTTCGTTTCTTATAGAGCAAAAACCCTCCGGGGGACGCAGGGCGGCGGCAAGGTAGTCAGTCGCTAGCGACACCGCCGCAGGCGGAGCATTTCGTCAAGCGAAATGCTTTTTTATCTTATAAATGGTTCTGGTTTCTTCTTTTTGAACACAGTTTTATTGTTTTGTGTTCAAAAAGTTCTTGTTGTTTCCTATGATATGTGTCATAATACCTTTGAATAGAAAAGAGTTTGTTTTGGAGAGTGGTGCACCTATGGACAAAAGGGAAATTGCCAAAACCATAATAGAAAATGCGAAGGGCATTGCAAAAACTACGGATTTTATTGATGCAGGGCTTCGTAAATCAGATATAGCTGCACTTTGCAATGGCGGGTATATAGAGCGTGTGCGGCATGGCTATTATGCGCTTGTGCAAGCGGAGGATACGGCGGAGGCGCAGTTGATACAAACCCTGCTTCCAGAAGCGATTGTATGTGTGGAATCCGCGTTGTTTCATTATGGATATAGTGAATTTGCGCCACGGTTGTGGACGCTTGCTGTTCCCCGCACGATGACAAAGACAAAAATCCGCATGGATGCAATTCTATATAAACCCTATTATATTCAGAATCAGCTGCATGGGCTGGGAAAAACTTTTGCGGATTTTGATGGTGTCACACTTCCTGTCTATGATAGAGAACGAACAATATGTGATTGCTTTAAATATCGCAACAAGCTGGATAATGAAATTTTCAGCAAAGCGGTAAATGCTTATGCGGCGGATGAGGAGAAAGACATTTCCAGACTTTCCGGATATGCAAAAGAGCTGAAGGTGTATAAAAAGGTTATGGATTTGATGGAGGTGCTGCTCAATGGCTGATCCGGCTGCATCCGTGCTTGCACGGCTGAAGAATAAAGCAAAGGAATCCGGCAGAAGCTATCAGCTGTGTATGCAGCTTTTCTGTCAGGAGGAATTTTTACGCCGCTTGGAAAAATCCAAGTATGCGGAAAATCTTGTCTTAAAAGGCGGATTGTTTCTTTATTCGCTTACGGATTTCGATAGCAGAGTAACAGTTGATGTGGATTTTCTGCTTCGCAAAATCCCCAATACACCCGAACAATTAAAGGTGGTACTAGAAGAAATTATATCAACGGATACTGGCAATGACTTCATAGCTTTTGAGGTGAAGGAGATTGCGCCGATTGCCGTTGCAAAGAAATATGCTGGCATGGAGGCATCGCTTGTGGCTGGTATCAAGCATACCAAAACGCCGGTTCGCATTGATTTTGGGGTGGGGGATATTATTGTGCCAAAGCAGGAGAGGCGCAGGATACCAACGCAGCTTACGGATTTCGATGCGCCTGTGGTATATACATATTCCATTGAAACAACCGTAGCGGAGAAAATAGATGCAATTCTTAGCTTAATGGAATTTTCCAGCAGAATGAAAGACTATTATGATATTTATTATCTTGCTAATAAATTCGATTTCGACGGTGCAACCCTCTCGGAAGCACTGAAAAAGACTTTTGAAAACAGAGCACACGGCTTTACGGCGGCACAATTTGAACAAATGCTTACATTTGCTTCGGATGATGCCATGCAGAAAAAATGGAAGGCGTTTCTTAGAAAAATTAACGCAGAGGATGCGTTTCAAACTGTGTTGAAAACGATAGGGGGATTTTTAGCAGAGCCGTATGCCGCTGCGCTGGAAGGCAGGGCTTTTGACAGCAAATGGTCATCGGCTGCCGGTCGATGGGAAAAAGGAAGATAAATTTGAAGAAGGAGCTGTTTTTCACAGCCCCTTCTTTTTTATTCCGCCACAGTTTTCCATAGCAGCAGGTTATCCTCTACATAATTTTCCACCTTGCCGCCGTCGCACAGATAAGACAGATAGGAGCGGATAGTGCTGCCCACCAGCACATACTGCCCATGATCCATTGTCAGCTGAAAATGTGCGAAAACCCGTTGCAGCACCAGCTCAAAGGGCAGTGGCTTCTTGCAGATTTCCAGCAATACATCCAGAATTTCCAGGGTTTTATCCCGATTTAGCGCCACCAGAGGCTTTATATCCTCCATAGGCTCGGCGTGGGCGGGGATAAAGAGCCTGCCTTCCAGTTTTTCCACCATCGCCCATGTTTCAAAGGCTGCGGCGATGTCGTAGAAAAAGGAGATGTGATATTTATTGACCGTTGCCTCGCCGAAGATACAGTCCGCCAGAAAATACACATCATCGGGGGTTTTTACGCCAATCATGTCCCAGAAATGTCCGGGCAGACGGAAGTATTCCATGCCCTCCGGCAGTTTTGCCGCTGCAATATCCTGCGCTTGGGAGGGGGTTGCCATCAGAAATTTATTCCGCAGTTTTTTGAAGGGATAGCCGCCATAAAGGAAAGAAGGCTCCAGAATGGGGTTCTCCACGATAATGCCCTCCATAGGCGTGGTGTATACGGCACAGCCCAGACGGCTCTGTAAAAGGGTATTGCCGCCGTCATGGTCGGCGTTGGAATGGGTGTTGATGATGGCGGTCAGCCTCCAGCCCTGCGCCTCCAGAATTTTCTGCACCTTTCTGCCGGCGTCCTTATCGTTGCCGCTGTCGATGAGCCATACATCATCGTCGCTGACACGGTACACACCCATCTTGGACGGGGAATTGATATAATATGTATTTTCTGCCACCTGCACCAATTCGTACATTTCACATACCTCCTTTTTTTCGGGGGGCGTTGCCCCCTCTTAACCCCCAGCAGGAGCTAAGCCCCTGCACCCTTTTTTTTCGGGGGGCTTTGCCCCCTCTCAACCCCCAGCAGGAGCTAAGCCCCTGCACCCGTATTTGCAAAAACTGCGTTTTTGCGAGGACGAAAATATCAGCCCTCACACAAAACGCAGTTTTGTGTCAGTATAGGGTTCTTAGGGGATTATCCCCTAAGCAGGGTTCGGGACAGAGTCCCGGTGGGGTTCGGGGCAAAGCCCCGCAGTTCTTAGTTCATAGAATTGGTAGAACCGATTACATTTTTGATTTTGTCCTCTACCAGCTCCTGGATTAAATCTCTGCCTGCACCCAGATAGCCACGAGGGTCAAAGGCAGCGGGGTCCTCGCCGAAGGACTTGCGGATAGCAGCAGTCAGCGCCAGTCTGAGGTCTGTATCCATGTTGATCTTGCATACTGCCATAGCGGATGCCTTTCTCAGCATATCCGCAGGGATACCCTTTGCCCCTGCGATTTTGCCGCCGTATTCATTGCACATGGCAACGCATTTCTCGTCTACAGAGGAAGCGCCGTGCAGCACGATAGGGAAGTTATGGATGCCCGCAGCCTCCAGTTTTTCGGTGATGGTCGCCAGTCGGTCAAAGTCCAGCTTTGCTTCGCCCTTGAACTTGTATGCGCCGTGGCTGGTGCCGATGGCAATGGCAAGGGAGTCTACGCCGGTTCTGGTGACAAAATCCACCGCCTGATCGGGGTCTGTATAGGTCGCATCGGCAGCGTTTACCTTTACCTCGTCCTCTACACCAGCCAGCTTGCCCAGCTCTGCTTCTACTACAACGCCTCTCGCGTGGGCATATTCCACGATTTTCTTCGTCTGCGCTACATTTTCCTCATAGTCCAGATGGGAGCCGTCAAACATAACGGAAGTGAAGCCGTATTCGATGCAGTCTTTGCATACCTCGAAATCGGAGCCGTGGTCTAAGTGCAGGGCAATATCCAGCCCTGTTTCCTCGATGGCTGCATCCACCATTGCTTTCAGATATTTGGGATGGGCATATTTCAGTGCAGACTTGGATACCTGCAAAATCACAGCGGAATTTTGCGCCTTTGCCGCAGCCACTACCCCCTGAATGATTTCCATGTTATTGATGTTGAATGCGCCGATGGCATAACCGCCTGCAAACGCCTTTTCAAACATTTTTTTCGTTGTTACCAAAGCCATATCAAGACACCTCGCTTAAAAATTTTATGTGTTTGCTTTTATCATTACCATATAATAGAATTATAATACGGCTTTGTACTTCCCGCAAGGCATTTCTTTGGTGTAAGGGGGCGGTTTTGTGAAAGAAATTCTGACAATATGCGCTCTGTGGGGCGTGGATGTGCTGACGAAGCAATGGGCGCAGACGAGGCTGCCGCTGTATGAAAAAAGGGAAATTGTCAAAAATCACCTGTATTTCAAGCACATAAAAAACGATGGCATCGCTTATAATAAATGCAGTGGGGAACGAAAAAAGATACTCCTGCTGACAGGCGGTATTCTGGGCTTTTATGCCCTCCTGCTTTGCAGATGGAAAGGGCGGCGGCAAACCATGCCCCTTGCCTTTCTTCTGGGCGGCGGCATCGGGAACCTATGTGAGCGTCTGCGTAGGGGTGCTGTGACGGATTTTCTCTATGTGCCGGTGAAAGGAAAGCGGATGCCCGTTTTTAATCTGGCGGATGTTTTTATCGCTTTGGGTGCTTTGGGTATGGCTTTTGTTTCATGGCGGGAAAAGTAGTGAAAATTGTCGAAAGCATATTGCTACAGACGGACATTTGTAGTATAATCAGAGAAGAAATCCTGAAATGTGCGATAACTTGCCGTAATTGAACCTACAGTTTTGACTAGGGATTCCTATAAGCGGCAGATATGTCAGGCCTCAAGCTAATTCCCTTTGGGCAGAGGAAGGCAGAGTCTGAAGCTGCGGACACCCACCTGGCTGAGGCTAGGTGTCAAGAGGCAAGACCGACATTTTGGGATTATTTTTTTTGCTCTTAAGAGCAAAAACCCTTCGGGGGATCGCACTGCGGCGGAAAGGTAATCAGTCGCAAGCGACACCGCCGCAGGCGGAGCATTTCGTCAAGCGAAATGCTTTTTTTGTTATCAAAAAACCCCCAGATTGTCTGGGGGTCAGTTTAAGCTTTTAGCGGAGTGATAATGCAAGACCTCCGTGTTATAATAGAATTGCGGCTACCAACTGCAAGAAAAATAACACGGAGGCTGGACAAATGAA
>JAZQTP010000027.1:0-20457 GCA_045630845.1 Anaerotignum sp. | reverse complement strand
CACAGGTACATAAATATCTGCCTTACCGTCACCATTGGTATCTACAGGGATATATACTTCGCCGTTTTCCCCTGCGTCTTCCTTCGGTACATAAGTACCGTTTTCGCCGGGTTTCACGGGAACATAGATGGGTGCATCCGCATCCCCTGTAGGCACATAAAGCACATCTTCATCCTCTGCATCGGGGATGACGATATCGCCGCTGTCGCCGCTGGGTGGTGTCACAGGTACATAAATGTCTGCTTTGCCATCACCGTCTTTATCTACAGGAATGTAGTAATTGCCTTCACCGTCAGTATATTTACCGGTATTGCCTGCTTCTGGTGTTGCTTCTATCATTTCGAAGTCTTTTCCATCCGCATCTTTATCCACCAGAATGAATATCTTATCGCCTATCTGTTCTGTAGGTGCTTCACCTTCCAGCTTATGCCATACTGCATTCAGTGTTACTTCGGAAGCCATATCCGCAGGGATGCTGGAAACTATATTTTGGCCTTCTGCTGTCCAGCATACAAATACCTCGCCATCCTTCTTCGGTATGCCGAAGTCTGCCAGATTGGTTTCATAGCTCCATGTGTGTTTCTGTCCTACAAAGTCTGCACTGTTTGCCGCACCATCCACACCATTGAAAGTGATTGCATAGGACTTGGGTTTCAGCTCTACTTTGATCTGTTTATCCTGCTGATAGCCGCCACCCGTTGTTGTAGATGCTGTTACATCTTTTGTTGCTTCTACCTCAAAAGGCGCTGTTTCCGGATCATATATTTCCGGTGTGCCGTTTTCTATCCATGTCAGGCTGTACAGTGCGCCGCCATACTGATACAGTTCGCCATCCGCATGGTGGGTCCAAATAGGCTCACTGCCTGCATCAGCTGTACCGTCTGCACCAATGTTTGCTTCCAGACCAAATTTAGTTGTACCGTTATGCTGTACAATGCTGGTATAACCATCCGCATCTTTGTATTCAATACGGATTACGCCGGATACAGGTCGGAAAGCAGCATCAATGCCACTTACATCCAGCACCATTTCCTGATCATAAACCGTTGGCTCAAAACGGATAAATGCTGCAATCTGATCGTTTGCAGGGATTACATAACCGCCGCTTACTTCGTTTTCAAATGTATCCTCTTCATACATCTTGTAGTTTGTTTTCTCTACAACAACACGATATGTGCCATTGTCATCGGGTACTTTGATAGCGATATTCTGCATCACTGCCTTATTGTCAACCCAGTTATCTACCTGCACTGTCTGCTTCAGGCCGGTGATGGGATTCCATGTTCCGCCAAGTCCCGCTTTTTCTACATTTACTACCACCGTTTTTGCACGGTCATATTCATTGATGGGAATATCCTCTTCTCCATCACGATAGGTGCCGCTTACGGTGATAGCCGCTTTAATTTCCTTCGGTTCTTTCCATTTGGGGTAAATGGTGTCGACACCCGTAAGGTCTGTATAATTTCCCGCAGGAATTGTACAGTCTTCGTCTATATACCAGCCTTCCAGAACGGAACCATCATCCTTCACAGGCACATAGTTTTCCAGTTCTTTGAGCTGCAGTAATGTAACACTTTTATCCGCTGCTTCGCCATCCAGCGTTGCACCCTCGCCGATTACCAGTGTCACTGTCTTTGCGTTTTCATCGGAAATGGTTGCTGTGATGGTGCCTGCCTGTTTTTCGCCATTGTAGTATACGCCATCCAGACCGCCCCATTTTTTATCGGAGTCTGCTACCGCAACCTTTACCACATAGCCATGCTCTGTGGATGCAAAGGTGCCTTCCTGCAGGTTGCTCACATCGAAGGTCAGTTCCTTGCCGTCTACGGTGATGCCGGTCACTACCGCACGGTTGCCGTAAGGTTTATCTGTATCTGCAATATACTGCCATACAGGATATTTTGCTGTGCCTGCGCCGTCTGTCAGAGCAACGTCTGTATGCACATTTTCGTGCTGTGTAATAACCTCCCACTGATTGCGAGAAACATCTTCATTAAAGAACAGATATTTCAGTTTTGCTGCTGTAGGTACACTGCCGCCTTTTCCCATGCTTGCAGCTACATTTACCACCATCTCGAAAGAGTTGGGGTTATACTGCAGCGTTTCTTCCAACGTCCAGATACCGGTTTGCGGATCTTTTGCTGCTTTGTTTGCATCTTTTGCAGGCACATAATCATCCTTCACCAGATCGATTCTGTATTCCATTGTAGGATCCAGATCTGTGAATGCCGTACCTGTATAAGTGGTAAACTTAGCTCCCTCTGTAGATGTATATTCATGAGAGATTTCGGTATCATCCAAATCAGACGACAGTTGCAGCCTTTCTACCTCCTGCCATCCTTCGCTGCTGCCTGCCTTTTTTGCCGACAGCACAACCTCTACATTAGAAACAGTTTCCGCCTGGTCAAAGCCAGCATCTGCAAGGGACTTATGGTCCAGTTTTACTACGATAGCTGCACTGGTTTTTGCTGCCCACTGTGCTTCCAGCGCAACATTGCCGCTCAGCTGTGCTGCAATCGAATCGCCGGGCTGATAAGTATTGGCTCCATCGCGCCATCCCGTGAAAAAATAATCCTCGCGAACAGGAGGCGTTGCAATTACTTTTGCCTCATTACCAGCCAACACATACTCTTCATAGGTAGGTTCGCCGTTAATGGTACCGTCCTTTGCATCATAGGTTACAGAATACCAATTCAGTGATACTACTCTTCCTTCTGTTCCTATCGTAATATTAGGCATCAATTCAATTTTTTCTGTTTCTGTGCCATAGTAAAGGGTATAGGTTCCACTCTTTACTACCACAGAATAGGTGCCTGTTTCTCCTTTTGCGAAAGGCAGATATGTGCCTGTACTATCTTTCAGATACAATCCATAGCCATTTCCCATCATGGCATCACTGGGTGTACCTGCCAGCTGGGTATTAACAGTTACATGGCTGCCTTTGATCATCTTCACTGCGCCTTCTTCTGTCATTTCAAGGAGATAGCCTTTGTCTACAGCTGTCTGATCCAGGCTGAATTTGCTCAGGTTATCTCCAAGGGGAACCACATAGTGGCGATCAAAGCCCTGCACCAGCACATCGCCTTCCCTCACCGCATCGCCGGGGATCAGCGTGATCTGCAGGTCCTCCTCCAACAGCGCAGGCGACAGGTACACCTGTTCTTCATACACAACCGTCAATGTCAATACATTGTTTGCAAATGCGGCATCTCCATACAGCCAAATCTCGCCGCTGCTGGAACTTATATAAATATCTGCCGGAGCACTGCTGTCAGTGTCGCCAAGGATGCCGTCGTGCATTTCGAAGAGGTAGTCGCCAAGAAACATCTCGTTGCCACTTTGTCCGCCCTCATTGCCGCCGATGCTGCCGCCGTACATGTCGAAGGTGCCACCTTCACCATACACGCCGCCACCGAACACATCAGCCGTATTGCCGCTGATGCTGCCGTCGTTCATGGTGAAGTTGCAACTAATGCCATACACGCCGCCACCATCCACAGCCGTATTGCCGCTGATGCTGCCGCCGTTCATGGTGAAGGTGCCCGTGCTCCACACGCCGCCACCATCCGCAGCCGTATTGCCGCTGATGCTGCCGCCGTTCATGATGAAGGTGCCCTGGCTATACACGCCGCCACCGCAAGTGCGGGCCTCATTGCCGCTGATGCTGCCGCCGTACATGGTGAAGGTGCCCCCCTGGTTATACACGCCGCCGCCACTAGCGCCCCTATTGCCGGTGATGCTGCCGCCGTACATGGTGAAGATGCCCCCCTGGTTAGACACGCCGCCGCCATAACCATAATTGAACTCATTACCGCCGGTGATTTTGCCTTCATCTGTGTCGCTGCAATCGCAGAGGTTCAACTTTGTCTCCCCCGACACAAAAATGACAGAGCCTTCCGCACTATCTGCCAGAGCCAATGTCTTGCCATTCAGACAGAGATTTATCTCTCTGACTCCGATATCTATTGGTCCACTCAGGGTAATATCTTCCATCAGATAATAGCTGCCGCTGCTACCCATTGTCATTCTCAGCATATTCTCATCGGAAATGGGCGTCCATCCTGTCGTTTGGCAGTCGTGACTTTCTGAACAGCCTGCCACGCCGCAGGTGTTATGATCCTGATGCTCTCCCGCTGTCAGCATAGGCTGCTGCAAGAGCAATGCCTCTTTTTCGGCATCCTCCGGTGCTTTTTCACATTCTGGTGCATGGGTGTGTTCTTCTTTTCCGCAGGTCAGATCTTCCCCATAGCAACCATCTTCATGTTCGTGATAAATCACTTCATCACCGCTGGCAGCTTCCACTGTTTCCGGCGTTTTTTCGCAAGTCAGATGACAGTTCTGATTGTGGGTATGCACTTCCTTGCCGCAGAAATATTGCGTTTCTTCTGCAAACACAGGAACCTGAATCATACCGACAATCATAACAAATGTCATAAACTTGCAGAGAAATTTTTTCATTCCCATGATTCTTTTCCCCCTTTTCTTTTTTACTTTCCCTCTTGCGTTTCTTGTTTCATCCACTACAGCCTTGCTGTTGGCGAAGCCGTATTTTGCTGCAAAAATATATAGAACAGCAAAAATGCCAACTTGTAGCATTTTATATGGATTTAGCATAATTATACACCATTTCCGACAAAAATACATCCCCTCTCACCCCCAAAAAACGAACAAATATTGCATTGTTTTGTTTTATTTTTTGGTTATATCCTCCAATCGCAATGAAACGCCTTTTCTCCGCAGCACAAAAAAACGAGGAGAAACTCTCGTTTCTCCTCGTTGCACCTTCTTATGTAAAAAACACAAGCTTAGATTATTTTACTTCGTTCACCAGTTCAGCGCCAGCCAGGAAAGCTTTGTAGTTTTCCAGAGTTACCAGAGCCATCTGTTCCAGAGCGTCAACTGTCAGGAAAGCCTGATGACCGGACAGAACGAATTTAGGGTTAGCCAGCAGTCTTGCCAGTGTAGGATCTTTTTCTTTATCCATGCAGTTTTCGAAGAAGTATTCATGTTCTTTTTCGCAAACATCAGCACCTACGCCACGGAATTTGCCTGCTTCCAGAGCATCAGCCAGAGCTTCGGAATCAACCAGACCGCCACGAGCAACGTTGATGAAGATAACGCCATCTTTCATTTTTGCGATGGATTCAGCGTTAATCATGTGTTTTGTAGCGGGCATCAAAGGGCAGTGGATGGAAATAACATCGGAACGAGCATACAGTTCATCCAGTTCAACATATTCCAGACCCAGGTTGGGGTTAGGGAATGCATCGTATGCGATTACTTTCATGCCGTAGCCTTTCAGAATGTTGATCATGCACTGACCGATTTTACCTGTACCGATAACACCAGCTGTTTTGCCAACCAGAGCGATACCTGTCAGACCAGCGATATCGAAGTTGAATTTTGTTGTTCTATCCCAGCCCAGGTGTGTGTTTCTGTTGATTGTCATCAGCAGAGCAGCCCCCTGTTCCGCAACGGATTCGGGAGAGTAAGCAGGTACACGCAGAACGGGCAGACCAGCAGCTTTTGCAGCTTCCAGATCTACGGAGTCAAAACCTGCACATCTCAGCAGCAGAACTTTGATACCCAGTTCTTTCAGTTTGTTTACAACTTCTGCGGGCAGTTCGTCGTTAACGAAAGAGCATGTAGCGTCATGACCTGCAGCCAGGTGAGCTGTTGCGGGTGTCAGTCTTTCGTTGAAGAATGTGATTTCATAGCCGTATTTTTCTGCCATGGGTTTGAAACCGTCAACCCAGTAGGATTTTGTGTCGAAGAATGCAATTTTCATTGGTATCGTCCTCCTAAAAATTTTAATAAATAGTGGGTAGTAAAATTTTTATTGCAAACGAAGCCCCATCCAAAAGGTGCTTTGGACATAATCCAGCCTTCGTTTGTTTTACTTTTAACAATATAATCCATTTCCCATACTTTGTCAACCGTGTTCCCTGAAAATTGTCAGTTTTGCCAAGGGCTTTTTCCCTGTTTCCAGAAAAAAACAACAGTATCCGCAAGGTTTCTTCCTCTGCTTTTTATACACTATTTTTCTTCCTCCGTTTTCCCCTCCCATAGACAATAAAAACCCATCCCTTCCAACAGGAAAGAATGGGTTTGCTATTCCTTTGATTCGATTAGTCAAACAGAGAAGAAATGGAAGAACCCTTGTGGATGAAGCTGATTGCATCCGCAAATATATCCGCAACAGAAACCATTGTAATCTTATCTATCTTCTTATCTTCAGGCAGCTCGATCGTATCCAGAACCAGCAGCTCATTGATTGCAGATTCTTCAATGCGTTGCAGCGCAGGGCCGCTCAGTACGCCATGGGTACAGCAGGCATCTACCTCGATTGCCCCTCTTTCCTTCAGCGCATTTGCCGCATTTGTAATCGTTCCCGCTGTATCAATCATATCGTCCACCAGAATTACTTTTTTTCCTTCAATATCACCAATGATATTCATAACCTCGCTCACATTAGCTTTCGGTCTGCGTTTATCAATGATTGCAATGGGAATATTCAGCTTTTCTGCAAATTTTCTTACCCTTGTTACGCTGCCCAAATCGGGGGAAACCGCAACAAAGTCCTTCTCCAGATTTTCGCCATATTTATTGATATAATAACTCGTCAGCAGAGGGCTACCAACCAGATTATCCACAGGGATATCAAAGAATCCCTGAATCTGCGCACAGTGCAAATCCATTGTCAGCACACGGCTTGCGCCTGCGCTTGTCAGGATATTCGCAATCAGCTTTGCACTGATGGGATCTCTCGGTCTTGCTTTTCTGTCCTGACGGGCATAGCCATAATAAGGCATAACCGCTGTGATTCTTGCTGCAGATGCGCGTTTCATCGCATCAATCATAATCAGCAGTTCCATCAAATTATCATTCACGGGATAGGATGTAGACTGAATGATAAATACATCTGCACCACGAATGGTTTCATTGATCTTAACAGAAATTTCACCATCACTGAATTTTTCAACCTCTGCATCGCCAAGCTTCAAGCCCAGTTTTGCTACGATAGATTCTGCCAGTTCCTTATTGGAATTGCAGGCAAATACTTTGATGTTGCTATTGCTGGAATTAAGCATGTGTCTGTCCCCCTATAATTCTATATGCTTTTCGGTAATGTACGCCCGTACTTTATTATGTTACACCGAAATCTGATGAAGTTCAACCGCATTTCGACAATTTTTTATACTATTTCTTAATTTCTCTTTTCTACCCAGCCTTCGATTACAGTCTGTTTCGTTCTTGCCACCGCCAGCACTTTCTCCGGCACATCTTGGGTAATAGTAGAACCCGCCGCAACATAAGAGCCTTTTTTCACTGTAACCGGTGCCACCAGGTTTACATTGCAACCAACGAATACACCATCCTCCACCACAGTGCGATGTTTTTTCTTTCCGTCATAGTTCACCATGATGCTGCCGCAGCCGAAATTGATCTTTTCGCCGGCATCTGTATCACCGATATACGCCAGATGGGGAATTTTCGTGCCATTGCCGATGTTGGAGTTTTTCACCTCAACAAAATCGCCCACCTTTACCTTTTCACCGATATGGCAGTTGGGGCGGATATACGCAAAAGGGCCAACTGTTGTGCCGTTTCCAATTTCAGATTCGATACCCGTGGATGTCTGGAATGTGATGCCGTCACCCAGCTTCATATCCGTCAATCTGGAGTTGGGGCCGATTTCACAATCCTCCCCGATCACCGTATTGCCTTCAATGACACAGCCGGGCAGAATAACCGTATCTCTGCCAATGACAACATCCACGCCAATATAAGTGTTCTCCGGATCCACCAGCGTAACTCCGTTTTCCATGTGTCTGCGGTTGATGCGGTTTTTCATGATTTTTGCTGCCTCTGCCAGCTGCACACGGCTGTTTACACCAAAGAACTCGTCCGCATCTGTCGCAACCACTGCCTCCACTTTATCTCCCGCTTTCAGAATCAGCTCCAGACAGTCTGTCAGATAGTATTCGCCTTGGGCGTTATGATTATTCAGCTTGCCCAGAGAAGCCTTCAGTGCTTTGCCATCGAAAATATAGATACCCGTATTGATTTCATTCACAAGACGCTCTACCGCAGAAGCATCCTTATGCTCTACAATACGCAAAAACGCACCATCATCCGCTCTCATAATTCTGCCATAGCCCGCGGGATCATCCACCTTTGCAGAAACTACTGTTACACCATAGCCCTCTTCTCTGTGAACCGCCACCAGCTTCGCCAGTGTTTCCCCTGTAATAAGCGGCGTATCTCCATACAAAATCAGCATATCGCTGTTTTCATCAATAAAATCACCTGCCATCATTACCGCATGTCCGGTGCCTTTTTGTTCTGCCTGCAGGGCAAAGGCAACGCCCTCAGACTGAATACCCTCTTTTACCATTTCTGCTTTATGCCCCACCACAACGCAGACATCCTCTGCGCCGCAGCTTTTTGCAGTATCGATCACATAATCCACCATGGTCTTGTTCATGATTTCATGGAGCACCTTCGGTTTTTTTGATTTCATGCGAGAGCCTTCGCCCGCCGCTAGAATAACCGCTTTCAGATTTTTCATCCATTCTCCTCCTCCGTCAAAATGTGACGCGTCGCTTCTTTATTGAACATACTTTTTTTATTTTCTCATTAAATCCGAAAAAATACAATATACGCTTTCACTAAAAATGCAGGTTCTCCCCTGCTTCTTCAGAGGAATAATAAAAAAGTATTTCGTTTAACGAAATGCTCCGCCTGCGGCGGTGTCGCTTGCGACTGACTACCTTGCCGCCGCAGTGCGATCCCCCGGAGGGTTTTTGCTCTATAAGAAACAAAATTTCTTATAGAGCAAAAAAGGGCTTAGTCCTTTCGGACTAAGCCCTTCAAAAATTCTTTATAGCATTGTGCCTTTTTTCAACACAGCGGGTTCTTCCGCAGAAGCACCAATCACCATCTGTCCAGCAGACAGAACCACATCTTTATCCAAGATTGCATTTTCCACAACGCAGCCTTCTCCTACCTGACAACCCTCCATCAGAATAGAATTTTTAACCACGGCACCCATGCCTACCCGAACCTTACGGAATACAACACAGTGTTCCACCTTACCATCGAAAATAGAGCCACTGCCAACGATGGCATCTTTTACCTCTGCGCCTCTGTTGTATTTTGCAGGGGGTTCATCCTTCGGCTTTGTCGCAATATAAGGATATTCGCTTACGAAATAATCCCTTACCTCTTTATTCAAGAAATCCATATTGGTAGCAAAGTATGCAGCAGTGCCTGTGCCGATGGCGCTCCAGTAGCCGTTATATTCATAGCCGTATATCTTCAGCGTAGGGATAAAACGGATGATGATATCCTTAACCAGATCATATTTGCCTTCGGGGATCGCCTGCTCCAGCAGATTGATTAGCAGTGTTCTGGAGATGACATAAATACCCAGAGATGCGCTGTCGGATTTGGGATGTTCGGGTTTTTCTTCAAAACCAATCATTTTACCCTCTGTATCCACTTCAACCACACCGAATTTTGTCAGATCTTTGCCCGCCATATTTTTATAAACAACTGTGATATCCGCACCTTTTTCAATATGTTCTTTGATTACTTTTTTGTAATCCATTTTGTAGATGGCGTCGCCGGATGTAATCACAATGTATTCTTCATTGCTGCGTTTTAAGTATGTCATATTCTGATAGATGGAATCCGCTGTGCCACGAAACCATGTAGAGCCTTCTTTGCTTGTGTATGGTGTAAATACAAACAAACCACCCTGTTTTCTACCGAAATCCCACCATTTGGAGGACATCAGATGATCTCGCAAGGAACGGGAGTTGAACTGTGTCAGCACAGCAACCTTACCGATGCCGCTGTTAGACATATTGCTTAATGTAAAGTCGATGGCACGATAGCAGCTGCCTACAGGCAGCGCCGCTGCCGCACGGTGGTCAGTCAGAACCCCAAGTCTGCCATCATTGTTACCGCCTGCCAAAATAATACCAAGTGCTTTCATCGCTTACACCTCCCTAATCACAGATTTACCGCTTTCCAGTTTACCATCAGAATAGTCTGTATCGACCGTCGCACCGGAAATAACGCAGTTTTTCCCAATCGCAACGCCCTCGGGAACAATAGAATGCATCCCCATAACCGTGATTCCTGTATTATAGATTGCAGGCTTCAGTTCATTGGGAATATCCTCACCAACACCCATCTGCACATTTTTGCCAATCTGACATTTTTCGTCAATCACACATTTGTCGATAAAAGCGCCTTCTCCAATCACTGTACCAGCCATAATGATAGAATCTTTTACCACTGCACCCCTTTCTACAATAACACCCGGGCTCAAAATAGAACGGTATACTTCGCCGTATACTTCGCAGCCGTCAGATAGTAGGGATTCTTCCACCTTCGCATCTGCTGCTGTATACTGCGGTGGCTGATGATCACTATTTGTATAAATTTTCCAAAAATCTTCGTACAGGTCAAATTCCGGCAGCGTACGGATTAAATCCATATTGGACTCCCAGTAGGACTGGATAGTGCCAACATCCTTCCAGTAGCCATCAAATCTCCACGCATACATGGGCTGACCTTCTTCCAGCATTTTGGGAATGATATGTTTCCCAAAATCACTGTCGGGATGGATAGAATTATCCTCAATCAACGCTTCCCGCAGTCTATCCCATGTGAAAATATAAATACCCATGGAAGCCAGATTACTCTTAGGCTGTGCGGGTTTTTCTTCAAATTCATAAATCTTGTCGCCCTCTTCTGTATTCATGATACCGAAGCGGCTTGCTTCTTCCATCGGAACCTCCATAACAGCAATCGTTGCTGCTGCACCTTTTTCTTTATGATGACGGAGCATTTCGGAGTAGTCCATTTTATAGATGTGGTCACCGGAGAGGATCACAACATATTCCGGATCATTACTGTCGATAAAATCAATATTTTGATAAATCGCATTTGCTGTACCATTAAACCATTCACCGGAATCGCCCACCTTTACATGGGGCGCCAAAATGGTTACACCACCATTTTTCTTATCCAGATCCCAAGGGATACCGATACCGATGTGCTGGTTCAGACGCAGCGGCTGATACTGTGTCAATACCCCCACCGTATCCACACCGGAGTTGATACAGTTACTCAAAGGGAAGTCGATGATGCGATAACGCCCACCATAGGCTACCGCAGGCTTTGCCACTTTTCTGGTCAAAACCCCCAGACGGCTGCCTTGACCGCCTGCCAATAACATTGCTATCATTTCTTTTTTACGCATATTTCCAACACCCCTATCTTTTCAGGTTGTATATATATACCAAAGCACCATACTTCGATGCCATTATTATAGCATAAGCCCAGCGATATGCAAACAAATTCCTTTGTTTTTTTCGCAAAAATTCAGTAAATATTGTCAACTTTCCGCACAAATTCCATAAAAACATCAGCAAATTACTGGATATTGTAGGTTTATCCCACCCTTTTTCTGTGTAAAATATAGAAATACAAGTCAAAAAGATTGCCTTTCACACTGCAGTATACTATAATGAGAAACAAAATATGTCCCTTTATTTTTGAAAGAAACACTCACAGAAACTGAGGCGAAAATATATGACAACACTAAAAAGAGAACAGCACATCTACTTTATTGGCATCGGCGGTATCAGTATGTCGGGCCTTGCCGAAATACTAGCCTGCCGTGGTCACCGTGTTTCCGGCACAGACCTAAAGGAAAGCCCCATCACAAAGCATCTGGAAAAACAAGGTATCCATGTCAACTACGGGCATAAAAAAGAAAACATCACCGATGATGTAGAACTTGTAGTTTATACTGCTGCCATACATTCCGATAATCCCGAATTAATCGCCGCAAAGGAAAAGAACATCCCTTTAATGGACAGGGCACATCTGCTGGGAGAAATCATGGCGGACTACCCCAACTCCATCGCCGTAGCAGGCACCCACGGCAAAACAACGACGACCTCTATGGTTTCCGAAATCCTGTTGGCGGCAAATACGGATCCTACCATCACTGTAGGCGGCATTCTGCCTACCATCGGCAGCAATCTAAAGATCGGACATTCTCCATTCTTCGTGGCAGAAGCATGCGAATATTTCGACAGCTTCCTGCAATTTTCTCCTATGGTCGGTATCATCCTGAATATAGAAAGCGACCATCTGGACTATTTTGAAGATCTGGCGCATATCCGCCGTTCTTTCCATGCCTTTGCACAGCGCGTACCAAAAGGCGGTGCTGTTATCATCAATCACGAAATCGAAAGAGCAGCAGAGCTAACCGCCGACCTTACCTGTACCGCAGAAACCTTTGGTCTGGCTGACGGCGCTGTATGGCAGGCAAAAAATATCCACCACGGAAACGACGGCACAAGCGACTTTGATGTATATTATAAAGGAGAACTCTTTGGCAGCATTCATCTGAATATCCCCGGAGAGCATAATATCATGAATGCACTGGCAGCCATCGCTGCGGCTCATTATTTGGGAATCTCCACCGACAACTGCCGCAAAGGGCTTCTGCATTTTAACGGCACAGACCGCCGCTTCCAGCGTAAGGGAGAAAAAAACGGGGTACAGGTCATTGATGATTATGCACACCACCCCACAGAAATCAAAGCCGCTCTGGCAGCTGCAAAAAAGGTAAAGCACAACACCACATGGTGTGTATTCCAGCCACATACCTATTCCAGAACAAAGTTCCTGTTTGATGAATTTGGCGAAGCTTTTGCCGACGCAGATGAAATCATCATTGCAGATATTTTTGCCGCAAGAGAAACACTGGATGAAAGCATCACCGCAGCTATGCTGGCAGAAAGGATCGCCAAGGCCGGAAAATCCGCTCGATACATTGGTGACTTCGATGCCATCCGTGTCTATCTGGAGAAGCATTGTCAGGAAGGTGACCTTTTAATGACAGTCGGTGCCGGCGATGTATTCAAGATTGGCGAAGCATTTTTGAAAGACTAAGCATTTTACCAAGGTTGTGCATATAAAAAAATATGAATAACGCATTTCGCTTAACGAAATGCTCCACAGCTTTCTATTTTTTATAAAGATATAAAATCCCCGCTTCATTTGCTGCATCAAACAAAGCGGGGATTTCTTTTTTCTATTTTTACTTATTCAGAGGGAAAAATCAGTGTACTGTCCACCGCTTCTTCATTCTGCATATTTTCTTCCGTCTCCATTACGATCATATTCTGCTTTGCTTCCTCTGCTTCCTGCATTTTCCGCTTCTGGTGTCCGTCAAACAACATGAACAATGCCAGAAACCAACATACAATCCCAATGAAGCGTATCAGTTTCGCTCTTTTCTGTTTATCCATTCTAAGCCTCCTCTCTCGCATACATTTCCCTTGCAAGGGTTTTAGGGGACAACGCCCCCTAAGAATCACTTATGATACGGCTCATTTCGCTGAATACGCTCAGAACGATAAATCTGCTCCAGCAGCACCACACGCATCATCTGGTGCGGAAATGTCATCTTGGAAAAGCTCAGCGCAAAATCTGCCCGCTGCATCACCGCAGCCGACAGCCCCAGCGAGCCACCAATGATAAACACCATATGACTGACACCTCCAACTCCTTTTTTTGCCATAAACTCTGCCAGCTCCTCACTGGAAAGCATCTTTCCTTCCACTGCCAGAGCCACAACAAAAGCGTCCTCTTTCACATTTTTCAGAATCCGCTGACCTTCCTTTTCCTTCACCTCTGCCTCCTGGGCAGGGCTCATGGTTTCCGGTGCCTTCTCATCTGCCAGCTCCATAATCTCCAGCTTCATATAACGGCTCAAACGCTTGCTGTATTCCTGAATGGCATCCCGCCAGTATTTTTCTTTTAATTTCCCAACACAAATGACTGTTACCTTCATACTGCGCTCCTATTTACAGCTCAACCTTTACGCCATTGCAAAACCGACTTGCCATATCCATCGTCAAATGGGTACCTACCTCAATACGCTTTTTTCGCAAAATTGACTCCACCGTTTCATAGGCAAGGTGTGGGTTATTATTGTCCTCACTGAGATGCCCCAGAAAAACATATTTCAGCTTTCCTGTCGCCACCTCTGCCAGCAGCTCTCCCGCCGCCACATTGGAAAGATGTCCTCTTTCCCCGAGAATGCGCTGCTTCAAATGCCACGGATAATTCCCTTTTTTCACCATTTCTATATCATGATTAGACTCCAGCAGCAAAAGATCGCTGCCCTCCAGATTTTCCCGCAGCGTGTCCGTTACATGGCCAATATCCGTTGCCAGCGTAATTTTCCTTTCACCTGCCAGCAGACTGTAGCCTACCGGCTCCGCTGCATCGTGAGGAATGGAAAAGGGCTTCACGCAGATGTCATTGACCGCACAGATTTCATCCGCATACACAATACGCCTGTTGCTGGGCGCAATTTTCCCCAGTGTTCCCTCCATCGCTGCCCATGTTTCCTCTGTGGCAAAAATGGGGACATCAAACCGACGGGAAAAAATCCCCGCCCCCTTAATATGATCCTGATGCTCATGGGTAATAAACAGTGCATCAATATCCGCACCGGTCAGCTTCAACTCTGCCAACCCTTCCTCCATACGCTTGCCACTGACACCGGCATCAATCAGTATTTTCGTATGTTCAGATCCAATATATGTACAATTCCCACTGCTTCCGCTGGCAATGGTGCAAAATTCCAACCGCAAAATAGTCACCTTTCCCCTTATGGCACAAAACAAGCTCCGAATTTATCCATCCGAAGCCTGCTACTTTTCCAATTATTCTCCTTTGTATCGCACAATATCCGCACCCATGGCATTGAATTTGTCTTCTACAAGCTCATAGCCTCTATCAATATAGCGTACACCGTCGATAATCGTTTCTCCTTCTGCTGCCAATGCTGCAAGGATCATTGCCGCACCCGCTCTCAGGTCTGTAGCCGTAACTTCTGCGCCACGGAAATGATCTATCCCGCGGATAATGGCTTTTCTGCCTTCCAGCTCCACATCTGCACCCATCTTTCTCAGCTGTTCCATATACTGATAACGGTTTTCCCATACATTCTCCGTCAGAACGCTGGTTCCGTTACAAACAGCCAGAAGCGTTGCAATCTGAGGCTGCAGATCCGTCGGAAAACCGGGGTATGCCATTGTTTTTACATTAACCGCCCGCAAAGGCTCGTCCGCCATTACACGGATAGAATCCTCCCACTCTGCCACCTTGACATTCATTTCATCCAGCTTTGCAGTCAGAGAATCCATGTGTTTAGGAATGATATTTTTCACCAGCACATCACCACCGGTAATTGCCGCAGCGATCATATATGTACCCGCCTCGATCTGATCGGGGATGATGGTATACTGAGCGCCCCGCAGCTCCTTTACGCCCTTGATACGAATGACATCCGTACCCGCACCTTTGATATTGGCCCCCATCATATTCAGATAGTTCGCCGTATCTACTACATGAGGCTCCTTCGCCGCATTTTCAATCGTCGTCGTACCCTCTGCCATCGTTGCAGCCAGCATCACATTGATCGTTGCTCCAACACTGACCTGATCCATGTAGATAGAAGTGCCGGTCAGCTTTTCTGCATAGGCTTTCACCATACCATCCTCTTCAATCACCGTTGCTCCCAGCGCCCGAAAGCCTTTCAAGTGCAAATCAATGGGGCGTTTGCCGAAATTACAGCCGCCGGGCATTGCTACCTCTGCTTTTTTATAGCGTGCCAGCAATGCACCGATTAGATAATAGGATGCACGCATTTTTTGCACACCTTCAAAATCCGCCTTATAGCTTACGCCTTCATTACAGTCTATTTTAAGGGTATGGTCATCCAGAAAACTGCATTTCCCGCCCATTTCTTCAATTGTCTGGCAGATGTTTCTGACATCCTCAATGGCAGGCAGATTTTCCAGTACACTGACGCCGGTTGCCATTACCGCCGCAGGAATCACTGCAACAGCAGCATTTTTCGCACCACTGACCGTAACCTCGCCTTTCAGGCGTCTGCCGCCTTTTACAACCAATTTATCCATAAAAACATACATCCTTCCAGATTTTCCAAAGGACAATCTATATCATGGAACTTTTTGTTCCTCAAACAGTTCTCTTTTCTGTTTCGCCCTATAACATTCGGATTATATCACAAAAACCCTACAGTGCAAAGCATTTTTTTATGGAATCCCTTGATTTTCTAGGAAATTCGCCCTTTTTTATGCCGCAAAACCAAGCCCAATCAATCAAAAAACATCTTCCCAAGCTTTCCATACTCCTGCCTTGCCGCCTGCATGATATGGTTCCATGTCACACAGCTGCCATCCAGTACCGCCAGATAGCTCGCCGTCAGCGCAGCCTGCTTGATGCAGCTCGGCGGAAGTTCGACCTGCTCTGCCAGAATGCGCCATTCCACATCCTCGCCAATCTCTGTTTTTTCCGTAAAAGACTTCTTCCACAGCTCCATCCGATGGGCAGCATCCGGCATCTCTACACTTACAGAAGCAGTCATACGGCGGCGGAAAGCCGCATCCATATTCCCCGCATTATTGGTGGCAAGAATCATGATGCCGTCAAACTCCTCCATCTTCTGCAACAAATAAGAGGTTTCCACATTGGCATATTTATCATGGGAATCCTGCACCTCTGTTCTCTTGGAAAACAGCGCATCCGCTTCATCGAAAAACAGGATTGCATTGCTTTTCTTCGCCATCCCGAAAATTTCTTCCAGTTGTTTTTCCGTATCACCGATATATTTACTGAACACCTGCGAAAGATTGATCTTATACAGATCCATCCCCAGCTCTTTCGCCACAACCTGCGCCGTCATGGTCTTACCGGTTCCGGGCGGGCCGTAAAGCAGCAAAACCGCACTTTGTCCATAGGGAAATTTTTTGATATACTCCATCTCCACCATCAGCGTATACCGATGCAGGATACGATTGCAGAAATCCTGTAGCACCGTCATCTGGCTTTTCTCCAACACAATGTCCGCAAAGGAAAAGGCAGGTCGGATAAACTGCGCCTTTGTCCCCAGCAAATTGATATTCATGCTGCGAACAGCCGCCATGATATGCTCCATGGTAATTGCTTCATCGCCCTCTGCAAGGCATTGCAGCTGCGCCAGCCGCATGGTTTTTTCCACATCGCCGGAACAATAGTTGTATTTTACCGCCATCTGCGCAGGATCGATTTTATCATCCGCATGATATTGGTTCAGATAAAACGCCCACAGCTCTTTCCTTTCCTGCAAAGAAGGCTCTCCCAGATCAATGATGTATGTTGCAAAGGAAGCGCTGCGATCTGGCATAATATCACAGCTGCTCATCAGAAAGAACATCCCGAAACGCCGCTGCATTTCTCTCAATATCTGATGGATGGTAATTTTCTGCGTAACATCCCGAAACTGTTCCTCTGTAAAATCCCCATGCTCGATGCAGATTTTCGCCCCTTCCAGCTTCGCCTCCAACGCTGCCTGCCGCAGCAGAAATGTGCGTTCATTGGGCTTCATTTGCAGCAATGTCTGGAAATCCAGATAAATCACCGGCAGCTTCCATTTCCCCGCCGCTTTTTTCAGCGTATGATGCTTCCCGATCCCATCAGGTCCTTTCAAATGGACAATGAAATCACCCGCAGGTTCGCAGCCAATCAAATTATCCAGTTGATTCTGCTGCTCTCGATGAATCTCTGCATCTGCCTGCGGCTCTGCCGCTTCTTCCAGCCTTGCATAAGCAGAAAGCATTTCGCTTAAAGCATGATTCCCCCGCAAATATTGCAGCAGCTTCGGATTCACCCCGGGAATACGGGCATAGTCCGGAATACCCGCCGCTTCTGATGCCCCTGTTTGGAAAAACAGCAAGCCGTGTTCCCGTTCCGGGCGCAGCAGCTCCTCGATCTCTCTGCCTGTGGTTTCTGCAAAAAAGGAATACATGGACAGACAAACACCCATCGTCAATTCATTCATTCCCTTGCCAGCCAATTCTTCAATATAGCCCTCGAATGAAGGCTCTGTATGCACAACGGTATAAAGCAGGATCACAAACAGCTCAAATTCTGTCAGCCCAAGCAGTTCTTTCATCCGATGGACGCCGCCAGCCAGCGGGCTGATGGCACTGCGCATCTGCAACTCCGCAAAATCTTCTGCCAGCTGTGCTTTCCCGCCACCGGCTGCTTTTTCGGAGAGCGCCCGCAGTTCTGCATCTTCCCAAGGATTTTCCTCTACAAGCTTCGCCCTTTGCTTGATTTCCTCTGCAAGAAGGCGAAAAAAGGCAGCCCAGCTTTGCATTTCCTCCTGCTGATGCATAAATGGCTTTTGATTCGGTTCCTGTATCATATCAACACCCCTTTAGGCAGCTGTTTGTCTGCTGCCACAGTTCTTTTTCCTGAAATGTTGTTATTATGATACCACAGTTTGCACTTTTGCACCATTCTAATCTTCCTTTTAGGGGGAAAATAGGGGAATCCGTTGGTTGTAGGGTTCGCCTAAACAAAAAATAAGGATACTTTTCAGTATCCTTTACATCAGCACTTTGTTTCGCAAGGCATCCCCTATATGGCTATTCCCTAAATGCCTTAACAACAGCCATAACCGCTCTCACCTGCAAATCAGTCAAATCCGTAACATCTACTACAGTTGCAGGCTTCTCCTCGACCTTACCCAACAAAAAATCCGTGCTACACTTATAAATATTCGATAATCTCAGCAAAATCTCGGTACTAGGAGTCCGTTCTCCGTTCTCATAAGCAGAAACAACAGAAGGTGATAACTCCAAAATCCTCGCAACATCCCTTTGAGATAGTTCTAATTTAGTTCTCATTTCCCTCAAACGCTCAGGCAAACCCATAACCATTGTGAACACCCCCTACACTCATTGTAGATATTGTTTGTACACTTTAGGGAAACCAGACATCCACTTAAAGTGTTTGACAAAAATACTTATTGTGATACAATCGACATATAAGAAAATTTTTCTACATAAAAAGGGAGGCTATAATATGTTCAAAAAAGAGAAAGACCCTAAGCTAAAAAAAGAAAAACCAACCTTCTGCAAATCCTGCGGAAACGAAATCCTTACGCCTACAAAGTTCTGCACTAACTGCGGAGCTAAAATCAAAAAAACATTTATAAAAAGAAACGGTTTTGGGCATTTATAATCCTTATTTTTATGGGTATGGTAGGAGGTTCTAGTGATAATGATAAAACTACAGAAGTAGTTGATACCACCGCTAATATAGAAGTAACGAACAGCGTTACCAGCGAAGAGATAACAAATTCTATTTACTATGCATTATCAACCGAAGAATTTGCTAATTTAACAAATATATTATCTGAATCATTCTACACCTTCTCCGTCAGCGAAGAAGGCTATCAAGTTCTGATGAACTCTCCCTCTATAAGGGAAAGTTTAGAAGCAATCTATAACTATGCTTATGAAAATGCTTTCGAAATCGACCCTATATATAAGGCAGTCTTTTCTGAAAGATACGATATTGAGTCTAAAATTCCTAATCATGAGTTGCTAGAAAAAAACTTTATATTAGGATATTATAGAAACAGCGAAAAAGGCAAATGGATTTATACCATCGAATCGTATATTGTTGATAACAAAGATATCGTTGAATACGAAAACACAAAATATATAGACCCAGAAGGATATCTTCAGCCTGGTATTGAAATTTATTGGATCGAAGACAACGCAATGTGCAACATCGGTAAAATAAAGGATATCGGTTATAACAGAGAAATAAATGGCACAGTATATCCATATGCATTAAATGTTGAATTTTATGATGATCCATATAGTTCCGGATGGTGCGATGGTTATTCATTCTTGCGAGCAAATAAAGATTTCTGTGGCAAACCAGCATATTATATCAAACTAGTAGACGAAAACAGAAGAATTCAAAAAGAATCTATTGACTTTGATGGAAATACGGATTGGACTTCTCTTAGTAATATCCGTGCTAACAAATTAAATGGTCTCGAAGTATATATGGGAAAAAACGGCACAAAAACTTATATATTTAAGATAATTACTGCAGATAAAGCAAATGATACTTTATTTGTCGAATATCCAAGCGGAAGTACAGAATTGAAATCGTATAAAGCCATCACTAAAAATGAATCATTATATGTAAAATCAGAGAGCCTGTGAAAAAATCTCTGTAAAATCATAACTAGCAAGGCCTTCTATGATAGAATAAAAATATATCATAGGAGGCCTTTACTTATGGCAAAAAGAAAAAGAATGTCCGAAGGTAAGAAAAACATCATTGCAGCACTCCTGCAGGAATACGATATCCAGTCAGCAGAGGATATCCAGGACGCCCTCAAAGATCTGCTGGGTGACACCATCAAAGAAATGATGGAAGCTGAAATGGACGAGCATCTGGGTTATGAATCCTATGAACGTTCCGATAATCCAAACTCTAGAAACGGCTACAAACAAAAACAGATTCGCAGCAAGTATG
>JAZQTP010000026.1:0-17013 GCA_045630845.1 Anaerotignum sp. | reverse complement strand
TCAAGCGAAATGCTTTTTTACTCTATAAGAAATTTCGTTCCTTATAGAGTAAAAACCCTCCGGGGGATCGCACTGCGGCGGCAAGGTAATCAGTCGCTAGCGACACCGCCGCAGGCGGAGAAGCTCGCTTTGCGAGCTTCTTTTTTTACTTCACAATCCTTTGGATTTATAGTATAGTATATGCAATTAGCGGTAAGATGTAAAGAGGAGAAAACCGCCAAAAAGCATAAAGTTTTTTGAATGGAGGCATGAAAAATGAAAAAAGTGCGCGGTGCATTGTTTATTCTGACGCTGCTGATATGGGCAGGGATGTATTATTATTATCTACCTGCTTTGAATATCCATGCGGAGGAAAGCTGGATGTTTTTTGTGGCAGCGCTCCTTGTGGGATTGGTGCTGAACTTCTGGTCTATTTTTAAGGTTTTGTTTCTGGAGCGGGACGGCGTAGTGGTGGAGCGTGCGGAAAAGTGGAAAACCGCAAAGAGGCTGTTGATTGTTCCCGCTGTTCTTTGTGCGGTATACGGCGTGGGGATGCTGCTGTCCTCTCCGATTTTGCGGGCTTCAGCTTATAGGGAGCTGCTGGATGTGCAGACAGGCGATTTTACGGGTGATATTCATGAGGTGAATTATAACCAGATTCCGATTTTGGATGGAGAATCCGCAGCAAGGCTTGCAGAGAGAGAAATGGGCAGCATGGTGGATATGGTATCCCAATACGAGGTAAGCCCCTATTTTAACCAGATCAATTATCAGGGCAAGCCTGTCAGAGTAACGCCCTTGCAGTATGGAGATTTGATCAAATGGTTCACCAATCGCAGTACAGGTATCCCTGCCTATATTTCTATTGATATGACGACACAGGATGTGGAATTAATCAAACTGCAGGAGGGGATTAAAATTTCTCCCTTTGAGCATTTTGGTAGAAAGCTGAATCGATATATCCGCTTCCGCTATCCCACTGCAATGATCCGCACCTATAATTTTGAAATCAATGATGCGGGTGTTCCTTATTGGGTATGCGCCGTGGAGGATAAGACGATCGGCTTGTTTGGTGGTACGGATATTCAGGGTGCAATCCTTGTGAATGCTGTAACGGGTGAGCACACCTATTATGATGTGGCAGAGGTGCCTACATGGGTGGACAAGGTGTATGATTCGGCGCTTTTAATCGAGCAGTATGATTATTACGGCACACTGGTCAATGGCTTTATTAACTCTGTTTTTGGTCAGAGGGGCTGCTTGATGTCAACGGAGGGTTATAATTATATTGCACTGGATGATGATGTATGGGTGTATACCGGTGTGACCTCCATTGGTGGGGATGAATCCAATGTTGGCTTCGTGTTGATGAACTCCCGCACCAAGGAAACGAAATATTACCAGATCAGCGGTGCGAAGGAAATATCTGCGATGTCCTCGGCGGAAGGGCAGGTGCAGCATTTGAATTATGATGCAACCTTTCCTTTGCTGCTGAATATTGCAGGGGAGCCGACCTATTTCCTTTCTTTGAAGGATAATGCGGGGTTGGTAAAAAAATATGCCATGGTCAATATCCAGAAATATCAGATTGTAGCCATTGGTGATACGGTGGCGGAATGTGAAAGAGCGTATCGCAGTCTGATGGAGGGCAGCGGGATTGAAACGGTAGATAGTGCGCTGGCGCAGACAGTAACAGGAACAATCACTATGATGCAGGATATTGTTTTTGAGGGAAATACCTACTTCTATCTGATGATAGAGGGGCGTGAGGAACTGTTTGAAGGCAAGGCGAAAGAGCATTTGGCGCTTTTGAAGAAACGGATTGGCAGTACGGTAACGGTGGAATATGTCCCCGGTCAGCAGAATGTGAATACAATCCTTTCTGTGGAATAGGCGAAAAATATTTTGAATAAGCAAACGAAGAAGGCTGATTTTCTGACAAACTGGGTATAGAGAGTCGGCCTTTTTCTGTTCCAAGATGCGAGACGGACAAATTTCTGCCACTTTTATTGACACTTCGACAATAAAACTGTAAAATAAATAGAATAAAATGCGAGTATTGTGTAAAAATGCAATTATTTTGATTGAGATATGAATTGAGAATCATTTCTGTGGAGGTTAGAATAATGAGTGAAGAAAAAAATGAAAGAACAGGAATGCCCAAGGGCATGAGCGAAACAGATAAAGGGTATTATGAAGAGCTGTATACAGATCTGCCCAAGGAAGTGGTAGATATTCTGATGCAGACGCATCCTTTGATGGGAAAGGATGAAGAAGATTTGGAAGCATCTGCATACCGTTCTCGTCGTCCCCAGAGAAGGGAAGATGTGGAGGAAGTGAAGGAAGCACGGATGCAGCAGGTGAGTCATGAAATCAGCGAAGTAAGCAGAGCGCCGCAGCAGGAGGGGGATCCTACACGCTATGTTTCCCGTCGTGCAAGACACGCGGGCATTGCTTCTGAGGAGTTGCCTGAGGATATGCAGAAAGCAAGAACGATGCAGGATGAGGAATATGACGATGGCATCCAGTATGTCAGCGTGATGCCTGCCCGCAGAAAATCCAAAATCGTAGAGGAAGTGACACTGCAGACCACAGCTGCACCGCAGAAACGGGCCAAAAAAGCTGCGAAGGAAAAAGAAATACAGCTTTTTGATAACATGGGCAAAGATCCCAGAGATAACCGCCCTCGTTATGAGGATGTGGATTTTGAGGAACGGGCGAAGCAGGAGCATCTGGATCGCCTCTATGATGGTTATGACGATTATGATGAAGGCAGCGGCAGAGGTAAGCTGGCCATCGTTCTTGGAATTGTAGGACTGATACTGATTATCTTCTTGATTTTCCGCACAGTAAGTTTGAGTAGCAAGCTGGAAGAAACCCAGAATTTACTGACACAGTCCGAGGAATATAAACAGAAATACGATGATGTTCAGTTGGAAAAAATGCGGCTGGAGGAACAGCTGGAAGCATTGACAAATCCCATTGCACTTGAAGAAAATACGGATGCGGCGGAAGGTACAGAAAGCAGTGCGTCTGCAAACAGCACAACATCTGTTGTAGCAGGTACAGGGAAGGAATACATCATCAAGGAGGGGGATACCCTTTGGACAATTGCGCAGGCGCAGATGGGCAATGGTGCAGATTATACCAAAATTCTGACTGCCAACGGTATGAAGGAAAGTGATCCGCTGAAGATTGGTTCTACAATTAAGATTCCTGTAGCAGAATGATAGGAGAAAAAGGATGAGCGAACTGGAAAAGAAAACGCTTGCGGAATTGAAAAAAATCGGTCTGGAAATGGGGGTATCACCCCTTTCCGGACTGAAAAAAAACGAATTGATAGATAAAATTAAGGAAAAGCAGTTATCCATGGAGCAGAGAGAAAGTCTGGCGGTAACTGCTTGTGTTATTTCGCAGGCAAAAGCAGAAGAAAAAACGGATGCCGCTACGGAGAATGCGGAGCGGGAAAAATTGATGGAAACAGCAGAATTGGGCGAGGGTATTCTTGAGGTGCTGCCCGATGGCTATGGCTTTTTGCGGGCGGAAAATTGTCTGCCCGGTGCCAATGATGTATATGTATCCCCTGCGCAGATTCGTCGGTTTAATTTGCGTACGGGAGATCGTGTCAAAGGAAATGTGCGCCCGGCAAGAGAAGGGGAGAAGGTTGGCGGTCTGATTTATGTGCAGACAGTCAATGGAGATGCACCCTACCTGGCGGTGCGTCGTCCGCATTTTGAGGATTTGACGCCCATTTATCCGGAGGAAAAGCTGCATCTGGAAACAGAGCAGGATGAGCTTTCTGGACGCATCATTGATTTGGTTGCGCCGATTGGGAAGGGACAGCGTGGTATGATCGTTGCACCGCCCAAGGTAGGCAAGACTATTCTGTTGACAAAGCTGGCAAATGCCATTACCAGAAATCATAAGGAAGTGCATCTGATTATGCTGCTGATTGATGAGCGGCCAGAAGAGGTAACGGATATCCAGCGCTCCATCGAAGGGGAAAATGTACAAATCGTTTATTCTACCTTTGATGAAGAACCGGAGCATCATAAAAAAGTGACGGAGATGGTGCTGGAGCGGGCAAAGCGTATGGTGGAGCAGGGGAAAGATCTGGTGATCCTGCTGGATAGCATCACCCGCCTTGCAAGAGCCTATAATTTGACGATTCCGCCCAGTGGACGCACATTATCCGGTGGACTTGATCCGGCGGCACTATATATGCCGAAGCGGTTTTTTGGGGCTGCTAGGAACATCGAAAAGGGCGGCAGTCTGACCATTCTTGCTACAGCGCTGATAGATACCGGCAGCAAGATGGATGAGGTGGTTTTTGAAGAATTTAAGGGCACTGGAAATATGGAGCTGGTGCTGGACAGACGCATGGCAGAACGGCGCATTTTCCCGGCTGTGGATATTATCAAAAGCGGCACAAGACGGGAAGAAAAGCTGCTTACGGCGGCGGAGCTGGAATGTAACTATGCACTGCGGCGGATGGCGGCAAGCCTGAGCAGTACAGATGTGACGGCGGGATTTTTCGATCTGATGAAAAAGACAAAAAACAATCAGGAGTTTATTGAGCGGCTGCCGGCGCAGGAAAAAATGTTAGGTTTGCAGGAAAAATAATAGGCTTTTTTAGGAAAAATGTTAAAGAATGTGGAAAAGGTCTTTTTTTAGAGGATTTTTATTGCAAAAAAAATATGAGTGTGATAAAATACCCATGTTGTCTATAAATAACATGGATTATTGATCAACAAATAGTGAAAAATGAGGTGAAAAAAATGCGCGAAGGTATCCATCCCGAATATCATCAGGTAACAGTAAGATGTAACTGCGGTAACGAATTTGTTACAGGCTCTACAAACACAGAAATCAGAGTCGAAGTTTGCTCCAAATGCCATCCTTTCTACACAGGTAGCCAGAAGATGCTGCTGGAAGCTGGCGGTAGAGTTGAAAAATTCAACAAAAAATACGGCAGAAAATAATTCTAAAAACAAAAAGGGCTGGGGCGTTATGTCCAGTCCTTTTTTTCACTCTATGAGAAAGCCGGCTTTCTCATAGAGTGAAAAAAAGGACAAAAGTTCCTTTCGGCAGCATTGCACTTTTGGCAAAGGTCTGCCGACCTGAAAGGAGGATTATATATGGCTGAAAAATGCACGACCATCGGTGGACAGGCGGTAATCGAAGGTGTTATGATGCGTGGCAAAAAGATATACGCAATGGCAGTACGCAATCCCGAGGGGGAAATTGTGATAGAAAAAAAAGCGGTCAGCGGGCTTGGCAAGAAAGGTATCTTTCAGTATCCCATCTTCCGTGGGATGGCGGCTTTTTTGGATTCGCTAATCAATGGTACAAAGATATTGATGCGCTCTGCGGAGATTGCAGGTGAGGGCTGGGAGGAGGAAGAACTCTCTCCCTTTGAGAAATGGCTGACAGAGAAGCTGGGAGATAAGTTTAATGATATTCTGATTTATTTCAGTGTGTTCCTTTCTCTGATACTGGGGATGACGCTGTTTTTCGTGCTTCCTGTATTTATCGGTAATTTTTTTAAGACGATTGTTCCTGCATGGGGACTTGGCGTAATCGAAGGCTTGATTCGCATTGTGATTTTTCTGGCATATCTGTGGCTGATTTCCCGTATGAAGGAGATACAGAGGGTGTTTCAGTATCATGGGGCGGAGCATAAAATCATTGCCTGCTTTGAAAGCGGAAAGGAGCTTACAGTCGAAAATGTGCGTCCCTGCACAAGACAGCATAAACGCTGTGGCACAAGCTTTCTCTTGTTTGTTATGCTGATTTCCATGGTGGTATTTTTCTTTGTGAGAACGGATGTATTTTTACTGCGGTTGATCACAAGGATATGTCTGGTGCCGTTTATTGCGGGTATTTCCTATGAGGTTCTGCGTTGGGCAGGCAGATCGGAAAGTCTTATTGTGCGTATTTTGAGTGCGCCGGGGCTGTATTTGCAGCGGCTGACAACGGCTGAGCCGGATGATAAGCAGATCGAATGTGCCATTGCGGCAATGAAAGGGGTTCTGGAGGATGAACCGGAGGAATAAAACCCTTGGCGGAGTGCTGAGGGAAGGAAAGATGCGAATGAAAAAAGCCGGAAAGGATACGCAGGACGCTGTATTCTTGCTGGAGAAAGCCGCCGGTTTGAGCCGTTCGGCTTTCTTTTTGCGGGAGGAGGAAGTGGTTTCCGATGCGGTGCTGCGGCTTTATGAGGACTATCTTTCGCAGAGGGAAGCAGGCAGACCAACGCAATATATCCTCGGAGAATGGGAGTTTATGGGGCTGCCCTTTGTTGTAGGCGAAGGGGTGCTGATTCCACGGGCGGATACAGAGGTGCTGGTGGAAACGGTGCTGGAAAAACAACAGACGGAAGGCTTCCGTACGATTCTGGATATTGGAACGGGCAGCGGATGTATTCCAATTAGTCTGGGGAAATACGGTACTTTTCAGAAAATCATTGCGGTGGATATCAGTCCGAAGGCGTTAGATTTTGCTGTGGAAAATGCAAAGCGAAATCAGATTTCCATAGATTTTTATGAAAGCAATTTGTTCTCTAATGTGCCTTTGGAATGGAAAGGACAGCTGGATGCCATTGTATCCAATCCGCCTTATATTTCTGAAAGGGACATGGCGGAGCTGATGACTGAGGTAAAGGAGCATGAGCCCCATAATGCTTTGTATGGCGGCGTAGACGGTTTGGATTTTTACCGTGCCATTGTACGGCAGGCGAAGGACTGGCTGAAAGACGGCGGGTGGTTGTTTTTTGAGATTGGATACGATCAGGGCGAGGCATTGCGTAAGCTTTTTGCGGAAAATGGATATGATAGGATTGCAGTCAGACAGGATCTGGCGGGACTTGACAGAGTGGCGATAGGAAGAAAGGAGCGGGGATGATGCTGGAGAAATTGGCGGAGATTGAAATGAAATATGCAAGCCTTTCCGATCAGATCAATGATCCGGATATTATTTCCGATCAGAATCGCTGGCGGAAGCTGATGAAGGAATACAGCGATATGACGCCTATTATGGAAAAATATCGGGAATACCGCACAGCAAAGGAAAGCGTTGAGGAAAACCTGATGCTGTTGGAGGAAAAGCTGGATGATGAACTGCGGGAGCTGGTGAAAGAGGAGCTGACGGAAAGCAAGGAAAAGCTAGAGTTGCTCAAAAAAGAAATCACTATTTTGTTGCTGCCCAAGGATCCCAATGACGAAAAGAATGTGATTATGGAAATCCGTGGCGGTGTTGGCGGCGACGAAGCGGCGTTGTTTGCAGAAAGGCTATTCCGTATGTATGCTCGCTATGCAGAAAGACGCAAATGGCGGGTAGAGCTGATGAGCTTCAATGAAAGCGAGCTGGGGGGCTTCAAAGAAGTTTCCTTTATGATAAAGGGGCAGGGTGCTTATTCTCGCTTGAAATATGAAAGCGGCGTACATCGGGTACAGCGTGTGCCGGTAACAGAAAGCGGCGGGCGCATCCATACTTCTGCGGCAACGGTGGCAGTACTGCCGGAGGCAGAGGAGGTGGATGTGCATATTGATATGAACGATGTGCGGGTAGATGTGTTTCGGGCATCGGGCAATGGCGGTCAGTGTGTAAATACAACGGATTCCGCCGTGCGAATGACACATATCCCGACAGGGATTGTGGTGTCCTGTCAGAATGAGAAATCACAGCTGAAAAATAAGGAGCAGGCATTGAAAGTGCTGTATGCTCGTGTTTATGAAATGGAACGGCGCGCCCATGATGAGGCGATTGCTTCGGATAGGCGTTCGCAGGTCGGCTCCGGCGATAGAAGCCAGCGCATCCGTACCTATAATTTCCCCCAGGGCAGAGTGACGGACCATCGAATCGGGCTGACACTGCATAAAATAGATGCCATCATTGACGGGGAGTTGGATGAGATTATGGACGCATTGGCGACTACCGATCAGATGGAAAAAATGCAGCAGAACTAAGATTGTTGTTCGGATATTTTGTTCGATGAAAGAGGGAAACGCCCTCAAAGAAGGGGACTTTTTATGAAAGAATTGTGGGAATTATTTGCAGCCTTTGCAAGAATCGGCGGATTTACCTTTGGTGGTGGCTACGCCATGCTGCCTATGCTGCAAAAAGAGGTTGTGGAAAAGCATCATTGGGCAACAGAGGACGAGGTATTGGATTATTTCGCCATTGGCCAGTGTACGCCCGGAATTATTTTTGTGAATACGGCTACCTTTATCGGTTATAAGCAAAAAGGCGTGGCAGGTGCGGTTGCGGCAACGGTGGGCAGTGTATTTCCTTCGGTTTGCATCGTGATGCTGATTGCAGCACTGCTTCAAAATTTTGCAGAGCTGCCGCTGGTGCAGCACGCCTTTGCCGGTATCCGTGTGGCGGTCAGTGTGCTGATTATCAATGCGGTGATAGAGCTTAAGAAAAAATCTATTGTAGATAAGCTCTGCGGGCTGATTGCGATTGCGGCTTTTGCAGCATCGGCGTTTCTGGATATATCCCCTGTTATTGTGATTGTGCTGGCAGCATTGGCGGGCATTCTGATTTCCGGCGGAAGGAGGCGGAAAAAATCATGATGGCTTTATGGATTTTGATTTTTGAATTTTTCAAGATTGGTCTATTTTCCGTAGGCGGCGGGCTAGCGACCTTGCCCTTTCTCTACCAGCTGGCGGATAAATACCCTTGGTTTTCCGCAGATCAGATACCGAATATGATTGCTATTTCGGAATCTACGCCGGGGCCGCTGGGGGTAAATATGGCGACCTACACAGGTTTTCAGCACAGTGGTGTGGTTGGCAGCATTGCCGCAACGGCAGGGCTGATTTTCCCTTCGGTGGTTATCATTATTTGCATCTCTAAAATACTGGATAAATTTCGCAGCAATCCCTATGTGAATGATGCTTTCTATGGCTTGCGCCCTGCGGTTATGGGGCTGATTGGTGCAGCCGGCTTCGGAGTATTGATCGGCGCATTGTTCCATTCGGCGACTTGGGAAGAATTGCATCCGGAGAATCTGGGCAGTATGCTCGGTGTTGCGGAGTGTATCCTGCTGGTTGTGCTTTTGGTTGCCACAAATCGCTGGAAAAAGCATCCGATTTTTTATATTGTGCTGAGTGCGGCGGCGGGAATCGCTTTCGGACTATAGGCATCAAGATTTCGTCCCCTCCATATCTTGATAAAAACGGATAGACCGGAGGGGTTATTATGAAAAACATATTCCGGCTGTTCCTGACGGCAGGAAGCGGCAAATCAATGGGTATTACAAGGGCGGCAGAGTGGCGTAAATACGCAGAAGCTGCCCTTTGCTTTTGGAATGGGGGGTATCTGGCATTTCTTTGTCTTGCTTTTCTGCCAGAATGCATGGGCGTTTTGCCTGCAGCGGCTGTGGCGGGGTTGGGAATTTTGCTGGGGCTGTGGTTGGAGAAAAGAAAGTATTTCCCGATTCTGGTTTTTGTGGGAATACTGGGCTGCGTGATGCTTTTGCCGTCTTTGCCGATGTACGGAAAGGCGCTGTTGGGCGGCATGGGGCTGTATCATGCTTCATCCGGTATCCTGCCGGAACAGCCGCAAATTGGAAAAGCATTTCTGAGTGGTGCGGGGTTTCTTCTGGGAACGATTTTTTTCGCGGGGTTTTGATGAAAAGAGAGCGGAAGGGACAATAGTAGATAAAAATTGCCAAATGGAAAAAATTTTGGTATAATAATTAAATATGCGTAGAAAAATAACTGGAGGAAGGGCAAGAGATTTCCGCTTCCGACAGATGAGAAAAAGAGAGGGAAAAGGTTACCTTCGGTATCCAAGGAGGTTATTATGAGTTTCATTGAAAAAGAACCGCTGAAAGAAATGATTCGGGAAAATCTGAAAACGCTGTATCGTAAAACATTGGAGAATGCGACACCGGAAGAAATTTATCAGGCAGCAGTATTCTCTATTCGTGATGTTATTACAGAAAAGTGGATGAAAACCCATGATGAGTATTATGAAAAGGATGTTAAGGTTGTATATTATCTGTCCATGGAATTTTTGATGGGACGCTTCTTCGGCAATGCGCTAATCAATCTGGAAATGTTTGATGAGGTGAAAGAGGTATTATCAGAGCTGGGGATTGATTATAATCTGGTGGAGGATGCAGAGCCCGATCCGGGGCTGGGCAACGGAGGTTTGGGCAGACTGGCTGCCTGCTTCTTGGAATCCCTTTCTACCTTAAACCTGCCTGCCTATGGCTGCGGCATCCGTTATCGCTATGGTATTTTCGAGCAGCGTATCGAAAACGGGCATCAGGTGGAAGTGCCGGATAACTGGTTGGAGAATGGCGATCCTTGGGGGCTGAAAAGAAGCGAATATGCAGTAGAAGTAAAATTTGGCGGTAATGTGCGGGCAGTAGCGGACGAAAAGGGCGGCTATAAAATGGTGCATGAAAACTTCCAGTCTGTGACAGCGATTCCTTATGATTATCCTGTGATTGGCTATGGCAATAACACCGTAAACACATTGCGTCTGTGGGAGGCAAAGGCTAAAACAAGATTGGATTTGAAATCCTTTAATGAAGGGAACTATCAGAAAGCGGCAGAAGAGGAAATGCTGGCAAATACCCTTTCTGATGTGCTGTATCCTGCCGATGAACATATACAGGGAAAAGAGCTGCGCTTGCGTCAGCAGTATTTCTTTATTTCTGCAACGATTCAGCGCGTGATTGCCCGTTTCAAGAAGATGCATACGGATTTTAATGAGCTTCCCGACAAGGTGGCGTTCCAGCTGAACGATACCCATCCCAGTATGGCTGTGGCGGAGCTGATGCGTATTCTGGTGGATGAAAACGATGTACCTTGGGAACAGGCGTGGGATATTACAAGAAAGGTTTGTGCTTACACGAACCATACTATTCTTTCCGAGGCACTGGAAAAATGGCCTATGGAACTGTTTAGTCGCCTGTTACCCCGCATCTATCAGATTGTAGAGGAAATCAATCGTCGCTTTATTGTGGAGCTGACAGAAAAATATGGCAGCGACCCTGCAAAGATTAGAAATATGGCAATCATTGCCGATGGACAGATTCGTATGGCATTCCTTGCGATCGTAGGCAGCCATTCTGTAAATGGTGTAGCTGCACTGCATACAGAGATTTTGAAAAATCAAGAGTTGAGAGATTTCTATGAACTCTATCCTGAAAAATTCAACAATAAAACCAATGGTATCACCCAGAGAAGATGGTTGCTACACTCCAATCATGCACTGGCGGATTTAATCAGTGAAAAAATCGGTAATGGCTGGATTACCAATCTGGATGAGTTGCAGAAGCTGGTGCCTTATGCCGATGATGCGGCATTCAGAGCTCGCTTTATGGAGATTAAACGAGAAAATAAAGTTGCGCTGGCAAATTATATCAGAGAAACAAAAGGAATTGAAATCAATCCTGATTCCATTTTCGATATTCAGGTGAAGCGTCTGCATGAATATAAAAGACAGCTGCTGAATATCCTGCATATTATTGGTCTGTATAATCAGTTGAAAATGAATCCCGGTCTGGATATAGTACCCAGAACCTTTATCTTCGGTGCAAAGGCTGCGGCAGGTTACCGTCGGGCGAAATTGATTATCAAGCTGATCAATGCAGTTGCCGATGTGGTGAATAATGATGCGTCCATCGCAGGAAAAATCAAGGTGGTGTTCATGGAAAACTACAGAGTGTCTTTGGCAGAAAAGCTGATTCCCGCTGCGGACATCAGCGAACAGATTTCTACAGCAGGCAAAGAGGCATCCGGCACAGGCAACATGAAGTTTATGCTGAATGGCGCATTGACCATTGGTACAATGGATGGCGCCAATGTGGAAATCTGCGAAGAAGTTGGGAAAGAAAACATCTTCATTTTCGGCATGAGTGCAGATGAGGTACAGCAGAAGAATATGGATGGCTATGATCCTTGGATGGTATACAATATGAATCAAGAGGTGCGTATGGCGCTGACAAGCTTGATTGATGGCACTTTCGGTCCGGATACAAACCAGTTCAGGGAGTTGTATGATGCATTGCTGACAGGCTTTGGCGGCAGCAGACCGGATGAATATTATGTGCTGGAGGACTATGCGGATTATGCAAGAGCGCATCGGGAAATTGATGCCGCATACCGTAATGGAGAGCGCTGGGCAAGAATGGCAATTATGAACACGGCAAAGAGCGGGAAATTCTCTTCCGACAGAACTATCCGTCAGTATGCGGAGGAAATCTGGAATTTGCCCGAAGTGAAAATTAGTATGTAAAAAATTACGGCGGAAAGATTTGACATCTTCGCCGCAAAAAGGTAAAATAAAAAATAGGGGCTGTATATGCAGCCCCTTGCATAGGCACCCGTAGCTCAGGGGATAGAGCGTTCGGCTCCGGACCGAAAGGCCGCAGGTTCGAATCCTGTCGGGTGCAGAAAAAAGCTGGAGAATGTATAAATTCTTCAGCTTTTTATTTTTGTGCTTATAAAATAAAAACTTGTGAAGTATTTTTTGAGCAAAATACATTTTTTTATGTACATAAAAATGAAAAAATACTTGAAAAATAGGTGGAATTATATAAAATAATCATAGGAAAATTTGGAATATAGAGGATATAGGAGGTTGTATTTTTATGCAGCCCAGAAAAAAAGATAAAGGAGGAAATGTATGAAACGGTATTTTCAAAAAGTAACAGCAATGCTTGTAGCAGCGGCAATTGCACTGCCAACTGTAGCGCCTGTGACAGCACAGGCTGCCGGTGAATCGTTGAGCGGTTTGCAGATAGTACAGGAAAATGGGAAATATAAGTATACTTTCGAAGATGTGACCATTGCAGATGATGGTTACAGAACAATTATTTTTTCGATTGAGAATCCTCAGGATGGAGAAACGATTGTTCTACCGACGGTAGACGGCTTTGTGTCGATGGAGGACTATGGCGCCGGAAGCGATTATAGGCGTGTGCAGGTTGCGGCGGGGAAAAGCAAGGCAGACATTGAAGCTTACATTGAACAGGTGGCTTATCTGATCAACAGTAAGGCTGCAAAAAATGTTACTGTTACACTGACAACGGCTGCAACAGACACATCAGATCCATCCGGCGGCAAAATGATTTATTACAACGGTCATTTTTATGGCTATAGAATCGTGCCAGGCTATGATCCTGTTAAGGATAGGCAGAGCCCCGGTTGGGAAGTAGCATTTAATGATGCGAAGCTGCATACCTTTATGGGGAAACAAGGATATTTGGCAACAATCAATGATGCGGGCGAGCATAATATGATGCTGAAGCTGTTCCCCAATAATGATACAGCGGTATGGCTGGGCGGTAAGTATATGAACAAGGGTGAAAGCTATGGTACAGTGACCAACGCAAAAGAGGATGGTTGGTATTGGGTATCTGAACCGAATACAGCAATCAGCATGGAACCGTTTTTGAAGGGCGGACCGAAAGATTCGGCAGGTAAATATGTGTATAAACGAGGATATGGTACGCCGGTCAATTTGGATTTCTGGAATAGAGCAGATATTAATGATGATGGTACGGTTTTGGATACAGAAAGATCTAAGCCGAATAACAGTGCAACGGACGGTACATTGAATGAACAGTATCTGCAGATGACATCTACAGGCAAATGGAATGACTTAGTAGGGAAAGATGGTGCTTCCGTAGCTATAGACACACCAAAAGGCTACATTATCGAATATGGTGATGGAACCGGATCTTCTACAGAAGAAAAAACAGTCACAATGACTGGGACAATGGAATCCTTTGATGTAACCTTCAATACAAATGGAGGAACAGGAAGCATAGATACTGAAACGCTTGCAAAAGGCAGAAAGGTAACAAAACCTTCCGAGCAGAAAGAACCTACAAGAACAAACTATACATTCTCTGGATGGTATAAAGATGCGGCGGGTACAAATAGATGGGATTTTGAAAATGATACCGTGACTGGAGATGCGGTGATTTATGCAAAATGGACATTGAATCCCAAGGTGACTTATGCAATCACCGGCGGGATTGAAAAGAGCGATACTATTTTCGATCCGGGAACAACCTTGATAATCAAATCTACTGGCGGGGCAGGTGAGTATGTATATACTTCTGCTGCAGGAGAGCAGCAGACAGCTTCTTATGCGGATGTAGAGAATGGAGAAAACAGCATTGTTTTACCATCTGCAGGGGATACTCTGGTTCTGGGAAATCCTGCAAAAGAAAAATATACATTCAATGGTTGGGAATTGGCAGACAAAACATTGACTGCCCAGTGGAACAAAAACCCTATTATTAAGTATAAGAGTGAAACTGGCGATGTAGAGAAGGATTTTCCGCTCAATACACAGGTGCATTTCCACGCAAGTGGTGCGACATTGAGAGAAGATTCGGAAGTTACAGATTATGACATGACACTGCAGAATTGGGGAGATGTAATTGAATTGCCCGACTTGGTGTGGGAAAATCATGCTTTCCAGTATTGGGATTTGGAAGAAGATGAAGCTGGTGGCTTTAGCTTCAGAGCAGTGTGGGCAAATTGCCCCAAGGTGACTTACGATAAATACACAGGGGACACTAGCCCATATACAAACGGCGTAGGCGTATTCTTTAGGGAAAATACAGAGGTTACCTTTCATTTGGATGGCGGAGACGGTTATTATACTATTATGAATGCCGAGATACCGACAGAAAAAAGAATCGAAGATATTACGCTTCAGCTGGAAGGGAAGCTGGAACTGGGGCAACCGACAAAGGATGGATACACATTTGCAGGCTGGGAACTGAGTGAAAATCAGTTTACTGCACGCTGGATTCAGGAAGCGGAAGTGAGCTATCAAAGCTTAGGCTCAGAAGAAGTGGATGAGACAGAAGCGATAAGCAGATTTCCGAATGACAAGGTGCGTCTGAAGTTTTCCTTTAATGAAGGACAGCGCGTGACATATAATGAAACCGAATATACAGAACCTGCTACAGCGGGTGAATTTGAATTGATACTGTCCGGCGGAAAAACAACATTGCAAGAGCCGAAAAAAGCTGAATATAGCTTTGCAGGCTGGTCCTATGATGCACAGAATCGAATGTTTACAGCGAACTGGAAAAGCAATGCCTTGCTCCATTACTTTGACTACGAGAAGCAGGAGCACGCCGACATCCAAGAGGTTCCGGTAGGACAAGAGGTAACACTGACGCTGAATGGAGGCATCTGCGTAGTTGACGGAGTGGTGGATGGAAAACTGCCTATGGGCTCGGGTGAAACATACGATTTGCATAATGCGAACATCACCAGACCGGGCTATGCATTCCAGGGCTGGACATACAATGCAACAGACTGTGAGATGATAGCACACTGGATTCAGGATGCAGCGGTATTGTATAACAATGGAGATAGAAATAAATATGCTTATCTTACCAGATATCCTGCGGATACCTTTACACTGGATTTCGGGCTGAGTGAGGATGAAAAAGCGTCCTATGAGGGTGAAGAATATACAGCGGCAACAACGGCAGAATTTGCATTGCTGCTGAATGACAATAGCGAAATGACTTTGGAAAATCCGAAAAAATGGAAAGAAGAAGATAACTTTACCCAGCATTTCACCTTCTTGAAGTGGGAGTTTGCGGAAAGAACATTTACAGCCAGATGGCAGAAGAATACAAAAATCAAGTATAAGAATACAGATGGAAACTATGTAGTGGTTACCAATATACCGATTGGTGAAATGTTGAAATTAAATGATGGTGAAAAAGACCTTGAACCATATAAGGTGACTGGTGCGAAGGAGGAAGTTACAGTAGGTGCGCCGATTGCACCTGTGGGCAAGGCATTTGCAGGCTGGGAGTACGATGAAGAAAGCATGATGCTTGTTGCAACATGGAAGGATAAGCCTAAGGTAACATATCAAGCAAGCACAGGGCAGAAGGAAGCATTCTTCAATATTACTGAAACAACAGTGACATTTGATGCGAATGGCGGCACTCTGGATGGTGGAGGAGCTACAATGACGCTTCAACTTGTCGAAGGGAATTTCTTGCTGAATGCGCCTAGTCGTGACAAGCATACCTTCCTTTACTGGACAGTAGATGGTACGAAGTTTACAGCACAGTGGAAAAAAAATCCGCAGATTATCTATAAGCAGGCTGCGGATGAGTTAGCTACAATGCCTGCTATAAAAATAGTTGAGGATATGAAGATTGGGGCGAATTACACTCTGGTATATGACAATGGTACAGAAGAGGATAGCAGAGTGATTCCTGATGAAGCGATGGCAGCGTTGGAGGCAACGGACCCTACAAAAGAAGGCTGTGTATTCCTTGGCTGGAAAAGAGAGCAGCAGAACGCAGAATATATCTTCACGGCACAATGGGCAGAGGATAGCATGAGCGAGGAAACTTCGACAGAAGGCAGTGACGGTATCCCGGATTCTTTCCAACGGAAGATAACTTTCCAAGTTGTTGGCGGGAAATGGGAAAATGGCAAATCTGACGATATTGTAAAAATTGTAACACTGAAGAAGGATGAAAAAGCGAACAAAACTGGGAACGCAGCAGTAGCGCTGCCTAAAGTTGGCGCTGTACTGCCCGGCTACAGCGTGGAAGGCGCAGAGTGGGAAGGTGGATTGACAGATGAGGTAAGTATTGATGCGCAGAAGGAGGAGTACAGTTATACCTATTCCTTCAAAAAGGCTGACCCTGTTGCAATCACCTATCTTTCTACTGTAAGGGATGATAACAATGTCCTTGTAGAAAAAAGAATGAGCGTAGATGGCGTAGCATATAATTCCAAAATTCAGATGCTAAAAGGTGATGGAGAAAGTGAAACGCTGGCAGTAACAGAAGCAGGTAGCATTGCAACTCCGGATGAAATGTACGGGAAAGTATTCATGGGCTGGAATGTCCAGACTGCAGAAGATGGCGTACATCAGTATTTGATGGAAGCAGTCTGGAGCGAAGATACAAATAGCAACGGCACGCCAGATGAATATGAAGTGCAGGTTACTTTCTGTGTGGAAGGCGGTCAATTCGCAGATGGCACAACGAAAAAAACAGTTGACACT
>JAZQTP010000025.1:0-52452 GCA_045630845.1 Anaerotignum sp. | reverse complement strand
ATATTTTCCGCCACACGGCGGGCATCTTCAATGGCTTTCTGGCTGTTTTCGTTGGGCCACATTTCCATGGTCACACCGATGACATCATAGCCCTGTTCTTTCAAGAGATATGCGGCAACAGTACTATCCACACCGCCGCTTAAACCAACGATGACTTTTCCTTTGCTCATTTTTCTTCACCTCATTTACGGGATCATTTTCCCAGAAGTTCTCTGATCAGTCGGGGAATCGCTTTCATTCTGTCCCTTCTGTCTTTTTTCACAAGTTTTTTTGTATAAGCGAAAGTTTTCGCTTCTCCCTCTTCCGCCAGCATTCTCATCAGTTTTTCGATCAGCGCAATGGTTTCAGGATGCATGATCTCTTTCACACGTTTGCTTCTTTCGTGATAAGCCAAGGGGCTGGCATCTGTATAAGCATCTTTCTGATATACCTTGCAGGCAGCAATCCGATCCATGAACATTTCCACCACATAGCGCAGAGGCATTTTCATGCCGATAAGCACCTTGTCCGATGTGCCGGGCATGGTATAATCCGTCCAGTATTCAAAATGATGCTTATTTCTGCCTTTATGATGCAGCCAGGAGGAGGAATAGCCCTTTGCCTCTTTCTCCGCATTATTTGGGCTTCTGTCCCCTTGATAATATTTGATGCCCATAAGAAACTCCGTGGGGCTGAATTTGGAAAGGTCATGTGTCAGCCCCTGCCAGTAAAGCCCCACCCGAAAGCAGCCCTGCCGCACCAGCTTTCTATGGTATGTAATGGTCTGAAAATGCTCTCTGATTTTCATATTTTTTCACCCTTTTCTGAAAAAGAAGCCCCAATTTCCGAAAAATTGAGGCATCTGCAATCTTATTTTGTCAGCTTGGAAATGGCTTTGAAGTGGGGTGTGCCTGCACCCTGTACCATTTCATACAATGCGCCCTCGCAGGTAGTCACCAAAGCACCCTCCTGCACCGCTCTCTGGATGGCATAGTCTTTATTATACACCATTCTGGAGCCGACACAATCTGCCACGATAAATACACGATAGCCCTCTCTCAGCAGGTCGATGATGCTCTGCAGCACACAGATATGGGCTTCCACGCCGCAAACCAGAATGGTTTTTCTGCCCTGTGCCTTCACCCATTCCACAAACGCATCACAGCCCATTGCGGAGAAGGACATTTTTTCCATAGGCGCAAATGCACCCAACGCCGCCTTAATTGGCTCTACCGTATCGCCCAGCCCCTTTGTATACTGCTGTGTTACAGCCATAGGTACGCCCATTTCTTTCAGCCCTGCACAGAATGTGGCTGCCTTTGCTACGATTTCTTCATGATTTGCGATGGCAGGCACCAGCTTTTCCTGAAAGTCGATGATGAGTGCCGCTGTATCTTCTGCATAAATTCTCATGGATGCTTCCTCCCGATGGATAAAATTTTTGCTTTCTCTTATGGGGGATACAGAAAAAATCCGCAAACCCGCCCATTTTTCTTTTTTATTTTATCCTATCGGCAGCAGATTGTCCACTGTTTTCAGCCGTTATACATATTTTCGCATACTCTTTAAGGCAGACTTCTCCAGCCTTGACACCTGTGCCTGACTGATGCCGATTTCTGTGCTGACCTCTGTCTGGGTTTTCCCCTCGAAAAAGCGGAGGTTTACAATGCGTTTTTCCCGTTCAGACAGATGTGACATGGCTTCATTCAGCGAAAGCTTTTCCAGCCAAAGCCTGTCCCCGTTTTTCTCATCGCTGACCTGATCCATCACATAAAGGGTATCGCCGCCATCATGATAAATCGGCTCAAAAAGCGAAACCGGATCCTGTATGGCATCCATCGCCATCACCACGCTTTCCCGACTCATACCCAGCTCTCTGGCAATCTCCTCCACCGCCGGCTCCTTTTCCGTTTCTGCCATCAGCCGCTCTCGCACCTGCAACGCCTTATAGGCAGTATCCCGCAAGGAGCGGGACACCCGAATGGTATTATTATCCCTAAGATAGCGGCGTATCTCCCCGATAATCATGGGGCAGAAATAGGTAGAGGGCATCACATCCATGGTGATGTCAAAATGGTCGATTGCCTTAATCAGCCCAATCACCCCGATTTGAAAGAGATCATCCATATTTTCATTGCGGTTTTCAAAGCGTTTGATGATGCTTAATACCAATCTGAGATTGCCCTCAATGAGCTGCTGCCTTGCCCCCTCGTCCCCTGCTCTGCATTTTATAAAAAGCGCCTTTGCCTCCGCCCCTGTTAAAAGAGGCAGATTTGCCGTATTCACGCCGCTGATTTCCACCTTGCCGTAATAAGCCATCCTCTCACTCCGTTCGTTCAAAGATTCCTTATTACCATTTCCATTCCATCTGCGAAATATACGAAACAAATCTCTGAATAAAGCCACCTTTTTCCCGATAAAATAAGAAAAAAACAGAAAGGAGCAATTCTTCATGCAGCTTACGGAAAATCACACACCGCTGCAAAACCGCCAGCCCAGACGGGAAAGCACACACACTCTGAAAAAAAGCGGACGCAGCGGGATGCAGCAATATCTGGATCGTGGTTTCGGAAAAACCATCAATACGGATTTCGAGCCGCTTCATTATCGGGATATATAAAAAAAGTATTTCGCTTGCGAAATGCCCCGCCTGCGGCGGTGTCGCTTGCGACTGATTTCCTCGCATCCCCGAGGGTTTTTGCTCTATAAGAAACGAAATTTCTTATAGCGTAAAAAAAAGGGGGGTACTCCCCCCTTACATCAGCTTGCTCATTTCCTTGCGCAGCCGCTTCATGATTTTTTTCTCCAAGCGAGAGATATAGGACTGGGAAATCCCCAAAAGGTCTGCCACCTCTTTCTGGGTTTTCTCCTCCGTTTCCGGCAGGATGCCGAAGCGCATCTCTACAATACGCCGCTCCCGCTTGCTCAGCTTTTCCATGGCATGATTCAGCAGGCTGCGGTCTACCTCCTCCTCTATGCCACGGGTGATGACATCGCTCTCTGTCCCCAGAATATCCGAAAGAAGCAGCTCATTGCCCTCCCAGTCCACATTCAGCGGCTCATCTATGGAAACCTCTGCCTTTGTTTTGCTGCTGCGCCGCAGATACATCAATATCTCGTTTTCAATGCAGCGGGAGGCATAAGTCGCCAGCTTAATCTTCTTATCCACCTTAAAGGTATTGATCGCCTTAATCAGACCTATCGTGCCAATGGAAATCAAATCCTCCACATTGATACCTGTATTTTCAAATTTGCGGGCGATATAAACCACAAGACGCAAATTACGCTCGATGAGAACGGATTTCGCCGTCATATCCTCCTCCCCGCCCAGCTGCTCCAGCAAAACTGCTTCTTCCTCCGGCTTCAGCGGCGGCGGAAAGACATCGCTGCCGCCAATGTAGAATACCCCCTCTCCACTTTCCCGTCTTTTTTTGATAAAATTTCGCAATAGCCGCTCCGCATGATATTTTGCCAGAAACAGCAGATAATTCCATTCCTTCATCCTCATTCCTCCTCTAAAAGCTGCGGCGGCACAAGCCCTTCGTATGCCCCCGTAAAATCCGCTTCGCTGATACCCACGAAAATATCCCTATGGGTGATGGTTTTTTCTCCATAGGACAGCCGAAGCTGCTCCGCCCGCAAGCCCCAAAGCCTGCCGTCGGGATTGCCAAGGCTTTGAAAGGGCAGCCATTCCAGCCCCTCCCGCCTGCCCGAAAGCAGCGCCACCTGCCGCTCCTTGGGAAACAGAGGCAGCACCGCCGAAAGCTGCACCACAGCCACCCCTCTGCCCTCATGCACCAGCCCATTTCCTGTATCAATGAGCATCCGTCCCTCTATGCCTCTGCCCCGATACATAAGATACAGGGTGCAGTATTCCCTGCGCCTTTGGATATTTGCCGTCAGCCATTTGGCCGCCAGCTTTATGCAAAGATAAGCGATGCCGCTCGCCCAAGGCAGCAGCCACCACGGATATGCCTGCTCCACCGCAAGCCCCTGCCCGAAGCTGCGCTGCACTTGGGTAAAGGAAAAGAGCATTTCCACACCGCCCCCCAGCAAAAAGGAAGCCGCCCAGCCGCAGCCCAGAAGCCGCAGCCAGTTTCGCCCCCGCTTCGGGTGATAGGCGGCAAACAGCCCCATCCCCAGCAGCAGGGCGGAAAGGAAAAAACCGCCGTTTCGCCGAAAACACCAAAGCCAAAGGCAATACAGGGCTGCCGACAAAAAGCCGCCCAGCAGGATACGCCTTTTTTTTGCAAAAAAGCCAGCCAGCCTTCCTGCTGCCCACAAAAGCAGGGTATCCATCCCCCATGTCACCAGAAAAATCACATCTATGTATAATATCGGTTCCATTGTTTTCCTCCATGGCTATGATTATAGCTTAGCGCAGTGGCGAAACCTGTCACTTTTCCGCTTCTCCAATAAAAAAAGTGCCGACGGGTATCGACACTTCTTTTCTGCTTTATTCTGTTTCACAGACATTCGGTCTGTCGGGGAATACAATCATCCCATAGCCTTTCAGCTTGGAAAGCCGCTCCATGAGCGCCTCCGTTCCTGCTGTCTTTTGGAACTCCATTTCTTCCTGATAGAGGGGCAGGACACAGTAGAAATTGATTTGTGTACCATCCTCCGTATGCAGGATGCTGATGTTTTCCTGCAATGCCCCCAGCATAGCGCCGCAGAGCTTTGTGCTTGCATCATAAGGCACACATTTCGCCGAATTGGGCAAAGTATGTCCCCAGCCCAGCCATGTCTTAAATTCATGGGGGAATCTTGCCAGATATTTCGTCAGCTTCACAGGCCACCAAAGGCTTTCCGGCACATCTTGATCCGTTTCATAGCCTGTCAGAATATCCCACTCCGCCGGCAGGAAAAGCAGCAGCTCTGCCCGCTCCAACGCCTGATACTTCGGCAGAAATTCCTTGGGCAAGGTCATGGGCAGGGCACTCATCCCTGCGGTGTAAATCACATGAAAATCCTTTTTGGTAGGGGCTTTCATTACAAATACACTGACATTGAGAAATTCCGATTCAATCTCTCTGTATACCCGTGTTTCCCGCTGGGGGAACAGTGCCTCCATGTGGGCGCAGATTTCCTGCTCATAGGGCGTTGCCGCCGCAGGTCTGCGTTCTGTTCTTTCCTCCAACGCACCGTATTCATATACGGAATGTTTTTTCTCCTCCGCCATGGCTTATGCCTCCTTACCGAAAAGAGCACCGGCAAATTCCGCCGCATGGAATTTCTGCAAATCGTGGATGCCCTCGCCTACGCCGATATAGCGCACCGGCAGCTTCAGCTCGCTCTTGATGGCAACCACGATACCGCCCTTTGCCGTACCGTCCAGCTTGGTCAGCACGATACCTGTAATGTCTGCCACCTCTTGAAAGAGCTTCGCCTGCTGCAAGGCATTCTGCCCTGTGGTGGCATCCAGCACCAGATAAACCTCTTTATGGGCTGCAGGGTATTCCCGTTCAATGACACGGGCAATCTTTCTCAATTCTTCCATCAGATTTTTCTTATTATGCAGGCGTCCTGCCGTATCGCAGATAAGAATATCCGTATTCTGCTTTCTTGCTTCATGCACCGCATCAAACACCACCGCCGCAGGATCGGCATTTTCCGCCTGCTTAATGACAGGCACATGGTTGCGCTCGCCCCAGATCTCCAGCTGGTCGATGGCTGCCGCACGGAAGGTATCCGCTGCCGCCAGCATCACCTTTTTGCCCTCCGCTTGATAGTTATGTGCCAGCTTACCGATGGTGGTGGTTTTCCCTACACCGTTTACACCAATCACCAGCAGCACAGAGGGCGTAGGCAGGCTTTCTTCCTCTGCCCCATCCTCCTCCAGAATGGCCGTAATCTCATCAATGAGCATATCCTTGATGGCTGCGGGGTCTGTAGTGCGCTCTCTTTTCACCCGTTTCCGCAGATTTTCCACAATATCCATGGTGGTCTGCACCCCAAGGTCAGCCATAATCAAGGCTTCTTCCAGCTCCTCAAAGAGGTCTTCATCAATTTTGGTGAATGCACCCAGAACGCCGTCTACGCCGCCAAGGATATTTTTTCTTGTTTTATCCAGCCCTGCCTTTAGTTTGGCGAAAAAGCCCATTTTTTCCGGCTTTTCCTCGGCAGATACTTCTTCTGTGGGCGCTTCTTCTACAGGTGCTTCTTCTGCGATTTCCGCCGCTTCTTCGACAGGTGTTGCTTCTGCAACACTTCCCATTTCCGCCTCCTGCTCCATTTCCTCCGCCACTTCCTCTGTCAGTGCATCCAGAAATGCCAGTGCATCCGCATCGCTGTCTGCGATAAATACATCGCCCTCTATAGTGGAAACGATAATCTCATCCTCTGCCATTTCCATTTCCACTTCCACACCGTCGATTTCCACCACGCCTTCCCGCTGTGCGGCTTCGGTGGCTTCCTCTGCCGGCTTCTTCTTGAAAAAATCAAATAAACCCATTTTTCCAATCTCCTTTTTCTATATTTTATGCCGTTTCCACAGACTTCTCTACCTCGGAGAAATCCACGGAAATCAGCTTGGAAATTCCCTTTTCCTGCATCGTCACCCCATACAGCACATCGGCGTGCTCCATCGTACCCTTTCTATGGGTGATGACAATGAACTGGGTATCCGCCGCAAACTGCTTCAGATAGCGAGCATAGCGGCTGACATTGGCATCATCCAACGCCGCCTCGATTTCATCCAGAATACAGAAAGGGGATGGCTTTAGCTTCAGAATGGAAAACAGGATAGCAATGGCGGTCAATGCCCGCTCCCCACCGGATAAAAGCTGCATATTCTGCAAATTCTTCCCCGGTGGCTGTGCGACAATCTCGATGGGAGATTCCAACACATTTGCCGTATCCGTCAGCTTCAGCTGGGCTTTGCCGCCGCCGAACATTTCCTGGAATACCTGCGAGAAGTTTTCGCTGATCAGGCGGAACTGCTCCTTAAACTGCTTTTCCATCAGCGCCGAAAGCTCCTCAATGATGCCTTTCAGCTTCTCCTCTGCTTCCAGAATGTCCGCCCGCTGGGCTGTCAGAAATTCATAGCGTTCCTTTACTTCTTTATACTGCTCGATCGCACCCACATTGACATTGCCAAGGGAACGAAGCTGCTGCTTCCATTCCCGCACAGGGCGTGCTTCCTCCTCCGCCGTCTGTCTTGCGGCATATTCCTCTGCCATACGCAGCGTCATTTCGTATTCTTCCCACATCTGGGCTGTAATCCGCTGTTTTTCTTCCTCCAGCCGTTCTGCCTTTGCCCCAATGCGGAAAACCTCGTTTTCCATACGGTTTGCCGTATCTCTCCATTCCGCCGCCGTCTGCTCTGCCGCTGCCGCCGCTTCTGCGGTGCTGCTGCGGTTTTCTGCTGTGGCGTTCAACTGCTCCTGCAAATGGGCTGCTTGCTGCTCCAGCTGCGCTGCCTTCTCCTTCAGGTCAGCCTGCTCCTCGGTGCGTTCCTCTGTGCTGCGGGCATAAAGGGCTGTCTGTGCCTCTGCCTGCTGCCGCTCGCTTTTCAGTATCTCTGCCTCTCTTTGCAGACGCAGCATGGTTTCCTCCATCGCGTATACACTCTGCCCCGCCGCCGAAAGGTCTATCTTCTTCTGGGTGATTTCCGCCATCAGCGCATCCCTTTCCTCCTTTTCGCCGGAAAGACTGCTCTGGAACTCCTCCAGACGGGTATTGGCAAACTGTAGGTTTTCCTCTGCTGCTGCCGCCTTACTGCGGAAGCCTTCGATTTCCTGTTCTGCTGCCGCCTGTTGTGCTTGCAGCTGTGTTTCCTCCAACTGTATAAGAGAAAGCTTTTCTGTCAGCTCGGCATGATCCTGCTGCGTTTTTTCCTTTTCGCCGCTGCCGCCGCTGAGGGTTACCATCACCTTTTGCAGCTCCATTTTTTTATTGACGGTTTCGTCCTCTATCTCCTGCAAGTCCTCCGCCGCCAAAAGCAGACGCTCCCGCATCATAGCGGCCTCATCCGTTGCGCCCTGCAATGTTTGCCGCAGCTCACGGATTTCTCTGCTTCTGCCAAAGACATGAAGTGCCTTTTTCTGGGCAGAGCCGCCGGTCATAGAGCCGCCGGGGTTCAGAATATCCCCCTCCAGCGTCACCAGCTTATACTGATGGTGGTATTTCTTGGCAAGGTTTACTGCCCGATCCAGATTTTCCACCACAAGGATGCGTCCCAGCAAATTCTGGGCAATCTGTCTGAATTTTTCCTCAAAGCGCACCAAATCATAAGCAGTACCGATAACGCCGACCTCTGCCAGAATGGCGTTCTTGCCCTCCAACGGTCTACCCTTGATGGCTGTCACCGGCAGAAAGGTTGCTCTGCCCAGATTATGCCGTTTCAGATAGCCGATGGCTTCCTTGGCGTCCTCCTCTGTTTCCGTCACGATATGCTGCAAAGCACCGCCCAATGCCGCTTCGATGGCGGTTTCGTAAGCCTCCTCCACTTTCAAAAGCTCGCCTACGGCGCCGCAAATGCCACGCTCTGCCTTATCGGGCAGCTGCAACAGACTTTTGACGCTGTTATAAAAGCCCTCATGTGCCTTTTCCATCTCCATCAGCAAAGAAAGGCGGGAACGGGTTTCCGAAATACGCTTTTCCTGCGTGGAAAGGCTCGCCTCCGCCCGCTGCTTTTGCTCTACTGCATGGGTGCGGTCCCGCTCCAATGCATCCAGCTCCTGCTCCAGATAGCGGATATGCGCACGCCGCTCCTCCTCCTGCTTTTCCAGTGCTTGCTGATGCACCTCCAGCTGATGCAGGCGGCTTTCCGTATATTCTTTTTCCGAAAGCAGCTGCTCCATTCGCCCGCCAAACTGCGTCTGCATGGCTTCTCTTTTGGCGATTTCGCCCTTTGCCTCCGTGCCAATACGAATTTGCTCGAATATTTCATCCTTAAAGGATTCCGCCTTACTTTCATCCTGTATCAGCGCATCGCTCAAGGAAGCGTATTTTTCCTCCAGACCATTCAGCTCCGTCTGTCGGCTTTCCATATCCAGTCTAAGGGCTGTCATCCGTGCCTGACATTCTGTCCGCTCGGCTTTATTCTGCTGCAGCTTTTCCACTTTCTGTGCAATCTCCCCTTGGATACGGGAAATATGGGCTGCATCATTTGCCTGCTGTTCTTCCTTCAGACGGATTTCGCCCTCGGTCTTTTCCATTTCTGCCCGCAGCTCTGTCATTTCTTCATTCTGCTGCTGAAGCATTTTCTCCAGTGCCTCCGCCTGCTCTCGCAGGGAATGTGCCTTTTCCTTTTCCGCCTCACTCTTGGCAATCCCCTCCGCTCGCTGGCTTTCTGCGGCGGCACGATCCTCTGTCAGCTTTTGCAGCTGTGTGTCAATCCGCGCCACATCCTTTACAAACTGTGCTGCCTCCGCCTGCTTAAGGGCTTCTTTCAACCGAAGATACTCCTTCGCCTTACGGCTTTCTTCCTCCAAAGGCCCTACCTGCAGCTCCAGCTCGCCGATAATATCATCCACCCGCAGCAGGTTTTGCTGTTCCTTTTCCAGCTTATGGATGGCTTCGTTTTTTCTGGTCTTATATTTCACGATGCCTGCCGCTTCCTCGAAAATACGGCGGCGGTCATCGCCCTTTGCACTAAGGATTTCGTCAATCCGTCCCTGTCCGATGATGGAATAGCCCTCTCTGCCGACACCCGTATCCATGAAAAGCTCCTGAATATCTTTCAAGCGGCAGGCAGTACCATTGATGCGGTATTCACTTTCGCCGGAGCGGAATACCCGCCTTGTGATCTGCACCTCACTATATGCAAGCGGCAGTCTGCCATCCTGATTATCCACCAGAATGGACACCTCCGCAAAGCCAAGGGGCTTGCGGCTTTCCGTACCGGCAAAAATAATATCCTCCATCTTATCCCCACGAAGACTTTTGGCTCTCTGTTCTCCCAGCACCCAACGCACCGCATCGGAAACATTGCTCTTGCCGCTGCCATTGGGACCAACCACCGCCGTTACACCGGGGATAAATTCCAGCTTCACTTTTTCCGGAAAGGACTTAAAGCCCTGCAAATCCAATCGTTTCAAATACATTTTGTTACACCTCGTTTATTCTTATGTCAGCAGCCTACCGCCAACCATGGTATACAGCACCTTGCCCCGCACCACTTCCTCCCGAAAAGGAGAAAATTTCGCCTTAGAGGCAAAATGCTCCGGGTCGATGCTATGGCTTTCCATAAAATCCACCACAATAATATCCGCATCTCTACCCTCCTGCACCATGCCCTTATTATAGAGCTTCAAAATCTCCGCAGGCTTCTGGGAAAGCAGCTCCACCAGCTTTTCCACCGTGATATAGCCCGGCTCCACCAGATAGGTGTAGCTTAAGGCAAATGCCGTTTCCAGTGCAGAGATGCCATAGGCAGCCTGATCAAATTCCTTTTCCTTTTCCGTCAGATTGGTAGGGCTGTGTCCTGATGCAATCACATCAATGGTGCCATCGGCAATGCCCTCTATCAGGGCAAACACATCCTCCTTGGCTCTCAAGGGTGGGTTCACCTTTGCCAGTGTATCATAATCCCCAATGGCATCCTCTGTCAGAATGAAATAATGGGGACAGGTTTCACAGGTCACCGGCACACCTCTGCCCTTTGCCTCACGGATAAGCTGCACAGAGCCTTTCGTGCTGATGTGGGCAAGGTGGAGCTTCACGCCTGTACGCTCCGCCAAATTCAGATTGCGGGCAACAATGACCTCCTCCGCCTCTCGGGGCATCCCCTCCAGCCCAAGGCAGGCTGCAGTATAGCCCTCATTCATAACGCCTCTGGCGGAAAGCTCTCTATCCTCGCAATGGGTAAGCACCGGCAAGTCGAACATCTTGGAATAAATCATAACATTACGCAGAAAGGCAGCGGAATCGGTAAATTCGTCACCATCGGAAATGCCTACGATGCCCGCATCGAACATTTCCCCAATCTCCGCCATCTGCTCGCCCTTACAGCCGATAGACATACTGCCGTAGGGATAAATATTCACCAGAGATTTCTCCTTAGATTTGGAAACGATATATTCCACAACGGTTTTATTATCAATGGCAGGGTTGGTATTCGGCTCACAGGTAATGGTAGTAAACCCACCTCTGAGGGCTGCTCTGGAAACCGTTGCAATATCCTCTATGTATTCATGACCGGGATCGCAGATATTGCAATGCATATCAATCAGTCCGGGCAGCACCATGTGTCCGCCCACATCCAGCACCCTTGCCCCCTCTACGGTAATATCCAGCCCGATTTTTTCAATGATGCCGCCATCCACATAAATATCGTGGAGCAGGTCTTTATCATGGGAAGTGCCAAGCAGTCTGCAATTTTTCAGTACCGTTTTCATCGAAACGCACCTCCTACCTGAGAAAGGATATAGAACATCGCCATACGCACCGCTACGGAGTTGGCAATCTGGTCATTGATGATGCACTGCTTGCCGTCGATAACACCGGAAGAAATTTCGATGCCCCGCTGAATGGGGCCGGGATGCATGACGATGGCATCCTTTTTGGCATATTTCAGCAGCTTTTCATCAATACGGAAAAACCGTTTATATTCATCCAGAGAGGGCAGGAAAAACTTATCCTGTGTTTCCATCCGCATACGGGTGGTCAGGATAACATCCGCATTATTCACCGCTTCTCTGGCATCGTAGCACACCTTTACCCCAAACTGCTCGATTTGCGGCAAAAGCAGGGTAGGCGGCCCCGAAACGCTGACCTCTGCCCCCAGCTTCGTCAGCCCCCAGATATTGCTTTTGGATACACGGCTATGGCGCAAATCCCCGATGATGGCTACCTTCAGCCCCTCAAAGCCGCCCTTTTGCTCCTTAATGGTGAGCAGATCCAAAAGGGACTGTCCGGGATTTTCATTGAAGCCGTCCCCCGCATTGATGACGGAGGCCTCCACGCATTTTGCCAACAGCTTGGGTGCCCCAGCCATGGGATGACGGAGGATGATGAAATCCGCCCCCATCTGGTCGATGAGCTGCCCCATATCCTGCAGGCTTTCCTTTTCGATGGAATGGACAGAGTTTGTCATATCAATTACATTTGCGCTCAAGTGCTGGGCTGCCAGTTCATAGGACAGCTTCGCCCTTGCACTCTGCTCATAAAACAGAATGATAACGGATTTCCCCAAAAGATGGGGGGTTTTCTTATCCTTCTGATTTAGAATATATTTCATGGTTTCTGCCGTACCGAGAATATAGCGGATATCCTCCGCTGTCATATCCCGCAGGCCGAAAAAGTCTTTTTTCATCAGTGGCATGGTCTTTCCTCCCGCTTACTTACGCAGTCGTTCCAGCAATGCTTCAAAATGAGGCGGCATAGGTGCCTCAAATTCCAGATATTCCCCCGTGGCAGGATGCTGAAAGCCCAGCACCCGTGCATGGAGTGCCTGTCCCTCCAAAGAAATCGGCTGTTTTTTCGGGCCATACACCCCGTCCCCCAAAAGGGGATGCCCGATATAGGTCATGTGGACACGAATTTGGTGGGTGCGCCCCGTTTCCAACTGGGCTTCGATGAGGGTGAATTTCTCCATCCGCTCCAGCACCCGATAATGGGTGACCGCATGGCGGCTATGCTTCTGGGTGACAGCCATTTTCTTTCTATCCTGCGGATTTCTGCCGATGGGCTGATTTACCGTGCCGCTATCCTCTGTGAAGCCATTATACACCACGGCAATATATTTTCTGGTGATGCTATGCTCTGCCAGCTGTGCCGCCAGAGATTGATGTGCCTTATCGTTTTTGGCAATCATCAGCACACCAGAGGTATCCTTATCAATGCGGTGGACAATGCCGGGGCGTTTCTGTCCATTGATGCCGGAAAGCTCCGCTCCGCAATGATAGAGGAGCGCATTTACCAGTGTGCCGCTGGTGTGTCCCGGTGCAGGATGCACCACCATGCCCTGGGGCTTATTCACCACGATTACATCCCGATCCTCGTATAAAATATCCAAAGGGATGTTTTCGGGCAAAATCTCCACTTCCTTTGCTTCAGGTACTGCCACATCTATAATGTCCTTTTCTCTAAGCTTATAATTCGCCTTGGTTTTGCCGCCGTTTACCGTGATTTCGCCCCCGTCAATCAGCTTCTGCACCCCGCTGCGAGAAAGGTTTTCCATATTCTCCGCAAGGAACACATCAATCCGTGTACCGATGTCCTCTTTCTCTGCCGCAAATGTAAAATAATCCATACGCTTCATCCTTTTTTCTTTCGCTCTAAATCCTCCTCTTTCACCACAAAGAGGATCATAAATGCCAGCAGGAAAACCCCCGAAACCACATAAATATCCGCCACATTGAACACAGGCCATTCAAAGAAGGTAAATTCAAAAAAATCCACCACATAGCCACGGAACAGGCGGTCTATAATATTACCCACAGCCCCCGACAAAATCAGCACAAGAGCCGCACGCACAGGGCGATATTCCTGCTTTTTGGGCAGTGTCACATAAAAATAAATCAGCCCTGCGGCAATCACCCCCGTCAAAAGCAGGATAAACCACCGCTGCCCGCTGAACATACCAAAGGCAACGCCTCTGTTTTCCACAAAGGTCAAATCCATAATCCCATCCCAGAGTGTCATGCTATGGATGGGCTTCAGACTTTCCAATGCCCACAGCTTTGTGGCTTGATCCAGAAAAATCAGCACTGCCGCTGCCAATATTGCTATCATTTTTCCTCATTCCTTTCCGAAAAAAGCGGTTCTTTTCCGAAGTTTACGGCATTTTTTCAGCTTCCCATAAACGCAAAACGAGCCACGGCTGAAAAATTCTTTTTCCTGCCGCAGCTTGTCTCTTCTTATTTTGTTTCTTCTGCCTTTGCTTCCTTTTCTGCAAGGATTTCATTTTTATCCAGCAGCTCGATTTCTGCATATAACAGCAGCTTCACTCTGGTTTTCATCAGCTCATAACGGCTTTCCAGCCCTGCAATCTCCTGCTCCAGCTCATACACCTTTGCTCTGGCACCGCTGACAATCTCCGCCGCCTGTGTCTTTGCCGCACTGAGGATGGCATCTGCCTCCGCCTGTGCTGCTGCCTTTGTTTCTGCTGCTGCCGCCTCTGCAAAGCTTAAGGTGCGCTCAATGGATTTTTCCAGATTTTTGAACTGCTCCGCACTGCCTACCGGTGCCGCCACCGGCTCTGCCTTGGACTTTTCCGTCAGACTAAGCTGATACAGCCTTTCATAATCCTCATAAATATCATCCAGAAAGGTATCTACCTCCTCTGGCGAATAGCCAACCGCTACTTTTTTGAAATCCTTGGTTGCGATGTCATTGGGTGTAATCATGAAAAGCCCTCCTTGCTCAAACTCAAATATATTTCTCGATTTCCAATATCGTTCTGTCCTTTTTCGTTTTGCCGCCCACCCGCAGGATACGGAACCGACCAAAGCCCCGAAGGGAAATCATATCTCCCTCCTTCACCGGATGGGATACATTGGTGACGGTGTTCCAGTTGAGCTGTGCCAGCTCTCTTGTGATGAGCGTCTGCACCTTGCCTCTGGCAAGATGGAACGCCTCCCCTGCCACAGCATCCAGCCTGAGGCTTGCCACCGTAAGCTGCACGGCCTCCGTCTGCCGTTTGGGGACAGCCTCGGCAGAATATGCCGCCTCCTCCGCAACGACTGCTGTGCGGGAAACCTGCTCCAGCACCGCCGTTATGTAGGGCGCCATATCCTCTGCCACAAAGCAGACTGCACCCTCCTCCTCTATGAGAATATCGCCCACCTTGCTGCGCTCGATGCCCAGTGCGAGGATGGAGCCCAGATAATCCCTGTGGCTCAAATCCGACTGACCGAATTTTTTACTTTTTCGTCTTATTTTCAAAATGCGGATGGGGAAGGTTTCTTCGGAAAGCGGCTCCGAAAAAAAGCCCATCTGCTGTCTTTCACAATCCTCCGTGCCGCCGAACAGCGTGACCGTAAGCCCGCTGATGCCCGCCATACGCTCCCGAAAACGGGCACACTTCGCCCGATCCATAAAGTCCGTAAATGCCGGCTCTCTACGCTTTAAGGCAAACAATGCCTGATCCAGCGCTCTGGCAAACAAAAGCCGCTCCTCTCCCTCCGGCACACTGCGTAATAACGCCTGCCTGTCCATCAGAAAATCATCTGCACGGCACTGATGAGCAGTGTCTGCACCAGACGCATCAAAATCAGCGCAAAAATGGGTGAGAAATCCAGCCCCATGCCGCCGCCCAGAGGCGATTTATCCACCATATCTCGCACAGGGCCGAGGATAGGCTCTGTCATGTTATAGAGAAATCTTCCAATCCCGCTGTAAAAGCCACCCCGCAGAAACCACGAAAGGAGGATCCGCACAAAAATCAGAATTTCCAGAAAATAGAAAAACAGACCGATTGCCTGTACCAGCAATGCTTCCATTTACATAACCACCTTATCTGCCGTTACCGCTGTTCATCCAAGGCAGCAGTACGCCTTTTGTTTTTAATTCTTCTTTGAAATTGCCGGAAATATCCACACTGCCGGGCGCAATGATGAAGATATTGTTTGCCACACGCTGAATAGAACCCTCCAGAGAATAGCAGGTGCCGCTCAGAAAGTCCATGATACGCTGTGCCACGGGGTATTCCACTTTTTCCAGATTTACCACCACAGGGCGGTTGGATTTGATCTGATCGCAGATTTCCTGTGCATCTTCATACTCCTCCGGCTTGATGATGACAACGCTCATTGCTGCAGTGCCGCCATGATACTGTGCTGCACTGCTGCTTCTTGTGCTTGCCTTACGGCTGGGCTGCACCAGCTCCATCTCTCTATCAGCCTCTCGTAGGCTGAAAGACACCGGCTCTCTTACCGGCGCAGGTGCTGCCGTATACTCGTCCTCATAGTATTCCTCTTCTTCATATTCCCCAAACATCAGATCTCTCATTTTACCAAAAATCTTTCCCACGGTCATATCCTCCCTAAATACTCTCTCTATTTCTCATCCTTTATTTGGATAATATCTTTCTCCGAAAATACCTGTTCCCACACGGACAATAGTAGCCCCCTCTTCAATGGCCACTTCATAATCTCCAGTCATTCCCATGGACAAGGTATCCATCTTTATATTATCAATTTTTTTATCGTTCATGTCAACCAGTAATTCCTTCATTTGCCGAAAAACTTCTCTGTTTTCCTCCTGTTCTTCTACAAAAGGTGCTACAGTCATCAATCCTCTGACACGAATATGGGGCATTTTTGCCAATTCCCGCAGCAAGCTTTCCGTTTCTGCGGGAGCAACGCCGAATTTACTTTCCTCTCCGCCCATATTCACTTCCACCAGCACATCCATCACAATATCCTTCTGCGCAGCTCTTTTTTCGATCTCCTCCGCCAGCTTCAGACTTTCCACGGAATGAATCATATCCACCTTATCCACGATATATTTCACCTTATTGGTCTGCAAATGCCCAATCAGATGCCAGTGTATCCGCTCTCCTGTCGGTGCATATTCCATCATCGGCTCGTATTTTTCCATAATCTCCTGCACCTTATTTTCCCCAAGGGAAAGGCAGCCTGCCTGCACCGCCTCGCCAATCAGCTCCACAGGCTTTGTTTTGCTGACAGCCAAAAGTAGGATGTCCTCCCGCTTTCTGCCACTTTTTTCGGCTGCCGCAGCAATCTTTCTTTCCACCTCTCTGATATTTTCAGCTACACTCATGCTGTCCGCCTTCTTTCTTTTTTTCATTGGGTGGCACAGCTTAATAGATGCTGTCACCCTCGCTGATATTTTTCGCATCGGAAACGATGGTATCAAAGGGCTGCAGCCCTGTAATATTGCCCGCCTTCACGATGGCATATTCCTGATTCTGCTCCAGAATGTCGATGACAACAAATTTTGCCACAGAGCTGTTTGCCACATACACACCGACATGGGGCGTCTGCTCGGAAATGGTATACTTTCCCGCGTCTACGCCTGTTCCCTGCAATATGATATCCCCCATTTTTACAGTGGCACCGCTGCCGTCCACATAAACCGCCTCGCCATCTCCTGCAACAATGGTAATATCCACAAAACGAGCTTTATCTCCGCTCACCAGCAGCACACCATCCCTGCCCATGCTTTCCGTCAAGCAGCTTCTGGGGATGCGCAGCAACGCCTTTTCCACAATGGCACCACTGGGTACTTTCAACCCCTCCTGCACCGCACCGTCCAGACTGAAGGATACGGTTCTGTCCTCCATAAACTGCTCCATGTGCTCATAGCTGGTAAAAACCACTTTTGTTTCCTTTTCACCTACCTCCATACTTTCGATGAGGGCAAGTATCTGCACCACCTTATCATCGGCGATCACATTCAGCCGCTTACTGTCGGAAACAGCCCACAGCGCCGTTTCTGTATTGGGCAGATATACAACAATGCTCCACTCATTGCTCTCCACAATCTTAAACAGCGGATCGCCTTGATTGACACCCTTCGCCTTGGAAATATACTGCACCTTAGCACTGCCGATCTCCTTTTTCGTCACATCCTTTGCCATGTCGGGATGATACTGCTCCTCCAGAGCGTCATAGCTAAGGCAAAGCACCCCTGCCGTCCCTGCGGATACGACACTCTGGCTTTGGGCAAGCTGCTTTTCGTAGCTATTCTTTTCCTCCGTCAGCTGGGAAAGACTTTCCACATTTTCCGTCAACCAGATTTCATTCCGCTGTTCCATAACAGACGCCACTTGACTTTTCATGGTATACATATAAGAAATATTTTCCTGCATGGCACGGCCTGCATAGGCATCCACCATGCGGCTCACGCTATTTTCCAGCCTTGCAATATCCTCGGAATAGGCGGAAAGATCCGCCCTCGTTTTTTGGCTTTTTAAGATATCCTGATCAATCTGCTCCAGCTTTGTTTCCAGCTTCTCCGTAGTGCCTGTTTCCTTCACCACGCAGACAACGCCGCCTTTGGAGATATAATCCCCCTGCGAATACTGATAAAAGGGCTGCCCTGTGCGGCTGCTGTTGACCACATACTCCTCTCTGAGAATCAGCCCCTCATAAATCTGAGGTGTATCAATGGTGCCATAAGCAACCGTTTCCACATCCACCTCAGACCGCCTGGACGCCAGCAGAAAAAGCTGCCCCATCAGATAAAGCGCTACAATGGCAAATACCACCATCGGCAAAATCATATTGCTCCTGCCCCTTTTTTTCTCGCTGCCTCTAAGCTGCTCCTCCACGGCATTGCGTCCGATGGTATGATCGAAGTGATAGACCGCATTGCGCTGCTGTCTTTCCTGCTCCTGCCGCTGCCTTTTCAGCCGTTCCTGCTGCAGATTATATACATTATCCTTTGTGGGAAACCGCCTCTGTGCCTGTGGCGGCTGCTGCGGCGGTTTTCTTCTATTTCCCGAGAAACCTTTTTTCATGGGAATCCCCCTGTTCTTCTTCTGATTGTACGGTGTCCATACACAGTCTACACCCATAATACAGGCATATTATCATTTTATTATACATCATAAAAACCAAAAGGTAAAGCTATCTTCCCACCAAAAACGCCAAAATCCACCAAATTTCTTAGTAAAATTTCCCAAAAAAAGAGAAGGCGATTTGCCTCCTCTCAAACAATTCTCTTACAAAAGAATACAGATCAGCCCGCCGCCGCCTTCATTGACGATTTTCTGCAATGCCTCCTGCAACTTCATCTGGGCATCCTCCGGCATACGGCTCAGCTTATTCTGCATCCCATCCCCCACCATATCCCGTAGGGTACGCCCAAAGATATTCAGCGACCAAATCTGCTCCGGCTCTGTTTCATAATCGGCAATCAGGCGGGAAATAAATTCTCCCGACTGCTCCTCATTGCCGATGATGGGTGAAACCTCCGTTTCCACATCCGCCCGTATCAGATGGATGGATTCCCCCTTTGCCTTCAAACGGATGCCATAGCGGCTGCCCTGACGGAACACCTCCGGCTTCTCCAAGGTGATTTCCGAAAAGCGGGGCATCACCACGCCATAGCCCTTCTGCTTCACCGCCTCCAGCCCATAGGCAATCTTATCATATTCCCGCTTGGTTTCCGACAGCATACGGATGGTTTCCACCAGTGCATAATCATTTTCGATGGGCATATCCACCGTTTCACTCAAAATCTGATAGAACAGCCCATCGGCAAAATGCAGCTGAATATCCGCCGCACCCTCTCCGGGGAGAATACGCTCGATATATGCCTTTTTCAGAAAATCCGCTTCCTCCAGCCCTTTCAGTGCCGCCTCTGCATCCAGCAGACGCTCCGTCTGCACCATCAAGCCCCGCAGCAGTGCCAGCAAGCCCTGCTTCAGCCAATGCCCCTGCTCCAGTGTTTCCACCCAGCCGGGGAAGAAAAAGCGCAGCTCCTGCAAGGGGAACTGATAGAGCACCTGCTCCAAAATCCGCCGAATATCCTCCTCTTTCAGCTGTGCCCCATTCACCGCCAGCACAGGCACGCCGTATTTCTCCTCCATCTCCTGCCGTTCCCTCTGGGTGCTTTCGCTGTAGGGCGTGGCGGTGTTATACAGCACGATAAAGGGCTTGCCCATTTCCGAAAGCTCTCCGATGACACGCTCCTCCGCCTCTATATAATTCTCCCTTGGCAGCTCTGTCACGCTGCCGTCTGTCGTCACCACGATGCCGATGGTGGAATGCTCGGAAATGACCTTTTTTGTCCCCATTTCCGCCGCCTCCCGAAACGGCAGCTCCTCCTCCTGCCAAGGGGTATGCACCATGCGGGGCAGCTCCCCATCCATGTGTCCCTCCGCCTCCGGCACCAGATAGCCCACACAGTCGATCATCCGCAGCCGCACCGCTGTATTCTCGCCCAGCGTAATTTCTGCCGCTTCATTTGGCACAAATTTCGGCTCTGTGGTCATCACACTTTTGCCGCTGGCGGATTGGGGCAGCTCATCCCTTGCCCGCTCTCTGCTGTAGGTGTTTTCCATATAAGGCAGCACCATCAGCTCCATAAACCGCTTGATAAAGGTAGATTTTCCTGTCCGCACAGGCCCTACCACCCCGATGTAAATATCTCCCCCTGTCCGTTCCGCAATATCCCGATAAATATCGTAAGCCATAGCCTTCCTCCTCCGTGCTGAAATCGTATCCATACAATAAAATCCTATGCCAGAAAACGAAGAATATGCCCCCGACAGAAAGCCTCTCTTGACAAAAAAAACTTCTGTGTTATCCTAATAGGTATGAAAAAAATAGAAATGAGGTGCTTACATGAGCAAAACATATATCCCTGCGGACTATCAGTCCGTGCTGACACTATACGAAACCCAGAACGCCATCGGCGTGATCCACCATGCCTTTGAGGAGCATCTGGGGCAGACCTTAAATCTGAAGCGGGTTTCCGCTCCCCTGTTCGTTGATCCTGCTACAGGGCTGAATGATAACCTCAGCGGCGTAGAGCGTCCTGTAAGCTTTGAAATCCCCGCCACAGGCACAACGGCAGAGGTGGTACACTCTCTGGCGAAATGGAAACGCATGGCACTGTATCGCTATGATTTCCGTCCCGGCAAAGGGCTTTACACCAATATGAACGCCATCCGCCGTGACGAAACACTGGATAATCTCCATTCCATCTATGTAGACCAGTGGGACTGGGAAAGAGTAATCACTCCCGAAAAAAGAAATATTCAGGAGCTGAAATTCACCGTACAGGGCATTGTCCTTGCCATCTGTGACACGCTGGAGGTTGTAAAGAAAAAATACCCCCGCATCTCCACAGAGCTGTGCCGTGAGGTGACCTTCATCACCTCGCAGGAGCTGGAGGACAGATACCCCGATTTGACCTCCAAGGAAAGAGAACACGCCATCTGCCGGAAATACAAAACTGTATTCATCATGCAGATTGGGGACAAGCTGCTTTCCGGCGAGCCTCATGACAGCCGTTCTCCCGACTATGACGACTGGCAGCTCAACGGCGACCTGCTGTTCTATAACCCTGTGATGGATAACTCCATTGAAATCTCCTCCATGGGCATCCGTGTAGATCCTTTCACACTGGATCAGCAGTTAAGAAAAGCCGGCTGTGATGACCGCAGAGGGCTGGAATACCACAAAATGCTGCTGGAGGGCAAGCTGCCCTGCACCATCGGCGGTGGTATCGGTCAGTCCAGACTGTGTATGCTGCTGCTGGGCAAAGCCCACATCGGCGAGGTACAGTCCTCCATCTGGGATGAAGAAACCATCAAAACCTGCAAAGCGGCAGGTATTGCACTTTTATAAAAGAGGGCATCGACAAGGTCGACACCCTAAAATATCCACCCCTAGCGGGTGGATATCAATAAGACAGCACAGCAAAAACGGGAAGCGCATATACTTCCCGTTTTTTCATAGTAGCAGGGTTCTGGGACAGGACAAGATTCTGTGAAAGCCAAACTTGGATCCATAAAAGAATCTTGCTTTGCTCTGTCTTTGCCCTGTGAAAAATAGTGTCGATAGTAGTACTTTATATTGGACAGATAATTTGCTATAATATGCCCATAAATTAAAGGAGGCAGATACAATGATCGCTGTAATCGCACCCCTATTTTCTGTATGTCTGGCATTTATAGTCGCTGGCGTTGTACACAAAATATACATTGAAACAGGAGAAATGGTGCTGCTTGAGCACTTAAAGGATGATTGGACATACCGCCTTCCGTTTCGTCTGAGAAATAACAGATACAGAGGTTTAAGCAGACCGAGCTATCAGTTGTTGGCTATTCTCTACTACATTGTAAAATCCATTCTTATTCTCATACTCTGTGTCTATTACTACATATTGGTGGGTATTCTCATTGCAATTAGATGGATTTTTAGGAGGACTGTGTGTGCGCAAGATGCTAAAGAGGCGGACAGTAAGTTGGAAGATGAAATTTTGCAGACAAGGTATTTAGAACCTATGGCGGATGGTATTGACGATATGACAGTAGATCAGAAGATAATAGCTGCCGTACAGGAATTTATTGATATACATGGCGTTGGCTATGTTGCAACAAAATCAGAGTTGCACGATTTTATTCAAGACAGATACAAAGTATCGAGTGGAAGTATTATTCCGTCTGATTACTGTTACAATCGTATTAACAACGGGATTTCACTCACAAAGCCGACATTGTTTGAGTATTTAGAGCGCGGGCAATATAGGTGCCTTGGCGAGAACTATCCCTACAACGGAAATATCTGGCATAAAGAGCAGATAATTGGCAGTTGTGTAAATGGTGTTCGTGAAAGAATATATGGCATTTATAATAATGCTGAAGCCATAAACGCTCCAAAGGTACAAAAAGGTAGAAATCCATCCACTCGTCTTAGATTTGAAGTTTTGTCGCGGGATAAATTTACCTGTCGTTTCTGCGGTGCATCTCCAACCAAAGACCCGTCCGTTACATTGCATATAGACCATATTATCCCGTGGTCAAAGGGCGGTGAAACCTCGCTTGACAATTTGCAAACTTTATGCTCCAAGTGCAATCTTGGAAAAAGCGACTTGATAATTGATTTTCCAGATAAATAAAGATAGGCACCACAAAATTTTTGAAAATCTTGTGGTGTCTTTTTTGTTGCGTAATAAATATTTCCACACTGGGTTTGGATCGCACTGCGGCGGCAAGGGAATCAGTCGCAAGCGACACCACCGCAGACGGAGCATTTCGTCAAGCGAAATGCTTTTTTATTTTCCACGGAAATAAGCACGGTTCCACGCCACAGCTTGGGAATCCGGCTGCAAAACTCCCGCCATCTCGTTATACATTTCCGCCCGCTCCCGTTCGCCCAGTCTATCATAGCAGACACAAAGCTGGATACAGGGCAGATAGCCGTAGCACTCCTCCTGCACGAAAGCCCCTTGCCGTTTCTCACTATGGAGGGCATTCTGATACCAGAAGGCTGCCGTTTCCCATTCCTGCCGTTCCAGAAAAAAGCGTCCCAGCGCACAGCAATGCTCCCCTGTAGGCGGGGCAAGGCGCAGCCCCTCCAGCAATACCAAAAGCGCCGCTTCTTTCTCCCCCATTTCCTCCAGACAGGCGGCACGCAGCCGCACTGCCTCCAGCTTATTTTCCAGCCATCCATCCGCCCGCTGCAAAAACTGACGGAATACCGCCTCTGCCTCTGCAAAGCGGCGATGATACAGCAGCTCTCTGCCATAGTAAAACTGTCCACGGGCATCCAGCGTTTCACCCTGCGCCAGATGCTTCTCATAGATGCGGAGATTGCGGTCGGAATCCCCCTCAGCTGCCTTTCGATGCTCCACATGGATGTCCGCCCGCTTCACCCGTCCAAAGGGTACGATGACCTCATGGACGAAGCCCACCCATTTTGCTTCGGGGGTATTCCGCACCAGCCGTTCCCGCTCATAGGAGAAGGCAGGCTTTCCTGCTTCGTCAAAGGCGGCATCGTAAGGGAGCATCACCGTATCCCAGTTTTCCAGCTCCGCCTTTAATGCCAATAGCTTCTCCCCCTCTCCCGCCGGCAGCACATCATCGGCGTCCATCCACATCAGGAATGGCTCTTTCCCCTTGGAAAAGGCAAAATTTCTGGCGGCGGCAAAATCCTCTCCCCACGGATAATCGAATATCTCTGCCGCAAATCGGGCGGCGATCTGTTTTGTGCTGTCCGTAGAGCCTGTATCCACAATGATGATTTCCTCTACATAAGGGCGGATGCTACGCAGGCATCGCTCCAGCACCGCCTCCTCGTCCCGCACGATCATACATAAGCTGATTCCTGTCATCCTGCTCCCCTCCTTCCTTTCAGCTTATGCCAAAAGAGCGGATGGGTGCAAAAAAAGACTCCGGAACTTTTCACAAAATTCCGAAGTCTTTGAAGCTTACAACGACTGGCAGCGTTCAGAAATCTTCCGTCAGCCTCCCAGTTCTTCCTGTATACGGCATAGCCGTTTTCTCAATTCGGGCAAATCTTCTCTGATCGTATCTATTCTTTCAATGATCTTACCCAGTACAATTTCATCCTTAGCTTTCATAAATCAGCACCCCCGTCCTTTTCGTTTCCAAATCCACTTTAGAATCGGGAATCACCTGTGTTATATCTATCATATCAACCGCAATATCAAGCGCTTCTGTTACATCTTCCAATAGACCGTAAAAAGCAAGCCCCCGCAAGCCGCTGTCCACCAATAAGTCAATATCGCTGTTTTCATTCTGGCAGCCCTTGCTATAGGAGCCAAAAAGAATCGCTTTCCGCACACGGTTTCTTTCAAAGATCGGCTTCAAAATATCAGTGATTTCTTTCACTGTATAAACTTTTTTCATAGAAACACCACCTTATTTCCTATGTTTTACCTCATATTGATTCATCTTTCTTCCGTTTTTCCTCATAAACTCAAGTGAATCGTATCAATGCCGCCCTAATCTTCATAATGTCCTTTACAAGAAATGATCTCCAGAACATCATGATTGATACGATATACCAACCGATTGACTTCGTCAATTCTTCTGCTCCAAAAGCCACTTAAATCTCCCTTGAGCGGTTCGGGTTTTCCTATGCCATCAAAATTACCTCTTTCAATATCCTTTAACAGCATATTGATTCTTTTCAGCGTTTTCTTATCCTGTATCTGCCAATAGAGTCCTCCCACGCTTCATCAAACCAGATCTTTTTCATTCGTCCACCTCGATAATATCGTGCGCAACGCCTTTGCCGGCATTGAGTGCCTCTACCCCTCTACGCAGATGTGCCATATTGCTTTCAGAATAAAAGGGATCAATCGAAACCTCAAAAGGGATTCTTTTTTCTCTGCACATTTTTCTTGCAAAAATCGTAAATGCGGTTGTCATATTCATGCCAAGCTCTTGACAGGTCTGTTCCATACTTTTTTTCAGTTCTTCATCCATACGGATATTAACTAATGTACTTGCCATACAAACACCCCTTTTTTATTTATATTCTATCACGCCGTAAAGATATTTGCAAGACGATGTATTTATATTTATGCTATATGCTTTTTATAGAAAAAAGACTCTATCACTTTTTCGGAACAAATGACATCCTAAAACATTTCTCGCAATAGAAAAAGTGATAACCCCTAAACCCAAAGATTATCACTTTCTCGCATTTATTATTCCGTTGAAATTCCCCAAGAAATCTTATCTTATTTTTATGAAAATTCAAATACAAAACTCACTTCACACAACGCCGGCAAACTGCCGCTTCTTCGTCCTTCTTCCGTTTTTCCTCTATCGCCTTTTTCGCCACCATATCCTTGACCTGCATGGAGCAGTATTTTTATCCAGCCTTAGCCAGTCTCGGAAAGCCCTGTTTTGTCCCGTTTCTTCCCTGACTGTTTCCCAGTTAGTCACAGCTAGTTCCAGTCAATCTTAGTCTATTCTTGGTAAAATCTCGGTCAAATTTTCTTTTTATCATTCCATACGTTCATGTTTTGATAAAACTATTCCACATTCTCCACTGTCACACAAGCCACACACACACAACTCTTCTATTTTATTATTGATTATTTTACACAATTCGTACAGTACATCTTGTGTAATATCAGAACACTGTACTTCACTAAAGTCATAGCCTTTATTGTAATCTTCTTTATATCCATCCTCGAAATATTCAGACAACGGATGAACATTTATACTTTTATATCCATATCTTGTTCTTTTAAAAGCAACTTTTACGTTTCTTCGTTTATTTTGTAACCAAAAGTAGTCTTTATCCGCAGAATATGTCCATTCGTCTATATTAGAAAACCAGTTAATATTCGCATCTATAACAATAATTAAGTGCCTGTAAAAATTTGTTTTATCCATGATATCCCTCCTAAGCACAATATCCATAGTTTTAACTTAAAAATCGTCACTTTACAAATAAATCACTGTCTGCTATAATAAAGTTAAGTAAAGAAGTCGCCACGAAGTGGTTGACCTCACCAGAATTAGGCTACCCCTAATGATCCGCCAAGATACTATGAGGGGTAGCTATTTTTTTATGCTTCTTATTACTTATGTAGATAAGAAAGCAAGGCAAGAAGAAATAAGCCAAAGGTTAACATTAACACGAAAGACTCATATACTGTCATGCGCCTCACCTCCCCCTTAACGAAAGGGAGGTCAGCCACCCGTCACGACTTCTCTGACGCCATTCTATCATAGATAGACATTTTCTGTCAACGCCGCTAAATAGCCGTGCCACGCCAAAAGGGATACCCGCAGGTATCCCTTTTCTATTGAAAAAACTCACTTCACACAACGCCGGCAAACTGCCGCTTCTGCGTCCTTCTTCCGTTTTTCCTCTATCGCCTTTTTCGCCACCATATCCTTCACCTTCATCAATCGGGTGGTGTTGGCTCTTTCATTCTCCTCCAGCTTCATGGAAATAAATTTGATGGTTTCCTGATAATTGGGGATCATGACATTTTCCAGCGCATTCACACGGCGGCGGGTATGCTCAATCTCCTGCGCCAGAAGCTGTGCAGTCTTTTCGCTCTCCGCCAGACGCAGCAGTGGCTCCATGGCATTGGAAAAGGAAACCATAGCACTATCCAGCTCACCGGAGGTAAAAGCCGTGCCATAGGGGAAGATGCTTCCGCCACCCTCCTCGCCGCCAAAATCGAACACCGGCACATTCACGCTCATGATATTGCGCTTGGTGACCTTTACGGATACGGACTGCCGGGGAATCATCAGGGCTTCGCCGATGCTGGCTTCGCTAAGAACGGCTCTGGCAATGATGAAGTTCTGATATGCCTCCTCCAATGCCGCCTCCGCCTGCTCCCGCAAACGCTTATTTTCCCTTACAATCTCCATAAACTGCTTCATCAGCTCATCCAGCTTATCCTTCAGAAGCTTATACCCTCTGCTGGCAGTTTTCAGCTGCCCTTTCAGACGGGTCATTTCCATACGGGTAGGGTTGACATTCAATCTTGCCACGCTTCATCACTCCCCGCTGTTCAGATATTTATCCAGATATTCATCCCGAATACGCTTCAGCTCGCTCTTGGGCAGCATCCGCAGCAGGCTCCAGCCTGTTTCCAATGTCTGCTCAATGGTTCTGTCTGTGCGGAAGCCTTGGGAAACATAATTTCTTTCAAACGCATCGGCAAATTTGGCATAAATCAAATCCACCTCGGACAATGCGGATTCCCCCAAAATCGCCATCAGCTCTTTGGCATCCTTCCCACGGGAATATGCCGCAAACAGCTGATTCATGGTATCCGAATGGTCCTCTCTGGTTTTGCCCTTGCCAATCCCCTTATCCTTCAGACGGGACAGGGAGGGCAATACATTGATGGGCGGCTGCAGGCCTTTTTTATCCAGCTCTCTGCTCAGGATAATCTGCCCCTCTGTGATATAGCCTGTCAGGTCGGGGATGGGATGTGTCTTATCCTCCTCGGGCATGGTCAGAATGGGAATCATGGTGATGGAGCCTTCATGTCCTTTCATTCTGCCGGCTCTTTCATACATGGTCGCCAGATCGGTATACAGATAGCCGGGATAGCCACGGCGTCCGGGTACTTCTTTCTTCGCCGCAGATACCTCACGGAGGGCTTCTGCGTAATTGGTGATGTCTGTCAGAATAACCAGAACATGCATATCCTGCTCGAACGCCAGATATTCCGCTGCGGTCAGTGCCATTTTAGGCGTACAGATACGCTCTACAGCAGGGTCATTTGCCAGATTGATGAACACAACGGAACGGTCAATGGCACCTGTCTGCTTAAAGTCATTGATGAAGAACTCCGCATCCTCAAAGGTGATGCCGATGGCTGCGAATACCACGGCGAACTTGGAATCTGTCCCTCTTACCTTTGCCTGTCTTGCAATCTGCACCGCCAGATTGGCATGGGGCAAACCGGAGGCAGAGAAGATAGGCAGCTTCTGTCCACGCACCAGTGTATTCAGCCCATCAATGGCAGATACCCCTGTCTGGATAAATTCCGCAGGATAGATGCGGGCTGCGGGGTTGATGGGTGCGCCGTTGATGTCCATTCTTTTTTCGGGGATGATTTCGGGGCCGCCATCCATGGGATTGCCCATCCCGTCAAAGACACGGCCGAGAATGTCGGGGGATACGCCGAAGTCCAGACTTTTCCCCAGAAAACGCACCTTGCTCTCCGCCAGATTGATGCCTGTGGCAGATTCAAAAAGCTGCACCAGCACCGTATCGCCGTTTACTTCCAATACCTTACATTTTCTTACCTCGCCATTGGCAAGCTCGATTTCGCCCAGTTCGTCATAGGCAACGCCTTCTACGCCGGAAACCACCATCAGAGGGCCGGCAACTTCCTGTATGGAACGATATTCCTTTATCATACTTCCTCCGCCCCCTTTCTGATCAGCTCTGCTGTCTCGTTTCTGATTTCTGCTTCTATTTCATCGTAGCTTTTATCTACATTTTCTTCTTCGATATATTTTGCACGGCCAATTCTTTCGATCACATCCATTTTTGTGATTTTCTGAATCTTCACGCCCTGCTGAATGGCTTTTTCCGCCTCCTGATAGAAGGTCATAATCAGCTTCATCATACGATACTGCTTATGCAGGGAGGTATAGGTATCCACCTCATGGAAGGAGTTTTGATGCAAAAAGTCCTCACGGATGGAGCGTGCCACCTCAAGAATCAGTCTATCGCTATGGCTGAGGGCGTCCACACCTACCAGCTGCACGATCTCATTCAGCTCTGCCTCTGTTTGCAAGAGGCGCATTGCCTCTCTGCGCTGTGCCGAGAAATTCGGCTCGATATTTTCATCCGCCCATTTATCCACCTTTTCCTCATAGAGGGAATAGCTGGTCAGCCAGTTGATGGCAGGGAAGTGACGCTTATACGCCAGCGAAGAATCCAGCCCCCAGAATACCTTAACGATACGCAGGGTTGCCTGAGATACCGGCTCGGAAATATCACCGCCGGGAGGGGATACGGCACCGATGGCTGTCAGTGTACCAATCCGCTTATCGCTACCCAGACAAACCACTCTGCCCGCCCGTTCATAGAACTGTGCCAGACGGGAGCCAAGGTATGCAGGGTAGCCTTCTTCACCGGGCATCTCCTCCAGACGGCCGCTCATTTCACGCAGGGCTTCTGCCCAGCGGGAGGTGGAGTCTGCCATCAGGGCTACGCTATAGCCCATATCACGGAAAAATTCCGCAATGGTGATACCCGTATAGATAGACGCCTCTCGTGCCGCTACGGGCATATCGGAGGTGTTTGCAATCAGAATGGTTCTCTGCATCAGGGACTGCCCTGTTCTGGGGTCGATCAGCTCGGGAAACTCATTCAATACATCTGTCATTTCGTTGCCGCGCTCGCCGCAGCCGATATATACCACAATATCCGCATCCGCCCATTTTGCCAGCTGATGCTGTGTCACCGTCTTGCCGGAGCCGAAAGGTCCGGGGATGGCTGCAACGCCGCCCTTGGTGATGGGGAAGAAGGTGTCAATGACACGCTGTCCGCTGACCAGAGGCGCATTGGGGGACTGTTTCTCCCGATACGGTCTTTCCCGACGAACAGGCCATCTTTGCAGCATGGTCACATTCACATCGTTCCCTTTTTCATCCGTTACCACACAAACCGTTTCCTCTACGGTAAATTCGCCGATGAAGATTTCCTTCACCACGCCCTTCAGACCGTAAGGAATCATGATTTTACAGGTCACAACAGCGGTTTCCTGCACCAGACCAATCACATCGCCTGCCTCCACCGCTGCCCCCACCTGTACGGCGGGTTCAAATTTCCATTTCTTTTCTCTATCCAGAGAGGGTACATCTATCCCTCTATGGATATTGGTACCGCTGACTGCATAGATTTTTTCCAGCGGACGCTGGATGCCGTCATAAATGGTGGAAATCATGCCGGGGCCCAGCTCCACGCTCATAGGTCTGCCGATGGAAACAACCTCCTCGCCGGGGCCAAGACCTGCCGTTTCCTCATACACCTGAATAGACGCTCTGTCCCCATGCATTTCGATGATCTCACCGATCAGGTTCTTATCCGATACACGAACCACATCGAACATATTGGCATCTCTCATGCCCTCTGCGATAACCAGAGGGCCGGATACTTTTACAATGGTGCCTGTTGTCATAGCTTCATTCACCTACATTCTTTATTCACTAAATAATATATCTGCGCCGATGGCACGCTTTGCCGATTCACGCACTTCATTCATGCCCAGCCCCATATTGCCGGAAATCCCCGGAATCACAATGATGGCAGGCTGTTCCATATCCTTATATTTGGCAATGACTTCCTTTGCCTGCAAGCTGGCTTCCTCCGTGATATAAATGATGGCATATTCACGCTCCGCCAGTCTGTGAATGGTTTTTCTGATTTCATCCCCATCGTAGGCGGGGAAAATATCCAGTCCCAGTGCAAGAAAGCCCATGACCGTGTCCTTATCGCCAATGATACCCACTTTAGACATACGCTTCTCTCACCCTTTCCTTAATGGTCGCTTCATCCATCTGCTGCAGCTTACAGGTCAGAATGATGCGGACACACTTTGCCTCCGTTTCCTTTGCCAGAATATAAGCGGCAACAGGCTCCGGCGTCAGCGTTTTATATTTCGCATCCTTGATGCACTCCATCAGATAATCGTCACACGCCTTTTCAAAGGCGGTAAAGCCTTGGGGCATATAGGTTTCGCACAGCTCTCCGTAGGAGGTTTCCTTCAAGGTCTGGAGGATGCTGTCATTTTTGAACGCCCTTTGCAGCAGCTCGCAGGGCAGCTCACCGCCGGGCACAAGGCACTGCTCCAGCTCCTCATCGGAGCGTTTCAGCTTCCAGATGCGAAGCAGGGTTTTCAGATTTGTCATATCCGCCAGCTTTTTCACATAGCGGGATACATAGGCATTGCCCAGCTTTTCCGCCGCCTCGCTCATCACCTGAAAGCAGGCTTTGTCGAGGATGGTATCAATGCAGCCTGCGTTTTTCGTTTTGGCATACAGCTCAATGGCCTCCTGCACCGCTTCCTCCTTGATATTGGGCAGCTCCATATAGTTTCTGTCACGGAAATTCTTTTGCAGGCGATCCAGCGGGATGCTGCCCCCCTGCACCAGATATTTTTTCCCGCTTACCTTGGAAATTTCCTCTTTGATAAGCACTTTCACATTATGATAATCGTTTTTGAAACGGAAAATATCCATGAAGGTTTCCGATGGAATCAGCTTACCGACAGCTTGATATTCCTCCTCCAGATGGTTACGAATCAGCTTTTCAAAGTCATAGATATTTTCGATCTCTGTTTTGCCGTAGTCTGTTTCACACAGGATACGGATGGCCTCCGCAGCGTCTTTCGCCTCTGCCATCTGCATCAGCTTCTGGCGGGAGAGCAGTCTGTTTTCCATGGAGCGGATGCTTGCTACGGCAAAAGGATAAATCTTATGTTTCGCCATGCCTTCCCCTCCTTAGAACAATATCTCTGCCGCCAGCTTACGGATGGCTTCCTTTTCCACCCCAAGGATGGAGGCAAAGGAATAATTATATTCCACATCACCGTTTTTCACGATAAAGCCGCCATTGATGTCTGCGGTGTGTTCAGAAAGCACAAAGCCCTTTTCCCCAATCAGCGCCGCCAGTCTTTCCCGATCCTTCGGTGCAACGATGATTTCCTTACCCAAAGAGACATCCAGTCTATCCAGCATACCGCCGATGGCTTTCTGATACTCCCCATCGGGCAGCTGCACCAGACGCTTCTCCGCCTCTGCAATGACCTCGGAAAGGATCTCCTGCTTTGCCAGAAGCAATGCTTTTCTTGCCTGCATATCCGCTGCGGAGATTTCCTTTGCTTTCACGCTTTCTCCCTCGGAATGGGCATCTCTGTCCATCTGCTCCAGCTGCTTTTCTGCCTTATCCTTTGCCGCCTGCAAAAGGGCGTCTGCCTCTTTTTTCGCCTGTGCGATGGTGGCATCTGCCACCTTCTGGGCATCGGAAATAATTTTATCAATAATAATCTTACCGTCATTCATAGGAGTTTCTCCTCCTTTTTTTCTTTCTTCGATTACAGCTGGATGCTATTGAGCATCAGGAAAGAAATCAGCAGTGCCAGCACCGCATAAGTTTCTACCATCGCCGCAAACAGCATACCCTTTGCCATTTCACTGGGCTTTTTGCCGATCAGCATGATGCCGGAGGCTGCCGCCTTACCCTGTGCATAGCCGGAGAAGATACCAACGATACCAATAGGCAGAGAAGCCGCAAAAATGGATGCGCCCTGTGCCACGCTCAGCTCCAGCATACCGTCGCCGCCCAACAGACCAACCTTCACCAGTACGATAAAGGCAATCAGAAGCCCATAGATCCCCTGTGTGCCGGGCAGCGCCTGCATCAGCAGCACCTGACCGAATTTATTGGGGTCCTCCGATACCACGCCGGCAGCCGCTTCCCCCGCAACGCCAACGCCCAATGCGGAGCCAATGCCCGCCAGAGCTGCTGTTGCAGCCCCTAATAATGCTAAAAATTCACCGCTGAATAAACTTTCCATCATATTCCTTTTCCTCCTTTTTCCGTTTCCTTCCGATCATCCAGAAGCTTCACATATTTTGTTTTTCTTGCAAAGGGGCGAAATTCTCTGCCGCCGCCTGTATAAAACTTACCGAAAAATTCCACATACTGTAGTCTACAGGAATGGACAAACGCACCCAGCGCATTGATCGCCAGATTAAAGATGGTGCCGAACACCAATGCCACCGTCAGCAGCACCGCACCGACCACGCCGCCCCCTGCCAGAGAGCCAAGCGTATTGATTACCTGCGCCACAACCCCTGTTGCCAGCCCAAGGGCAAGCAGACGGGAATAGGACAGGATATCGGAGAGATAATTGGTGATGCCGTAAAGCGCACCCAGACCGCCGGTGATTTTGCCGATGCCTTTTTTCTTTCTGCCGCCTGTCAGCAGGATACCCACCACGCCGACAACGGACATTCCCTTGCCTATGGTGGTCAGCATCGGTGCTGCCATGCCGCCTGCACCGAAAAGCACCAGCCCAATCAGCAGCACATACCACAGCCCGATGTCACAGATGGCATCCACGGGGTTGCCGTCCCGTATGTGCATATATGCCTGCACACCCATACCAATGAACAGATGCACCGCTCCCAGAATAAGAGAGAAAATCAATAGCTTCATGGGATCGTCCATCGGGTTGAACCACAGGGGCTTGATAACAATGTCCTTGCCAAAGAGGGTATCTGCCGCTACGGTGACGAAGTTGCCGAACCAGCCGCCGAAAAGCGCTCCCCAAAGGAATGTGGAGATACCGCAGTAGAAGAACATCTTGAACATTTTATAAATCGTTCCCTCCGGCTTATATTTCTTCAGTACAAAGAAGCACAATGCGGAAAGGATGATGCCGTATGCCGCATCGGAAAGCATCAGCCCGAAGAAGATAAAATAGAAGGGTGCCAAAAGTGCTGTGGGATCAATGTCCTTGCGGGAGGGCAGGCTATACATATTGGTGACTGCCTCAAAGGGCATTGCTATGCTGTTATTATGCAGCAGCACAGGCACCTCCTCATCCGCATCGGGAAGCTGAATATCATAATAAAATTCATAGCGCTGCAGCAGCTCCTCCACGGCAGGCTGCGCCTTTAACGGCATCCAGCCGTCGAAATAAAACACGGTGGGCGTGCTGAGCATTTCCCCTACGATTCTGGCACGATCTCTCTGGGTAACCAGAAGATCATACAAAAATTCTATATTTTTCCGTGCCGGCGAAAGTGCTGCCAGCACCTTTTCGTTTTCTGCGATTGCCTGTTCCACCTCTGCAATGCGTCTTTCGCAGCTATGGATGGCTTCCTTGGGCGTTCCCTGCTCCCCATTCATGGGAATCGCCGTAAAGTGGAACGGACGCAGCGCTTCATAAAACGCCTCCTTTTCCTCCTTCAGCACAAGGAACGAATAATATTTCTGCTGCTTATCGGCACCCACCTCCTGCATGATGGCAGAGGGTGCGCTCTCCTGCAGCGCCAGCAGCATTTCGCCGCTGTTTATCTTTATCCCCGTCACCCCATGGATGACGCTGACATATTCTGTTTCTGTCATTTCTAGCGGAATATCCAGCATTTCCCAAGGCGTAAGCCCTGCGATTCTGGCACGAAGCTGATTCAGCTCCGTTTTCCCCTCTGTAATCACCCGATAGGCGGCAATGGCTTGGTCCATGCTCCGCTCCGTATCCGTTCTGACCTCGTTCATATAGGAAATAAATTCATTTCTCGGTATTTCCTTTCGGGTGACGAGAAGCGGCTGCTTATTGGGATCGTATTGGGCGATTGCCTCCAAAGCCGTGCTGACACGGAGAATATCCCCCTCCAGACGGGAAACCTCTGCGCTATTGCTGGTCTGGAAAATATCGGGCAGCCAATCCTCGCTGCTGATTGCACCCTCCTGGGAATTGATTTCCACCACGCCCAGATGCATCAGCTCATAGATAAAAGGCGCCCTGCCGCTGTTCAGGCCAATGACAGTAAGCTTTCGCATATCAACAACTGCCATATTCTCCCACGACCTTTCTCATTACCGCTTCCACGGCGTCCTCTTTTTTCTGCGCCGCCTGCGCTCTAAGGCTGTCACAGGCAGCCTCCGCCTCCTGCGCGATTTTTTGGATGATTTCACGGCTTTGTGCCGAAGCAGCTGCAACTGCCTCCTGCCGTTCCTTTTCCCCCTGCCGTTTTGTTTCCTCGAAAAGCAGCTCTCGCTGTTTGATGGCATCGGCTTTGATTTTTTCCGCTTCTGCCGCTGCGTCCTTTTTCATACGGACAGCCCTTTCTTCTGCCTCCACAATGTTTTTCAGGATTTCATAAGCCATTCTACTCACCTCTTTTGCCACTTTTCCCCGCCCCAAGCGAGCAAGTTATATATTCTGAAAAAAACATCATCTTTTCTATAGCATCTGTAAAAAATACAAAAGATACCTCACTCTAAATAATACGCCCCTTATGCAGTATTGTCAATAATTCTGCCCAATTCCATCTTTTTCATGTGGCATTTGCCTATTTTTTCCACCAGCCCCCGAAAACACAAAAACCTATCCTGTTCATATACACAGGATAGGTCTTATTTTATTGCTATCTTTTTGCTGTCCTTTGGCTGGTTTATTCCTCTTTGCGCTCCAGTGCCAGCATACGAAAGGCTGCCTGCACATCCCGCTTAATCCAGTGGGGCAGGTCACTTTCCGCCACCTCTTTCTCCGTCAGCCACAGGAAATCGTCATGCTCCTCGCTAAGAATGACATCGCCTGCCTCCCAACGGCAAAGATATGTAAAGATACAAAGATGGATGTGCTGCTTGATGGCATCATACAGGCTCAGCGGTACGCCCACCTGCACCGTCAGCGCCGTTTCCTCCATAATCTCCCGCAAAAGCCCCTCTTCGCTCTTTTCGTAAAAATGGACACCGCCGCCGGGCAAGTCCCATTTCTGATGGCTATTCATAAAGCTATTTTCCATTTCCTTTTTGGAACGGCTCAGCACCAGCGCTTTATTCTCTTTAATGATGATAGCCTTCACAGCCACCGCAAAATCCTTTTTCACAGGATCTCCCCTTTTCCCTGTCTTAAATCGCTTCCTCCAGCAGCTTTATCAGCTCTGCCTCGTTAAAATCGTATTCCTTGCTGCAAAAATGGCAGTGGAGATTTGCTTTCTTATCTTCTTGGATGATTTTTTCCAGCTCATCCCTCCCAATGCTGATGAGGGCTTTTTCCACACGCTCTCTGGTGCAGTTGCAATAGAAAGTGGTGGGTACCTTGTCCAAAATATGCAAATCAAATTCACCCAATATCATTTGCAGGATATCCTCCGGTGTCTGTCCCATATCCAAAAGGTCGGACACATAGGGGATGGTTGCCAGCTTCTTTTCCAATCTATCAATCATTTCCTCCGTTGCATCGGGCAAAAGCTGGATAATAAAGCCGCCGGCTCTGCGGATGGAGGTATCGGTTTCCACCAGCACCCCAAGACCGATGGCAGATGGTGTCTGCTCGGACTGGGCGAAGTAATAGGTCAAATCCTCTGCAATCTCGCCGCTGATCAGCTCTATCTTTCCAGCATAAGGCTCTCTCATGCCGATATCCTTAATCACGCTGAGATGCCCTGCACCAATGGCAGAGCGTACATCCAGCTTACCGGGAATCTGGTCGGGCAGCTCCACAGAGGGATTGAACACATAGCCCTTTACCTGTGCCTTGCTATCGCTGGTGACTACTACGCCCTGCAAAGGGCCTTCTCCCCGTAGCTGCAAGGTCAGAATATCCTTTTCTCCTTTCAGCATACTGCCCATCATGGCTGCTGCTGTCAGCATTCTGCCCAATGCCGCAGAAGCAATGGGAGAGGTATGGTGAATTCCCCTTGCGTGCTGCACCAATTCTCTTGTGGTTGCGGCAAAGGCACGGATGCTGCCACCGCCCGCCGTTGCCCTTACGATATAATCCTTCATTCCGATTTCCTCCGTTTATTTCAATCTGGCTGCAAAGAGCAGACGCTCGCTTTTTGCGTGGGGGGCATGGAAGCTGTAGCCGTCCATAACCTCCAGCAGCACAAGCCCTGCCGCTTCCAGTCCTTCTTTGATTTCTTCCATGGTGTATGCCCGTTCGTAGTGGAACTCCTCCACCCGTTCATAAAGCCCGTTTTCCAGCTCCATGAAAAAGCTTACATAATATTCATTGATTCTTTCTTCCGCATCGTAATCATTTTCCCAGATATACGCCGCTTTCTCCTCTGCTGCGCCAAACACATTCTGCCCCAGCACCTCTTGGAATTTATATTCTGTATTCAAATCAAAAAGGAACAGGGACTCTGCCGTCATGTGGGCGGCAACGCTCTGGAACGCCGCCGCAAGCTGCCCGTCCTCCGTCAGATAATTCATGCTGTCGCAAAGGCTCAGGATGCAGTCTGCCTTTTCACCCAGCGAAAGCTCCGTCATATCCTGACAGGCAAAGCGCAGGGAAAGCCCCTCCTCCATCGCCTTATGGTCTGCCTCTGCCAGCATTTCGGGGGAAATATCCACCCCTGTCACAGCATAGCCCGCCCTTGCCAGTGGCAGAGCGATGCTGCCTGTGCCGCAGCCCAGATCGAAAACGGTTTTCGGCTGCAGCCCATACTTCTCCCAAAGGGCATGGATATGGCTGAGCCATTGGTCATACTCCACCTGCTCCATAAAAATATCATATACCGATGCAAAGGCTTCATAAGCGCTCATGGTTCATCCTCCCCACATTTGCGGACATTCTTTCTCAAGTATAAATTATAGCGATGTATGCCGCCGATTGCAAGCATTATTCCGCAGCTTTCTTCTTTGTCCCATTGGCAAAAAAACGGCATATCAGGTATTTCTCCTGATATGCCGGATACGGTTATCCCTTAAAAATGAAACTGTATTTCTTCTTTCTTGCACAGCTGCTCCTGCTTTTCCTTGGTTTTCTCCCGCTGCATTTCCAGATAAATACATTCTTTTTTCTCTCTCAGTTCGTGAACAGACATCTGTTTGTATTCTTCCGGAATTTGCAATTTATCGTTTTCATACATCATAATCTGCCACCTCCTTTACCAGAACATCAAATTTTTCTTTCAATTCTTCCCATGTTCTTCTTTGGGCTTCATCTTCAGTATAGCCCCGTTTCAAATATTCCGCAACCGTCAGTTTATAGTAATCCTCGGAAATTTCCTCCGCAGACTGATATAAATATATCCGCCCGTCATGGCAGGCAATGATACCTGCCAGATATTTATTTGCATAATTTGAATTGATATCCGAAATGCTGGGCGGAAAACTGTTCGGATGGGAATGAATGGTAATCAAATTTTCGTTTTGCACTACAATTTCCCTCGTCCTTTTTGAATACACAATCTGCCCCTCTGCGGCAGAATCCGTTTCTTTCGCAACAACCTTTATCGTTTTGGGATCAATCCAATACATATCTTCAAACAATGTTCCGGAGCGGTGCTTCAGCATTTCCTTTGCTAATTGATACAGCAAACGGTTTAATCCAAGATGGTCTGAAATACGGTCAAATTTTCTGCGATATGCAGCACTGTCTATATATGCGTGGTCAACAGCGGTGCTTTTATTTCTGCCCGCTCTTTGTTCTTCGATTTCCTGTCTGGTAAAAATAAGCAACATCCCCTTCTATCTGCTTAGCAGTATACCATACCAGAGAAATCATTGCAATATCACGCCCCCTCACACCTCCCCTTTCTTCCCCGCCTTCCGCTTCCTTTGCCCCATGATGCCGCCGATGCGTCCGCTTTCTCGGGAGCTAAGCCCTCGCCAGCCCAGCCTTGCCACCTTTTCCGAAAGCCCCAGTTCCTCTGCGATTTCCAGCTTCATCTGCATATCCCGCTTTTCCGCCTCTGTCAGTTCTCTTTTTCTCATGATACCCCTCCTTTTTGTCCTCACAGTATGCACAATTTCCCCAAAAATATGTATTTTGTACGCAGACGAATGGTGGCAGGAAAAAATACCGCTTTTTCCGTGAAATCGTTTGACAGAAGCCCCCGCAGGTGTTAGACTATGCGGTAAGTACATAAAATTGTAAGGTAGAGGTGCGTTTTCAAGACTTTCTGCCACAGTTTCCTTGGCAGTCGGCGCACAGGTGCCGGCTTTTTGTATTACAACGGAAAATTTTCCTAAAAAAGCATTTCGCTTGACGAAATGCTCCGCCTGCGGCGGTGTCGCTAGCGACTGACTACCTTGCCGCCGCAGTGCGATCCCCCGGAGGGTTTTTGCTCTATAAGAAACGAAATTTCTTATAGAGCAAAAAAAGCAGCTTCACAGTACATAAGAAAGAAGGATGAATGAAAATGAAAAAAATCAATCTTGCCGTTGTCGGCGCAACAGGTATGGTAGGCAGAACCTTTCTGAAGGTTTTGGAAGAAAGACAGCTTCCTATCGAGAATTTTTATGTGATGGCTTCCGCCCGCTCCGCAGGCAAAACCTTGGAATTTAACGGAAAGGAATATGTGGTGGAGGAGCTGAACGAGCATTCCTTCGATAAGCCCATTGATATTGCCCTGTTCTCCGCAGGCGGCAGCACCAGCGAAACATTTGCACCCATTGCGGCGGCGCACGGCTGCATCGTCATCGACAACAGCTCCCAGTGGAGAATGGATCCTGCGGTTCCTCTGGTAGTGCCTGAGGTAAACCCCGAGGACTTAAGCTGGCATAAAAACATCATCGCCAACCCCAACTGCTCCACCATTCAGGCGATGGTAGCACTGAAGCCTTTGGATGATAAATACAAAATCAAGCGTGTGGTATATTCCACCTATCAGGCGGTTTCCGGCGCAGGCGTTGCCGGCTGGGACGATCTGGCAAACGGGCTGAAAGGCGAAGCACCAAAGAAATTCCCCCACCCCATTGCCAGCAACTGTCTGCCGCACATTGATTCCTTCCTGGACAATGGCTATACAAAGGAAGAAATGAAGATGGTGAACGAAACCAGAAAAATCCTGCACAACGACAAGCTGCGTGTAACAGCCACCACGGTGCGTGTACCTGTTTTCGATTCCCACAGCGAATCCATCAATGTGGAATTTGAAAAGCCCTTTGAGCTGGAGGAACTGATTGCTGTCTTGAAAAATGCCCCCGGTGTTGTAGTACAGAATGACAGCGCAAACAACGAATACCCCATGGCTGTGACAGCAGCGGGCAAGGATGAGGTATTCATCGGACGCATCCGCCGTGACGAATCCGTAGACAGCGGCGTAAACCTTTGGGTAGTGGCGGACAATATCCGTAAGGGTGCGGCGACCAATGCCGTACAGATTGCGGAGGAAATCGTAAAAATCATGAATCAATAAGTAACGAAATAAGTAACGAAATAAGTAACGAAAATAAGTAATACAAAGAAGCAACCCACAGAAAAATGAATAAATCCTTATGAGGAGGTTGTACTTATGTCTATTTTCACAGGCGCAGGCGTAGCCCTGGTAACACCCATGCACGCTGACGGCAGCGTAAACTTTGAAAAAATGAAAGAGCTGATTGAATTTCAGATTGCCAATGACACCGATGCCCTGATTATCTGCGGCACAACCGGTGAAGCCTCCACCATGTCCGACGAGGTACAGATTGAATGTATCCGGTTTGCGGTGGAAGTGGCAGCAGGCAGAGTACCCGTTATCGCAGGGGCAGGCTCCAATGATACCGCCCACTGCATCGAGCTGGCGCAGGGCTGTGAAAAGGCTGGGGCTAGCGGTGTTCTTCTGGTAACGCCCTATTACAACAAGGCAACACAGAAAGGGCTGATTCTGCACTATACGGCTATTGCAAACAGCATCAGCATCCCCATTATTCTATACAATGTACCCGGCAGAACCGGCTGCAATCTGGCACCCAAGACCGTGGCAGAGCTTTCCAAGGTGCCGAATATCGTAGCGGTAAAGGAAGCCAGCGGCAACCTTTCGCAGGTGGCGGAGATTGCTGCGCTGGTGGGTGAGGATTTCGATATTTACAGCGGCAATGACGATCAGATTTTGCCTGTCCTTTCTCTGGGCGGTGCAGGTGTGATTTCCGTACTGTCTAATGTTGCGCCCAAGCAGACACATGATATGGTAATGCATTATCTGAACGGGGACACAAAGGCGGCAACGAAATTGCAGCTGGAGGCAATCGAGCTGGTGTCTGCTCTATTCTGCGAGGTAAATCCCATTCCCGTAAAGGCGGCGCTGAATCTGATGGGCTATGGGGTTGGCTCCTGCAAAGCGCCTCTATGCGACATGGAAGAAAAGAATCTGGAAGTGCTGAAAAACGCAATGAAAAACTACGGTCTGATCTGATTCTTGGGACGCTGTCCCAAACCCTGACAGGGGAATGATTCCCCTGTACCCCCAGTTGAAAACGCATATACATGCGTTTTCGGTATCGGGTCAAGGGGATGATCCCCTTGCGGAGTGTGAGGCAGCGCCTCACGAAAGGAAAGGAGAACCAAAAAATGATAAATATGATTATTCACGGCTGCGGCGGCAAAATGGGGCGTGTGGTAGCCGAGCTGATAAAAAACGATGGGGCTTGTCAGGTGGTGGCAGGCATTGATCCTACCGCCCCCGCTTTGGACTTCCCTGTCTTTGCGGACTGTGCCTCCTGTGATGTGGCAGCCGATGTAATCATCGACTTCTCCACCGCTCGAGCTGTACCCGCTCTGCTGGCATTTGCCAAGGAAAAAAATATCCCTGTGGTGCTTTGTACCACCGCATTATCCGAGGAAACCACGGCACTGATGCAGGAAACAGCCAAGACTGTGGCGGTGCTGAAATCCGCCAATATGTCCGTTGGCGTGAACCTGCTTCTGGAGCTGGTGCAGCGGGCGGCGGTCATTCTTTCGGAAAGCGGCTTTGATATAGAGATCGTGGAAAAGCACCATAACCAGAAGATAGACGCCCCCAGCGGCACAGCCATCGCCCTTGCCGATGCCATCAATCAGGCAATGGACGAACGCTATCACTATGTTTATGACCGTTCTCAGGTGCGGGAAAAACGCGAGAAAACGGAAATCGGCATCCACGCTGTCCGTGGCGGCAGCATTGTCGGCGAGCATGATGTGATCTTCGCCGGCAGGGATGAGGTCATTGCGCTGCATCATCAGGCAACCTCCCGTGAGGTATTTGCCGTAGGCGCTGTAAAGGCAGCCAAATATCTGGCAGGCAAGGGCGCAGGGCTTTACAGCATGAAGGATGTTTTGCTGTAAGCATCCCATAAAAAAGCATTAAAAAAAGCAAATCCCGACAGAAAACAGCATTATGCTGTTCTGTCGGGATTTTTTTGCTCTATAAGAAATTTCGTTTCTTATAGAGCAAAAACCCTCCGGGAGATCGCACTGCGGCGGCAAGGTAGTCAGTCGCAAGCGACACCGCCGCAGGCGGAGCATTTCGTTAAACGAAATGCTTTTTTATTTCCGTTCTTTTATTCGCCAAACTTCTGTGCCGCATCCTTCAGCATATCCCGAATGGGCAACGCATAGGGACAACGCTTTTCACAGGCACCGCAGCCGATGCAGGCACTTGCTTTTACCGGCAGTGCGCTGTATCTCTCCCTCGCCCAGTCCCCCAGACCGTATCTGTCCAGATACCCTTGGAACAGAAATACATTGGGGATGGAGATGCCCACCGCACAGGGGGCGCAGTAATTACAGCGGCGGCAGAAATGATTGCCCAGACTGCTTCTGATTTCCTCCATCTTTGCAAGCTCCGCTTCCGAAAGGGGGGCTTTCTTTTCCGCCGCAGCCAGATTTTCCTCGATTTCCTTTACGGCAAACATACCGGGGATAACCACCTGCACATGGGGATTGGCACAGATAAAGCGCAATGCCAGTGCTGCATCCTCAATGGCGCCCCCTGCCAGCGGCTTCATGTCGATAAAGCCGATATTCTTTTCGGCGCATTTTTCGATCAAGGCAGCACCTTGGGTTTCCACGATATTATAAGGGAACATGATGGTTTCCACCCAATCCATATCCAGCGCCTTTTCAAACACCTCCAGAGAATGGGCTGTCAGACCGATATGCCCGATCTTCCCTGCCGCCTTTGCCTCCAGCAATGCCTCCAACGCACCATCGGGGGCAACCACCTGCATCAGCTGCTCCATATTGGGATTATGCACCTGATATAAGTCGATATAGTTCGTTCTAAGGTTGCCAAGGCTGGTTTCGATATCCGCCGCCATGGCAGCCTTCGTTCTTGCCATGCTCTTGGTCGCCAGCACAAACTTTTCCCTAAGCCCCTCCAGTGCTTCCCCCAGATAGCTTTCGGATACGGTATAGCCCCGTGCCGTGTCGATATAATTCATGCCCTTTTCTACCATAGCCAGCACCAGCTCTCTGGTGACGGCCGCATCCACCCGCTGAATGGGGATGCCGCCAAAACCCAGACGGGACACCCGCAAGCCTGTTTTTCCTAATGTGATATATTCCATTCCAAAAATCCCCCTTCTGCTTTACTCCGCTGCGATATGCGTATGTCCATCCAGTGCCTCTGCGGGGATTTCGATTTCCGCCACATCATTGAAGGACAGACATTCCATTCTTACCATTGCCTTTTCAATCTGGATGCCCGTATCCGTTTCCGCCATGCCCATTGCCGCCATGGAGAAATCCATAATCTGCTGCATGATTGCCGTCATATCCAGCTCGTATTTCCAGACATAGCCATCATCGTCAATCCACAGGCACAAGGGCAGCTCGCCCAGCTCTGCATACATATCCGCCAGCATATCCGTGCTGACGCCAAGGCTTAAGGCAGACTCCGCAATCCCACTGACCTCCATAGCTTCTTCGATATCCTCGCCCGTAATGACACCGCTGATTTTCGTGGTCTTAGTGCCGCTTACGGTTTCTGTCCCCTCCGCCTTTGCTTTGCTGATGCAATCCAGATACAAATCCATATTTTCCTCGGCATTATACTGTGCCAATGCATCCATATCCATCGTTTCCGTATACCATGTATCGCCAGAGTACATATAGGTCTTTAACATCCCCGCTTCCTCCAACGCATACATCTGCATCTGGCTCACTTCTTCCTCGCCGTCTATCAGCACCGTCATATCCATCTGCATCCGCAGCGGCTCCTGCTGTGTCTGTATCGTTGTTTTGGTGATGGATTCCACCGACTCGCCGCCTGCCATCCCCATTGTCATATCCATCTGCATTTCGGCGGAAATGCTCTCCACCTGCTCCATGGTCTGCTCCGCTTTCTCCAGCAGTGCCTCCACATTTACCTCTCCTGTCTGTCCGCAGCCGCAGACCGCCAACATCATTGCCGCTGCCGCCGCCAGTATTTTCCTATGCTTCATTGCAAAAACCTGCCTTTCTTTTTTTATCTCTTTGCCTTTTTCCCCTTCTGCTGCTTCGCCTTCTCCAACGCCTTGCCGCCGGGGCAATAGGGCAGAAGAAAGCACATATGACACTTGGGGCTACGGGCAACACATATTTTCCTGCCGTGGGCAATCAACTGGGTGTTAATGTCAATCCATTTTTCCTTTGGCACAATCTTCATCAAATCAAACTCGATCTTCACCGGATCCTCCTGCTTCGTCAGCCCCAGATGTCTGGAAAGCCGCTTCACATGGGTATCCACCACCACGCTGGGGATGCCGTACCAGTTGCCCCGCACCACATTTGCCGTTTTTCTGCCTACCCCTGCAAGGCTGGTGAGGGCATCAATATCCGACGGCACCTCTCCGCCGAACTCCGTCAGCAGCTTCTGGCAGCAGGCAATGATATTCTTCGCCTTATTATGATAGAACCCCGTGGAATGAATATCCCGCTCCAGCTCCGAAAGGCTTGCCTCCGCAAATGCCTGTATGGAGGTATACTTGCGAAACAGCTCCTTTGTCACCAGATTTACCCGATCATCGGTACACTGGGCGGACAGCATGGTGGCAATCAAAAGCTGCCATTCGTTTTCATGATCCAGATAGCATTTGGTGGGGCCGTACTGCTCATACAAAAGCGTCAGAATGACCTGCACCCTTTCTTTCTTCGTCATATTTCCCATCTCCTTCGGAAAAATAGAATATTTCCCGAAATTTCCCGAGAAATATTTCCCTTTTCTCTCTTTTCTCTTTCTTTTTCATCCTACCAGACCAAAGGATTTTTTGCAACGGCAGTACATATTTTTCCTGCATTGACAAATCCCCCTACCCTATACTATGATAAAGCAAAGTAGGAAAGGAGGGCAAATGTATGGAGCTATTGAAGCAGATGGAACTGAAAACCACAAAAAAACGGCGTCTGCTGTTGTTTTTATTACAGGGGGAAGCCCGCCCCATGACGGCGGAGGAGCTGCACGAAAAAGCATCCCTGCTGCTGCCCATGAACCTTTCCACCGTTTACCGCACCCTACACGCCCTGACGGAGAAAAAGCTCCTGTTGCGCTCTGTGCGGCAGGACGGAAAGGCGTACTATACCCTCTATCGGGATAGCCACTCCCATCGCCTCACCTGCAATACCTGCGGCAAGGTCGTTCCCGTTGACACCTGCCCCTTGGGGGAATTGGAGGAAAGCCTTTCGGAAAAAACAGGCTTTCGCATCACAGGGCATTTGCTGGAGTTTACCGGTCTTTGTCCCCAATGTGCTGAAAAAGAATAAACAGTCCGTGAAAGAAATTTTCGCTTTTACGGACTGTTTTTTTGCATCAAGGCTGCACGGTAATTGCCGCAAATTTATCCACCTTATACTTGCGACGCAAACGCCGCAACTTTATTGCAAACTCCCCCGCAGTGTTATTGCTAATTTGAAATATTTGCGGTATACTATATAAAAAAGCATTTCGCTTGACGAAATGCTCCGCCTGCGGCGGTGTCGCTTGCGACTGACTACCCTGCCGCCGCAGTGTGATCCCCCGGAGGGTTTTTGCTCTATAAGAAACGAAATTTCTTATAGAGTAAAAAAGTAGCGACGCAAGCGTCGCAAATGCGAGGTGATTATGATGATAAAACGAGAGGCTTATCTGAATTATATGATGCAGCATATGTGGAACGGAGAGGTTAAGGTGATTACCGGCATCCGCCGCTGCGGAAAGTCGGTATTGCTGTTTGACCTGTTCTACGAGCACCTTCTCGCCCAAGGCGTTTCGGAAGATCATATCATAAAAATCGAATTAGACCAGCGACGGTACTATAAGTTCAGAAATCCGATTATCCTCTGTGAGTATGTCGAAGCCCTTGTTTCCGAAAGGAAAGCGGAAAAGTTCTATCTTTTCATTGATGAAGTGCAGCTTACAGCCAAGGTGATCGACAAAGAAAACGGCGGCATTGCGGTTTCCATCTATGATATGCTCAATGAGCTCAAGGCCTATAAAAATCTGGATGTATATGTAACCGGCAGCAACTCAAAGGGCTTGTCGAAGGACATTGCTACGGAGTTCCGTGGCCGTGCCACACAAATTCATGTGTTCCCGCTATCCTTCGAGGAATTCTACTCTTATGTTGGCGGGGATGAACGCAAGGCTCTGGATACCTATATGCTTTACGGCGGTATGCCGCGCCTGCTGGCATTCACAGACGAAAAGGACAAAAAAAATTACCTGTCCTCTCTCTATAGCGAGCTGTATATCAAGGATATTATAGAGCGCAACGGCATCGAGCGTGAGGATGTTCTGAATGACATTCTGGATTTCCTCGCCTCTCAGATCAGCTCTCTGACCAATCCCACGAATATTGCCAATGCCCTCACCAACATGAAGAACGAAAAGGTCAACTCCACTCTGGTTGCCAACTATGTGCAGCACATCATTGATTCGTTCCTTGTTTCAATGGCAAAGCGCTATGATGTAAAAGGAAAGACCTATTTCAAATATCCCAATAAATACTACTACACAGACATCGGCCTTCGTAATGCGCGACTGAACTACCGCCAGTACGATCCCGGCCACATGATGGAAAACATCATCTACAACGAGCTTCTGCGCAGAGGCTGTTCCGTTGATGTTGGCGTTGTGACCGACCGCACCGGCGGTGCAAATGCGCAAAAAGAAATTGACTTCGTTGTAAATGTTGCAGACAAAAAAATCTATATCCAATCGGCTTTCCAGATGGATACAGATAAAAAAGAGTCCTCTGAGCTGGCATCGCTGCTGCTGACAAAGGACTTTTTCAAAAAAATTATTGTTCGCATGGATATTCCCCATAGCTTCTATGATGAGAACGGCATTTTCCATTGCAATCTGATCGACCTGCTCCTTGATCGGGTGGCACTGTTCTGACCACCAAAGCAAGCGGATTCTGTTAAGGCAATACCGCATAATTCCGGTGGTGTAGATGCGTAAGCAGATGTGCCCGCCGTAAATTGTGTGATGTTGCCTTAACAGTCCGCAGGAGTGATTCTGCGGGCTTGTTCATATAAAGGTCACAACCCCCCGAAATGGTATTGTAATTATTCTAGTTTTGGAATATAATATTGTTATAAGATTCAGGGGGTGTGATTATGGATTTTATGTCTGCAAGAGAAGCTGCTGATAAATGGGGCATTTCCCAAAGACGCGTTGCCGTTCTTTGCTCTGAAAACAGAATTGATAATGCAACTATGGTCGGCAATATGTGGATTATTCCCACTACTGCCGAAAAGCCGATTGATGCAAGAAGCATTCGCTATTCAAAGAGTGACGGAAAGAAAATAAAACCTTTTTTGAAATGGGCGGGCGGCAAAAGTCAGTTACTTTCTGAAATCGAAAAGTATTACCCGTTTGAAAATAGAAAAATCACGAAATATGCCGAGCCTTTCGTTGGCGGCGGCGCAGTGCTTTTTGATATATTAAGCAAATATGATCTTGAAGCTGTTTATATCAGCGATATTAACGCAGAGCTTATCAACACATATCGTATAATAAGAGACGATATTGATGCACTGATTGATATGCTGATGGTTATGCAGAATGCGTTTGTACCGATGAACACAGACAACCGTAAAGCATACTATCTGGCAAAAAGAAAGCGTTTCAACGATCTGAAAGTAAACGGCAATGAAAACATCCATACCGAAAAAGCCGCTCTTATGATTTTCCTTAACAAGACTTGCTTCAACGGTTTGTTTCGAGTGAATAAAAAAGGGTTGTTCAATGTTCCTATGGGATCTTACAAGAATCCTATGATCTGTGATGCGGAAAATCTGCGAGCTGTTTCCGAAAAGCTCCAGAATGTAACGATTGTATGCGGAGATTACAGAGAATCTACTTCTTTTATTGATGACAGCACCTTTGTTTATTTCGATCCCCCGTATCGTCCCATTACGGACACAGCGAGTTTTACCGCATACACGGAAAATCTGTTTAACGATGAAGAACAGATTGCACTTGCAAAGTTTGTTGACGATATGCACAAAAAAGGTGCAAAGGTGGTTATCAGCAATTCTGATATTGGGAGAATTAGTGACTATGGAACTGAATTTTGATATTAGTGCAATAAAAAACTATCGCTCCAATTCACAAAGAGCAAGATTACTTACAGAAAATTGGGTCAAGAAAAATATGTATTGTCCGAGATGTGGGAATTTACATATTGAACAATTTGAAAATAATCGCCCTGTGGCAGATTTTTACTGTCCATCTTGCAATAATGAATACGAACTAAAAAGCAAAGATGGTGGTTTGGGTAAGAGAATCAATGATGGCGCTTATGAGACAATGATTGAACGAATAACCAGCAATAAAAATCCTGATTTTTTCTTTATGAGTTATTCTAAAACAGATTATGTAGTAAAAAACTTGATATTGATTCCGAAACATTTCTTTGTCCCTGACATCATTGAAAAAAGAAAGCCGCTATCACAAACTGCTCGCCGTGCTGGATGGGTAGGGTGTAATATTGTTATAGAAAAAATTCCTGAACAAGGAATAATTCCAATTATTTCAAACGGAAAAATAATTGAACCCAATGGTGTTATAAATAAGGTCAATATAAGCAATAGGCTCGAAACCAAAGATTTACATAGCCGCGGTTGGATTATGGATATTTTGAATTGCGTCAATAGGATTCCATTTCCTGTTTTTATATTAGAAGATATGTATTCTTTTGAACCGGAATTACAAAATAAGCATCCTGAAAATCATAATGTAAAACCAAAAATCAGACAGCAATTACAGTTGCTTAGAGATAAAGGTTTTATTGAGTTTTTAGGAAATGGATTGTATAGAAAATTAGTATAGGAGAACAAGATGAAAAACAAACAAAAGTTTGTCATAGCGATTGAAGAAACCGTAGTACAAGAATTTAATATTATTGCTAATACCGCAGAAGAAGCAATGGAAATTGCTGAAGAACAATATAAAAAAGGAATTTTGACTATTTCTCCCGGAGAGACACAGTTTCGGCAGTTAGCAATCGTTAAACCAGAAAAAGAAGCAACAGAATGGTGCGAATTCTAGGAAGAACTATGAGAATCCGTTATCCAAGCATACTTGATATGACTGATGAGCTCAACCAATTAAAAGATATCATTGAAAAAATAGAAGATATACATATTATTGAAATAACTCACAGTTTGATTGCTATCTCCGATAAATACGAGGAGTATGAATACGATTCTATTTCAGAAGCGATAAAAGAGTGAAAAATTGTTTTAGCAAGGAATAATTCAAAGTTGATAATTTAGTTCTCGACCAGTTTGCTGGAGGCGGCACAACACTTGTTGAAGCGAAGCTACTCAACCGCAACATAATCGGTATTGATGTCAATGATGTCGCCCTTGCCCGTTGCAAAGAAAAGGTGGATTTTGTGCATGAGGGAGCTGACGGTAAGGTTTATATACACAAAGGTGATGCAAGACATTTGGATTTTATTCCGGATAATAGCATTGATCTTATCTGCACCCATCCGCCGTATGCTAATATTATCCAGTACAGCGAAGATATAGCGGAAGATTTGTCTCATTTGAAAGTCAAAGATTTCCTTGAAGAAATGAAATCTGTAGCTACTGAAAGCTATCGTGTATTAAAAAAAGATAAGTTTTGCGCTGTTCTTATGGGCGATACTCGCCAAAAAGGACATATGATTCCAATGTCTTTTGAGGTTATGCGTATTTTTGAAGATGCAGGATTTAAGCTAAAAGAATTGATAATCAAAGAACAGCATAGCTGTAAAGCTACGGGATATTGGAAAACAAATAGCGTTAAATTCAATTTTCTGTTGATTGCGCACGAATACCTATTTGTTTTCAAAAAATAACATATAGAAGCCGAATTAGAAGCTGAATGGAGATATCACTTACCAATTTGGCTATGAAAGGAAACAGAACAGGCATGACCGAAATCACGCCTGTTCTGTTACTGTTTTATCACCAGCGAGCCTTCTCAGGCTGCTTTTTTTGTCTTTCTTATTTATACCAATACCCTTGTTTCAAATGCTGTGCCGCCTGCGTAGGCTTCCAGCAGGTCTTTTGCCTCCTGCAGCAGCATAGGCAGGTCATTGGCACCATCGAAGGCATAATACACCAGAAGCAGGTCTTTGGTGTCCGCCGTAATCATGGTTCTGTCATTATCACTGGTGGGGTTGCCGAAAGCCCCCTCCCCATCAAACAGCACCGGCAGAAATTCAATATTCAGCACATCCTTGCCGATGCCCCGATATGCCGTACCCTCCGGCGCACGCATCCATGTGATGCTGCCTGTGGTGCGGGCAAGGTCATAAGTCCCCATGGAATAGCCCGATTTGATGGACAGATAATTATTGATATCCACCACATTATTGATATAGTACAGCCCTCTTTCCTTGGCGATGCGTCTGCACATGGCCTCCGCCGAGGAACGGTAGCGGTTTGGCTCTTTCCCCAACGCCTTATACGCCTTTCTGGTGGATTGTATCTTTTCCCGCTTATTTGCCTGCGAAAGCTCCACCTCGGACAACTCCGCAATCTTGCCATTCAACAGTGCCAGAAATTCCGTCGGGGACGCCGCCACCGAAACCTTACACTGCAACAGCCCCAGCACAGCCTCCGGACAGCGTTCTTTCAGGCTTGCATCTATTTTCACTTCTACCATAATATCCTCCCTTTCTTCCATCACTCTATTCAGAGCATACCCGAAAAACGCAGAATGTCAAGTTTTTGGTAACTGATCGGTAACTAATCGGTAACTAATAGTTGAAAAAACACCAAAAATGCGGTATGATATTTTCCAGTGAATTTTTTTGATATGATAAAGGAGAGAAAGAAATGGATCAGCGTACCTTACTTGTATCCTGCGCAGAATATTTCAGCTATCTGAAAAACATCCCTGCCAATCTGGTGTTCCAGTCCTTTGAACGCACAGACCTAATTTCCCTGCTACTGGATACCCATAAGCAGTTCCCCGAAATGGATCGGGATTTCTATTTGGGCATGATCGACGGCATCACCATGATGGCAAACGATGCCAAGGAGGAGGACTACAGCCACCACGAGGAGCGTACCGCACTGGGGCTTGCAGTGGTTTCCATGCTGCAGAAAAAGCATAAAATGAACGATCTGGAAGCCTGCAAAATGTATTACGGCACTAAAACAGCAGGCATGGTCAGCGAAGAAGCTACCGGCTATTACAAAAAAACCGCAGAAGAAATTTTTGCGCTCATCGAAGCAGAATAAGGAATTTTTATAGCGGTGCAGCCTTCTGTGCCGCTGTTTTTCTCCCATTGACTAGAATATTTGAAAATTTTACTTGACATTTTTATAAAAATGTTGCAAAATAATTATGTTGCACTTTTATCGGCGCGTGGCCCAGTTTGGTAGGGCGCAGCGTTCGGGTCGCTGAGGTCGTGGGTTCAAATCCCGCCGCGCCGATTGAAAAAGACTGCTTTCGGGCAGTCTTTTTTTCGCACTGCGGCGGCAAGGTAATCAGTCGCAAGCGACACCGCCGCAGGCGGCGCATTTCGTCAAACGAAATGCTTTTTTACACTGCGGCGGCAAGATAGTTTATCGCAAGCGACACCGCCGCAGGCGGCGCATTTCGCCAAGCGAAATGCTTTTTTACGCATATACAGCCGCAGGAAGTTTTTCCCCACAAAATCCCCTGCCCCTTATCATAAGATAATAACGAAGCACAGAAAGGAGCATCCTTTTATGGATATGATACTGGAATTATTGAAGGCTATCCTCTTTGGTATTGTGGAGGGCATCACGGAATGGCTGCCCATCTCCTCCACAGGGCACATGATCTTACTGAACGAATTTATCCATTTGCAGGTTTCCCCTGCCTTTTATGAGCTGTTTGAGGTAGTGATACAGCTGGGTGCTATTCTGGCGGTCATCCTGCTATTCTTCCATAAGCTGAACCCCTTTTCCCCGAAAAAAAACAGCCCCCAGAAACGGAACACCTGGCGGCTCTGGTTCAAGGTGGTGCTGGCGGTGCTGCCCTCGGCGGTCATCGGCATCCTTTTTGACGACTGGATGAACGACCATTTCTATCATTACACCGTGGTTTCCATCGCCCTGATCGTCTACGGCATCGCTTTTCTTTTTGTGGAGCGTGCCAACGAACACCGCTCCGCTGCCGCAGTCACCGTTTACGACATCGACATGAAAACAGCCCTCCTCATCGGCTGCTTCCAGTGCCTGAGCCTAATCCCCGGCACCAGCCGCTCCGGCTCTACCATTCTGGGGGCTATTCTTCTGGGCGTGGGGCGTTCTGCCGGCGCAGAGTTTTCTTTCTTTCTGGCAATCCCCACCATGCTGGGTGCCAGTGCGCTGAAGCTTGTGAAGTTTCTGCTCTCCGGCGCTACTGCCACAGGACAGGAGCTGCTGCTGCTGGGCGTTGGCTGCGTGGTTTCCTTTGTGGTCAGCCTTCTGGTGATCCACTCTCTGATGGAATATGTGCGTAAGCACAGCTTTGCCGTATTCGGCATATATCGCATTGTGCTGGGGGTGCTGGTGCTGGGCTATTTCGGCTGCATCACACTTTTATAAAGCACACCTTTCCTCACCGAAAAATTAAATATCCACGGGCAAAGCCGCTGGTTTTATGAACAACCCTAAAGGGTACTTCACCAGCCACCCCTCAAGGGGTATGTTCTAAGCTAAAGCTACCAACCGCAAGGAGTATATTAATTCTTAAATGGATCAGTATACTCCTTTAATGCTATTTGGTCATATATT
>JAZQTP010000024.1:0-7792 GCA_045630845.1 Anaerotignum sp. | reverse complement strand
CGTTTCAGGCTCTGCATAATGGTCTCCGTCCTGATCCACAATGTATGCCTTAGTCTTATCCGCATTATCATAGATAATCGTATCGTCAGACTGTTTCGTTACTTCGATATATTCGCCTTGTTTAGAAACAACATAGTTATCATTGGTTCCGGTAGCTACAAAGATACCGGCTGCTGCTTCTTTCTCTGCCAGGAAGTCTCCGTCACGGTCAGAGATATAGTAGGTTGCCCCACCCTTGTAGAAAGCACCGTCTTCTGTTACCGAAATATAAGTAGCAAACTGACCATCCCAGCTCACCACATACTTATTATCGCCTAGTGCAAAAATACCATCAGCTGTATGCTTTGCAGCCTTAACTCCACTCAGCTCAGGAATATATTTATCACCATTTTCGCTACCGAAGATACCGGTCTTCCATTCCTTCTCGGCAACATGATCGCCGTTCTGATCGTAAATGTAGTTACCCGTTCTATGAATAAATACATTTCCGTTTTTTTGCAGCTCATCCAATATTTTTTCTCCGGCTCTATCACGCATCATGTAATAGTAATTCCCGTATCTGTAAATATCCTCGTAATCCTTCGTGCCAGGAATATAATATTTTACTGTATCGGTTTCGCTCTGCGGCACTACAGGATAATAGGTTGTATCACCAACTTTATACCAGCCGTTTTGTTCTTTTGTTGCCAATTCACCGCCATCTATCTTCCGATCCGCATTTGTATCTATCATAATAAGAAATTTACCATCTGGACCGGGCCATACGGCTTTATCATAGTTACCATATACAGGCTCCACATGTATTTCGGTTTTGGTATCAGCAGGAATCTTGGTAATCATTTTATCGTCTGTATCGCCCTTATATTTCCAAGCAATAAAGACATGATTTTCCTTCACGGGTTTGTTCGCCAAAAGCAAATCGGTTTCAGTACCCCATTTGTGGCTGATGCCAATAGACTTGCCGTCATGCAAAATAGGGTAATTATCTGCTTTCAGCTGCAGCTTCAGCGGGCTATTAGCGCCTCCGCCTATGTTGCTGGTGTTGTTATTTTGATGCCCAAATGGTGCCCGCGCATCCCAATCTATCCACGCATCCCCATCTGCCAGCTTATACTTTGTTACAACCGCCTTATAAATAGCATCCGTGCCTGTAACAGTACTATCCTTCGGCAATTCTACTGTACGCTCTGTTATGGCATTCTCATCACCAAAGGTCAGCGGTTCCGCTAAGTAATCTACAAAATTGCCATTCTTATCTTTAATCTGCAGCATAACCTGAATAGATTCCAGAAGTGCATTTCCACCAATGCCATTGATATCCGATGCATCTACCATTACTTTCTGGTCATACTTATATGCTGCAAATTGCAGATGAAGCGGGATTGTTGTTGCATTTGTAATCTCAGCTACATCCATCGTGTAGTTCACCGGGCTTTTCTCCACAAGCACCAATCTGTAGCGTGCTCCGTCATTATCCACACGGAAAGCAGGCAATGTAACCGTTGCTTGGTTATTTTCCCAACAATCAGAAGCTATCTCCTGCTTCAGCTCGCCATTTTCCCATGCATACTTGCCATCTGTATATGCATCCCAATTGTTGCCGTCTGTAGATCTTTCTATTTTCAGCGTAAAGCTTTCGGGACGCACAGTTTCCGGCAATACCAAATCGCCATCTGTGCCGTCTATCGTCACTGTAACATTCTTTTCTTCGCTGAAATCAGCTTTCCACACTGCATACAAATTCGCATAATCCCCTGCATTTGCATAGGTTATCTTGTCTGTATCTATCGGTTCACCATTTTCTTTCGTTGCCCAATGCAGGAAAGTATAGTCTGTCTTTGTCGGAGCCTTGCCCAAATAGGATGCCAAGTGAGCTTCTCTCAGGATCTCTACTGTAAAGTCACTGGTCTTATCTTCAAGCTGACCACCATTAAGGTGAACAGTAAGCTGTTTTACGGGTTCATGCTTTTTGATTGTTACTTTCAGTGCGCCATGTGTTTGCTCATCCACGCGATAGATACCCTGCAAACCTTTTCCGGCATGATCTTCATCGCTGCCCGCTACTGTCACTCTAACCTCGTATCCATGATCATTGCTATATTGAATAAGTTCATTATCTTGAATTTTATTCTCACTATCTCTAAGGACAATCTCCGTCTCATCGCTCAGAATAAGCTTTGCAACTCTCATATGATACAAATAAGGCGCAGCCACAGGACCATCCTGCAGGTTGGGAACGCTAATCTCGCGCCCTTCGTCCAGGTCTAGCGTTATACCACCATTTTCACCTGTATGCTCCTGGATATCATTCCATTCACCTGTTTTTTTGTTGAAGAAAGTAGCCTTCAGTACAATTTTCTCCACTTCTTCGCCAATGTTATTTACTACCTCACCGCTTGCTGCAAATGTTCCAGGGGTATACAGCAAGGATGCTTCTAAATCTTCGCCGCCTTTTACCTCTTTAGCAGGTAGTGAAGTGTATTTATCTCTGCTAAGCACCAATCTATATGTCTCATCGGTTGGCAGCTTCAAGGCTGTACCAGTGATTGTTGCTGTTGTACCTCCTGCCAGGCTTGAAGTATCAAATGTAAGACCTGTTATAGAATATGTAACACCTGTTTCTTTGTCAGTCACTTCCGATGCTTTCTGCCAGTTATTCTTCTCGTCCCACTTCCAGATAGCCACAGCTTCCCAGGTTGTCTCCGAAGTTTTCTTCTCCAGATTCAGCTGGATGGGCTGGTCGTTAAAGTCATCCACCCCGCTGCCAGTCGGTTTATGGCTTTCCGGATTATGTCTTGCGATATCAACCGTAATGTCTATCGTAGAGTCTTGACGCTCTGCCCAGTTTGCAGTAAGTGTAGTCTTTTGATTGAAAGTGTGCGTACCGCTAGTTATGGTATCCTTATCTGTATCACGCGTCCAACCTCTGAATACACAATCCTGTTTCTCCGGTTTTGTTTCATAGTCTACTTGGGTACCTGTATACCCAACCACTATCTTATTCGATGCAGAACCACCACTATAATCATAGGTCAATGTATAGAAATCTAGGTTCACCTCTCCGCCTGTGGTTGTTACCTTGATCTCTTCGCCAATTTTCTTATCACCATGATAGAACTGATAGCTACCTTGCTTCAGCTTTGCCTCATAGACACCTGTGTTAAGTTTCTTCAGAGTAACCCCGCTGCCTGCACTATTTTTCAATGTAATAGCACGCTTTGCGGAATCCGTATTCTTAATGGTATCTATATCCGCTGCTTTTCCATCCAGTTTCACATTCACTGTATATGTTTGTTCTGCAATCAGGTTTACATTGCCCGAATTGTCAGCAACAAGCTGCCAGCCGGGATGACCCTGTAGAAATTCCTCGGAAAGTTCTATCGCCAGGTTCCCCTTGTTCACTGCTACTTTTGTATTTTCTCCTTGGTTTGCATCCGGAGTCAGTACGATTCTAGTGTTGTCTAATTTGGTATCAGAAGCAAATGTTACCATCTTATCCTTAGCCAGTTTCACATTCAAAGTACCGCCATTCGCTCCGCCTACACTCGCGCCAAGCGTAGCACTCTCATTAAATGTTACTGTTTTTCCATCTGCAAACACACCGCCTTGCAGTGTAACAGCTTTATTTACTGTAACATCGCCGTTAATCGCAGTCGTACCGAAGCTAAATTCACCACCATTGATTGTCATTGCTCCGATAGAACCGCCACTTGTAGTAAATGTACCGCCGCTTACTGTAACAGCGCCGGAAATAGTGCTGTCTGTTGCTGTAAATGTACCGCCGCTTACTATAACAGGAACAGCAATATTGCCGCTTGTTGTAAAAGCACCAGCAGTTACCTTAACTCCCCCTCTAGTACCCTCAATGTCGCCGCCGGTTTCAAAAGTGCCACCATTTACAATAACACTTCCAGTAATACCGGTGGCATTATTGGATATAAATGTACCACTTGTTTCAACATTAAGAATTCCACCAGAGATTTCATCCTCTACTATGAAACTGGCGTTGGGTTCAACCTTAATATTAGCGATGCCTGCATTACTTGCACAGGTGCAAAGTTTCAAAGACGCACCGCTCTTGATTGTTGCAGTGCCGGTAAGGATGCCACTCTTTAAGCAGAGTTCTACATCTGCATAGGTGATTGTCAGATCACCGAGTGTAGGTACAGCCAAATAGTAGCGTCCAGGGCCTGTTATATCTGCTGCGGATTCGATCCCCTTATACGAAACATCACCGTGCTTATGCTTCTCTTTTAATTTAAGGTCTTCGCCCTCCACATAAAACTCATAATCCTCGCTTATTAAAGAGAATTTATCCACATAATCAGCGCCATTTTCTACAACCAGATACCCGTTTGCCGCGTCTTTATGCTGAATATCAATTGTATTCTCGGTGCTAAAATCCTTTACTTGGATCTTACTCGAAGTACCACTCAGCTCGATGTCAGCTGTGCTTCCTGTCACATTAACAGCACCGTTCAAACTAAGGGTACCGCTGTTGTTTACACCGATTTGCCCCCCACCAACCGAAACATTGTACAGATTGGTCGTGCCACTATTATTTATAGCGTAATTACCGGTATGATAGAGATCGCCGGCCGTATTCGTACAATCACAAACATTCAGTGTAGAACCCTGTGGAACATTGATTGCAGCTTCCAAAGAATGGTTATTCAGACAGATGTTTAGCTTGCCGTTAGCTGTGATCGGGTTGGCTATTGTTGTATCGCCTGTCAAATAATAGCTGCCTGTATCCTGTCCATTGTATGCCTTATACTTCACATAGCCATGCTCACCACAGCCTGAAACGCCGCAGATATCATGGTAGTGAGCTTCTTCTCCTCCGCTTGCCAGGTACAGCTGCTTCGAACTATTCTTTTTAACGGAGTAAGTGGCATCATCCGAGAAGAACCAATCTATTGCAGCGTCGGCTGCATTTGTTGTAAATGCCCCTGCCTCTGGCTTCTTCATTGTCACACCAAAAAGCGCAGATTTTTGCGAGTCAAAAGTTACCTGCATATCAAACAACGCCCCCAGATATAGATTGGAGGTTTCACCATTCAATGTATTACCGACAATACTGCCACCCTTTATGTTAATTTTTATCGGCCTTGAATCATAATCTACTCCTTCCAAGTACACACCACCGACATAGTCGGTCGCTTCGTTGCCACTGATGCTACCGCCTTCCATTGTAAAGGTGCCATCATAGCAGTACACACCGCCACCTGCGCAATAGGCTTTCGTCATCTTATTGCCACTGATGCTGCCGCCGTACATATTCATGGTGCCAGTATGGCTGTACACACCGCCACCTTTGCACCAGTCTTTCGTCGCCTTATTGCCACTGATGCTGCCGCCATACATATTGAAAGTACCCTTGTTGTTATACACGCCGCCGCCGTCTTTACTAACCGAATTGTTGCTGATGCTGCCGCCGCGCATATTGAATGTGCCGCCCGTATTATTAAACACGCCGGCGCCATATTTAGCCATATTGTTGCTGATGCTGCCGCCTATCATAGTGAAAGTATTCGTGTTATACACGCCGCCGCCTTCCTCGCCTGTCGCCGTATTGCCGGTGATGCTGCCGCCTTTCATAGTGAAAGTATTCGTGTTATACACGCCACCGCCTTTCCCTACCGTATTGCCGCTGATGGTACCGCCTTCCATGGTAAAAGTAGCACTATTACTCACGCCGCTCCCAGAATTGGCGCTGATGGTACCGTCTGTCATGGTAAAAGTAGCCCTATTATTCACGCCGGCCCCAGCATTGTTGCTGATGGTACCACCTGTCATGGTAAAAGTACCCCCATTATTGTACACGCCGTTCCGAGAATTGTTGCTGATGGTACCACCTGTCATCTTAAAAGTAGCACTATTATACACACCGTACGAAGTATTGTTGCTGATGGTACCACCTGTCATGTTAAAAGTACCCGTATTTTCCATGCCGTACCGTCCATTCCCTTTGATGGTACCGCCTATCATGTTAAAAGTACCCGCATTCTTCACGCCATCAGCAGAACCGTTGCTAATGCCGCCGCTGTACATATTGAAGATGGAAGTGGAATTGATATATACACTGGCATTGTTCGACAGACTAGTGCTAGCGATTTTACCGATCTGTTCTTTGCTGCAATCGCAGAGAGTCAGCGTTTTGCCCTTATTTATTGAAATTACCTGAGTAGCTATAGCCTGTAGCGTATAACCATTCAGACAAAGATTTACTGTGCCATTGATCTGCAGCGTTTTCTCCAGAGTAAGCGTGGTACACGCCGTATCTGCTGGATTGTCCAGAGATTTTCTATCCAGATAATAATTACCATCGCCTAGAGCGCCGCCGCCTTTCTGTGTAAACAGCTCCCAATCCACAGCAGCGTGGCTGCCTTTGTGCCCTTCACATCTTAGACCGCAGATAGGGTGAAAATGGTCGCTATCTAGCGGCTGCAGCTGCAGATGTCCCGAATCAGCCACTTTGCTAATAACATAATCGGATTTATCTGAGAAGAAGCAACCATCGGGAGGCACAGTTCCTGTTGTGAAAACTCCAAGTACTGGCATTGTCACACCAAAGGAGGCAGGCTCTTTCAAATCAGCACCTATAGTGATTATATTGCCAGCAGTCAGGTATATATTGCCATTTTCATTGCCGGTGATGCTGCCGCCGCCAGACATATTGAAAGCGCCGTCGCCGAAATAAACGCCGCCGCCATTGCCTGTCGCCGTATTGTTGGTGATGCTGCTGCTGCCAGACATATGGAAAGCCCCACGGTTAGACAAGCCGCCGAAATAAACGCCGCCGCCGTCCTTTGCCGTATTGCTTTTGATGTTACCGCCAGACATATTGAAAGTAGTATAGTTATACACGCCGCCGCCATTGCCTGTCGCCGTATTCTCGAGGATGTCTCCGTCGAATAGGTTAAATTGGGCACCTGTGGTATATACGCCAGCGCCGTCGGTTGCCGTATTGCCACTGATGGTGCCGCCATACATATTGAAAGCAGCATTATACCCACAGTACACACCGCCGCCATTGCCTGTCGCCGTATTGTTGCTGATGGTGCCGCCATACATATTGAAAACAGAATTATCAGCTTCAAGAAACACACCGCCACCTTGGTTTGCCTGGTTGCCGGTGATGGTGCCGCCATACATATTGAAAACAGTGCTGCCCTCCCAATCAAGACGCACACCGCTGCCATTGCTACCAGATCCGCCGGTAATGGTGCCGCTCTGGGCCTCGCTACAATCGCAAATAGTTAGTGTGCCGCCGTCGCCCCAAAAACCTCCTCCTACCGTAAATACCGGTTGATTTTTTTGCTTTTGTTTCAATTCATAACCGTTCAGACAAATGGTTACCTCCTCGCCATCTACGATCCACACCCCATATTGTAGATCCACACTAAGGTCTCTAGTCAGATAATAATAACCAGTCTTTGGATTATGGCTGCCGTCGAATGGTTGCCATTCCACATCGGCGTGGCTTTGGTCTCCAGCTGGATGGTTTCTGCTACAGCTTGCACCACAGATAGGGTGATAATGGTCATCCGCCGCTGCTACCACATAGCTATTGCCGTAGAAGATATCCAGGTCAATCACCTTATCCTGACGCATACAATCCGGATCATCGCCTAATGCATCCCAACCAGGGAACGGCTCAAAGCTATTATACAGCTCCAGATATTTCTGATAGTCTGCATAATACGCATCCTGCTCCGCCTTGGTCATGCCTTTCAGCTCAGCCATGGTAGGCATTGTGTCCAGCAGATCGAACAGCTCTCTCAAGCGT
>JAZQTP010000023.1:0-38185 GCA_045630845.1 Anaerotignum sp. | reverse complement strand
ACACACCCGTTCCCATTCCGAACACGACGGTTAAGACCTAGGCGGACGATGGTACTTGGTGGGCAGCTGCCTGGGAGAGTAGATGGTCGCCGGAATCCATTTGTGGAAGTTTAGCTCAGCTGGGAGAGCATCTGCCTTACAAGCAGAGGGTCACAGGTTCGAGCCCTGTAACTTCCACTTTTCATTTGGAGAAGTACCCAAGTGGTTGAAGGGGATCGCCTGGAAAGCGGTTAGGTCGTTAATAGCGGCGCGAGGGTTCAAATCCCTCCTTCTCCGTTATATAAGAATACTTTGATCCGCTGGTCAACCTTCGCGGCGGTAACGCAGATGCGAATCCTGTACGGATCATGAAAGATTTCTGGTAATGATGCGCCGAGGGAACATACTCGTTCCCATTTCGAACACGACGGTTAAGACTTGGTCGGTTGATGCTACTTGGCAGATAGCTACATGGGAGAGTAGATGGTTGCAGAATCTCAATAAGCCGATGTAGCTCAATTGGCAGAGCAGCTGACTTGTAATCAGCAGGTTATCGGTTCGAGTCCAAACATCGGCTTGCTTTTTATAAATAAATTTATGTTTTGGGTCACTAGCTCAGTCGGTAGAGCACTGGACTTTTAATCCAGGTGTCCCGGGTTCGAGTCCCGGGTGACTCATTTATGGTTTTCTTTTGAAACGAGCATATATGTATGCTCGTTTTTTGTGCTATATGAGAAAAGCGTTGTTTACATCAATATGAACAATAATCAGTTCTAGAGAAAATCCTCCTTTTGTAGCGAACATATATTTTTGCTTCATTGTATCGTGTTTTGACTTTTTTGCAACGGAGCGGTGGCAAGATTCAGAATCTTTGATTGAAAGGGAGCGGCTTTCTTATTATAATAAAAGAAAAAGAGAGGGGAAAAAACAGATGAAAAAGAGAAAAATAATTGGATCTCTTTGTGGCATCTTTTTGATGGGGGGATTTCTATATTGGCAGAATAATGGGTTGATGTTGACCCAAATGACCTATCGGGGTGAGATACCTGCAGGCTTTGATGGTTTCCGTATCCTGCATCTGTCTGATTTACAGAATAAGGTGTTTGGCAGGAAGCAAAAGCCGCTGCTAAGGCAGATAGAGGCGTCTGCACCGGATATCATCGTTTTGACAGGAGATCTGTTGGATCGGCATAAGGGTAGGACGGATGTGGACGGTGCCATGTCTTTTGTTTATGAAATCATGAAAATTGCACCGGTCTATTTTGTCAGCGGCAATCATGAGCATCAGAGCGGTGTGTGGAATGTGCTGATGGAAGAGCTGAATGCTGCCGGAGTGAAGGTGCTGGATAACGGGAAATCCATCCTTGAAAGAAATGGCGATACTATCACGCTTTTGGGGCTGGAGGATAAAAAGGTAAATCGGCATTATGATAAACTGCTGCATATTCTGATGCAGGGTCCGGGAGGATTTCATATCCTGCTTTCTCATAGGCCGGAGCTATTTGAAACCTATGTAAAGGAAAATGTCGATCTTGTATTCAGTGGCCATGCCCATGGTGGGCAGATTGTGTTCCCCTTCTTCAGAAAGGGAATCTTTGCACCCCATCAAGGATTTTTTCCAAAGTACACAGAAGGGATGTATGAAAAGGATGGTACGGTCATGGTAGTCAGCAGAGGGCTTGGCAACAGCGGGTTCCCTTTTCGCATCTTCAATCGTCCGGAGTTGATCGAGCTTACATTGCGAAAAGCACAGCCCCTAGCCTGACAGAGGTAAGGTGCAGCAAGAACGGGAATAACTGTTGTACAAAAGGGAAAAGTTATGCTAAACTAAAAAAGCGATGCAGTGTATCCTGTAAATAAAATAAAAAAGAAAGGATGGTTCCCATGAACCCTATTGTAACATTTGAACTGAACAACGGCGGTATCATCAGAGCAGAGCTCTATCCTGAAGTTGCCCCCAATACAGTAAATAACTTTATTTCGTTGGTAAAGAAAGGCTTTTATGACGGCAAGATTTTCCATCGTGTGATTCGTGGCTTTATGATTCAGGGAGGCTGTCCCGAAGGAACAGGTATGGGTGGTCCTGGCTATCATATTGCAGGGGAATTTGGAATGGCAGGATTCAAAAATGATTTGAAACATACTCCCGGTGTGCTTTCCATGGCAAGAGCAATGCACCCCAACAGCGCAGGCTCTCAGTTCTTCATTATGCACGAAACAAGCCCTCATCTGGATGGGCAGTATGCAGCTTTTGGCAAGGTAATCGAAGGGATGGATGAGGTGAATCGTATTGCGGCTGTAAAAACAAATAGACAGGACAGACCGCTGGAGGAACAGAGCATGGTAAAGGTAACAGTGGATACTTTTGGTGCAGAATATCCGGAACCTGAAAAAATGTAAGAATTGTCTGAAAAGTGATAAAGTAGGCAGAGAAAAACTCCTGATAAAGATTGAAAACTGTGTCGGGAGTTTTTTATTGAGCCAATGGTTCTGACAAAGAATTTGGATTTCCGTAGGACTTTGCAAGGAGATTTTTTATGCATTTGCTAGATTTGGGTTTCATTTCGTATTGTAAATTCGAGTCTAAAAAAGTGTGTATAATAAATAATGAAAATAATTCAAGAAATGTTCATTTTCTGTTCAAATTCAGAGCATATAATGAAGCTGATATACCACAGAAATTATTTTTTTAGGCACGAATTTTATTTGGAGGCGTTTGTATATGAAGGAATTGGAAGATAAATTCACTCCACAGGTGGAAGGAGAAGAAAAGGAACCTGCTGTGGAATTACATGAAGCAGCAAGAGCTGATCTGGGAAATGTTGTGAAAGAAGAAGCTTTTACGGAAAATGCTGAGGCAGAAGAAGCTGTTATAGAAAAAGCTATAGAAGAAAAGGTTATGAAAGAAGAAGCTTTTACAGAAGGCAGCGAGATGGCAGAAAATATTGTGAAAGAAGATGGCTTTACAGAGGACGCTAAGGCAGAAGAAACTGTCATGGAAGAAGCTGTGGTAGAAAATATTGTAAAAGAAGAAACTTTTACGGAGGAAACTGAGGCGAAAGAAGCTGCGGAAAAAAATATCGAAGAGAAGCCTTTTCTGGCAGAGCCATCTGTTAGAGAATATCATTATGAGGAGCAGGTGAAAAAGCCTGTGAAGCGAAAAAAAGGATGGATGCGGTTTCTGGCTGGCTGTCTAGTGATTGGTATTGCTGGTGGCGGTAGCATCGGAGCAGGCTATGGACTGGTGCAGCAGCTTTTTCGCACAAGGCACGCAGTAGAGGCAGTTCCCGGTGGGGAAGTGAAGATTACCTCTGGCGATACCCAGTATTCTACAACGGAAATCGTGAAGGCGGTAAAACCTTCTGTGGTCAGCGTTTCCACAAAAATTTCCGGCATGGCAAATTATTGGGGCGCTTTTTCTGTACCTTATGAATCTCAGGGGGCAGGCAGCGGCGTGGTTTTCTATTCGGATGACAGCAGAGTTGCCATTGCCACCAATAATCATGTTATTGAAAATGCAAATACGATTTTTGTTACCTTCGATGGGGATATCAGTGTGCCGGCAAAAGTGATTGGGACAAAGAGCGAATCCGATCTTGCGGTGCTTACAGTAAGCTGGAAAGATCTGAACGATGCTGGTATCACACAGGTGGCTACAGCAGTATTCGGCAAGTCCGCAGCAATGCAGGTGGGCGATCCTGTGGTTGCCATCGGCAATGCTATGGGCATGGGGCTTTCTGCCACTGAGGGTATCATCAGTATGACAGAGCAGACCATTCATGTGGAAAACAACAGCATCCCTGTATTGCAGACCAGTGCTGCCATCAATAGCGGTAATAGCGGTGGGGCGTTGGTCAATGCTGCAGGGGAGGTTATCGGTATCAATACGGCAAAGTATAATTCTGCTATGGTAGAGGGAATGGGCTATGCCATTCCCAGTGATGTGCTGGCACCCATTGTAGAAGAACTTTTGCAGACAGGCACACAGCCAAAGCCCTATATCGGCATCACAGGTACGGACATTACCGAAGAAACAGCACCGATGTATAAGCTGCCGGTGGGCGCACTGGTGCTGGAGGTGCTGGAAGATGGCCCTGCAGATCAGGCAGGTCTTGAGGTGGGAGATGTCATCACCCAGTTTAACGGAAAGACTGTAATGGATATGGATTCTCTGGTGAAGCTTGTCGGAGAAGCAAAGGTTGGCGATGTGGTAGATTTGTTTGCGATTCGGGATGGAGAAACCGGCGTAGAATTGCAGATAAAGATTGCAGATAAAAACGGATAAAACCGAATAAAAGAAAAAAGAAGGACTGTTGCACCATATATATCTATGGTACAACAGTCCCTTTTTGTACGATCATAAATTAATTGTATTGCTTTGCCGCAGGTGGGTGGTATTTGGTAAAATAAAAAGCTTTTTATATATCCTTTGTTTTTTTTCTGACGGCAGGAGTAGCATCAAAGGTATGGCTGCGCCCCAGCATATATGCCATTTTTACCAATGCCTTTTCTTCTTCGGTCAGAGTGCGCTCCATGTGCTCCTCTACATATATCAGCAGACTTTTCATATTTGTTCGCAGTTTTTTTGGCTTCTTTGCCAGCATGGAGAGGGGATTAAAGGTTTCTGCCTGCATTTTTTCAGGATGGGTAATGCGGAAGATATCTGCGGTGTAAATAGCATCATACAGGGCATTATGGAAGGCTTCGTTTTGGGGGATGCCTAGAGCCTCCACCGCATTTTTCAGCCCGATGGTTTTCCCTGCTTCATGGTTTAGATACTGTGCTGCAAAAGGCTGCACATTCAGAAATTGATTGGTCAGTGCCGCTGTATCCAGATTATGATAAAGGATGTTGCGGAACAGGGATTTTACATCATCACCGCCCCAGGTACAGAGGATGGCAGGATCCTTGCCGATGAATTGCAAAAAGGTTGTATATACCTCAGAGAAGGCAGGCTTGTCTATCAGCATTTCGGGATGGATGCCTGTGATTTTTTCCACAAAGGGATGCAGGCGCGGATAAATCTGCGGGCGGATCAGTGCATCAAAGGTATCCACACGCTCAAAGGCTTCATTCAGCTTTACAGCCCCAATTTGGATGATTTCAAAGGGACACTCCGGATTTGGGTCTGCTTTTTTGCCGGATTTGAAAGGGAAAGACTGGTTAAATTCCAGATCCAGTACGATATAATACATATCAATAACTCCTTTTAGGGGATTCTTTTTTTCTGTGATGCTCCCAGTGTAACATGAAAAAAGAAACTTGTCCACGGCTTCGGATGATGTTAAAATGAAAAGAAAGCAGAAAGGGTGGGAAGAGATGAAGCTGATATTTACAGAAGAACAGATTGCGAAAGAATTAAATAAATTCTATCTGGAGGAGGATGAACTCCTGATGGAAGGGGAATTTATTACAGGCGAAGGAAAAAACTATATCATCAGCGGCGTTGCCACCATTGAGGGAGAACGCTACCATGAATTTGAGATTGAGTTTGCGCTGCTGAATGAGCCGGCAGAGCAGACGGTGGAAGCCATTATGGCTGAAGAATGGGATTGGTATGATTTTCTTTGCTGATGGGAGATTCCGAAGGGAGGCAAAACAATCAAAATACGGCAATGGATACGAATAAAATAAGAACAGGAAAACTCCTTTTTCATATATTGTTGTATATGGTGGAAAGGAGTTTTTTTATGCCAAGGGTATATTTAAGCCCCTCCTTGCAGGAGTTCAACCCCTTTGTCAATGGCGGAACGGAGGAGGAATATATGAATCTGATCGCCGATGCTATGGAGCCATATCTGACTGCCAGCGGGATTGATTTCATCCGTAATCGACCGGAAATGACGCTGGGAGAGGTCATTGCCGATTCCAATACCGGCGGAGCGGACTTCCATCTGGCGATTCATTCCAATGCCTCGCCGGAGAGTATTGCGGGACAGCGGCAGGGGCCGGTGGTCTATTATTACAGCAGCAGCCCGCAGGGGAAAAGAATGGCAGAGCTGATAGCGGAAAATTTTGCATCCATTTATCCTGTGCCGGAGCGCATCCAGACGATGCCCACCGTAACACTACGGGAGCTGCGCAGAACACGCACTCCGTCTGCACTGGTGGAGGTGGCATATCATGATAATTTTGAGGATGCCGATTGGATCAAAAATAACATACAGCCCATTGCAAGGGAGTTGAGCCGTTCTCTGGCAGAATATTTTGGGGTGCCGTTTGTTGAACCAACAGACTCTTAAAAGGAAAAAAGCATTTCGTTGAAAAAACGAAATGCTTTTTTCTGTTCTAAACAAAAGGTTGAAGGTGCTTAAAAATTCACAAAAGTTGATTGAATTATTTTGGTTTCTCTGTTATAATTACTAATAATAAAATTTATTGCAGGCTTTTGCAGGAAACTTCAATCACAGGTCGAACAAAATAATTGTGTAGATTTTGCAAAATTTGCGCACTGTATACATATTTAAGACACTAAACGGACTTGTCCGTTCAGAAATAATACATTAGGAGGGAATATTTTATGAAAAATTATGCATCCAACAGAGTAAGAAACATTGTGCTTCTGGGCCATAGCGGATCCGGTAAAACAACATACGCTGAAGCGGCACTGTATTATTCCGGTGCAACAAAGCGTTTTGGTAAAGTGGAAGATGGTAACACAGTGTCTGACTATGAAGCAGAAGAAATCCGCCGTAAGGTTTCTATCAATACATCCGTAATTCCTGTTGAATGGCAGGATACAAAAATCAACTTCTTGGATACACCTGGTTACTTCGATTTTGCAGCAGAAGTAAAACTGGCTATGAACGCAGCAGACACAGGTATGATTATGGTTTCTGCAAAATCCGGTGTTGAGGTTGGTACAGAAAAAGCTTGGGAATACTGCGAAGAAATGCACCTGCCCCGTATGTTCTTCATTAACCAGATGGACGATGAAAATGCGGACTTTGAAAGAACACTGGCTGAACTGCGTAAAAACTTCGGTAAAGCAGTTGCACCGGTTCAGATTCCTTTTAATGATGAAGATGGTAAGTTTGTCGGCTTCATCAATGTAATCAAGAGAGATGCAAGAAAGAAAGTAGATGGCAAGCTGCAGAAATGTGCGATGCCTGCGGATAAAGTGGATCAGGTTGAAAAGCTGCGTGCCATGGTAATTGAAGTAGCGGCAGAATCCAGTGAAGAGCTGATGGAAAAATTCTTCAACGATGAAGAGCTGACAGAAGAAGAAATCTACGATGGTCTGCTGGCTGGTATCGAAAGCATGAGCGTTGCTCCTGTACTGTGCGGCTCTGCAACGCTTGGCTACGGTGTAAAACTGATGATGAACACAATCGTTCGTTTCACACCTCCTGCAATTGAAGCAAAGCCCAACTTCCATGCATTCCACGACGGTAAAGATGTTGTTTACTGTTCTTCTGATGACGAAAGATTTTCTGCTTATGTGTTCAAAACAATCGCAGATCCTTACATTGGCCGTCTGAACCTGTTCCGTGTTATGACAGGTAAACTGGAAGTAGGCATGAGCATTTATAACGAAGAAAGAGATACAGTGGAAAAGGTATCTCATCTGTATGTTGTAAGAGGGAAAGAGCAGATTGAAGTAGATGAACTGCACTCCGGTGATATTGGTGCTCTGGCGAAGCTGTCCAACACATCCACACAGGATACATTGTCCTTGAAGGATGCAAATATTATCATTCCTAAAATTGCGCTGCCCGGTTCTGTTCTGTGCATGGCAATTCAGCCCAAAGGCAAAGGCGATGAAGATAAGCTGTCCGCAGCACTGTCCAAGATTAGAGAAGAAGATCCTACTATTAAAATGGAGGTTCATCCCGAAACCCATCAGACACTGGTTTACGGCGTAGGCGAACAGCAGCTGGATGTTATGGTGCAGAAGCTGAAAAACAAATATAAAATCGAAGTGGATATGATTGATCCCATTATTCCTTACAGAGAAACAATCAAAGCAAAAACATCCGTTCGCGGCAGATACAAAAAACAGTCCGGCGGTCATGGTCAGTTTGGTGATGTTGTGATGGAATTTGAACCCAGCTACGATACAACAACACCTTATGTATTTGAAGAAAAAATCTTCGGCGGTTCCGTTCCCAAGCAGTATTTCCCCGCAGTGGAAAAAGGTCTGCAGGAATGTGTACAGGCAGGTGTTCTGGCTGGCTACCCTGTAGTAGGACTGAAAGCAACACTGACAGATGGTTCCTACCATCCTGTTGACTCCTCTGAAATGGCGTTCAAGATGGCGACATCTGTTGCATTCAAGGAAGGTATCCCTCAGGCAAAACCTGTGATTCTGGAACCCATCAACCATGTGGAAGTTCTGATTCCTGATAGATACATGGGCGATATTATGGGTGACATCACAAAACGCCGTGGCCGTATCCTGAGCATGGATGCAGTAGGCGTGAAGAAATGTATCGTTGCGGAGGTTCCTGCAGCAGAAATGCACAAATATGCAACAGACCTGCGTTCCATGACACAGAGCCGCGGTGAATACAGAAGCCGTTTTGAAAGATACGAAGAAGCTCCCATGGATGTACAGAAACGCATCATTGACGCAAGAGCAGCAGAAAGCAAATAATTTTTTCTGATGTGGGAAAAACAACAGTTTTTTCTAAAATAATATGGTAAAATAGCCACGAGAGGTCATGGTTGACTTCTCGTGGTTTTTGTTTATAAAAAAGAATGTTTTACACGAAAGCATGAATTTCCGATTATTTTTAAGGAGGGAATCTATATGTTTGATATTGCAATTATCGGAAGCGGTCCTGCGGCGTTGTCTGCGGCGCTGAATGCGAAACAGAGAAATAAGAGTGTCTGCGTGTTTGGCAGAAGTCTGGATAGTTCGCTGCTTTTTGCGGCAGAAAAGGTAGATAACTACCTTGGTATGCCCGATTTGAGCGGAGAGGAAATGCTGAATCAATTTTATGCCCATGCCATGAAGCAGGGCGTAGAATTTAAGGAATGCCGCATCAGTCAGATTCTTTCCATGGGAGATCAGTTTATGATCAATGCGGAAAATGAGTTTTACGCAGCAAAGACGGTGATTCTTGCCATTGGTCTGAATAAAAGCCGTGGCATTGCGGGGGAAATGGATTATCTGGGCAAGGGTGTCAGCTATTGTGCCACCTGCGATGGGATGCTCTATCGTGGAAAGCAGGTGGTTGTGGTAGGCGAAAATGAAGAAGGCGAAGCGGAGGCAAACTTCCTTGCGGATATCTGTGAAAAGGTGTCCTATCTGCCCCTTTATCAGCCGGTGATGAATCTGAAAGAAACGGTATCGCTTTTACAGGGGAAGCCAAAGGCTGTTATCGGGGAAGATAGTCGTGTGACAGGGCTTCAGATGGAGGACGAAATCATTTCCTGTGATGGCATCTTCTTTGCGAAAAATTCCACACCGCCCGAAAGCCTGCTGTATGGCTTGCAGACAGACGGAAAAAATATCGTGGTTGACCGAACAATGGCAACCAATTTGCCCGGCGTTTATGCAGCGGGGGATTGTGTCGGCACTCCTTATCAGATCGCGAAGGCTGTGGGAGAGGGGCTTGTAGCGGCATTAAGCGCAGCGGCTTACATTGATGCGAAAAAGTAAGGGCACTATCGGTATCGTGCAGTATGAAAAGAAGCAGCCGCAGGGATGGGAAAGCGGTTCTCTATGAACAAAATATGAATTTTTCAAAATCTGCTTGAATATGGATGTGTATAGTGATAAGATAAACATTGTAGTTTAGCACTCATCTGTGTTGAGTGCTAATGTGTTGAAAACGAAGTAGGAGGTAAAGAAATATGAAATTGAAACCTTTGGGAGATAAAGTTGTATTGAAACAGGCAGAAGCGATGGAAACCACAAAGTCCGGATTGCTGCTGACCAGCCAGTCCAAGGAAAAGCCCCAGGAGGCAATCGTTGTGGCAGTAGGCCCCGGCATTGCGGTTGGCGATGCGAAAATTGAAATGGTGGTAAAGGAAGGCGATAGAGTACTGATTCCCGCTTATGGCTATATGGAAGCAAAATTCGATGGAGAAACCTATATCATCATGCGTCAGGATGAGATTTTTGCAATTATCGAAGGATAAGAAATAACAATAGATTGTTTGGAGGGAATGAAAAATGGCAAAAGAAATCAGATATAGTGCAGATGCTAGAAATGCCATGGCAGCCGGCGTGGATAAGCTGGCGAATACAGTAAAGGTAACACTGGGGCCTAAGGGCAGAAATGTAGTTTTGGACAGAAAATTTACAGCACCCCTCATCACAAATGATGGTGTGACTATTGCAAGAGATATTGAGCTGGAAGATCCCTATGAAAATATGGGGGCGCAGCTGGTGAAAGAGGTTGCGACACAGACAAATGATGTTGCCGGTGATGGCACAACTACGGCAACCGTTCTGGCACAGGCAATGATCCAAGAGGGGCTGAAGAATATTGCGGCAGGTGCAAACCCCATCATCCTGCGCAGAGGGATGCAGAAGGCAACAGAAGCAGCCGTTGCTGAAATCAAGGCAATGAGCCGTGCTGTTACAACAAGCAAGCATATTGCCAATGTTGCTGCAATTTCCGCAGGGGATGAAGAAGTAGGCGAAATGATTGCGGAAGCAATGGAAAAGGTAACAAATGACGGCGTAATCACCATTGAAGAATCCAAAACCATGAAAACAGAGCTGGCTCTGGTGGAAGGGATGCAGTTTGACAGAGGCTATCTGTCTGCGTATATGTCTACGGATATGGATAAAATGGTAGCAGTTCTGGAAGAACCTCTGATCATGGTGACAGATAAGAAAATCTCCAATATTCAGGAGATTCTGCCTTTGCTGGAGCAGGTGATGCAGACGGGCAGAAAGCTGCTGATGATTGCAGAGGATGTGGAAAGCGAAGTGCTGGCAACGCTGGTTGTCAATAAGCTGAGAAATATCTTTACCTGCGTGGCAGTGAAAGCGCCCGGTTATGGGGAAAGAAGAAAGGCGCAGCTGGCAGATATTGCAATTCTGACAGGTGCACAGGTGATTTCCGAGGAAATCGGCATTTCTCTGCAGGATGCCACATTGGATATGCTGGGTACAGCGAAAACAGTGCGTGTGGAAAAGGAAACAACCATCATTGCAGACGGTGCGGGAGATAAGGATGAAATTCAGGGGCGCATTGCCCAGATCAGAAAGAGCATGGCAGAAACAGATTCCGATTTCGATAGAGAAAAATATCAGGAAAGGCTAGCGAAGCTTTGCGGCGGCGTTGCGGTAATCAAGGTTGGTGCGGCAACAGAAACAGAAATGAAGGAGAAGAAGCTGCGTATGGAAGACGCACTGGCAGCAACAAAGGCTGCGGTGGAGGAAGGCATCGTTGCTGGCGGCGGCACAGCTTTGATCCATGCCATTGATAAGGTGAAGGCTGCCTGTGCAGCACTGGCAGGGGACGAAAAGACCGGTGCGGATATTGTGATCAAAGCACTGGAAGCACCACTGCGCCAGATTGTTGCCAATGCAGGTCTGGAAGGCTCTGTTGTAGTAAATAAGGTGAAAGAGCTGGATGACAGCATGGGCTTTGATGCACTGACAGAGGAATATGTGGAAATGGTGGAAGCGGGTATTCTTGATCCTGCGAAGGTAACAAGAAGTGCACTGCAGAATGCAACTTCCGTTGCATCCACATTCCTGACAACAGAGGCTGTTGTAGCAGAAATCCCCCAGAAGAACACCATGCCGATGATGCCCGATCCCGGTATGGGCGGATACATGTAATAAAGCGGAGAAAGCTCCGAAAAAAGAGAAAGACAGAAGATCTGCTTGCAGAAGCTTCTGTCTTTCTCTTTTTCGGAAAGTTTGCGGAGCAAACCATGAGTAAGGCGAAGCCTTACGAATGAAGCTTTCTCCGCTGTAAGCGAGTGGGGCTGGACACGAAAAGTCCAGTAAAATCAATGCTTTGGGCACTTTTGTCCTTGCATCAAAAACAAATTTTATGAAATCCAAAAAAATGTCTGTGTAGAAGAAACTTTTTAGGGTAGAAGTATTGACTTTGTTGAATTTTATCATATATAATTGACAAGGTTGATACTGTATACAGCAGTATAGGTATTAACGGATAATAAAAAATTAACAAAAAGGAGGGATTTTAGTGTTACAGGTATTTGACATTATCGGGCCCATCATGATTGGTCCTTCCAGTTCTCATACAGCCGGTGCAGTTCGTATTGGCAAATATGCCCGTTCTGTTCTGGGGAAAACACCTGTGAAGGCTGTGGTTCGTTTCAGCGGCTCCTTTGCGAAAACATATAAGGGGCACGGTACGGATAAGGCTGTGATCGCAGGCATTTTAGGTATGGATACAGACGATGGCCGTATCCGAAACAGTATGCAGATCGCAACAGAAGAAGGTCTGGACTTTGTTTTTATCGAAGAGGACATCGACGGCGCACATCCTAATACAGCAGAAATCACGCTGACAGATGAAGATGGCAGAACGGCTTGTGTTCAGGGCGCATCCATCGGCGGCGGCAATATCGTAATCAATAAAATCAACGATACAGAGGTATCTATCTCCGGTAAATCTGATACATTGGTCATTCCCCATGATGATGTTCCTGGTATGATTGCTGTGGTAGCCAATATCCTGGCGGAAAAAGGCGTAAATGTACATGGCTTCTCTCTGGGTAGAGATCGCAAGGGCGGTGTCGCTGTAATGACCATCGAAATTGACGGCAATATTGATGAATCCATCAATGAAGCAATCATGGAATGCCCCAATATCCACGCATCCACGATTCTGAAAGCAATTTAAGGAGGTGGACGAGTTGTTGAAATATGATTCTATCGCAGAGCTGGTTCGAGAAGCAGAAAAGAGAGGCTTGAAGCTTTCTGAGCTGGTTCTGAAAAGTCAGGCGCAGATTGCAGAAAAAACAGAAGCAGAAATGTTCGCCCAGATGGCATATTCTCTGGAGGTTATGAAGGAGTCTGTTCAGGATGGTTTGGACAGGGATAAACGATCTGCCAGCGGTCTGACAGGCGGTGACGCTTTCAAAATGAATGAAGCTCTTTTAGGCGGCAAAACCATTGCAGGTCCTTTCTTTGGCAAGGCAATGGTAAAAGCCATTGCAGTTGCACAGACGAATGCGTGCATGGGCAGAATTGTAGCATCCCCTACTGCGGGTTCTTGCGGTATCATTCCCTCTGCGCTGCTGACGCTGCAGGAAGAAAAAAATATCCCCGATAAAGATTTGATTATGGCACTGTTTACAGCATCTGCAGTGGGTATTGTGATTGCAACGAATGCCAGCGTAGCAGGTGCGGCAGGCGGCTGTCAGGCAGAGTGTGGTGCGGCAAGCGCTATGGCTGCGGCAGCCATGGTTGAGCTGTGCGGTGGTACACCTAATCAGTGTGCCCATGCCTGTGCCATTGCTCTGAAAAATATTCTGGGGCTGGTATGTGACCCTGTTGCAGGTCTGGTTGAAATTCCCTGTATCAAAAGAAATGCCGGCGGCGTAGGCAATGCACTGGTTGCAGCTGAACTGGCTCTGGCGGGCGTAGAAAGTCATATCCCTGCGGATGAGGTCATCGTTGCCATGAAGAAGATTGGGGATACAATGTCTCCTACACTGAAGGAAACAGCGGAAGCTGGTCTTGCAACAACGCCGACAGGCAAAAAACTTTGCGAAAAGGTATTTGGTTGATGCGAAACAGCAAACCTACTACTTTTCATTATACTTTTCGTACAAACCGTATCGTAACAATGCAATCATAAGTAATTACAATTTTATAGGAGAAGGTAAAAATGAGTATTATTCAGAAATGGAATAGCATTTCCTTAGTAAAAAGAATTTTGTGCGGCCTGGTAATCGGTGCGATTCTGGGCGTAGCTGTTCCTCAGGTTTCCGTAATCGGTATCCTGGGTACACTGTTTGTAGGCGCGCTGAAAGCGATCGCCCCCATTCTGGTATTCTTCCTGGTAATGGCTGCTCTGGCTTGCGGTCAGGAAGGCGGCGGTAAGACAATGGGCCGTGTAGTTGTACTGTATCTGATCGGTACATTCCTGGCTGCTGTAATCGCTGTACTGGCTTGTCACTTCATTCCCGTTGTTCTGCCTCTGGGCTCCGGTGCTTCCACAGAAGGCTGGACAGCAGCAGGCGGCGTTGGCGAAGTATTTGCAAACCTGCTGAGCAACATCGTAGCAAACCCCATCGGTTCCATGGTAAATGCGAACTATCTGGGCATTCTGTTCTGGGCTTGTATCTTCGGTCTGGCTCTGAAAAAAGCGAATGAAGCTACAAAGAAAGTTCTCAACGATCTGTCTGAAGCAGTAACATTTGCAGTTAGAGCAGTAATCTCCTGTGCACCCTTCGGTATCATGGGTCTGGTATTCACAACAGTATCCGAATCCGGTCTGGGTATCTTCACAGAATACGGTAAAGTGCTGGGCGTACTGGTAGGCTGCATGGCTTTTGTAGCATTTATCCTGAACCCCATCATCGTATGGACACAGATCAAAGACAATCCTTACCCTCTGGTAGGCAAATGTCTGAAGGATTCTTTCATCACAGCATTCTTTACAAGATCTTCCGCAGCGAATATCCCTGTAAACATGACACTGTGTAAAGAACTGGGTCTGGATGAAGACAACTACTCCATCTCCATCCCTCTGGGTGCTACAATCAACATGGCTGGTGCTGCTATCACAATCACAGTTATGACACTGGCTTGTGTAAACACACTGGGTATGGAAGTACCTCTGGCAATGAAAATTCTGCTGTCCTTCGTAGCAGCAATTTCCGCATGTGGTGCTTCCGGTGTAGCTGGTGGCTCCCTGCTGCTGATTCCTCTGGCTTGCTCTCTGTTCGGTATCTCCAACGATATCGCAATGCAGGTTGTAGGTATCGGTTTCATCATTGGTGTAGTTCAGGACTCTTGCGAAACAGGTCTGAACTCCTCCACAGACGCACTGTTCACAGCTGCGGCTGAATTCCATGATTTCAAAGCACAGGGCAAAGACATCTGGGCTTGGAGAAAGAAATAATTTCTTTCAGAAAGATATTTCAGAAACAAATATACATATCATAAAAATTACGGTTGGTACGAGAGGCCCTCATCGTGAAAAACGATGGGGGCATTTTTCTATCCGAAAACCTATGGCAGAGCATCGGTGTCTTTCAATTTTAGTTGTATTTTTGTGTATCATTCTTTATAATAGATGGAAAGAAGACAAAAAAGGGGAGTGCCGCTGGTTGCTTGATTAACGGAAAAAGAATGTTTTTAAGGGAAGTGGGAATATATGGAAGTACCGATGCTTTACAGAAAAAGATATATACCCAGTGAAATTATCCATCTGAAGGATGATGTGATTGTCCATCAGGGTGAGAACAGAATGGTGACCAAATGGGATGTGCTGCATCCGAAGGCAAAATTCAGCCATGGTATATCCTGTTATTATATGGATAAGGGCTGGAAGATCAGCAAATTTTTGAATAAAGAAAACGCACTGGTGTATTATTACTGCGATATTATTGATACTACATATAATGAGGAAGAAAACTGCTATGTTTTTACAGACCTGCTGGCAGATGTGATCATCTATGAGGATGGGTTTGTGAAGGTGGTAGACTTGGGAGAAATCGCAGAAGCACTGGGGGAAGGTATCATTACGGAGAGAGAGGCAAAGCTTTCCCTTTCCAGACTGGATGAATTGCTGGAAGTGATTTATAGCGGTGGCTTACCGGAAATGATTGCATTTATGGAGCAAAAGGTGTCAGAAAATGAGTAAGGTTCACGAAGGTCATAGAGATAGGATGCGGAAGCGTTTTCTGCAAGAAGGCGGAGATGGATTTGCCAATCATGAAGTGCTGGAGATGCTTCTGTATGGTACGATCCCCAGAGGGGACACCAATGAAATTTCCCATAGTCTGCTGAATGAATTTGGTTCTCTCACAAACTTGATAGAGGCAGACCCTGGCGAGATTGCCAAAACGGATGGTGTGGGCATGAAAAGCGCTGTTTTTCTTTCCCTGCTGCATGAACTGGTGCGTCGGTATGAGCGGGAAAAACGGGAGAAGAAAACAATGCTGACTTCTATCCCCGTTGCAGTGGATTATTGTATGGGGCTTTTGGCATACCGTTCTCTGGAATGTTTTTATGCCATTTATCTGGATAGCAAACGAAAGGTGCTGCACTGTGATAAGTTAGCAGAGGGATCTGTCAATGATGCGCCCATCAGTGCACGGGTGCTGGTGGAAAAGGCACTGCGCTATAAGGCGACAAGCGTGCTGCTTTGCCACAATCACCCCGGCGGTAGTGTGAAGCCATCTTTTGACGATATTCACCTTACCACGCAGCTGCGGAAGCTGCTGGAGCCTCTGGGGGTAGAGGTGATGGACCATATCATCATTGCGGAACAGCAATATCTCAGCTTTCTGGAAAATGGTATGATACGCAGGGGAGAGAGGGCAGAGGATGAAAAGTAGGAGGTTTTTCTATGAATAAAAAACTTTATCGCTCTAAAAGTAATATGAAAATAGCCGGTGTATGCGGCGGTATTGCAGAATATTTCAATGCAGATGCAACGATTGTTCGTCTGATTTGGGTATTGGCTACACTGTTGGGTTTTTCTATCGGCATTATTGTATATATCGTTTGTGTCTTTGTGGTACCTATAGATCCGGGCTGCATTGATGCAGAATATGAAGAAAAGGAATAAATAGGGAATGCGTAGATAAAGAGAGGGAGAAAGAAGGTTATGGAACAGAAAAAACGAATTTTCAGCGGGATGCAGCCCTCCGGTGTAATCACATTGGGCAACTATCTGGGTGCGCTGAAAAACTGGACAAAGCTACAGGATGAATATGACTGTCTGTATTGCATTGTGGATATGCACGCCATTACCGTGCGTCAGGACCCCGCAAAGCTGCGTAAGCAGGCGAGAGATCTTCTGGTGCAGTATCTGGCGGTTGGTCTGGAGCCGGAAAAAAACATCATGTATTATCAGTCCCATGTGCCACAGCACGCAGAGCTGGGCTGGATTTTGAACTGCTATACCTATATGGGCGAGCTGAACAGAATGACACAGTTTAAGGATAAGGCATCCAAGCATGCGGATAATATCAATGCGGGGCTGTTCACTTATCCTACGCTGATGGCAGCAGATATCCTGCTGTATCAGACGGATCTGGTGCCTGTAGGGGAAGACCAAAGACAGCATCTGGAGCTGAGCCGGGATTTGGCGCAGCGCTTTAACGGCGTATATGGCGATACCTTTAAGGTGCCTGAGGCATATATCGGCAAGGTTGGGGCAAGGGTTATGGCATTGCAGGAGCCTACTAAGAAAATGTCCAAGTCTGATGAGAACCAGAACAATATCATTACACTGATGGATGATCCCAAGGTCATCATGAATAAGATGAAACGCGCAATGACGGATTCCGATAATGAGATCCGCTTCGGTGTGGATAAGCCAGGCATCTCCAATCTGCTGAGCATTTACTGTGCGGTAACAGGAAAAACGATTGCAGAGGCAGAAAGAGAATTTGCAGGCATGGGCTATGGTACCTTCAAAACAGCTGTTGGTGAGGCAGTGGTTGCGGATCTAGAACCGGTACAGAAACGAGTGAAGGAGCTGGAGGCGAATAAGGATTATCTGGATGCGATCATCAAAGACGGTGCGGAAAAAGCAAGCCGTTTGGCAGATAGAACATTGAGCAAGGTACAAAAGAAGGTTGGTTTTCCGCCCAGAATTAAATAAGAAGGAATGAAACGGCTTCTGGGTTTATTCCGATAGCCGTTTTTTCAACTCAAAACGCAACTATTCAGATATCAGCGTTACCATGAATGTGTACACGCATATTAGTTTTGATGATGCCGAGGAGGAACTGAAACGGATGGAGGAGTTCAGAAAAGCACAGGCAGAGATAGAAAAGAAAAACGATGCCAAGCGGTATCGCAGAAAATGTTCAAAGTAGTGTAGCATTGCTATATGGCAGAGACGCTCCGGTAATACTGGGGCGTTTTTTCTAATTGTTAAAAAACTAGTAATATGTTATGATATACTCTGTATATTTAACATTTCAAAATTAACAAAAAGGGAGATTTATATGGGAATTAGAGTGAAGATTCATAATGTAAAGAATATCGATGATTTCGAATTTGAAATACCTACTGAAAAAGGACTATATGCATTGACAGGAGAAAATGGTTCGGGAAAGAGTACAGTTATTTCATGTGCAGCCGCGGCTTTTTATGTTCCATCATTTTATGATTATTTTGGGAATCCAAGAGTTGGTGCAAGTATTGATTTTGAGTTTGAAGGAAAAACAAGAAGTGTAAAAGAGGGTGAGGGAAAATGGAAAACACCGTCAAGAACAGAATTTCTAGGTATAACTGGGTTTTATGAAGGAAGTATTGTATTTGGTAATAGATTTAAGGATATAGATTATTCTCTTCTGGGGAAATTAGCGTCAATAAATGAGGCGCAATTGGAGAATGCATCAGAGTTTGTGAAAAAAGGATTAGGTAATATTCTTCATGATGATGAAGAATATTACAAAGAATTGTATATTTTAAAGCATGAAGTTGCAAGGTCGATGAGATTACAGAGAACACCGTATTATTATAAAAATAAAGGTGCTTTGATAAGTCAGTTAAATATGTCTACGGGAGAAAATTTGTTATTGACTATTCTTAATTCGTTGGAAAGACGCTTAAATAAAGAGGTTTATGGAGAAACATCTGCATTTATGTTCTTGGATGAAATAGAATTAGCATTACATTCTTCGGCACTTAGAAGATTGGTTTTCTTCTTAAAGAAAATTGCTGATAATTATAATACTGTGGTATTGTTCTCGACACATTCGATTGAATTGATTAGAAGTATTTCTCCAGAAAATATATATTATTTGCAACGACATATAGATGGAAGCATAGAAGCTATTAATCCATGTTATCCGGTATATGCAACGAGAAATCTTGAATCGTCAAACTACGGTCACGATTATATTGTTATGGTAGAAGATGATTTGGCAAAAGAAATTGTTGAGCGAATACTGAGAGAAAAAAGGCTACTTTCTAATAAACGAGTATTGGTAATTTCTGTTGGTGGATGGACGCAAGTATTACGTTTTGCTTATGATACTATCAGATCGAACTTGGCATTAAGAACTACAAAAATTCTTATTATTTTGGATAGAGATATTAAAGGATATGTACCTGGTTTTTTGAAAAAGGAACATATTGGATTTACCAATGAGCCGAATTATTTACCGATTAAGAGTTTGGAAAAATATTTATTAGATAAGCTGACAAAGAATATAGATGCGTTATTATTTAGAGAATTAAATGATTATTTGTTCCAAGGGAAGTCATTAGATGCTATTGTGAAAGAATATGATTCAAAGGTGAAAAATGGAATATTTAAAGATACCGAGAAAATTAATAATGGAAAGCAATTATATGAAGTACTTAGACATGAATTAGAACAGATTAGGAAGGAAGATAGTGATTTGGTATCGATTATTGTTGATTATCTATTTAATTCGAATAATCAAGAAATTGAGGAATTAACATTGTTCTTTCAAGAAAAATTTGAGTGTTAACCTTAGTAGTAAGACTTCCTCTTTTACTACTATTTCTACTACTAACAGGTAGTCACAACTTGCTATATTATGCTATAATTTGCCTAGTTGACAACCAAACAACAATTTAACCATAACCCTGGAATATCCTGCAAAATACGGCATTTCCGGGCAATTTAAGGAGTTTTAAGGAATGATAAAAATACTATTCATTTGCCACGGCAACATCTGCCGTTCCCCCATGGCGGAATACCTATTCCGTGACATGGTTCAAAAGAAAGGTCTGTCCGACTGCTTCCACATTGCCTCTGCTGCCACCAGCCGTGAGGAGATCGGCAACGGCGTCTATCCCCCGGCGAAACGCAAGCTGGCATCCGTGGGAATATCCTGTGCCATGCACCATGCACGGCAGGTGACGAAGGCGGATTATGCGGAGTATGATTATCTGCTGGTGGCGGAACGCTATAATATTCCGAATCTGATGCGGCAGATCAAAGAGGATCCGGAGAAAAAGGTGTATCGCCTTTTGGATTTTTCCGAACGCCCCAGAGATATTGCCGATCCGTGGTATACCGGCGATTTTGACATTACCTATGAGGATATTATGGAAGGGCTAGAGGCATTTCTTACACATCTGAGAAAAGAGGGTAAGTTGTAAGCAATCACAAACTTTATATAAAACCTCCAAACTGGTGCAAGATAAAATTACTCAGTTTGGAGGTTTTATTTATGACATTTAAAGTAGATAGGTAGTTATCGTTCTTTTATCAGTGTTAGCAGTGTTTTCTCCAAGAGGGGATAGAATACATCGTATCCGTGATTGCTCCAGTGCACTCCGTCAAACTGAAAGAGAGACTCATAGGCCGCAAAGCCCTGATTCTTTTGAATGTCGGTGAAAGTTTGAAACACATCCACCAGAGGGAGATGGTATTCAGTCGCTAGATTTCGCACGATATCGGCAAAAAATGCCAGACGGTCGGTGGTGGTGAAAGGATAAAAATCTGTATCCACGACAGGGGGCGGCGTAATGAGGATGGGTAGACAAAAGCCGCCACCAAGAGCATCTCCATGCTTTTCAGCAAGGAGCTCGCTTATGATACAGCGTAGATTTTTTTCATATTCCCAAGGGGTACGGTATTGCCCTTCATTCAGAGCACTGTCATTGGAACCAAGCAGGATGGTGCAGATATGAGGTTTTAGCCGCAGTACACTGCTTTTTAATCGCAATCTTGCCTCTCGAGTAGTTTCTCCATTGATACCTTGATTATAGATTTTCCAGTGGATATCCCCAAGTTTTTTTGGCAGTTCTTCTGCCAGCCTTGCCGGAAAGGAAACATGGGAAAGGACACCGTATCCATATGTTAGGCTATCGCCTAAGGCAACCAGTCGTAATTCTTTCATGGATTATTCTCCTTGCATAATATCTTTTATTGATTTAGTAAATATTTCTTTCTGATGGTGTGTTAGCCTTGCTTAAAAAGCTGAATGGACAAGACGGCTATTTTACTGCTGGATTTGCTGCTTACTTTTAATAATTTGCTCTAGTATTTTTGCAGCACCGAAATCATTACAGTCCTCTGCAATGATATCAGCGGCTTCCAGAATATGAGATTCTCCGTTTGCCATTGCGACGCCAATGCCTGCAAATTGGATCATTGGCATATCGTTATCCCCATCGCCCATAGCCAGAACCTGTTTCCTTTCAAGGCGCAGCAGTGCACATAGCTTTTCCAGTGCCTTGCCCTTGGTGGCAGAAAGAGCTGTGATTTCGATATTTTTTGTTGTAGATGCCGTGACCGAGGCAAGTCCGTTTTCTCTTAACCTATCCCAGACTTCTTTTCGTAGTGTAAGGTCGCGAAATACCAGATTGATATTTTCTATAACCGTGCTGTGTCTCTTCATTTCTGTCCAAAAATCTTCAATAGGTATACGAGAGTTTTTGATATACGCTATGTGGCTTTCTGTCAGCTCGAAGGATGCAAGATTATCATAGACCACTTTGTTGATATATGCCTTTCCAGAAACAAAATATTCAGTAATAATGGGGAGCTCTCTTGCGATTTCGATTACGGCGTCCACAGACTCTATAGTAAGATAGTTTTCAATGATGTTCCGCTTTTGGGATACATCATAGATTGCAGCACCGTTGCTGGTGATGACATAACGCAGGAAAGGAAGTGTCTGGATGTCCTGTGGCACAGTCCCCAAAGGACGGCCCGTAGCGGGGACGAATAAAACGCCCAGTCTATCTAGTTCTGTCAATGCCTGATGAAGGCGGGGGGTAATCTCTTTCTTTCGGTTAAGCAGTGTCCCATCTAGATCGGATGCTACCAGTTTTATGTTTTTCATATTTATTCACCTGCCTGTAAAATCTATTTTATCAGACAATAACAATACTAGGCAATCGAAAACCAAAAGATGGGAGAGAGGAATAAAAAAATTGCGAAGTGATAGGGGGAAAGAAAGATAGGATATTGCGGTAAATCTGTGGAAGGTGTATGAAAAATATTGTTGAATTTTGTTGTTTCTAACGAAATTGCACAAGAAGGAATTGACAGTCTGGCAAAGTATTGTTATTATAATTTGTATATGAGTTGGATGTGTTTCCAGTATCATTTTTGTTAAACTTTGTTTTTGCCGCTTGCATGGAAGGGAGCCTGCAAAACTATTATACTTTTCGCTTTTGCAATATATTTTTCGATTTTTGGGTTTGTGAAATACAAACTATATTTACAGAAAAGGCAGAAAGTTTCTACAATATGACTTTTATGCCCGAATTTGGGTATAAAATATAAAAGAAAAATAGAACAAAAATACAAAAGGAAAGAGGGAGATGTAACATGAAAAAATTTATTGCACTGATGATGTCTATGGTAATGTGTGCGGGTCTGGCAGCTTGTGGCGGCAGCTCTGACACATCCAGCGAAGACACAGCTTCTGTGTACTACCTGAATTTCAAACCTGAACAGGATGCACAGTGGCAGGAACTGGCAGCAATTTATACAGAAGAAACGGGGGTGCCTGTTACAGTTGTAACAGCAGCTTCCGGTGATTATGAAACAACACTGATGGCAGAAATGGGCAAATCTGATGCACCGACACTGTTTCAGGTAAATGGCCCTGTTGGTCTGAAAAACTGGGCAGACCATTGCTACGATTTGACAGGTACAGATGTAATGAGTCAGCTGACGAGTGATGCATTTGCACTGAAAGCAGAAGATGGCTCTGTAGCTGGCATTGGCTATGTAATCGAATCCTATGGTATCATTGCAAACAAAACACTGCTGGCACAGGCTGGTTATGCAGTAGAGGATATTGCGTCTTTTGCTGATCTGAAGGCTGTTGCAGAAGATATTACAGCTCGTCAGGAGGAGTTGGGCTTTGCAGCATTCTCTTCCGCAGGTATGGACGGCTCCTCCGATTGGAGATTCAAAACACATCTGGCAAATCTGCCTATCTACTTTGAATATCAGGCAGATGGCATCTCCTCTACAGATGCAATCAAAGGCAGCTTCCTTGACAACTATCGTGCAATGTGGGATCTATACATCAACAACAGCACTTGCAGCCCTGCTGAGCTGTCTGCAAAAACAGGTGATGACTCCAGAAATGAATTCCTGGCGGGCGAAGCAGTATTCTTCCAGAATGGTTCTTGGGAATATGCAAATCTGGTTGGCGACGAATCCTTTACAGATGAAGATCTGGTTATGATTCCTATTTACCTTGGTGCTGGCGATGAAGCAAATCAAGGTCTGTGCACAGGTACAGAAAACTACTGGTGTGTAAACAATACTGCTTCTGAAGCAGATATTCAGGCGACACTGGATTTCATGAACTGGTGTGTAACCAGTGAAGTTGGTACAACAGCAATGTGCGGCGGCGAAGGGGCAATGCCCTCCGGTGCTGATGGCATGGGCTTCGTTATTCCTTTCCAGAATGCAAAAGAATCTTCCAATGTATTCGTAAAACAGGATGCTGCGTATACAGCAGCAGGTAAACTTCCTGTGTCCTGGAACTTTACAACAATGCCTTCCGAAGAATGGAAAAATGGCGTTGGTTCCGCTCTGACAGCTTATGCTGCAGATCAGACAGATGAAAATTGGGCAGCAGTTGTTTCCGCATTTGTTGATGGCTGGGCAACAGAATATCAGCTGGCTAACGGCTGATATAGCGGCTAAAACGAATTTAGGTTCGAATTTTTGGATGGGGGAGCAGAAATGCTCCTCCTTTTTGTATTTGAAAGGTAAAAGCTGTTTATACTGAAAGAGATACACTCCCGTAATGATATATAGTATTTATATAAAATTTTTTGTTTGGTTAAATTTTATGCCTAATGAAAAATCTCAAAAGAAAGTGAGTTGAAATGTAGTGGAAAAGGCCTTAAAAAAGTGGTTTCCGATTTTTGTAGCACCAACATTGGCTGCCTTTTGTGTAGGGTTTATCTGGCCCTTCATTCATGGTCTGTATCTTTCCTTCTGCCAGTTTACAACGGTGGATAATGCGAAATTTATAGGCATCAGCAACTATATTAAGGCGCTGACAGATACATCTTTTATTGATTCCTTCTGGTTTACGGTTGCTTTTGTAATTGTGGCAACGCTGATTATCAATGTGACCGCCTTTGCGATTGCCTTGGCACTGACAAAAGAGTTGAAGGGAACGAATATTTTTAGAACTGTATTCTTTATGCCAAATCTGATTGGTGGCATTGTGCTTGGATATATCTGGCAGACGCTGTTTAATGCACTGCTGATGAAGATGGGCGAGCCTCTGTTGGCCCTAAATACACAGGCTGGTTATTGGGGTCTAATTATTTTGCTGTGCTGGCAGCAAATCGGGTATATGATGATCATTTATGTGGCAGGTCTGCAGAATGTACCCCCTGATTTGATGGAAGCTGCATCTATTGATGGTGCAACGAGCTGGCAGACATTGTGGAAGGTGAAGCTTCCTATGGTTATGCCCTCCATCACCATCTGTCTGTTCTTGACGATTACAAATGCATTTAAGCTGTTTGATCAAAATCTCTCCTTGACAGCAGGTGATCCTGCTCATTCGACAGAGATGATGGCGCTGAATATTTATTATACATTCTATGCCCGTGCCGGTGCAGCATGGAAGGGCATTGGTCAGGCGAAGGCTGTTGTATTCTTCATTCTGGTTATTATTATCGGTCTGACACAGCTTCGTTCCACAAGAGCTAAGGAGGTGCAGCAGTAATGAATTCAGCAAAAAAATCTATGTGGAGCACCATTGGAACGGTATTCTTTTCCATAATCTGTGTGCTTTATATGTATCCTATCGTGATGGTAGTAATGAACTCCTTAAAAAAGGAAACGGCTATCACCACTGCAACAACATTCCAGCTGCCTAATAGAGATACTTTTGCGGGGCTGGAAAACTATATTAGTGCATTAGGCGCACAGGGCTTCCTGCAGAGTTTCCTTTACAGTACCTTTATCACAGTATCTTCTGTGGCGCTGATTTTGCTTTGTTGTTCTATGTGTGCATGGTATATCACAAGAGTAAACTCCAAGCTGTCCAAGCTCATTTATATGCTTTGTGCATTTTCCATGGTGGTGCCTTTCCAGATGGTTATGTTTACACTGTCCCAGACGGCAGATAGCTTTAGTATCTTTGGACTGCGCTTTAATACACCATGGACAATCTGCTTCATTTATCTTGGCTTTGGGGCTGGGCTTGCGGTCTTCATGTTCTCTGGCTTCGTAAAATCCATTCCTCTGGAACTAGAGGAGGCGGCAATGATTGATGGCTGTAATCCCCTACAGACTTATTTCAAGGTGGTTTTCCCTCTGCTGAAGCCTACCATGATTTCTGTAGGTGTTCTGGAAACCATGTGGGTATGGAATGATTATCTTCTGCCTACACTGGTTCTGGATATTAAGCAGTATCGAACGATCCCTATGCTAATTCAGTATTTCCGTGGCAGCTACGGCAGGGTAGAAATGGGGCCTATGATGGCTTGTATCGTTATGACTATTTTGCCGGTTGTTATCATTTATCTGCTGGGACAGAAGCATATCATCAAAGGTGTGCTTGCCGGTGCAGTGAAAGGCTAAAGGAGGGATGGCTATGGAAAGAAGCTCCGGCATTTTGCTGCCGATTTCTGCATTGCCTTCTCCTTATGGCATTGGTACAATGGGGAAGGCGGCATATCGTTTTGTGGATATATTGGCAAAGGCAGAGCAGCGCTGGTGGCAGATTTTGCCTGTAGGGCCTACCAGCTATGGTGATTCTCCCTACCAGAGTTTTTCTACCTTTGCGGGCAATCCCTATTTCATTGACTTAGAGCGTCTTTGTGAAGAGGGGTTGTTGGATAGAGAGGAAGTGGAGGCTGTCGATTGGGGCAGCGATTCCCAAAAAGTAGATTATGAAAAAATATATAACAATCGCTTTCTTTTGTTGAAAAAGGCAAAGCAGCGTGGCTGGGCAAGAGATGCGGAAGAAATCAAACGATTTACAGAAGAAAATCAAAGCTGGCTTCCTGATTATGCGCTTTACATGGCATTGAAACGCTATTTTGGCATGCGGGCATGGACCGAGTGGGAGGATGCGGATATTCGTCTACGAAAAAAGGAGGCGATGGAAACCTATCGGGATAAGCTTGCAGAGGAAGTAGATTTGTTTATTTATATCCAATATCTGTTTTTCAAACAGTGGGATGCACTCCGTGCTTATGCGAAGGAGCATAATATCGGTATTATCGGGGATATGCCCATTTATGTAGCGATGGATAGTGCAGATGTATGGGCTGAGCCGCATTGGTTTCAGTTAGATGAGAAAAATGTACCTCGAGAAGTGGCAGGAGTGCCTCCGGATTATTTTACTGCGGACGGACAACTGTGGGGCAATCCGCTTTATGACTGGGATGCAATGCAGAAAGATGGCTATGGCTGGTGGATAAGGCGTATCGCCGGTGCAGAAAAATTGTATGATGTCATTCGTATTGACCATTTCCGTGGTCTGGAAAGCTACTGGGCGGTGCCTTATGGTGATACCCACGCAAGAAATGGGCATTGGGTAAAGGGGCCGGGTATGGCGTTGATTTCTGTATTGAAGGAGAAGTTTCCCAAGGTGGATTTTATTGCAGAGGATTTGGGCTTTCTGACTGTAGAGGTGCAGCAACTCTTGAAGGATTCTGGATTTCCCGGCATGAAAGTGTTGGAATTTGCATTTGATTCCAGAGAACCGAGTGATTATCTGCCGCATACTTATACGCCTCATTGTGTATGCTATGTAGGTACCCATGACAATGAAACAGTAATGGCGTGGAAGGAAGCTGCGGCTCCTGAGGACATCGCAATGGCAAAAAAATATCTTGGCTTGAACGAGGAAGAAGGGTTCCATTGGGGAATTATCCGCGGCGGCATGAGTTCTGTGGCAGAGCTGTTTGTGGCGCAGATGCAGGACTTCCTTGCCCTTGGTGCAGAAGCTCGTATGAATACGCCCAGCAAGCTGGGGGGGAACTGGCAGTGGAGGCTGACAGAAGGGCAGATTACGGAAGATTTGATCGAAAGGATCGCCGATATGACTCGGCTTTATGGAAGGAGCAGTAAAAAATGGCAAGCGTAACGCTGAAAAATATAATGAAGATTTATCCTCATGCACAAAAACAGAAAAAGAAAAAAGGGGAGCCTGAAAAAAAATCCAATCTGAAAATTACAGAAAAAGGTGTAGTTGCAGTAGAAGATTTTAATCTGGATATTGCAGATAAGGAATTTATTGTTCTGGTTGGTCCCTCCGGCTGCGGCAAATCCACTACCCTGCGTATGGTTGCCGGCTTAGAAGAAATCACTGAAGGGGATCTTTTGATTGATGGAGTAAGAGTCAATGATGTATCCCCTAAGGATAGAGATATTGCGATGGTTTTCCAGAGCTATGCGCTGTATCCTCACATGACAGTATATGATAATATGGCATTTTCTCTGAAAATGAGAAAGCTGCCGAAGGAAGAAATTGACAAGAAGGTGCGCGAAGCTGCGGAAATTCTGGATATTACACAGTATCTGGAAAGAAAGCCGAAAGCATTGTCTGGCGGTCAGCGTCAGCGTGTGGCTATCGGTCGTGCTATCGTAAGAAATCCCAAGGTTTTCTTGATGGATGAGCCGCTGTCCAATCTGGATGCAAAGCTGCGCAATCAGATGCGTGCAGAGATCATCAAGCTGCGTCAGAAGATTGATACAACTTTCATTTATGTAACCCATGACCAGACAGAAGCGATGACGCTGGGCGACAGAATCGTTATCATGCGTGATGGCGTTGTTCAGCAGATTGGTACACCGCAGGAAGTATTTGAACATCCTGCAAATAAATTTGTGGCAGGATTTATCGGTATGCCCCAGATGAACTTCTATGATGCAGAGCTGGTAAAAGAGGGCGGCAAATATGCAGTAGTGCTGGATGGCGCAAAGGTATTCCTCTCTGAGGACAAACAGACTAATCTGGAGAAAAAAGGCGTGGCACCCCAGGCTGTAACGCTGGGTGTTCGTCCAGAACATCTGCTGTTGAAAGGTGATGCAGGTCAGATGATTCATGGTAAGGTAGATGTAAGTGAAATGATGGGTTCTGCGATTCATCTGCATATAGATGCCTGTGGCAAGGATTCCATTATGATTGTTCAGATGAATGATATTCACGATGATAATCTGGATTTCTCTATTGGTGCATCTGTATCCTTTACCTTCCGTGGTAAAAATGTTAATATCTTTGATAAGGAAACAGAACGGAATTTGGAATTTTGATTCAGAAAAAGAAAACGAACTGATGGGCTGTATTTTAGTCCGTCGGTTCTTCTTTTTATGGAAAAAAGGCGGTAGATATGATATGCTGAAATAAGAATGGAGGGGTGCATATGGTTTTCACACCATTTCAAATCAGAAATATAGAACTGAAAAATCGTTGGGTAATGCTGGCAATGCATACGGGCTTCGCTGAGGGAAATGCCCTGACGGAGCGGGATTTTGCTTATTATGAAGAACGGGCGAAAGGCGGTGCGGCTGCGGTGACCTGCTTGCTGGCGGTCAACGAAGCAGGTGCGCTGAAGGGGATGTATGATGCGGAAACTGTGGATCGGGAGAGCTTGAAAACATTGGCAGACCGCATTCATGCTCATGATTGCAGGCTGATTGTACAGCTCTTTCATTGTGGGCGGAACGAAAGCAGCAAGAACCATGGGGATAAGCCGCTGTTGGCACCTTCTGTGGTGCCTTCTCCAATTTTCCGCGCGGAGCCGAAGGAAATGACAGAAGCGGATTTGATAGAAACGAAAAGGGCTTTTGGGGCTGCGGCGGCTTTGTGCAAGGAAATTGGTGCAGATATGGTGGAAGTCAGTGCTTCTGCCGGCTATCTGCTTTCCGAATTTTTCTCTCCTCTTACAAATCAGAGAGAAGATGTATATGGTTATAAAAATGAAAATGGCATTAAGTTTCCTATGGAGGTTCTGGAGGAAATCAGAAATACAGTGGGAGAATATCCTGTTTTGGTGAAGGTTTCCGCTGCACAGATGGTGGAGGGTGGTTATGAACTGGTAGATACTGTGCGTTTTTGTAAAAAGGCAGAGGATGCCGGTTTGATTGATGGGGTTACAGTGACTGGTGGATGGCATGAATCTCCCATTGAGCAGATTTCTTATCATGTGGCAAAGGGGGCGTATGCACCTCTGGCAGGAGCGATAAAAAAATATCTCTCTGTCCCTATCATTGCCTGCAACAGAATTCAGGATAGAGAAACGGCAGAATATATCCTTTCTCAAGGAATGTGTGATTTCTGCGGCACAGCAAGAGCCTTTCTTGCAGATGCATCCTTTGTAAACAGAATGAAGGAGGAAAAGCCTTATTTGCCCTGTCAGGGCTGCAATAAATGTATTGCTGCAGTGCTGAAAGGAGAGATGGTTTATTGTGCATTCAATCCAGAAGCAGGGAAGGAGTACTTTGAAAATCAGCGCAGAAGAATTGCCACAAGAAAAGAATGTGTTGTAGTAGGCGGTGGGCCTGCGGGGATGGAAGCAGCGAAAAAAGCGGCAGAAAGAGGTTTTAGAACCACACTCCTGTGCAAGGAAAAAGAGTTGGGCGGACAGCTGCGGCTGGCGGCATTACCTCCAAAGAAAGGTGATTTGCTGAAATATATTGATTATATGAAAGCGACACTTGCAGAGCTGGATGTTGCGATTTTGACGGAAACCGAAGGAACAAAAGAGTTGATTGCGAAAAAAAATCCGTATTTTACTGTTATTGCAACCGGAAGCAAGCCCGAAAAAATAGAGATAGAAGGGCTTTCTGCCGAAAAATATTTTACGGCACAGGATATTTTGCAGATGGAAGAAGAAAAGCTTTTGAAACTGCTGGAGGGTGAGGGCGTAATCCTTGGCGGCGGCGCAGTAGGACTGGAAACTGCGGCATATATGATGGATAAGATTGCCGTGAAAGAGGATGAATATAAACTCAAAATCATTGATAAAGCTCCTCAAATGGGAATGGGTATGGGGGCGATGGCAAAGCCGCTTCTGAATGAACTGAAAAAGAAAAGGGTTAGCTTTTTGCCAACAACACAGCCTATATTGATGGATGGCAGAAAGCTGTATGTCAAGATTGGTGAAATGCCGATGTTTGTGTCTGCGGATTATGTAATCTGGGCAGGGGGGATGGAATCCCATGTGGATAGTGAGCTGACATTTTGGCTGATGGATGAGCGTATGAGCTATGTCATTGTAGGAGATGCTGATGAAATTGGCGATGGTGGAAATGCCATTCATAATGCGTATGATGTTTTTATGAGAATGTATCTGGCATAAAGTTTTGTGTATTTTGTGTTCATTTTGGTTATAAATGAAATAATTTTCGGTAAGATATTGTCAAATGCGGTGAATTGTGTTATATTGAGTACAAATGTTAAACAATTGCCAAAGTGTGGCGTTTTTCAGTTTGGTAATGAAATCGATGCTGTAGAAATCAAGCAATTTTCTTAGGAAAGGGAGCGGATTTTATGGATTTTATTAAAAGAACATGGGCAGAAGTCGATTTGGATGCACTGGAATACAATATGAGGAGCATTAAATCAAAAATGGCCCCCAAACACAAGGTAATGGGGATTGTAAAAGCAGATGCATATGGCCATGGTGACGGCTTTGTATCTCGCAAACTGCAGGCTGGGGGATTTGATTGGTTTGGTGTTTCAAATATCGAAGAAGCAATCAGTCTGAGGAATGAAGGCATTACAAAACCGATTTTGGTTCTGGGATATACACCTGCTGATTGTGTAAAAATCATGAATGATTACAGTATTACAAATGCGATTGTTGGAATGGAACACGCAAAGGCACTACAGGCAGCAGCAGCGGCTGCGGATGTTATGATTGAAGGTCACATCAAGCTGGATACAGGAATGACGCGTGTTGGCTTCCAGACAGACGAGGTTAATTTTGGTCAGTCCCTAACGGATATTATTGAAGTGAGTAAAATGCCTAATATCAAAATTACAGGCATCTTTACACACCATGCAGTAGCTGACTCTTACACAGAAGATCATCCCGATTTTACAAAGATGCAGTTTGAGCGCTTTGACAGAATGGTTGCAGCATTGGAAGGTCTGGGCGTGAATGTGGGTCTGCGTCACTGTGCAAACTCTGCAACAACGATTGCTTATGCAGAAAGACATATTGATATGTGCCGCTCCGGTATCATTACATACGGTCTGCTGCCTTCCGGCGAAAATGAAGGTATGATCGACCTGAAGCCTCTGATGACCATTAAATCCACTGTTGGTCTGGTGAAGAAGGTTCCTGCCGGATCTCAGTTGTCCTACGGCAGAACATATACGGCGGAAACAGAAAGGGTGATTGCGACTGTTCCCATTGGCTATGCAGATGGCTATAGTAGAGCGCTGTCAAATAAAGCAAACATGATTGTGAATGGGCATTATGCACCTGTTGTTGGTCGTGTTTGCATGGACCAGCTGATGATTGATGTAACAGGGATTCCTAATGTTGAAATGGGTACAGAGGTAATTGTTGTTGGTACAGATGGTGACAAGCATATTACATTTGATGATCTGGCGGCAATTTTGGGGACAATTAACTATGAATTGCCCTGCGTGATTACAAAACGCGTACCTCGTATTTATAAGGAAAAAGGTAAAATTGTTGGCATCGTTGATCACATTTTGCATCAGTATAAATAATTCAATTTTTACAGTATAATTCAGAAAATCATAGAGGGTGTTCCAAAGCTATAACCTGAAAATAATAGTTTTGGGACACCCTCTATAATTTGAGCTTTCTTAGTATATATCATAATAAGAAAAAGGAAGGTGAGTAGAAAACAGGCGGATTTTGTTGCCGTAAATTGGTTTCTGTTTTATAATATAGAAGAATATAGAATTATAAGAGGGGGGAGATATATGACAAAACAGATTACGAATTATCAATGCCCGTCCTGCATGGGACCGGTACACTTTGACAGCGAAAGTGGAAAGCTGAAGTGTGAATATTGCGGCAGTGCATACACCGTCGAGGAAATAGAAGCGCTGTATGAGGAAAAGAATGAAGCAGCTGCACAGGCGAAGGAAGCTGCGGAGGAGTCTCTGAAGAAGGTGCAACAAGCTGCAAAGGATGCTGCATTGCAATCTGAAGCAGAGGGCTGGGATTTATCTTCCCTGCAGGATGACTGGGGAACAGAGGCGGAAGGGATGCGAAGTTATAGCTGTCCCTCCTGCGGTGCAGAGCTGTTCTGTGAGGAAACAACAGCAGCAACTGCCTGTCCCTATTGCGATAATCCTGCGATTGTGCCGGGGCAGTTCAGTGGGGTGTTGAAGCCGGATTATATCATTCCATTTAAGCTGGGGAAGGCAGAAGCGCTGAAAGCACTGAAGGAACACTATAAAGGAAGACCTTTTTTGCCGAAAAGCTTTCGGGAACAGAATCATTTGGATGAAATTAAGGGGGTTTATGTTCCTTTTTGGCTTTTTGATGGTGAGGCGGAGGGAGCAATTGACTATGAGGCTACTAATATCATCCAATATGCTTCCGGAGAGTATGAGGTAACAGAAACCCATTATTATGATGTTTACAGAACTGGTAGACTTGCCTTCGCACGCATTCCTGTGGATGGCTCCAGAAAAATGCCGGATGATTATATGGATTCGCTGGAGCCCTTTGACTACACAGAGCTGAAGGAATTTGCTACAGCATATCTTCCTGGCTATTTGGCAGATAAATATGATGTGTCAGCAGAAGAATCCGGTATGCGTGCGGATTCCCGTGCAGAAGCAACGATTGCAGATGCTTTGAGGGATACGGTTTTGGGCTATCAGCTGGTACAAGAAAAACATCGAAATATTCAGCTGCATCGTGGAGAAGTGAAATATGCACTTTTGCCGATATGGATTCTGAATACTACATGGAATGGCGAGAAGTATATGTTTGCTATGAATGGGCAGACAGGGAAAATGGTAGGCAATCTACCAACGGATACAAAGAAAAAGTGGAGCATCTTTGCGTTGGTATATTTGATTACAGCAGTGTTTATGGCGCTGATTATGCTGTTTCCGTTTGGACTTTTGGAACAGATTTTGATGTAAGGGGGCTAGGAGATGAAGCGTAAAATTTATAGCATGATAATAACATTACTGGCAACCCTCTCTCTGATGACAACGGCTTATGCAGCGGATTATGGCGTGATTTATGATGCAACAGAGCGGCTGGGAACGGATGCGGTGCAGGAGTTGGGCACAAAAATTCTTCCTACATTTTCTGATACATACGGCATTGATTTGCGGGTGGATGTACTGACAACCTTGGCTGATTTTGAAACCATTGAGGACGCAGCAGCGTTTCTTTATGAAGAATATGAATATGGCAGGGGTGGCGGTAAAAATGGCGTAACACTGACACTGCTAGCAGAGAAGGATAAAACAGGAGTTGCCTTGAAAGACTGGTGTATTTATCAGGATGGTGCCAGCGAGGAGCTGATTGCGTCTAATGCATGGAAAATGCCGCGGGAATTTTATGCACTGATGAAGGCGTCTGCGTGGGAAGGTTCTGCAGAAACAGATGCGGAGGTATTTGCGCAGGCGATTACAGTCATCAAAGATACGCTGGAGCAGTTTGTGCTTGACGGCGGAGTGGAAAATTCTATCTGGAGTAGGGAAACAGGTTTGATTAGTGCAAATAGGCTTGCACAGCGTACAAATGGAGAGGAGATTGTATCTAATGTGCCTTATCTGCTGGATTATTCTAATATCTTGACAGGGGAGGAGGAGACTCTCCTGATGGAAGAAGCGGATAAGCAGGCACAGCAGCATCAATTTGGTTTTTATATTGTGACCATAGAGGATTATCAACAATACACGGATGGTTCTGTTCAGGATGCGGCGGAATACATTTACACGCAGTATGGCATGGGTGTCGGAGAAGACAAGGATGGATTGCTACTGCTGCTTTCTACAAAGGACAGGGATTACAGTCTTTTGACACACGGCACCTATGGAAACTATGCTTTTAGTCAATATGCAAGAGAAAAACTACAGGAGTTTTTTTTAGATGATTTTGGAGCGGACAATATGTTTGTTGGTTTTATGGATTATCTTGTGGTTGGCGGAGAATTTTTGACTGCGGCAGAGGATGGCAAGCCATATTCCAGTAAAAATCCTTTTATCACAGAGGAGGAAAGACAAGAAAATATTGCTTTTGGCTTAGGTATTATTTTAGGTGTTCCGCTCGTTGTTGCCGGCATTGTGATTTTCATTCTCAGTGGGAAAATGAAATCTGTTGCCGTGGCGGCAAAAGCATCCGACTATATGAGCGGAGAGGTGGAATTAACGGAAAAGGCGGATCACTTCAGCCATGTAACAACGGTAAGAACGAAAAAAGAACAGCAAAGAAGTTCCAGCAATTCCAGCTCCGGAGGGTTTTCCGGCACCAGCGGAAAATACTAAATGCGTAAGAAGAAAAACAGTGATTTCCTTTTTTGGAGATTACTGTTTTCTTTTTTTGGGAAGAATAGTAGGGGAGGGATGTGGATGGCTGCTGTATATTCTTATGATGAAATGGAACGAATGGGGCTCCCTTTAGATATATTGGAAGAAATGCGCTGCTTTGGCTATGGCAGATATGACTCCTTTGAGGGCTTCGACTGTATTTCGCTGGAGATGTTGGATTATGAAAATTTACTTTTGAGTAGAGGTAGCGTACTTCTTTATCTGGAGGCAGAACGGCGGCTGTGCTTTACATCTCGAAAGGAGGAGGTTGCAGAGCTGTTTTTTAGGCTGGAGGAAAAATATCCGGCAGAGCGTCTACTCTACGGATTTTTTCAGGAGGTTATGCGAAAGGATGAAGCTGCCTTTGACGCCATAGAAAAGGAAATTATGGAGCTGGAGCAGGCATTGATTGCTACAGGGAAGGGGGATTGCGTGGCGGAAATCATCAATCTGCGTAAGCGGCTGATGGTGCTGAAAAAATATTATGAGCAGCTTCTAAATGTGCTTGATATTTTGATACAGAATGAGAAGGGCTTATTTTCGGAGGCGGAGCTGATTTCTTTTCGGATGTTATACCGCAGGGCGGAACGCCGCTTTCAGAATGTACTAAATCTTAGAGAAAGTGTGACACAGGTGCGGGAAAGCTACGAGGCGGAGGTGGATATCAGTCTGAATAAGACTATGAAGCTTTTTACGGTCGTGACAACGATTTTTTTGCCATTAACGCTGATCGTAGGCTGGTATGGGATGAATTTTGATATGCCGGAATACGGCTGGGAGAGCGGGTATTTGTTTGTGACAGCTATTTCTGTTTTGTTTGTGGCAGGGGGGATATTGTTTTTCTGGAAAAAGAAATGGTTTTGAAATGTATTCTTGCTGCGGACAATTGTAAAATTGTGTGAAACAAATTGTAAAAAATGGTTGACATGGATTGCGAAAATAGTATAATAAATAATGTGTTCAAACACAGAATAAATAAAATGCGTTGATGAGGACAGTAGTCCTTTCCTGATTGCTGCAGAGAGGGATGCCCCGATGTTTTTTCGGTGGGTGTAAGCATCCTGCTTGGGAAAGTGTATGAAAACCACCTCTGAGCGGCTTTAATACAGTCCGGTGACTCCGTTATCGTCATAAAATGAGTGGTTTTAATGGAACAATTAGGGTGGAACCGCGGGAGAAATCTCGTCCCTTTTCGTAGAGGAAAGTGGGCGTTTTTTTAATGGATTTTTTAGCCGAAAGGCTAAAAACTGTTTTCTGATAAGAAAACAGGCGCAGTGAAACTGCAATCCAATATGAATATTTTTGTGAAGCAAAAATATGAATAAAATTCGTCTTACTTTCGAACAAGAACTCATTATAAAAAGGAGAGAAAGAAGTATGAAAATCACACTGAAAGACGGCGTTGTAAAAGAATTTGATGGCGCTGTATCTGTATTGGAGATTGCAAAGGCAATCAGCGAAGGTCTGGCAAGAAATGCCTGCGCAGGCATCGTAGACGGCGAAGTGAAGGATTTGCGTTATGTTGTAGAAAAAGATGCGGAGGTTTCCATCTGCACATTTGAAGATGAAGCAGGTAAGCTGGCATTCCGTCATACAGCATCCCATATGTTGGCACAGGCTGTAAAGCGTCTGTACCCTGAAACAAAAATTGCAATTGGTCCCTCCATTGCAGAAGGTTTTTACTATGACTTCGACAGAGAAAAAGCTTTCACACAGGAAGAATTGGAAGCGCTGGAAGCAGAAATGAAAAAAATCGCAAAAGAAGACATTGCGATTGAAAGATTCGAACTGCCCAGAGCAGAAGCAATCAAATACATGGAAGAAAGAGAAGAACCTTATAAAGTAGAGCTGATTCAGGATCTGCCCGAAGATGCGGTGATTTCTTTCTATAAACAGGGCGATTTCACAGACCTGTGTGCAGGCCCCCATCTGATGAGCACAAAAACTGTTAAGGCAATCAAACTGACATCTGTAGCGGGTGCTTACTGGAGAGGCTCCGAAAAGAATAAAATGTTGTCCAGAATCTATGGTACAGCTTATCCCAAGGCATCCGAACTGGAAGCATATCTGACAATGATCGAGGAAGCGAAAAAACGCGACCACAGAAAGCTAGGCAAAGAGCTGAAGCTGTTTGCAATGCTGGATGAAGGCCCTGGCTTTCCTTTCTTCCTGCCTAAGGGTATGGTTCTGAAAAACACACTGCTGGAATATTGGAGGCAGATCCACAAAGAAGATGGCTATGTAGAAATCTCCACACCCATCATTCTGAACAGAGAGCTGTGGTACAGATCCGGTCACTGGGATCATTATAAAGATAATATGTATACAACGGTGATCGACGAAGAAGATTTTGCTGTAAAACCCATGAACTGGCCCGGCGGTATGCTGGTTTATAAGCAGGATATGCATTCCTACAGAGATCTGCCCATGCGTGTAGCTGAAATCGGTCTGGTACACAGACACGAAAAGAGTGGTGCGCTGCATGGTCTGATGCGTGTACGCTGCTTTAACCAGGATGACGCACACATCTTCATGACAGAAGAACAGATCAAAGATGAAATCTCCGGCGTAATCAGACTGATCGACAGCGTTTATAGTCTGTTTGGCTTCAAATATCACATTGAGCTGTCCACAAGACCTGAAGACAGCATGGGTTCCGATGAAGCTTGGGAAATCGCTACAAGCGGTCTGCAGAACGCCTTGGATGAAAATGGCATCAACTATGTTGTAAATGAAGGCGACGGCGCATTCTATGGTCCTAAGATCGACTTCCATCTGGAAGATTCCATCGGCAGAACATGGCAGTGTGGTACGATTCAGCTGGATATGCAGATGCCCGAAAGATTTGAACTGGAATACACAGCTCCTGATGGCAGCAAAAAACGCCCCGTTATGATCCACCGTGTATGCTTCGGTTCCATCGAAAGATTTATCGGTATTCTGATTGAACACTTTGCAGGTGCATTCCCCGTATGGCTGTCTCCTGTACAGGTTAAGGTTTTGCCTATCTCCGAAAAATTCGCAGATTACGCAAATAGCGTGGCAGAGGCACTGGATGCGGCAGGCATTCGTGTGGAAACAGACCACAGAGCAGAAAAAATCGGTTACAAGATTAGAGAAGCAAGAAACGAAAGAACACCTTATATCATCGTTGTGGGTGAAAAGGATGTGGAAGCAAATGTTGTTTCTCTGCGTTCCAGAAAGAATGGTGAAGAAGGTCAGGTTGCACTGGCAGACTTTATTGCAAGAGTCAAAGAAGAAGTTGCAACGAAGGTTTTGGATTAATTCCGAAAATAAAAGGGCGGAGAGGCTTCTCCGTCCTCAGACTGTAGACAAAACAGGTTCTTGGTATCAAAACCAAGAACGAGTCTGTTTCAAAGTTTGTGTAAAGTGAAAAAACTGATGCAAAATAATGAAATGAGTTATGAAGGGCAAAGCCGATTTTCAGGACTTTGCCCTTTGTCTGTATTATAGCTATAATTTTTTGCATATCAAGCAGAGCTGTCGCAGACAGCGAGCTTGTGAAGAAATTTCTGTAAAAGCAAGAATTATGTGGCCTTCTATGATAGAATAATAAATCATAGGAGGCCTTAAATTATGGCAAGAAGAACAAGAGAATCAAGAAAAATGTCTGAGGGTAAAAGAAATATTATTGCTGCAC
>JAZQTP010000022.1:0-13929 GCA_045630845.1 Anaerotignum sp. | reverse complement strand
AAACCGGCAAACTTGTCATAGCATTCGTTTCCGTTTGCTTGAATTGACTATGGGTTGTGTGTTATTCATATCCATTGTTCAGTTTTCAAGGATCAATCCGCTTTTTAGCGGCTGAAGATTATTTTATCAAATCTCCCATTTGTTGTCAAGCACTTTTCCAATTTTCTTTTTATGCTTGCCTGGTTTGTCACCAGCGAAAATTATTATATCACTTCATATTCCGCCTGTCAATGTTTTTCTTCAAAAAACATTCGCCGTAAATCTTCATAATATTAATATTCTGTTTGCTTTTCGCATTTTCCGCAACGACAGTTATTTATTATACTTGCTTCCCGATAAATGTCAACACCCTCTCTCAACTTTTTTCATTTTTCTCCAAAACACAATTCTCTTCCTAAATTTATATATAAAAACCGGCTTTTCAGCCGGTCTCAGACTGTCGAAAAACTCAAAATTTCGATGTCGCGGAAGGGTTTGGGAAACGAAGCGTGTCCCAAATGGAATCCGCAGGCGGAATTCATTTCCGCCGAGGAAAAGCCCAGATTTCAAGGATTTGCAGCGCAAATCTTGCACGAAGAAATCGGGCTTTATTCTTCTGTCCTAATTCGTCAAAATCCTGATTTTGACGAAGGGTGTCGACTTTGTCGACACCCTCAAACCGGCTTTTCAGCCGGTCTTTCATTTCTTTTATGAACAATCACAGCGCTGTCATCCTCGCTTCAATATCAGCCTGCCGTTTTTCTTCCATTTTGGAAACACACAGTGTACAAGCCGCATCCCCCGTGATGTTAACTGTAGTACGGCCCATATCGAAAATGCGGTCGATACCGGCCACTAGAGCGATACCTTCTACTGGCAGACCTACGCTCTGCAGAACCATCGCCAGCATGATCATTCCCGCACCAGGAACACCCGCCGTGCCAATAGAAGCCAATGTTGCTGTCAGAATGATTGTAACCTGCTGCCCCAGCGTCAGATCGATGCCAAAACAGGTTGCAATAAAGATAGCACAAACCCCCTGATAGATCGCCGTACCATCCATATTGATGGTTGCCCCCAGTGGCAAGACAAAACTGGCAACATCTTTTTTCGCCCCTAACTTCTGTACGCATTCCAAATTCAGCGGCAGAGTTCCTACAGAAGATGCACTGGAGAATGCCATTATGATAGCAGGCAGCATCCCCTTAAAGAATTCCACAGGACTGATGCCACTTAATACTTTTACAGTTGCAGAATAGATGAGTACCATATGCAGGATATATGCAATATAAGCAACTCCCAGCACCATTGCCAAGTCCCCCAGAACTTTGGGGCCATTTTCAGCAACCACCGGCGTAATCAAACAGAACACACCAATCGGGCTCAACTTGATAATCGCATCCATGATAAACATAGAAACTGCATTGGCACTTTCAACAAACTGTGCAAAGGGTTTCCCCTTTTCTCCAACCGCAATCGTGCCAAAGCCAAAGAACAACGCAATCACAATCACCTGCAGCATATTTGCATTTACCATAGGCGCTACCGCATTGCTGGGAAAAATATTTACAATTGTTTCAATAAAGCTAGGCGCCGCAGCCGCTTCGTATACCAAATCACTTGTTTCCAACCGACTGAAATGACCACTAAACATATTTGCCATTGTCAGACCGATGATAACCGCCACTGCCGTTGTACACATATAGTAAACGATTGTTTTTACACCGATACTCCCAACCTTCCGCATATCTTTCATGGAAATCACGCCACTCATGATAGAAAACAGAACAATAGGCACTACGATAAATTTAACCAAATTTAGGAAAAGTGTGCCAAACGGTTTGATGTAGTTCACAGCAATTTCAGGATTTTTCATCAGACCGCAGCCCGCTAGAATACCTAGCACCAGACCAATGAAAATATACACCGCCAAGGGTAGCTTTTTCTTTTCTTTAGACATTGAAATTTCCTCCCTTAAATTTTCGTTAAAATAAGTCCGCTGTATATTTTACACGACACTTTTCCCTTTTTCAACGCTTTCGTTGATTTTCCAATAAAAAAGAGCTTCCTTTTGCAAAAACCTTTTCCTATTACACTTTATCTTCTTATAAAGAAAAGGCGCGTCTTTCGACACGCCTTTATGTACCAACTTAAATGACGCCTTATCTAGGGAACTGCAGCTGTGCCTGTGCAGCAGCCAGTCTTGCGATAGGTACGCGATAAGGAGAACAGGATACATAATCCAGACCGATCAGGTGGCAGAATTCTACGGAATAAGGATCACCGCCGTGTTCACCACAGATACCCAAGTGGATATCGGGACGAACGGGTTTCGCCTTTTCAACCGCCCATTTCATCAGCAGACCAACGCCTGTTCTGTCCAGTCTTGCTGTAGGGTCAACTTCATAGATGTTTTTATCGATGTAGTCAGCCAAAATCTTACCAGCGTCATCACGGGACAGACCGAATGTCATCTGTGTCAAATCATTTGTACCGAAGGAGAAGAATTCTGCTTCGGTAGCAATTTCATCTGCTGTCAGCGCCGCTCTGGGAATTTCAATCATTGTACCAACCAGATATTCCAGTTTTCTGCCCTTTGCTTCAAATACTTTTTCAACTGCTTCTACTACGATGTTTTTCACAAATTTCAACTCTTTGATTTCACCAATCAGAGGGATCATAATTTCGGGAACGATATTGATACCTTCTTCTTCGGATACTTCAACAGCAGCTTCCATAATAGCTGTAGCCTGCATCTTCGCAATTTCGGGATAACTTACAGCCAGACGGCAGCCTCTGTGACCCATCATAGGGTTCAACTCATGCAGACCGCGTGCTTTGAGTTTCAGTTCTTCTACTGTTTTGCCTGTCATTTCAGCCAGCTGCACAAATTCTTCTTCTGTGTTTGGCATGAATTCGTGCAGAGGAGGATCCAGCAAACGAATTGTAACAGGTCTTTCTTTCATTGCTTTATAGATACCTTTGAAATCTTCTTTCTGAAAAGGAGCGATACCCTCCAGTGCAGCTTCTCTTTCTTCTACTGTATCAGACATGATCATTTTTCTGAATTTCATAATTCTGTCTGCTTCAAAGAACATATGCTCTGTTCTTGTCAGGCCGATACCTTCCGCACCGAAGTCGATTGCAACCTGTGCGTCATGAGGTGTATCAGCGTTTGTTCTTACTTTCAGGCTTCTCTTCGCATCTGCCCAAGCCATGAATGTTTCAAAGTTACCTGTGATTTCAGCCTCTACTGTAGGGATATCTTCACCGTAGATATTGCCTGTGGAGCCATCCAGAGAGATGTAGTCGCCTTCAGCAAATGTCATGCCGCCCAGTGTGAATGTTTTTGCTTCTTCATTCATTTTGATTTCTTCACAACCGGATACACAGCAAGTACCCATACCACGCGCTACTACCGCAGCATGAGAGGTCATACCCCCACGAACTGTCAGGATGCCCTGAGATGCCGCCATACCTTCGATATCTTCGGGGGATGTTTCCAGACGAACCAGAATGACTCTTTCGCCCGCTTCCGCAGCTGCTTTTGCTTCTTCTGCTGTAAAGTATACTTTACCTGCAGCAGCACCGGGGGATGCAGGCAGACCTTTGCCCAGAGATTTTGCTGCTTTCAATGCTTTCTGGTCGAATGCAGGGTGTAGCAGCTGATCTAGCTGTTTGGGATCTACTCTCATCAGCGCTTCGTCTGTTGTAATCAAGCCTTCTTCTACCATTTCAACAGCAATTCTCAGAGCAGCATTTGCTGTTCTCTTACCATTTCTTGTCTGTAGGAAGAACAGTTTACCTTCTTCAATCGTAAATTCCATATCCTGCATATCTTTATAGTGATTTTCCAGTTTGTTTGCGATTTCCATGAACTGACCATAAACCGCAGGCATATCTTCTGCCAGTTTCGCAATGGGATTCGGTGTACGAACACCGGCTACTACATCTTCACCCTGCGCATTAACCAGATATTCACCCAGCATTGCTTTTTCACCTGTTGCAGCGTTTCTTGTGAACGCTACACCAGTACCGGATGTATCACCCATATTACCGAATACCATCATCTGAACATTAACTGCCGTACCCCAGCTGTAAGGGATATCGTTCATTCTTCTGTAAACGAACGCACGAGGATTATCCCAGCTGCGGAATACTGCCATTGCTGCTTCCAGCAGCTGTTCTTTGGGATCCTGAGGGAATTCTTTCCCCTGATCATCCAGATAAATCTGTTTGAAGATTGCTGTTACCTTTTTCAGATCTTCTGCTGTCAGATCTGTGTCGTATTTCGCACCAACTTCTTCTTTATATTCATCCAATTTTCTTTCAAATTTGGATTTGGATACACCGATTACCACATCCGCAAACATCATGATAAATCTTCTATAGGAGTCGTAAGCGAATCTAGGATTATCTGTTTTCTTTGCCAGACCTTCAACAGAAATGTCATTCAGCCCCAGATTCAGAACGGTATCCATCATGCCGGGCATGGATGCTCTTGCACCGGAACGAACAGATACCAACAGGGGATTTTCGGGGTCACCCAGCTTTTTTCCTGCCAGTTCTTCCAGATTAGCCAGAGCAACTTCGATCTGTGCGATCATATCATCTGTCAGTTTTTTGCCACCTTCATTGTATTCTGTGCAGGCTTCTGTAGAAATTGTGAAGCCGTGAGGAACGGGCAGCCCCAAGTTTGTCATTTCAGCCAGGTTCGCACCTTTGCCGCCAAGCAGATTTTTCATAGAAGCATTTCCTTCGCTGAACATATAAACATATTTTTTGCTCATGTTACATTACCTCCTGTAAACATTTTGGATGTAAATCGTCTTTGTGTTTGTACTCTCTTAAATTTAATACATCAGTTGCAAAAACATTCCGCTAAAAATTATACCACCATTGCATAAAAATCACAACAATTCCATTTCTTTCTTGGTGATTTTTACATTTACAACGCCAATAGGTTTACTTTACTTCTCATTTTCACAAAACATTCTTGCAAAAACAAGCAAGTGTATGTTATTTTTCAACAAAATATATCAAATGCACACTTCGATGGGTTGACAAAATCAGTGGTACTTTTTCCCACGCAAATTACTTTTTCATTTTTGCCCCCTACATGATAGGAATATCTCTTTTGATAATCAGACTATTTGCGCATCGCAAAAGCACAAAAAAAGGCAAATCCTTTCAGATTTGCCTTTTTTGTGATAAAGTATCGACTTACAGGATACCGCCAACTGCCAAGAACAGAGGCGCGAATACCAGAGATACTACTGTCATCAGTTTGATTAAGATATTAATGGAGGGACCGGAAGTATCCTTGAAGGGATCACCAACTGTGTCACCAATAACTGCTGCGGCATGCGCATCAGAGCCTTTGCCGCCATGGTTACCTTCTTCGATATATTTCTTCGCATTATCCCATGCACCACCGGCATTGGACATAAAAATTGCCATCATAACACCTGTTACCAGAGAGCCAGCCAGCAGGCCGCCCAAAGCACCAACACCCAGCAGCAGACCCACTACCAGAGGCGCTGCAACTGCCATGATACCGGGAACCAGCATTTCTTTCAGCGCTGCTGTTGTAGAAATTTCTACACATTTTTTGTAGTCGGGTTTACCTGTACCTTCCATGATGCCGGGAATTGTACGGAACTGTCGTCTTACCTCTTCAATCATTTCAAACGCCGCTTTACCTACAGACTGCATTGTGAATGCGGAGAACAGGAAGGGCAGCATACCACCGATCAGCAGACCAATGATCACACGAGGATCCAGCATATTGATTGCAGACAGCTTTACTGCTTCTGCATAGGAAACAAACAGTGCCAGTGCTGTCAGAGCTGCAGAACCGATTGCAAAACCTTTACCCATAGCTGCTGTTGTGTTACCAACTGCATCCAGCTTGTCTGTGATATTTCTTACAGAGTGATCCAGACCGGACATTTCTGCGATACCGCCGGCATTGTCAGCGATAGGGCCATAAGCGTCAACCGCTACTGTAATACCTGTTGTTGCCAGCATACCAACTGCAGACAGCGCAATACCATACAGACCGCATACTGTGTAAGCAATGTAGATACCGATACAAATCAAGATGATAGGGATCGCTGTAGACTCCATACCAACAGCCAGACCAGAGATAATTGTTGTAGCAGGGCCAGTTTCAGACTGGTCTGCAATTTTCTTAACAGATCTGAAGTCACCGGATGTATAAACTTCTGTAATCCAACCAATCAACTGACCTACAACCAGACCAGCAATAACAGCGATTGCCGCTTTGGGATTGCCAAACAGCTTCAGGCTCAGAACAACGGATACGATTGCAACCAGAACAGCTGCAGTATAGGAGCCAGTTTTCAGTGCTTTGTGAGGGTTTGCATTTTCATCGCCTTTTACAAAGAAAGTACCGATGATTGCAGACAGGATACCAGCTGCTGCCAGTACCAGAGGGAACAATGCGCCCTCTGCGCTGTAGTAAACCAGACCCAGTGTTACTGCGGAAATGATGGAGCCAACATAGGATTCAAACAGGTCAGCGCCCATACCAGCAACGTCACCTACGTTATCACCTACGTTATCAGCGATAACCGCAGGGTTACGAGGGTCATCTTCAGGGATACCTGCTTCTACTTTACCTACCAGGTCAGCACCAACGTCGGCTGCTTTTGTGTAGATACCGCCGCCAACACGGCCAAACAGCGCAATGGAGGAAGCACCCAGAGAAAAACCGAACAGAATGTCAGCATTGCCTGTGAATGCATAGATTGCGCCTACGCCCAGAAGACCCAGACCAACTACACACATACCCATAACTGCACCACCGGAGAACGCGATAGACAGGGCTTTGTTCATACCGCCTGTTCTCGCTGCGTTTGCAGTTCTTACATTTGCATTTGTGGCTACTGTCATACCAAAGAAACCTGCCAGAGTGGAGAAGATAGCACCAAAAATGAAGCAGATTGCTGTGGGCCAGCTTACACCAAAGCCGATTGCTACGAACAGTACAGCTGCAAAAACAACCAGAATTTTGTATTCTGCTCTCAAGAAAGCATTTGCACCCTCTCTGATGCTTGCAGCGATTTCTTTCATTCTGTCTGTTCCTTCGTCCATTTTGTTCACTTTACCAGCCAGAACGAAAGCAAACAGCAGCGCCACGATACCCAGTACGGGCGCCAGATAAACTAAACTTGCCATAATAATAATCCCCCTGTTTCTTAATAAATAATAGATAATAATACCGCGGAATATGCAATCCCTCTCTCTCGAGGGAGCCTCCTCCACAAAACAGTCATACCTCTAAGAAAAAACAAATACACTGCCATCGACGGTGTGCTAACGCCCTGTTTATTTCCTGCACACGCAGTACGGCGTGTATTCAAACTGTTTTGTGTACTAAGCCATATTCTGTCCCATTGGATAGTATAAACGATTGTATACATAAAAATCAAGTCCTCTGCCCTACGCAGATATACTAAATTTCCGAATGAATTTTGTTATTTTTCAACAATTTTTAATCTATCGCTACAGATTCATATAAGTATCTCAGCACAAAAACTGTGCCACCAGAGGCAGTGTTGCCACGGAAAAAATAGTTGACACAAAGGTATACTGACTAGCTCGCTTTTCATCCGCACCATACTGTTCTGCAAAGGACGGCAGTGCTGCCGCCGCCGGCGTTGCCATCAGAACCACTAAAACACGCAGAGCCATACCGCTCATAAAATTCTGACAGATAGCCTTTGTAATGACAGGCATAATAATCAGCGTAAAGAAGCTGAAGATATATACCACTTTATCCTTAAAAATTTCTCTGACATTGGCCGCCGCCAGAAGCGAACCAATATAAATCATAGACAGACATACTGTTGTATTGGCAGAAAACTGCATCATATCAAACACAGGCTGCGGCAGACGAATGGAATTTACAAAGCAGAACACACCAATCACCGCAGAAATACAAATCAGACTGGTGCAAATCTCTTTCAGCATTTGCTTCGCCGTCTTTCTCCGCTCACTGCCCATAGCAAACAGAACCGAGCAGACCGTAAACAAAAACACATTGCAGGTAAACATGATTGCCACACAAAAAATCAGTCCTTCTGCACCATACATTGCCAGAATAAGCGGCTGCCCCATAAAAATAACATTGCTGTATACACCGCCGCCGCTGAACAGCCCCAGCTCTGCCGGTTTCATTTTCATGCACTTTCCTACAATAAAAAATAACAATGCACCGATGGAACACATAAGATAAGTCGCAATGCAGGTTATCAGAAAGCCCTTGAATATTTCAGGGGAATACTCCCGCTGCAGCAGCACCACCATATTACAGGGCACAGCCACCCGTGTCAGCACGATAGAAAGCCCCTTCGCATTTGCAATAGAAAGCATATTCTTTTTATGCAGGATAACCCCGACCACCATCAGCATCACCATGGTAATCAGCTGATAAATAACAGGAATTGCCACGAACAACCCCTCCGTTTCACTCTTTACATCGCCCCCAAAGGCGCAAGCCGTCAAAAATCATACCAGCCCATTTTAATATACTTCCCTCTGTTTTGCAACCGCTTTCCTTCCATTTCCCATCAGCTTGATTTTCGCTTCTCCCAATACAGCTTTTCCACAAGCTTTGCAGCCACCACACCTACACACGCACCACAAAGTACATCCAACGGGAAATGCACCCCCAGATACAATCTGGAAAATCCGATCAACCCCGCCAGAATATACGCCGCTATCCCCCAACGCTTATCTATGCAATACAGTGCCGCTGCCGCCGCAAAGGATACCGCTGTATGCCCTGAAGGAAAAGAGGGGTCTCCCACCGGAGGGATCAGCGGTGTATAATCCAAGATCACATACGGCCTAGTACGGTTCACCAACGGTTTCAGCATCACATTGCACAGCAAAAAATCCAGCACCAGAGAAAACAGTAAAAAAAGCCCTCTTTGACGCCAATCTTTCTTTTTAATTCCCGCCAACAGCATCAGAATCCCTAATATAATCCAAAAAACCCCCTCATTTCCCAAAGAAGATATAAAAATCATTCCCCGATTCAGTGCCGGGTGCACCACCATATCCCTCAGCCACAATAGCAGCCTTCCATCCAATTCCAACAATTGTTCCATTGTTCAATCCTCCTCACATCGGCGGCAAATACATCAGATAAGGCGCCGTCAAAATCGCCATACCCAAGGCGATCTTCCTTTTCTGCACCACATCCAGCCATGTTTTTCTCCAAACATATTTTATATGAAAGAAATAAATCAATCCTCCCGCCAGCACCACCGCCACCGTAGTAAATAAAAATGCCTCTGCGTTACTATAGGGCAGATAAATATTGATGCCATAGGCACGAAAATCTATCAGCTCGCTCAATCCAAGCATCAGCAAAGATGCCAGAATATCAGCCAAAAAGCCAAATCCCCACGCCCGCAGGATACCGCTGCGGTACAGCAGCTTCTTCTCCGGCAGCTTCATTTTATAAAATAACAGAAAAAGTGCCAGCGTATCCACCAAAAAATTAGCCGGCAGCAATATCAGCAGTAACGCAGGAAATAACAAGCCAAAAAAATAGATGCTCCACATGGGAAATATCATATTATACAATGTAACACTCTTTTTCATCCATCCACCTCCGCCGCAATGCCTGCTCTTGAGAAAGAAAAAGGACGAATCCCTCTTTCCGAATTCATCCCTTTCCTACCTACAGATTCAGGCTATCCGCCGTTTCCTCTTTATTTACTTTCCATACCAGAAACCGAACCTGTTTCATCAAAGGTCAGTACAACTGTTGCACCAATTCCCTTTTTTCTCACCTTAATATCTTCCTGTCCATAACCATCTACATCACATGGATTCAGTTTATTGTTCGCATAAAATGCAAAGGTGTTGCCCGCTTCTGTTCTGATCTGAATCGTATGGTCGTATTCTCTCAACTCCCCTACCGCTTCTCTAACATAAGCATTAACCTTACCAATCACCTTTTCACCGGAAGCATTTTCCTCCAGCTGCACCTCTACATAAATCTCCATATCCGAATCGCCAATCATTCTCTGAATCATATCCAAAGACTGGGCACTGCCACTGTAATTTGTTGTATCAATGTCAGATTTTTTACCTTTCCATTTGTATTCTGTTCCATCAATTTCCAGTCCCGCATTGGTCAACTCTGCAATACCCTTGATTTTGGAGCCGCTTTCAGATTTCGTACCATTGCCCAGCGTAATCTGATTTACAAAACCATTGTCACCAAAGCCCAGTACAACCGTATCGCCTATATATTTGGAATTTTCGCCAACTAAATCTTCCAGCTCAAACACATATTTCTTTTCATCCGGCAGCTTCGGATTCTTGTTGCTGTTCAGTTTCACCTTTTCGCCACCAGCTTCAATTTCAATGTATCTTTCCTCTTGGTTAAATTCTACCAGCTTGCCCTTTGCAGATTGCACCCTCACATCCGCTTTAATTACTTCATTATCACCATCCGCTGCAATCTCTGCATATACCTCAAGCCCTGTATTATTTGCCACTTTCGCAAAGCCAGCCTTGCTAGTTACCATGTTTCCGCTTTCTGTCCAAAGGCTATGAATCTGAAGTGGCGCTTCCGCACCCTCCTCTTTCTTATAAGATGTTTTCAGCTTATATTCCAAAGAAGACTCCTTGAATTTCAGCACATCATCCTTCAAAGAAGCAACAATGCCTTTTCTCTCCGTCTGCATATCCTCAGATTCTTTCCATGCATTCTTCGCATTGGAGAAATAGATTGCATTGATTTTGCCATTGCTGTTAAAGGACAGTCTGACATAAATAGTAAAATCATCATCCTCCCATTTTTCCACACTCTTTTCTGCAGCAGCAATCTTGCTTACTTCTTCCCAAGTCTTCGTATCCCTGTCATAAATATGGAATGTTATATTATCCAATGGATGTGCAGAAGTAAAAGAGAAGGTTTCTTTCTCAGACCCGCTTTCCACAATGATTTTCTTATCAGATAAACTGTCGAGTCTATAGGTTTTTTCCGCCGTAATATTTTTAACCTCAGAAAAAGTCGTTTCAGACAATTCTACCTGAACCGCTTTATCTTCTGCTCCGACATAAACCTTTGCGTAGGTAGTTCCTCGCCCAACCATCTTCTTTGCATCTTCATGACTTGCATCTACTCCATCAATCATATATTCACAGTCATCCATAAGGAAATATGTCTTCGTCACACTGCCTTCTGCCATCTTCAATGTAATCTGCTTATCCATAAAGGAGGTCACGGTACCCACCGCTGTATAGTTCTGGTGATAAGTAACATGAATCTCTTTAATATGCGTTACACTCGTCGAAACCTTGTCTACTTTTTCCTGCTTTACACTCGTAATCAACCGTGCATAAGCATAATCTCCTGCGTGCTCCTTCAAGCTCGCTTCCAATTCTTTGCGAGATACCGTCTTGTCATTAATCGTGCATACAACACCGGATTCCAGTGGATATTTCGTAGATTCGCCGGTATTTTCATTTTCCAGTGTCAAAGAATTTTCCTTGAGTGCTGTGATATAACCAGTAATATCATATTTTACCTGTTTTGTTGTACCACTTGTGCGACGAATCCCAACCAACTTATCTCCAGAAATCATGAACACAACGCCGTTCCCCTCGGACAGACTGCTCAAAGAAAGTGTCTTTGTGGTATCCCCATCATAAACAGGAACATCACCCTCTGCCAATGTAAAACCCTCTGTGCGGCCAGCATCCGTTTTAATTCCAATATAGAAATATTCTGTACCGTCAGTGCCCTGGTTTCTGGTAAGCTTAGTAATTTCACCGCTATAATTTACCCCTTCACTCAGCACTCCATATGTATTATGCAGCATAACTGCCATTTCTGCACGGCTGATATTCTTTTTGGGATTGAATCTATTTGTTGTATCGCCACCAACAATACCCATTTTTACCAGCAGACTCACCTGCTCTGCGGCATCTGCAGAAATGCTCGAGTAATCTACAAATTTTGCTGCATCAGAAGTACTTTTTTCCTTGCCGAACACAATCCCCATCGCATTACCAAACATAATGGCAACATCTTCTCTGGTTGCCGCCGTTTTCCCTCCGGCAAAGCTTTTTACTACCATCCCCATATCAATGATATTATACGCCACCCCATAAGCAACCGCCATCTGGGACCACTTGGGTATATCATATGTATCCAGCAAAGTCATATAAGAATACAGCGTAACTGCATCTGCGGGCTCTAGCGCCCCTGTTTTATTCAGTACAGTATACACCATCTGCATCGCTTCACAGTATGTCACATTATTCTTGCCGCGGAAAGTATTATCCTCATATCCGCTGAGCAACCCCTTATCCGCAACACTCGCAATGGTTCCAGCCGCCCACGCTACATCGCCAATGTCCTTAAAATTTGCCGCATATGCTGTCGTGGGAAGGCTAGATACCGCCATCACCGCAGACAGAAGCAGCGCCGCTTTACGCTTCATACTTTTGACCTCCTTCATAATCAGACGCAACGAAAAATATTCCATTTTCCACAAAATACTACTCTTAATTACACATCAGTTTACCATATTTACTGCCGCCTGCCTAGTACCTATATCTTACGGTTTTTTTACAATTAAACGAAATTAGGCGGGCTTTTGTATTGCCTTACAGCAATAACATCTTTTTCTTTGACGCATTCCACTTTCATTTGTTCCATACTTTTTATTCACCGGAGCAATATGCAATAGCTGTATCTAGCCAAAATCCTATGGCTTCCCAGCCCAAACAATGATATAATTAAAAAACAAACAACTTTTTCAATTCAGCTGCGAATATATCCATAGCCAGAAAAGAGGAATAAAAATGAAAGCAATCCTTACCACTCTGGGCTGCCGCGGCTCTATGGCAGTCAGCGATGCCTCTACCCAAAAATATGGCGGCTCTACCTCTGCTTTCCGCTTGCAGATAAAAGAGAAAAATATCTTTTTCGATGCAGGGACAGGCATTCTAAAAGCAGACCCTTTCGATGGCGAAGCCCATCTTCTGCTCAGTCATGTGCATATCGATCATATCCTTGGCATCCCTTTCTGGACGCCTCTTTTTTCCGAACACAACTGCATCCATATTTATGGCGAAGCCCGCTGTGGTATGTCCATTCAGGAGCAGCTTTGCCAATTCCTGTGCCGTCCTTATTGGCCAGTAGGCATCGAGCTGTTTTTAGGCGTAAAAGGATACCATACCCTCATTGCCGGAGAAAGCTTTTCTTTGGGAGATGGCATAACTGTGCACACCCTGCGTAGCAACCATCCAGATATCTGCACAGCCTTTCGTGTAAATTGGGAGGAACACTCCGTAGTCTATGCTCTGGATTTTGAACATTCATCCGATGCAGCGAAAGCTCTGTCTGATTTTGCCTACGGCTGTGATGTGCTTATCTTCGATGCCACCTATACTCCGGAGGAATATGAAAACAAAATTGGCTGGGGACACGCCACATGGGCAGAGGGCATGAAAATCAAAGAAGCAGCCAAAATAAAAACGCTGCTGCTTTCGCATCACGCCCTAAATCATACAGATGCATTTCTGGATACCCTACAAGAAAAGTTGACTAAGCAGGATAAACAGGTATTTCTCGCACAAGAGGGAATGGAATTTCTGATATAATTCCTTCTTTCGACTCTCTGCCTTTTATAACAAAAAAGGATACCCATTCATATTTTTTACGAAAAGGTATCCTTTTTTCAGACTGTCGAAAAACTCAAAATTTCGATGTCGCGGAAGGGTTTGGGAAACGAAGCGTGTCCCAAATGAAATCCGCAGGCGGAATTCATTTCCGCCGAGGAAAAGCCCAGATTTCAAGGATTTGCAGAGCAAATCTTGCACGAAGAAATCGGGCTTTATTCTTCTGTCCTAACTCGTCAAAATCCCATTGGGGCTTTGCCCCCTGCTAGC
>JAZQTP010000021.1:0-1562 GCA_045630845.1 Anaerotignum sp. | reverse complement strand
GCAGTATTTTCGTTCTTTTATTCTTTCGTACTGTCTGCTTCTGTAGCTACAACCTCTGGAACGATAATTACCTGTCTTTCCTTTGCGTCCCAAAGTACAGTTGCATTCAGATTTTCTGCTACAAATCTCAACGGCAGATATGTTCTGTTGTTTTCGATAAATGCAGGTGCATCCAGCACAACATCTTCACCATTTACCTTTGCAATCTTAGAATCGATTGTAATTTCAATCACTGTATCTCCGTTGGTTATTGTTGCCTTGCGCTCTGCTGCATTCCATGCAACCTTTGCACCAAGACCTTCTGCAACAATTCTGATCGGAAGCATTGTTCTGCTATTTTTGATAATCGGAGCCGCATCCATTGCTGCTTCTTCACCAAATACCTCGGCTGTAGTGCCGCCAACCTTCAAAATCATCGCTTGTGCAGATTCGTAATTCTCCAAAGTTACTGTAGCACTCTTATCCTCATCCGGCGTATCAAGCGTTACAGCACCGTTTTCTGTATCTGCCACTTTGGCAGTATCATTTGTAGCTGCAGCACTGCCGCCGCCACCATTTGCTGCGGATGTATCCGGTGTTGCGGATGTATTAGGTGCACCAAGCAAATTCGGTCTTGCTGATGCATAATAAACAATCTTATCTTCCCCGCCTACACCTGCAGCCGCATTGTTCTGAATGAAATCAGAAGTATCTGTCTGATTGCTTTCATTGTTGTTGGGGATAAGTGGACTAAAGAGCATAAGCTGTTTTTTCAGCGCAAGTACAGTTACTAAATCTTTAGTTGCAAAATAGTCATCGCCTCCAGCCGCTCGATATTTAAGGCCATCCTCTGAAACATAGGAACCTCTGCCCGCTAATGTAACCTTTACAGCCACCTTGGTATCCTTATCCAGTACATACATCTTTCCATCACCGAGCTGACTCTCAAAGATACCTCTGCTTCTGCCCATCTTTTCTACAACATGAGAGTCATTCTGTGCTGCAATATAGAGGTTGCCGTTGCCTGCTGTTGTATAAATCAGTGGATTCGCCTCCAGCTTACTTACCCCTGTGTAAGAAACAGAACCCAGAGATCTTACTGCACCCGCATTCATATCAAGCACATACATTTCTTCCTCTGTACCAAACACGCCAGTCTTAGCTTCCATTTCTTGCAGTGCCTTACCGTCAGCAGTCTGCGCAGGAATATACGCAACGCCGCCCTTATCTTCATATACATTTAATTTCGTACCATTTCCGAATGTCAGGGGTACTGTTTTCTCAATAGTAACATTCTCGCCTGCTGCATTAACAACACTAATCTTGTTGTCATTACTTACGAAAATACCGGGCTCATTCGTTTTTTCAGTATATACTTCCGTACCGGAAGGCGTATATCTTGTTGCTGCATCCTTTGTAGACTGATAAATGCCTTTTTCTGTCGTTTCAGGCTCTGCATAATGGTCTCCGTCCTGATCCACAATGTATGCCTTAGTCTTATCCGCATTATCATAGATAATCGTATCGTCAGACTGTTTCGTTACTTCGATATATTCGCCTTGTTTAGAAACAACATAGTTATC
>JAZQTP010000020.1:0-22610 GCA_045630845.1 Anaerotignum sp. | reverse complement strand
TTCATGTCCTGTGTTATCTTGTTCATAGTGAATAGGGACACCTGCCTTTCGGTTTTTTAAGACAACTCAACCATACCACAGGTTATTCCTATTCACTATTCTTTTTTTCTATTTGTCACACATCATTGTAATACCTACAGTCAAGGCGAACAGCATTTTTTCTGTTGTTGTAGGAGTACAATACATATTTATCAAATAAAAATAGCGTAGCAGGCATAACTGCTACGCTTAAAAAGTCTAATTTTTAGGGATAAAATCGCATTTAAGTGCTTCTTTGTTATGCTTCACATTCTTCTTCCTTTTCTTCCACATAAAGAGGGATGCTGACAATGGTCTTAAACAAATCCCCATCCACCTGTATGCCAAAGGAACCGCCCTGCAGCTCCGTCAAACTCTGAGTGATAGACAGCCCCAAACCGCTGCCCTCCGTTGTTCTGGAAGCATCTCCCCGCACAAAACGCTCCGTCAGCCTTGTTTCATCGAAATCAATGGGCGTTGCCGATATATTCTTAACAATCAATACCCCATTCCCATCTATCTTCAATAAATCCACATAGACGCGAGAATTTGGCATGGCGTATTTTACCACATTGGAAAGGAGATTTTCCAGAATACGCCACATATGTCCGCCATCGGCATCAATGAATATCGGCTCCGGACAGCTTACCTTGAAGGTCAGCCCCGCTGCATCCGTCTTATCCTCCATTTCCCCCATCGCCTGCAATGTCAGCTGCTTATAATCCACTCGCATTTTTTGAACAGACAGATTACCGCTGGAAGCCTTGCTGGCTTCGATCAGATCCTCAATCAGCTGCTTGAGCCGATAGGATTTTTCATGCAGAATCCCCACATAAACAGACGCCGTTTCATTTTCCAGCTTTTCCTGCTTCAACAGATCCACATAGGAAATGATAGAGGTCAGTGGTGTTTTCAGATCATGGGAAACATTGGTAATTAGCTCTGCCTTCATCCGTTCTCCCTTGACCGCATCATCTACTGCATTTTTCAGCCCTTCCTGTATATTCGCCACATCCTCCGCAAAATTCAGAAAAGAGGGCGAAATTCTGTTCAAATTCAGCTGATAGGAAAAATTTCCCTTGGAGCTTTCCTTTGCAGAAATCATGATCTCCTTCAAAGAGCGCATTGCCCGCAAAAACAAATACATACAAAGCAGATTAAACAACAAAAGCACCAGACCAAAGAAGATTTCTCCCTTTCCATCTTCATAGGAATAAGAGAGTACCAAGCCTCCCATCAACGCACAGTTGCCCAATCCATAAAACATCATCACGATTACCATCCAACCACGGAAAGTTTTGCCTGTAAACAGGCTACTCATTCTGCGGATAGATACGGCAATCCATGTATTACGCAAAAAGCTTCTGTTTTTAATCTGCCTGCTTACAGAAAGAATATAGCTCAGTCCGATTCCTATCGCCGCCAGATACAGCGCCCCCAGAATGGTGGCGAACACATAATTCCAGAAAGGTATACTTCCTTCCCGAATAGAAACAGCCAACACTGTGGCCAGCGGAATACTCACAACCGCAAAAGAGAGTACTAACAGAAAATGAATCTCGTTATAAATGCGATCCACCAACAAAAAAGTAATCTCTCCGCCTTTTTCTTTCTGCCCCGATACACGAATTAAATGAAGTAAACTGACGACAACACCCAATATAGCAACAAAAAACACACCGAATAAAATCGGCACACTCTCTTTCGCATAATGGAAATCCTGTCCCATATCATAAAAAGCATCTCCCGGCAGCAAAGGATCCCGAATTGCGCAAAAGCATTTATAGCCGCTTTTTTCCAGAATAGAATTTGCATAGCCATTATAAAAATAAGCACCCTCCACCAGATAATCACTGCTTAGCCCAGCAGAAAGCACCAGTGTCCGTTTTGCTGCTGCTAACTCTCCTCTGGTCGCATTGCCTCCAACCATATTTCCCGCTTCGTCCTCAACATAATAGAGAAAGTTTTTTGTATCCTCCAGATAGCGGATGCTGTTTCTGTATTCATCCGCCTGCCGCTGGATATACATTCTGTAATAGGCAGGAAGGCGTGTTTCTACCAACTCCTGATACCCCCGCAGATTCTCCTGCATTCCATCGGGAATGCTTCCGTAAATCTCCAGACCATCATAGGTTTCATTCACACGGATATTTCCTGTGATGATGCCTTCTGTTACATGATAATAACGGCGGAAGGCATCTAGCAGAGCTTCCCGTTCCACCGCATTTCCCTCTTCGATATACTCCTGACTGCGATATTTCACCTCTGCCAGAACCATATGATCCAGCATTTCATCAAAAAGCCCCCGAAATTCCTCCGTTTCATAGACGGAATCTGCATTGATCACATCGCCACTCCACGCTCTAGAAAGATTGAGTGCTATCATACTACAGCAGAAAATGGATATAGAGCAGATGAAAAAAAGGATTACGCCGATTACTTTCCAACGGAATAAAAAAGCTTTAGATTTTATCAATTTTGTAGCCAATCCCCCACACCACCTTCAGATATCTCGGCTCCTTTGGATTGATTTCAATTTTCTCTCGAATCCTTCTGATATGTACGGAAACAGTATTCTCCGGCGCAAAGGATTGCTCATTCCATACCTTTTCATAGATTTCATCAATAGAGAATACCTTGCCCGCATTTTCCATCAAAAGCTGCAGGATGCCGTATTCTGTAGCAGTCAGCTTAACGGTTTCGCCCTCCACACGCACCTGCTTGGAATCTTTATCCAGCTCCAGCCCGCCAATGCGGATCAGGCTGCTTTTTTCCGCAATGCTACCAAGGGCAGTGTAACGGCGCATATGGCTTTTTACCCGCGCCATCAGCTCCAGTGGATTAAACGGCTTTGTGATATAATCATCCGCACCAAAATTCAGCCCCAGAACCTTATCCGTATCCTCCGATTTTGCCGAAAGAATGATAATAGGGATATTCAGCGTTTCCCGAATCCGCACTGTCGCCTGCAGACCATCCAGCTGCGGCATCATAATATCCAAAAGAATCAGATGCACTTCATTTTTCTCCAGTGCTTCCAATGCTTCCAGACCGTTATAGGCTTTGATCACCCGATAACCTTCCTGCTTCAGATATATCTCAATCGCATCTACGATACTCTTATCATCATCGCATACAAGAACACTCAGTCCTTCCATCTGCTTAACCTCCCTTTTCGTCTATAAATATAACTGCTTATACATAATCAGACATTTTTCTGCTTTGTATATCATACCATATTATGTATGTATAAGGAAATATTTTTTCACCCATTTTTATGTTGCACTTTGCGAAATGGTTCAAAAAAACACAAAATATACATTGACAAGCAGCATTAAGTTCTGTATAATATTTTTTGTTTCGGGTCACTAGCTCAGTCGGTAGAGCACTGGACTTTTAATCCAGGTGTCCCGGGTTCGAGTCCCGGGTGACTCATTTTTAGACCAAGGTGATAACCTTGGTCTTTTTCACTCTATAAGAAAGACCGTTTCACGCTAAAACAGGAAAGGCTTTCTCATAAAGAAAACCCCTCTGGGGGATATTCAAACAAGGAGATACCTTATGACAAAAGATATGACCACCGGCTCTCCCGCCAAACAAATCTTATTCTTTTCCATTCCCCTTTTAATTGGAAATCTATTTCAGCAATTTTATAATATGGCAGATACCTTTATTGTTGGGCGTACATTGGGCGCAAATGCCTTGGCAGCTGTTGGGTGTACCGGCGGACTTTCCTTTTTAATCCTCGGCTTTGCCACAGGTGCCACCGCAGGTATGTCTATCATCACCGCCCAGCGCTTTGGGGCACAGGATACAGAGGGTGTAAAGCGCAGCTTTGCTGTTTCCATTATCATCAGTATCATTCTGACCATTCTGCTGACCATTGCAGGGGTGCTTTTTACGCGTCCCCTTCTGCACCTTTTGCAGACACCCCCCGATATTTTCGAGGATGCATATCATTATTTCATTGTCATCGTTGCCTTTACTGCGGCTGCCATGCTCTTTAATCTGATGAGCAACATTATGCGTGCCGTAGGTGACAGCATAAGCCCGCTACTCTTTCTTGTGATCGCCTGTGTACTGAATATTGTACTGGACTATGTTTTCATCCTTGGGATGGGGATGGGCACAGAGGGTGCCGGCATTGCCACTGTTCTGGCGCAGTTTCTTGCAGGGCTTTTCTGCATCCTCTATGTGAAATGGAAAATTCCTGTCCTCTGCATCGGCCTCAGACATTTCCGATGCACAAAGGAGGACTGGCTTCATCATTGCAGACTGGGCCTTCCTATGGGCTTTCAATCCTCCATTATCGCCATCGGCACGATTGTGGTGCAGTTTGCACTGAATACACAAGGTACAACAGAAATCGCAGCGTATACTGCCGCCATGAAGCTGGATAACTTCGGCGTACTGCCTCTGATGAGCTTTGGTATTGCAATGGCAACCTATGTCGGTCAGAATCATGGCGCAGACAAGCCGCACCGTATTCGACAGGGCATTTTTCAATGCAGCATCATTTCCGTAATTTTCTCTCTGTTTATAGGTGCGATTGATGTTTTTTGGGGCGACGCCCTTTCCGCTATCTTCCTTTCGGGAAATCCGGCTGCCATTGCCCTTTCCCACAGAGCGCTTATCATCAACGGAAGCTGCTACTCTCTGCTGGCACTGCTGTTCATCTTCCGTTATTCCCTGCAAGGGCTGGGGCATAGCTTTGTACCGACCATCGCAGGAATCGCCGAGCTAATCATGCGCTGCTTCTGCGCTATCATACTGACCTCCCTTATGGGATACACCGGAACCTGTATTTCCAACCCGCTGGCATGGCTGGGTGCTTTGGTTCCACTGAGTCTTGCATTGATTCCTATTCTGAAGCGTATGCCTAAAAACGACCTAGCTTAAAACATAAAAAAGCATTTCGCTTGACGAAATGCTCCGCCTGCGGCGGTGTCGCTAGCGACTGACTACCTTGCCGCCGCAGTGCGATCCCCCGGAGGGTTTTTACTCTATAAGAAACGAAATTTCTTATAGAGCAAAAAAGCCGTCGAAAGAAACACTTTCGGCGGCTTTTACTTTTTTGAAAATCTTTTATTTTTTCTCCAGCTCAGGATATTCTCTTTCCATATTCACTTTCTTCATATCATATCCATGGACACCCTCCGCAGGATTATCCGTCAGTGCCTCACGGCTAAAGGTATTGACCCGCTGAATCCCTCTCATATCGTGGAAAATAGATGCTGCCCCATTGGTACAGCCACCCTTACACGCCATGCCCTCAATCAGATTTTCCGAAAGTCTGCCAAAGGCTGCCAGCTTCATTGTCTTGATACATTCATCAATTCCATCGCAGCGGATCGGATCAATCTCCACATCCATCCCCTCCAGCTTTGCCACACGGCGCACACTTTCCGCAACACCGCCGGTACGCGCAAACATACGCCCATAGGAGGACGGTTCTCCCGCAGAAATTTCCGGCAGGTTTTCCAAATCCAGCATCTTGCCATCAAGCATTGCCTGCAACTCCTCAAATGTCAGCACATAATCAATCGCCCCCTGTACCTCTGGTTGCTTAATCTCAACCTTCTTCGCTGTACAAGGGCCGATAAATACCACCCGCGCCAGAGGATCCTTTGCACGGATGGCTCTACCCATAGCAATCATGGGAGAAACCACTGTAGAAACATGATCCAGCAGATTGGTATGATACTTTCTGATATAGTCTACGAACGCCGGACAGCAGGAGGTAGTTTTCCATTTCTTTTCTTCAATATCCGCCGCAAATTCCTCTGCCTCTGCAATGGAAACCATGTCGCCGCCAATCGCAGCCTCTACCACTTCATAGAAGCCCAACTCCTTGATACCCGCAAACACCTGCCCCACCTTTACATCGCCAAACTGACTGGCAACAGCAGGCGCAACTGCCGCATATACATGATATTCCGTATTATCCTTGGATTCCTCCAGAAGCTTCAGCACATTCATGACAAAGGATTTATCCACAATGGCACCGAAGGGACACTGATGCACACAAGCACCGCAGGAAATACATTTATCATGGTCTATCACTGCTTTTCTGTTTTCATCCATTTTCACTGCGCCCACAGAGCACGCACGCATACAAGGACGCATTACCTCACTAATGGCACCAAAAGGACATACTGCCTTACAACGCCCACATTCGATACAAAGCTCCTGATGGATATACGCTCTGTGATTCACAATGGAAATCGCACCTCTGGGACAGATTTCCTGACATTTATGCCCCAGACAACCGCGGCAGGAATCGCTGACTACAAAACGGTCAAGGGGACATTCATCACAGGCAGAATCCAGTACATTGATAACTCTGTCATCCTTGGTCGGCTCCAGAATTAGATGCACACGATCCTCAATAATATGACGCTCTTTATAAATACAGCAACGGAACATCGCCTTTGGCCCGGGAATGATCGCTGCTGCAATATCTCTTTCCAGAAAAGGGCCTTTCGTCAATGTACCGCTAAAAAAACGATGCGCCACTTCTTTATTTACCAGATATTTGATATATTGTACATTACTTTCAAAATTTCTCATAGTCTTCACCCTTAAAACTCAGACAGCTAACAGCAAAGGCGTATATCCAGATTTGTTACTATACAGTTCAGGAAATACGCCATTCTATTTACACATGATATATTTGTTTTATTTCGGAGAGTTTCTAACCTCTTCATTTTCGCTATTTTAACATAAAAACAGTTTGCACGCAAGTCGATTCAACCGTTCTCCTCAGAAAAACAACTTTCGGAGTACATTTTAACCATATTTTAGGAGTATAAATACATATTAAACAAAAAAATCCAGTTTATAAGACTGCGCTTTTCATCTGCCTATCTAGAGTAATCTATCTACTTTTATTTGGGCTCTCTACCTTCTTCAAATACGCGTATCATCTCTCTGGTTAGGCTAATGCCGTCATCCTGCGCAGGAAGTGCATTTCTGGGATAAAACTCTGCCATAGCCAGTTCCTCCTGATCCAGTGTGACAGTTTCATCATCCCCATCCAGATCACAGTAATAGCCCAGCAGCAGCCCACCGGACACACCCCATGGCTGTGTCTTATAATAGCGGATATTTTTCACCTTCAGCCCGACTTCTTCCATTACCTCTCGACTTACTGTTTCCTCCACCGTTTCGCCAATTTCCGTAAAGCCTGCGATCATACCGTAGCGTGTATAATTTCTATTGGCATATTTACTCAAAAGCAGCCTGTCCCCATGCGTCACACCCACAATGACAGAGGGGGCAATTTTCGGAAAAATCATATTCCCACATTCCGGACAGCGCATCATCCGTTCCTTCGTATCATGGTTTGTCTTGGTACCACATCTACCACAGAACCGATTGCTTCTATACCAATCAAACAGATGCCACGCAGTCATGATACCAAAGCAGATGCTCTTGGATACCACCTGACGCAGGTTCATAGTGTTTTCATAGGCATAAGCAGTGTCTGCACTTTCTCCGCCTTCTCCCCACCAGATAAAATAATTCACATCCTGCAAACGAAATACATATTGCATCCGATTTTCATTCCAGCTTTCCCAATGATTCACCGCAGCCCAAGAAAGCACCTCCCGATAGGTAGGCAAACGCAATGTGCCATCTTCCCTCCTGTTCACCAGTGCGGTGTTCCCTCGAAAGCAGACAATCACATCTTCTTCTTCGGGATGCCGATGGCGAAATTCATTTTCCAATCTGCCAAAATCCAAATCCTGCAGCATTTCTTCTCTCTCCTTCTATCCAAATCCTTTGATTAAAGCTTATATGTATCAAAACCCATTTTCCTGATGGTTTTCACCGACGAATATCCCAGTTCTTTCAGAAGCTGTGCCGCCTCTGCAAAGCGGAAGCCCAGAGATACCCCATCATGGCTATCACTGGAGAGTATGACATCTCCGCCTCTCTCCCGCCAATCCTTTAAGAGCTGTACCGAAGGGTATGCCTCTGTACGAAATCCCCGATATACTCCGCCGGTATTCAACTCCAGTGGTTTTCCTGTTTCCGCCAGTGCATCCAGCGCTGTCAACGCCGCCCTGCGGTAGCGTGAATCCATAGGATCAAAGAAACGGTTACCTTCGTTGAATTTTGTCACCAGATCAAAGTGCCCGATACAGGAAGCATTCATTTTTCTCACCACATCTGCCTCCATTTCAAAAAAGCATTTTATCAGGGCATAAGGATCTCCGCCAAAGCCTTCCCGAATGGCAGTTTCCAACGCCACAGGACTTTCATCCACACAATAATAAATACCGTCCTTTTCCACATAATGCACGGATCCAATGACATAGTCATAGCCTGCCGTGGAAACCGCAGCACAATAATCCTGCTCGATACCACAGAGTATCTCTATTTCATTTTGATATTTTTCTGCCATTTTTCTGACTTCTGTCACATATTGCGCCGTTCTTTCCAAGCTCATACACCAGATATTCTGATCCTGTGGGCGAAAATCATTGAAGGCATGGCTGGAAAAGCCCAGACGAACAAAGCCCTTCTGCAATGCCGCCTGTATCATGCTTTCCACCGATTCTTTCCCATCGCAATAGGTGGTATGGGTATGAAAATTCATTTTGGGATAGCTCATTTTTTCATCTTCTCCTATTTTGCCTACCATCAATGACATCCAGGAAAGCATCTTGCGAATGTCCTTCAGCAAAACCTTCCTACCTAAAACATACTGTTTTTTCATTCCGCATTCTTCTAGCATTAAGAATATCTTATAACAGAAATATACTTTAGCCAAGTAGAATACTAAAGTGATAGCAGCATTTTTCTTGCAGCTATCTGCCTTTTATCTTGCCGCAAAGCAAGAGGTTTCGGAAATCCATAATTGCCTGTAGCTATCAAAGGGAATGCGACAGACTTTCCAGTAGAATACTGTGAAATGTTATAAGGTGGATCTGTCAATATCAAATCAACGGATTGTGGAGGAATCCGTTTCATTAATTCATTACAGTCCTCATTGAATAGTCTATAGACACTTGGTTTTTTAGATATCAAATAATATCCTTTCCCCAGTCGAGTTGTTATATGATAACACTTTCAGCTTATAAATCAACGAGATATAAGCAACAAAAGTCACATTCCCGATATTATCTCTTCTTCAGATTTGTAACTTTTATCATTCATTTATGTATCTAAGTAGTCCATTACTACTAAGGAATTATCACCAAATATTTGCCTTTATCCCCTCTCCGGCTCAGACATTAGTAGTCGAAACCGTAGTATTTATGCGGGTTTGCGGTACATTATGCCCCACTCTGCCCCAGTTTACCAAAGTCCGATTTATTGTACAACTGACCTGCCGTGGCAGATGAATAATACTTTTATCATATATCTCCCCCCTTCAGCCTTCTGTAAATACCAGCGTAAAAATCAATTCCCATCCGCCTACACCTTCCTCCGTGGCACCTCGCTCAGCTTCACCAGCGCCTTCGCCCAGAAATCCGCACCAAACGCCACCGTTACCAGCAGAGAAACCAGAAGCACGCCGCCTGTAGCAACATAAGGATTCTCCCCCAGCAGCTCATAAAACCCGCCATAAATCAAAAAATCCTTATAGAGCCGATGGATGATATAAATCCCGATGGTGTTCCTGCCCAGCTTTGCCAGAAAGGTTTTCCCTCGGGGGCAAAGTGCAAACAGCCCAAAAAGCAGCACAACAGTGCAGAGCATCCAAAGTATACAAGTCAAAGGGGCGGCATAATAATACCATTCCCCCAGCTTCAGCAGCTTGCTATATGGCGAAACACCGAAGAAAAACACACCGAGCCATTTTTTGACCGCCCGTCCATTCAGAATAATAGACCCTGCCGCCAGAAGAAAAACGATAGAGAAAAATCCCCGTCTTCCCTTTCCGTCAATGGTCTGCCGCAGTCTTTCCGGTGTCATATAGAAACCCAGCAGGAAGAAAGGCATAAAATTAATGGCACGGGATAATGTCAGAAATTTGCCGACGCTTTCCTGATAATTGGCAAAAGCCGCCAGCAGCACCGCCGCCGCCAAAACATACGCCGCTTTTTTCTCCTTTGTCAGATAAAGCACAATGTGCCACAAAATCAACGCCAGCAAATACCACGGCGCAGATCCGATGGTAAACATATCCGTTTTCAGTACGGAATATCCCACCACCAGCAGAACAAAGCCTTTCCGAAACAGCGGAAAACGGCTGTATAGCTGTGCCAAAAGCCATATCCCTACGGTAAACAGCAGCACAATGGCAATCAGCACCCCTGTATGGCTTCCATTTGCAAAATACGGACGGCGAAAAATAAAATGCACTAATGTAATGCCATTTTTGAACAACAGATACAGCCATCCATAGGAAAGCAGCTTTTCCGTTTTATTCCGTTTTTTTAGAAATCCCTTTGCCAGATAGCCGGACATGAAAATAAAGCCGGGCATATGGAAGAAATAAATGAAGGTTCTAACGCCAATGGCAAAGGTGACCTGCTGATCCTGCAGATAGCTGAGAAAATGCCCGCAAACCACCAAAAAAATCAGAACGCCCTTAATATTATCTACATGGTAATCTCTTGTGTTCCCCTTTTGCGGAACCGTCATTTGTTGATTCATAACATACCATCCTTATTGATTGCAATGCTTTTCCCAAAGGGCATGATACAACGCAGGCTTCCTGTCTGCCTTAACAGGGAAGCTGCTGCGATATGCCTCCACTTCAGCAAGGTCAATGTCTGCCACGGCAATCCCGCTACCGCCGTCCAGATGCACCAGCACCTCGCCCAAGGGAGATACAATCATACTATCCCCATTATAGGAAAGACCACCTCCCTCGCCGCTTCTGTTTACGCCTACAATAAAACACTGATTTTCAATGGCGCGTGCCTTCAGTAGCGTCATCCAATGCTCTCTGCGGGGTGTAGGCCAGCTGGCAATCACCGTAATAATCCTGCTTTTTTCTGAAAGCACCTGAAAAGGCTCGGGGAAACGCAGATCATAGCAAATCAGCGGCGAAAGAGCCGCACCCTTCACTGTGCAGAAGGAAAGTTCATCCCCGCCGACATAATATTTCGCCTCCGCACCAAAGGAGAAGGGATGTATCTTGGCATAATCCGCCAGCTCCTCGCCCATTTCATTCAGCAGGATGCAATGGTTAGTGGAAACGCCTTTCTCATGGACAGCCATTCCAAAACAGACCGCAAGCTGATTTTTCTTTGATTCCTCTCGAAAGAATGCAATGGTTCTGCTATTCTTTCTATCCTCTCCATATATCTCCGGCTGCATGGTAAAGCCGGTCAATGTCATTTCGGGGAATACAATCAGCTCCGCCCCCTCGCCCTTTGCTTCCCGCATCATGGAAGCACAAAGCGCCATGGCTCTTTCCTTATCTTCAAAGCCCATATCCAGCTGTGCAATCGCAATTTTCATAGCAACCCTCTCCTTTTTACTCCCATGTTTTCCATGCATCGGGACAGAAGCCCAATATACATATATCCTTTCTGCATTTCTCTTTTCCAATTTTTTATTTTAATGGATTTTCCCACATAGGGCAAGACAAAGGCAGTCTATTCTGGTATACTTATATCATCTTCAAAAGGAGGACATACAAAATGAAACTGATTTCATGGAATGTAAACGGCTTGCGTGCCGTTGTGGGCAAAGGCTTTCTGGAATATTTCAAAGAAGCTGATGCCGATATATTCTCCCTGCAGGAAACAAAATTGCAGGAAGGACAGATTTCCCTTACAACCGAAGGCTATCATCAATACTGGAACTATGCGGAAAAGAAAGGCTACAGCGGTGTTGCTGTATTTACCAAAAAGGAACCTATCAGCGTTGCCTACGGCATCGGCGTGGATATGCATGACAAAGAAGGCCGTGTGATCACACTGGAATTTGAAAATTTCTATCATGTGACCGTATACACGCCCAATTCTCAGGCTGAGAATGCCCGTCTGGATTACCGCATGGAATGGGACGATGCTTTCCGTGCCTATGTGAAAGCGTTGGATCAGAAAAAGCCCGTTATTCTCTGTGGTGATCTGAATGTAGCCCACAATGAGATTGATCTGAAAAACCCCAAGAGCAACCGCAGAAGTGCCGGCTTTACCGACGAGGAGCGGGGTAAATTTACAGAGCTTCTGGCGGCGGGCTTTGTAGATACCTTCCGTTATTTTTACCCTCATCAGGAAGGGTTCTATTCCTGGTGGAGCTATCGCTTCAAGGCAAGAGAAAAGAACGCCGGCTGGAGAATCGACTATTTCGTAGTATCCGAAAGTCTGCAAAGCAAGCTGGCGGATGCTAAGATACACACACAGGTGATGGGCTCCGACCATTGCCCTGTGGAGCTGGAAATCACCCTATAAGAAAGAAAAGGACTGCTTTATGGAACCCTATTACTATAACACGCTGACAAAACCCCAGCAAAACAGCTACAACGCCATCAAGGCAGGGCTGCAGTCCCTTTCTGCCTCTTTCCCTGTGCCATTGCTAGAAAACAAAGAGCTTTCCGATGTATTCATGAAAGTGCGGCTGGATCATCCGCAGCTTTTTTATGCAGGCACTTTCCGCTATCGCTATTATCCCGACAGCGGAAATGCGGAAATGCTACCCGAATATCTATTCGAGAAAGGGAAAATAAAGGAGCATCAGAAAGCATTGCAGGCACGGGTGGAGAAGCTGGCAAGACCTGCGAAAAACGGAACGGATACCGAAAAGCTCCTGTATATCCATGATTTTATCTGTCAAAATATCCGTTATGATAAGCTGAAAAAGCAATATTCCCACGAAATTATTGGCCCACTGGGGCATGGCGTGGGGGTATGCGAGGGCATTGCCAAATCGGTAAAAATCTTATGTGATGCGCTGGGTATCTGGTGCGTCATTGCCCTTTCAGAAAATAATCCCGAAAAAGGCGTGAAATATCGCCATGCGTGGAACATCGTACAGGTGGACAAGAAATACTATCATCTGGACTGCACCTTTGACAATTCTCTTGGCAGCCCTACGGAAATCCGCTATGATTATTTTCTGCTGAACGACAAACAGATTTTTCGGGATCACGAAAGGCTGGTTTGGCAGCTGCCTCTCTGCGAGGACGGGGACAAATTTTATTACAGAGAAAAGAAACTCTCTTTCACAAAGCTGGAGGAGGTGCAGAAGCGTTCTGCACAGGCAGTGAAAAAAGGAAATCCCCTTCTTTTCCACTGGCGAGGCGGCTATATGACCCGGGAAATGGTGCAAGAATTTTTGAGAATTTTCAAAGAGGAGGCAGCAAAACAGAAAAAGTATGCCCGCGTTTTTCTGAACTGGGCGCAGGCTGTAGTAAAGGTAGATTTCACCGAGCAGCTGCCTATAGAAGAAGTGACGATGGAAGAAGCCAATGAAGGGGAAAAGGAATCAGAATGAGATGTTTTTCTCCCGATAAAATTATACTTTTGAACGAAGCATACTTTCTTAAAGGTAAAAAAAAGAGTTTATAAAAGGATAAGACCATAAGGCTCCTTAAAGAGCCTTATGGTCTTATCCGTATACACCCCATACCATTAGCTAGCAGATAATAGGCTAATCACTTATCACTATTAAAACAATACATACTGCACATTTTTCTATCACTTTTTCACTCTATCCTAATGCAGCACAATAATGCTTTTTTCATTTCTAAAATAATGTGAGCTGATTTGTTTCGGGGATGCCATCCAGTACACCATTTTCTTTCAGCATATCAATCAGAGAGCGTCCAAGAGAAGTGCGCTCCTTTAGCTCCTCCAAGGTATTAAATTCTCCGTCTTTCCGCCCTTCTACAATACTCTGCGCCGCATTCACACCAAGCCCCTGTAAAGAGCTGAAGGGAGGCAAAAGTCCTTCCGGCGTAATCTGGAAATTACGCGCATCGGAGCGATAAAGATCGATCGGAACAAATCGGAAGCCTCTGGCATAAAATTCTACAACAATCTCCAGAACAGTCTGTTTACTTTTATCTTTTGCCGTTGCCTCTTGTCCTTTGGCATGAATCTCTTTCATTGCCTCCTTTGCCACATCTATGCCCTTACACATACAGGCATAATCAAAATCATCGCAGGCACGGACAGAAAAATAAGATGCATAATAAGCCTCTGGATAATTAATCTTAAAATAAGCAATGCGGAAAGCCATCATTACATATGCAGCTGCATGGGCTTTCGGGAACATATACTTGATTTTCTGGCAGGATTCAATATACCAATCTGGCACATTCGATGCCTTCATATCAGCAATATCTTCCTCTGTCAACCCTTTCCCCTTTCGCACCTTTTCCATAATCTTAAAGGATTTTTTCTTATCCACGCCTTTATTGATCAGATAAATCATAATGCTATCACGGGTAGAAATGGTTTCCTTCAGCGTAATCGTGCCGTTTTCAATCAGCGTCTGGGCATTGCCCAGCCACACATCCGTGCCGTGGGACAAGCCGGAAATACGAAGCAAATCCGCAAAGGACTGTGGCTTTGTATCAATCAGCATCCCTCTAACAAATTTTGTACCAAATTCCGGAATACCAAGGGTTCCTGTTTTACAGTTAATTTCCTCCTCTGTAACCCCCAATGCTTTCGGAGATTCAAAAAGGGACATAGTCTCCGGATCCCCCAACGGCACTGTCTGCGGATTCACCCCTGTCAAATCATACAGCATACGGATAACGGTAGGATCATCATGTCCAAGCAAATCCAGCTTTAACAGACGACCGGAAATAGAATGATAATCAAAGTGTGTCGTTGTTACAGTAGAATTTACATCGTTTGCAGGACGCTGAATGGGGCAAAATTCATGTATATCATGATCGCTGGGAACGACCATCAGCCCGCCGGGGTGCTGCCCCGTTGTACGCTTTACACCGGTGCAGCCATCTGTTAGCCGCTGTACCTCTGCGTTATGCGGCTTCATTTCTCTTGCATCAAAATATTTACGCACAAAGCCATATGCTGTTTTATCCGCCAGCGTACCGATGGTGCCTGCCTTGAACACCTTTCCTTTGCCAAACAGTTCTTCCGTATAGGCATGGGCTCTCTGCTGGTAGTCACCGGAGAAATTTAAGTCAATATCCGGCTCCTTATCCCCTTCAAAGCCAAGGAATGTCTGGAAAGGAATATCATGACCGTCTTTATTCAGCTTATGCCCGCAGACAGGACAATCCCGATCAGGCATATCGCAGCCGCTGGCCTCCTCCATGGCATAGGATTTTACGGTTTCAGATTCAAAGTCGGAATATTTGCAATTCGGACAAATATAATGCGGTGGCAAGGAGTTTACCTCTGTGATACCTGCCATATTTGCCGCAAAAGAGGAACCAACAGAGCCACGGGAGCCAACCAGATAGCCATCCTCCACAGATTTCCAAACCAGTTTCTGGGCAATGATATAAAGCACTGCATAGCCATTGCTGATGATGGAATTCAGTTCTGTTTCCAACCTATCCCGCACAATTTCAGGCAATGGATCACCATAGATGGAAATTGCCTTATCCATACAAATTTGCCGTAGTTCATCATCTGCCCCCTCGATTTTTGGCGGGAAGGTTTCATCCGGGATTGGCTTGATTTTTTCAATCATATCTGCGATACGATTGGTATTGGTGATAACCACTTCTTTTGCCTTTTCTTCCCCCAAATAGGAAAATTCCTTCAGCATTTCCTTTGTTGTTCGGAAATACAGCGGTGCTTGATTATCTGCATCATCAAAGCCCTCTGCCGCCATAATAATGCGGCGGAAGGCTGCATCCTGCGGGTCAATGAAGTGAACATCACAGGTTGCCACAACAGGCTTATCATGCTGCTCTGCCAATGCCACAATTTGCTTATTGATCTGAATAATATCCTCCTCGGAGTGGATATTCTCTACACGGGGAGAGTCAATCATAAATTTATTATTTCCCAAGGGCTGAATTTCCAGATAATCATAAAAATTGACCAATTCTTCAATCCGTTCCGCAGGCTGATGATCCAACAAAGCTTTATATAGCTCCCCTGCCTCACAGGCACTGCCGAGAATCAGACCTTCCCGCCGTTTCAAAAGCTCACTTTTCGGGATACGGGGACGCCTTCTAGCAAAATAATCAATATGAGAGAGGGATACCAGTTCATAAAGATTGCGTAATCCCGTATAATTTTGTGCAAGAATAATCGCATGGTATGCCTTAAGCTTGCTATGATTAAGGGTTCTGCTGGCAAAAATATTGATATCATCCACACAAAAAATATTTCGTTTCGCCAGCATATCAATGAAAATGCAGAATACCTCTGCCGTTGCCTCTGCATCATTCACAGCCCTATGATGCCCCTCCAGAGATACCCCCAAATGCTCGCAAACCAGATTCAGCTTATGCTTATTCAGCTCCGGCAACAGGGAGCGGGAAAGCTCCAATGTATCCAGCACCGTATTTTTTACTTCAATGCCACATTTGCGGGAAGCATTCACACGGATGAATCCCATATCAAAGCCTGCATTATGGGCTACCAAAACAGCATCGCCACAGAATGCAAGGAAATTAGGCAGCACCTCTGTAATTACAGGTGCATCGGCGACCATTTCATTTGTGATACCGGTCAATTTAGTGATTTCCGCAGAAATGGGCTTTTCAGGGTTTACAAAAGTGCTATATCGGTCAATGATTTCACCGTTTTTCACTTTTACCGCACCGATTTCTGTAATACTTTCCGTTTCTCTGGAAAGCCCTGTCGTTTCAATATCAAAGACAACAAAGGTCTCATCCAGCGATTGCCCCTTCGGCATAGTAACAACATTACCAAGATCATCAATCAGATAAGCTTCCACACCATAGATAACCTTCAGATCGGATTTCCCTGCGGCATCCATCGCATCCGGAAATGCCTGCACAACACCATGATCTGTAATAGCAATGGCAGAATGTCCCCATGCAATCGCCCGTTCAATATATTTTTTCACAGAAGTAACGCCGTCCATACTGCTCATTTGTGTATGCAGATGCAGCTCTACCCTTTTTTCTTCCGCATCATCCATTCGGGGTGCTGGCGCAGAAGCCACCATGATATTTTTCGCCATGATATTGATTTCATTGCTGTATTTATCGTACTGCACATCCCCCTGTATCCGCAGGTATTTTCCTTTTTTGATTTTGTCACTGAGTTCCTGATCGAACACACTTCTTTTTTCAAAAAATTTCACTGTTGTAGAGTCACTCAGGTCTGTTATATCGAAGGAAATAAGATATTTAGGCGGTTTATTATCCTTTGGTTTCAACTCCTTTAACTCCAAATTATAGATACTTCCCTCAATGATAACGGTTTCGCCGATATTCTTAGTATCAATGATTTTTGTGGGACTGCCGGAGACTTCCTTGCCAAAGAGGATGCCCTTGGCAACGGAAGCAGCAGCTGCTGCCACTTCTGTATTCTCTTTTTCCTGTATCTTTTCAGCTTGTTCGGCTACAATCTTCTGACGCAGCTCCAAGAATTTTTCTTCCTGCTCTTTTTCAAACTGTGCCTTTTCCTCCGCAGAAAGCTGTATATTCTTAAACAATATTTTCAAGTTTTTTCCCGTTTCCTTGCGAATCATTTCCATCAAAAGATCATCCAGATGCTTCTGTGCTAGATAATAAGCCATGTTATTTTTTACGAAAATGTGCATCTTCTGGTCTACCATCTGCCACTGTGCGTCAGCAATCACACCGGCACAGATCTTGCTCTGGCGGCTGATAAAGGTTTTTATGCTTTCCCAATACTGCTCCGCCAGCTCCTGCAAATCTATATCCTCTACCTGATAGGTAAATTCTATTTCCACCTCTCGAATACCGGGCAGATTTTGCATCAGTTCCTCTTTTAGCGCCTCCTGTTTATCCAGAGGGATAAGTGTTTTGGAAAAAATCTCCATATGTAAGCTGCGTTCCTTTTTGTTGATCATCAGCCTATGTATATCACTGCCACAAAACGCATCCAGCGTCGCAGCAGAAAGAGATATTTTCTGAAAAATATCCTCAAATCTATGGGTAGTCATACTCTCCCTCCCTTCTCTTTCGTTGATTTCTTTATCATATCCGTTCTATCTCTTCCATCAAAGCAGAAACCAGCGCCTTCTCCTCTACTCTGCGAATAATCTCGCCCTTTTTGAATACAAGGCCTACACCTTTTCCACCTGCAATACCAAGATCCGCCTCTCTGGCTTCACCCGGGCCATTTACCACGCAGCCCATAACAGCAACCTTGATATTTTTATCAATATGTCTGCATTTTTCCTCTACTTCATTGGCAATGGAAATCAAGTCTATTTCGGTTCTGCCGCAAGTAGGACAGGAAATAAAAGTAATGCCAAAGTTTCGTAACCCCAGACTTTTCAATATTTCCTTTGCCGCTCTGATTTCCTCTATCGGATCCCCTGTCAGAGAAACACGAATGGTATCTCCGATACCCATAGCAAGAAGCGTTCCAATGCCAACGGCGGATTTTATCGTACCTGCATAGGGCGTTCCCGCTTCTGTGATACCCACATGGATAGGATAAGGGATGGCTTCGGAAAGCAAACGATATGCCTCAATAGAAAAAGGGACATCTGATGCCTTAATAGAAACAATAATATCAAAGAATTCCAGCTTTTCCAGAATATGAACATGCTTCAACGCACTTTCTACCAAGCCCTGCGGCGTTACGCCACCGTATTTTTCCACAAGTTCCTTTTCCAGAGAACCGCTGTTTACACCAATCCGAATGGGGATTTTTTTCTCCTTTGCCATATGCACGACCTGTCGGATTTTATCTTCATCCCCAATATTGCCGGGATTGATGCGTACCTTATCAATGCCAAGCTCCATCACCCGCAGCGCAAGGCGATAATCAAAATGTATATCTGCAACCAGCGGAATATGGATGCGTTTTTTGATTTCTCCTATCGCATCTGCTGCTGTCATATCCGGAATTGCCACACGAACCAGCTCACAGCCAGCTTCTTCCAATGCCAAAATCTGCTTTACCGTTGCATCCACATCTCTGGTATCCGTATTGCACATGGATTGAATAATGACAGGATGTGTGCCGCCGATCCCCAGACCGCCGATATTGATTTCTTTTGTCAATTTTTTTTGCATACTACTCACTCTTTTCATAATCTCAAAAACGCCCGAAGCATAAGAATTCAGGCGTTTTCATTCAAATAATAAATTTCATAATATCACCAAAAAGCACATAAATCATCAGACCGAAGATGAAGATAAAACCGAGCATCTGTAATTTCCCTTCCAGCTCTGCATCCATAGGCCTCCTTCTGATTGCTTCAAAAATCAAAAATAATATCCTGCCACCATCCAGACCGGGAATCGGAAACAGATTCAATACGCCCAGATTGGCACTCAGCACTGCACCAATATATACCACATTTTGAATGGCTGCTGCAACACTGTATTGCAAGCCTGCTTCATAGCTGGTTTCAACGGTTTTGAATATTGCAATGGGACCACCATATTCATCCTGATCTGCTGTAAAGGTAAACAGACGAACCAAGCCCTCTGCCGTAACCTTCACATAATTGATCATGGAATACAGGCTGTAATAGGCGGTTTCTCCCACTGACATTTTGTCATATCCATCCATCGGCTCTGCCAATAAACCACTTGCAATCTCCGGTTGAAATCCAATCAGATATCTGCCGCTTGCTTCGTCCAGTCTTGGCTGTAATTCATAATGATAAATCTGCCCGTCAGCACCAAGAGCCTCCAGATTGATGGGTTCGCCATGGTTTCCCTGCAACAAGAAGGATAACTCATCATAGATATGAATGGTTTTTCCATTGATACTGCAAATCACATCGCCCTGTTGTAAGCCACATTCTGCTGCCGCAGAATCTGGTATGATTTCTCTGATTTGCGGTATTGCCGTATAGGTCGTACAGGTCAAACCAAAAATCATCAGAAATGCCAAAATAAAATTCATCATTGGTCCGGCAAACATTACCGCAAAACGAACGCCGATAGATTTCGTCAGAAAAGATGTTTCGCTTGGTGCTGTTCCGTCTTCGGTTTCTCCTTCCATGCGGCAAAAGCCACCCAGCGGGAAAATACGCAGACTATATTCTGTGTCCCCTTTGGTCACAGAAAATATCTTCGGCCCCATACCAACCGCAAATTCCTGCACCCATATACCGCTTTTTTTTGCCACGATAAAGTGACCAAATTCATGAGCAATCACAAGGACGCCCAATAATATAATCGTAATCAATAATGAGGAAATTTCCCCCACCCCCTTTACAAAAATTGAATATTTGCAGCATAGGCCTTTGCCCATGCGTCGGCTTCCAGCAAATCCTCCAATGTGTATTCCTGTTTCACAGTATATGCATCCATAGTCTGTTCTATCAGCGCAGGAATCTGCAGAAATGTAATTTCTCCTTTTAGAAAGCGTGCCACCGCAATTTCATTGGCACCATTCAGCACTGCGGGCAATGTCCCCCCTGTTTTCAAGGCACGGTATGCAAGTGCCAGACAACGGAAGGTTTCCATATCCGGTTTTTCAAAGGTAAACTGACTGCGTTTTGCAAAATCTACACGCGGAAAAGGGCTCTTTACCCGATTAGGATATGTGAGTGCATATTGAATGGGAACCCGCATATCCGGCTCACCCAGCTGCGCCACGATAGCACCATCCTCATATTCCACCGCAGAATGAACGATACTCTGAGGATGTACCAGAACTTCGATTTGCTCCACATCCACATCGAAAAGCCATTTTGCCTCCATGACCTCCAGACCTTTATTCATTAGCGTTGCAGAATCAATCGTAATTTTATTCCCCATATTCCAGTTGGGATGCTTCAGCGCATCCGCTGCCGTTACCCCCATCAGCTCGTCCCGCTTTTTGCCGCGGAAAGGCCCTCCGGATGCAGTCAGCAGGATTCGCTCAATGCGATTTCCTTCATTCCCCTGCAAAGATTGGAAAATTGCAGAATGTTCACTGTCCACTGGATAAATTTTGATATTATGCCTTTTCGCCAGATCCATAACCAGCTGCCCGGCAGAAACCAGCGTTTCCTTATTGGCAAGCGCAATATTTTTTCCGGCACGGATTGCTTCAAAGGTTGGCTTTAATCCAACATTGCCAACAACAGAGGTTACAACCGTATCGACACCCTCATAAACAGCTGCTTCAACCAGCCCATCCATGCCGCTGACAACACGAATATCACAGTCAGAAAGCCGCTCCCGTAAAAGGGCTGCATTCTTTTCATCCATAACCGCAACCAATTCTGGCTGAAATTTTCTTGCCTGTTCCTCCAGAAGCCGGATATTATTGTTGCCCGTAATTGCCATTACGCGAATATTATTCAGATTTTCTACTACCTCCAAGGTCTGGGTGCCGATCGAGCCTGTAGAGCCCAGAATCGAAATTTTTCTCATATAAGGATTCCTTCCCTTTCCATTATCTAATCAGGAACAGCATGATATAGTATAGCACAGGCGCTGTCATAATGACGCTGTCAAATCTATCCAGAACGCCGCCATGTCCTGGCATCAGATTACCATAATCTTTGATGCCTACCTGCCGTTTGATGGAGGAAGCTGCCAAATCACCGACTTGAGAGAAAATAGAGCCGACAAACCCCACCAGCCCACACAGCAGGAGAATATTGGCATCGGCTACCGGATGATATTTATTGATCCACGCACCATAGAGCAGACATAGTAAAACAGAAATAATCGTACCCCCAATCGCACCTTCGATGGTTTTTTTTGGACTAAGTGCTGGACAAAGCTTTTTCTTGCCTACAAAATACCCTGTAAAATATGCTCCCGTATCGCAGCCAAAAGCAGAAATGAACGCAAGCCAAATCAACAGTTTGCCATAGGCATATTCTCTTACCAGATAAACATGAGAAAGCAGATAGCACGCATAGAAAAAACCAAAGAATGTCGCCGCAATTTCTACATAATTGGTTTTCTGATAGCAAAACACACTATAAACAAGCAGTACAATGGCAAACAAAGAAACAAATGTCGCAAACAATGAACTGGTATAGATAATTTTTTCTATAAAAACAACATAAACCAGTGCAAAAAGATATGCAACGATATGCGTTCCCTTCACTTCCTTTGAAACTGCCTTATTAAATTCATACATTCCCACCAGACCAAGAACAGCAATACCTATATGAAGCCAAAGGCCACCGCTAACAACAATAAACAGCAGGAGAGGCAATGCAACCAGCGCAGAAATCACTCTCGTTTTCATGGTGTCACCTCATTTCAATCTACCGCCAAACCGGCGTTCTCTATTCTGATAATAATAGATTGCCTTCTGCAATTCCATCTTATTAAAATCAGGCCACAGCATATCAGAGAAATAGAACTCGGAATACGCAATCTGCCACAAAAGGAAATTGCTGATACGCTCTTCACCGCTTGTGCGGATCATCAGTTCAGGATCAGGTGTACCTGCTGTATCCAGTGCATTTGTGATCACATCTTCTGTCACATCTGCAGCAGTTAGTCTGCCTTCTGCCACATCCTGCGCAATTTTACCTACTGCACGGCGCAATTCATCTCTGCCGCCGTAGTTCAGCGCAATATGAACAGTCATACCCTGCTTTTCTTTGGAAAG
>JAZQTP010000019.1:0-11033 GCA_045630845.1 Anaerotignum sp. | reverse complement strand
ATCAAACTCTTATATTAAAGTTTAAATCGTGGCCAGATCATTTTCTGGCTAATTGTGTTCCGGTTTTGCTAAACCGGTAAAAGTCATTTAGCATTCGTTTCCGTTTGCTTGAATTGACTATGGGTTGTGTGTTATTCATATACTATTCTATTTTCAAAGTTCACAGCACTTTCACAGTGCAAGGATTATTTTAGCAAAGGAGCAGCGCATTGTCAAGCATATTTTTCAACTTTTTTCAAAAAAATTCAAACAGGCAAAATTTTTGAAGTCAGCCCTCCAAAATCACCTTTCTGAAAACCTCTCCAATATTTTCCACAATCAAAAGCCCCGCTTTATTATCATAGGGTGTTGCCGATTTATTCACCAGCACCAACTTATTACCTCTATAATAATTCAACAGCCCTGCCGCAGGATAAACATTCAAGCTGGTTCCGCCCACAATCAGCAGATCTGCCTTGCTGATATGCTCCACAGACTGATGCAAGGTGTCTTGATCCAACCCCTCCTCGTACAGCACCACATCTGGCCGCACAACACCACCACAGGCATCGCAGCGGGTAATGCCATTCTCCGCTGTCACATAGTCCAGATTAAACTGCTTCCCACATTTCATACAGTAATTCCGATACAGTGTGCCATGAAGCTCCAACACTGTCTTGCTACCGCCCCGTTGGTGCAGGTCGTCAATATTCTGCGTAATAACTGCCTTCAGCTTGCCTGCCTCCTCCAGCTTTGCCAATGCCTTATGGCAGTCATTGGGCTTCGCATCGGGATAAAGAAGTGTTTTCTTATAATATTGAAAAAACACCTCCGGATTTTTCATGAAAAATGTATAGCTCAAAATTACCTCTGGGCGTACACCATATTCATTGAGCGCTTGGAAGATACCGCCCTCACTGCGAAAATCGGGAATACCGCTTTCCGTAGAAACACCGGCACCACCAAAAAACACAATGTAATTACTTTCTTCAATCCATTTCTTCAACTGATTTAGCTTTTCGTCCATAAAAATCCTCCGATCCAATCAGAATCCCTTTTCCTCATTTTATCATTCTTCATCGGATTTTTCCATAGAAACTGCTGCATCCTTCTTCACCAATGTATCCAGAATGCGATGATTTTCTATCCGTTCCACAAAGATATGCATCCCATCTGCCCGCAACTCGGACTTTGTACCATCCTCAGGGATTCTCCCCAGTATACCGAAAATATATCCACCAAAGGTATCATATTCCTCCACAGGCAGCTTGATCTCCAGTGCTTCCGCTACATCATCCAAAGATGCACCGCCGCTGATCTTCCATGTGTTTTCCCCCACTGCAACGATCTCTTTCTCATCCGCATCCAACTCACCCATCAGAAGCTCCATCAGATCATACATACTGATGACACCACTCAGCCCGCCGTATTCATCCAGCACCACAGCAAAATGCTTTTTCTCCTTTTTCATATTGCGAAACAGCACATCGGCTTTCATGGTTTCCGGCACATAATAAGGTTTTTCCACAGCCTTTGCCAGAATATTCTCTCTGCTCCTGTCCTCCAGCCGGAAATAATCCTTCGTATTCAGCACCCAGACAATATCATCCTGATCTTCCTGATATATAGGATAATAAGTAAATCTGCTCTGCAGGATGGTTTCCTTCCATTCCTCATCGGATTCCTTCAATCCAAGGGCTGTCACATCCACCCGATGGGTGCAGACCTCCTCCACCGCCGTATCATCAAAGGCAAATACATTTCTGATCCATTCCGTTTCCTCTTTATCAATGGTGCCCTTTTCTGCCCCCACTTCCAGCATCATATAAATTTCTTCTTCGGAAACAGCATCATCCTCATCTTCGGGATTGATGCCCAATATTCTCAGAATACCGTTTGTGGAAGCTGTCAGCAGCCATACCAACGGGGCAAAAAATCGGGATACCATGGTCAGCATACCGCTCATGCCCAATGCCAGCCCTTCCGCCTTTTTCATGCCCACACGCTTGGGCACCAGCTCCCCAAACACCAGATTAAAATACGCCAGCACCAATGTAATGATAAATACAGCCAGCGTTTCCAGCACAGCCACCGAAATGCCTACGCCTCTCTCCTGCACTGCTGCCACCAATGCACCCGCAAAGTTTTCCGCCGCAAAAGCAGAGCCCAACAAACCCGCCAGCGTGATTGCCACCTGAATGGTGGACAGGAATTTTGTAGGTTGTTCCGTCAGCGTCACTAGACGCTTTGCTCTGGCATCCCCTTCCTTTGCCATTTTCTGCAATTTTGCATCATTCATGGAAATAACCGCAATTTCCGCACTGGCAAAAATCGCATTCAGCGCAATCAGTGCCACCTGTAACAATAATGGTCCCATATAATGCATTGCTTATCCCTTTCCCTTTCTTTCTAAAAACAATTTAAAATACCCCCGTCAGGAAAATCTCCAGCCCAATGCCAATCAGTATCACCCCGCCAAGGATACCAGCCTTTCCCGCCAGCCTTGTACCGACTCGTTTTCCGATCTCCAAGCCGCCAAAGCAGATGAAGAAAGTCACCGCCGCAATGATAAACGCAGCCAGAAGTGCCTGATAGAAGTCATATTCCGCAATGGTAAATCCTACAGAAAGCGCATCAATGGAGGTGGCAATCCCCTGCATCAGCAAGCCCCATAGCCCGACTGCCTGCAGCTCCTCTGCCTCCTCGCCGCCACGGATGCCCTCCAGCAGCATCTTGCCGCCGATATAACCCAGAAGCCCAAGGGCAATCCACGGAATACACCGTTCAAAGGAATGAAACATATTCACAATGGTATGCACGCATACCCAGCCCGCCATCGGCATCAATGCCTGAAAAAAAGCAAACACGCCCGCTATGGCACACATCCGCCCCTTTTTCATCTCCGGCTCATTCAGCCCATTGGCAAGGGATACGGAAAAAGCATCCATTGCCAGCCCGATTCCCAGTAATATGCTGTTGCACAAAAACGCAAATCCAATCGTCATAAAAAATCCCCCAAAGGCATCAGATGCAGCCCCTGTTTTTCAGAAACGCCTCAATTTTCGCAATACATAGCCGAAGCTGCTCCATGCTGTAAGCATAGGAAATTCTTACAAAGCCCTCGCCGCTTCCCCCAAAGGCATCCCCTGGCACTACCGCAACGCCGCTTTCCAGCAGCAGCCGCTCACAAAATTCCTGAGAGCGCAGCCCTGTCAGCCTAATGGAAGGGAATACATAAAAAGCCCCCTCCGGCGCAAAGCAGGTCATTCCCAGCCGTTCAAATTCTCCCAGCAGGTATTTCCTTCTTTCATCATAGGCATCCCGCATACGGGCAATATCCCCATCACAGAGGGCATCCTCCCGCAGGGCTTCTATGGCACCGTACTGACTGGGTGCCGGCGCACACATAATCACATAAGCGTGTACCTTCCGCATCGCCTGTATCAGCTCCGTCGGACCACAGGCAAAGCCTAGCCGCCAGCCTGTCATGGAGAAGGACTTTGCAAAGCCGTTCAGCACGATGGTGCGCTCCCACATTCCAGCTAAGGAAGCAATGGAAACATGATTCTTTCCGCCATAGGTCAGTTCTGCATAGATTTCGTCGGAAATCACCAAAAGATCATGCTTTACAATCACAGGCACTAGCTTTTCCAGATCCTCCCGCTCCATGATCGCCCCTGTGGGGTTATTGGGATAAGGCAGGATCAAAGCCTTTGTTTTAGGTGTAACGGCAGCCTCCAGTTCCTCCGCCTGCAGCCGAAATCCGTTTTCTGCTTTGGTTTCCACCACAACAGGCACACCATGCCCCAATTCTATTGCCGGTTTATATGCCACATAAGATGGCTCCACCACCAGAATCTCATCCCCCGGCTCCAAAATGGTACGCAATGCCACATCAATAGCCTCAGAAGCACCAATGGTACATAATATCTCCTGTGCAGGGTCATATCGCAGCAAAAATCTTCTTTCCATATAATGTGCAATGGCACTCCGCAGCTCTGGCAGCCCCATATTCACGGAATATCTGGTTTTGCCCTCCTCGATTGCCTGCATCGCCGCCCTGCGTACCCGCTCTGGCGTTTTGAAATCTGGCTCGCCCACGCAAAGGGAGAGGGCATCGGGTACCTTTGCCGCAATGTCCGCAAACTTACGGATACCACTCCATTCCATAGCATCCACATTTTTCGCAATAAAATTCCTCATAGCACTTCACTCACTCTCAAAGCTTTGCTTCATAAAGAGCATCGCTGCTCGGCTCCGTCAGCGGCAGACGCATCCCGCCTGCCAGCAGGTATCTGCCGCCCGCTGTCAGCTTGCCAATCACCGCAGCTTCTACGCCTGCCCGATACAGCTCCTGCACCAGCCCAGCCCCATCATCCACAGCGATAATCAGGGTACCGCTGGAAATCAGCCGCAGATAGTCGATGTGCATTGCCGCACATATTTTTTTCGTTTCTTCCTTTACGGGTATCTGTTCTGCAAAAACATCCACTCCAAGGGCAGAACATTCCGCCATTTCCCATACAGCCCCCAGAATACCGCCCTCCGTGGCATCATGCATCGCCGCCGCACCGTATGCAAAGGCAATCTCCGCTTCCTTTCCTACAGAAAGAAATGTCTTCATTTCCTGCGCACGGGCAAGCTCCTCCTCCGAAAGGAAAGAACGCAGTCCATCCTCCCATTCCTTTGCCAAAATAGCTGTCCCCTCTGTGCCAGCCCATTTCGTCATCACAATATCCTGCCCTGCCCTTGCGCCGCCGGTAGTAAGTAATCTTCTGCCTTTCGTTTTTCCAATAACAGCCGCAGAAATCAGCGGCTTTGTCACGGCATCCGTCACCTCTGTATGTCCGCCCAGTATTTCAATATTCCGTTCTTTGGCAGCCCGCAGCGCCCCCGTCATAATCTCTTCCAGAAGCGCCTCCGTGCTTTTCGGCGGCAGCAGCACCGTCAGCAGGATACCCACCGGCTCCGCCCCTGCGGAATAAATATCGTTGCAGTTGATCTGCACCGCCAGATAGCCCACATCTGCCGCCGCCCCCGTAATGGGGTCTGTAGATAAAACGCAAATTTCTCCGCCCATATCTACTGCAGCGCAGTCCTCCCCTGTTTTCGGCCGTAGTAGCACATCCGCCCGCTTCACACCGCTGCTCGACATTGGCTTCATCACGATTTTCTCCAGAATCTCCGGGGGTATCTTCCCGATTTCAAACATCGCCCTCATCCTTCCTTTGCAAAAAGCCTCCATTAGAGAATATTCTCCCAACAGAGGCTATCTATTTTCATTGCTGTATCCCAAAGGAATCTCCCATATCTTCTGTTATCTGTTCCCCGTCCGTCATTTCTGTCGGGGGACCTTCTGCCACAGAATCCTCCGTCACAGGAAGCACTTCTTCGCCAAAGCCTTCTGTCCAGTCCGGCTCCTGCGGCACCACAACCGCTGTATGTTCCACCGGCTTCGTACCCACCGTCACCTCATCGGCAACGGCACGATAAGTAGATGCACTGAACCATTCCCTCTGGGACTGACCGTTTTCCGTCACTGTTTTATATACACTAACCTTACTGCCGGTTCTGCCTTCATGGGTAATCTCTCGCTGTCCCACAGGTCTTTCCGGGTCCTCGGTAATCTTTTCCTCCGGCTTGGGAATGGTGGATTCATATACCGTATCAAAGGCAACCTTTCTGCCTTCTCCATGCACCTCATGCCCAAAAAGATTCATCACTAGCCTGCCATTTCTAGCATAGGCCTCAATTAAAATGGGGTATTCCGTATTATTCTTAAATTTCAAATCCTTGTATGTACCAGCAATCGCCGCATCCCTGCCAAGGGGTACATAGCCTACCGTCATGGAATGGGAATGTCTTTCCACAACCTCCAGTTCTGCCAGAATTGCCGCATTATACAATGTTGTTGTCACCTGGCAGACACCACCCGCCATGCCTTGCTCCACCTTGCCGTTGTTGTAAATCCCTGCCATTTTATAGCCACCATCTGCCGTCTGGCTACCCAACTCTGCATTCGCAGAAAATACCTCTCCCGGCCGTAGCACTGTGCCGTTAATATAGTCACAACCTACCTCCAAATTGGTGTTTCTGTTTTTATCACTGTTATTAAAGGTAGTATAGTATGTACCAATCAAATCCGTAATACCTTCAAATTCCGCCGCCGTCACTGCAGGCTTTGTCACCTCTGCCACGATTACCGCTGTACCACTTTCCTTCGTCTGCAATACCGATGATGCCGCCTGCATGGTCTGCTCCATATTCATTTTCAGACCATCCTTTTCCGCCTGCACCACAACTGCACCATTTTGCACAGCAATGCTGCTGTCCTCCGCTTCGCAGTCAAATTCCAGTGCCACCTCTGCCAGCTTCTCCTCCAACAAATCTTCATCAAATACATAGGACACTGCAATATCAACATTTCCCTGCAAAAGCTTTTTGGCAGCGGCAAGATTTTCTTTCTCTGTTCCATCTCTGCCCAGACCATAAGCAGCATTGACTGCACCTTCCATATCATAACCGGCTGCAATATCCCCATAGGCAATTTCCCATTCTACCGGCTCTGCATCACCCGCCATAGGGTAGGTCAAATTCAGCACCGTCGCCTCCGGCTCTTTATAGTATTGCTTTTCCAGTAATGCCAGTGCCTCCGCCTTGCTGTACCCCGACACATCCATTCCGTCGATGGTGATACCAGGATAGATACCTGTCTGCCGCAACAATTCTTGTGCCTTTCGTTTCTGCACTTCTTGATATCCAAATATCCCCGCAGCAGCAGAAGCAACCAAAAGAAAGATGATAAACCGCTTTTTTCCAGCTTTCCGTTTATCGTCCCACTGCAGTTCCTTTTGCTGTTCTCTGGGTCTGTTTCTTTCCTGCTCCATCTTGCAGCCCCCTTATTTCTTCCACTCCCGGACAAAATGCCCTTTTTCGCAGTTTATTCCTCTATTTCTATAAAAAAGCATTTCGCTTGACGAAATGCTCCGCCTGCGGCGGTGTCGCTAGCGACTGACTACCTTGCCGCCGCAGTGCGATCCCCCGGAGGGTTTTTACTCTATAAGAAACGAAATTTCTTATAGAGTAAAAAATACACTTCTTTTTATCATATCGAAATTTTCTGCAAATTACAAGCCCCGCCATCCTTATTTTTCAGCAAAGCAGCATTTTCTCTCTTTTCCTCAATAAATGCCATAGCCGATAAAAGGCGCAATCAAACTAATGACCAACGATGCCGCCAGCAATACCGCCATTATTCTTGCAAACATCTTCTTCCGCTTCATTTTCCTTCTCCTTCTTTCTTTTCAAAAAGCCTTTCTGCATCCAGCCCCATCTCTCCCAAAAAACGGGATGGCTTTGTTACTCTGTCATAGCGTTTTCGCACAGCAGAAAGACAAAGCCGCTCTCCCGCTCTGGTCATGGCAACATAGAACAAACGCCGTTCCTCCTCCATTTCCAGCATTCCTTTTTCATGTGGCACAACGCCCTCCACCAGTGCCGGCAGAAAGACTGCTTGAAATTCCAAGCCCTTTGCACTATGCATCGTCATCAGTGCAACGCCTCTGCGTTCTCGCTCCTTTTGCTTGGTCTGCATTTTCATAACCAGGCTCATCTCCTCCAGCCTATGCCGAAATTCCCTTGTATCCTCGCATCCCTTTGCTGTTTCCGTCACCTCATCGGCAATTTCAAGCAGCACCTCCTTGCTGGTGCGTCGATATGCCGAAAATTCCTCCAGATAACCATCATAGCCAATCACCCTTCTGGCATACTGCAAGGCTTCATAGGGCTTCCTGCGTCTGAGCTGCCCCAAATCCATCCGCAGATTTTCTAGCTGCTCCTCCTGCCATTTCTTCAAACTCGGACAAGCGAAAAAGCTACGCAGCAGCGTATATGGCATCCGTTCCGCTTCCGCCAACAGCTCTTTTCCGATATACCTTTTCGGTTTATTCAAAATACGCCGCATCGCACTATCTGATTCCTCATTTTCCGCCAGCAGCAGATAAGCCAGTAAATCTCTTGCAATCCAGTGGTCATACACATTCCCGCCGCTGTCCCGCAAATCATAAGGGATACCTCTTTTCTGCAGCTCTCTGGCATATGCACCGCACTGCAAATTCGTCCTGCAGATAACCGCAATCTCCGTCAGTGGAACGCCATCCTCTAGCAACCCGCCGATTTTATCCGCAATACGCATCGCCTCTGCTCCGGTATCCTCCGCCAGAAAAAAGGTAACCTTTTCCCCTTCTTCACCGATTCCCTTCATATTTTTTTCAAACCGCAGCCCATTATTTGCAATCACTCGCTCCGAAAGGTTTATGATACGCCCCACAGAGCGATAATTCGTATTCAGTATCACTTTCCCTGCATCGGGATAAATCCCGGAAAAATCCAGCAAAAAATCCGGTCTTGCTCCGCGAAAAGCATAAATGCTCTGGTCATCATCTCCTACTACAAACAGATTGCGATGGGGTTCCACAAGAAGCTGTAAGCAGGAAAACTGTGCTTGATTCACATCTTGAAACTCATCCACCAGGATATAGCGGTATCGCCCCTGCCAGTAGCTTCTTATCGTCGCATCCGTTTTCAGCAGATGATGACAACCCGTCAGCATATCATCAAAATCCAGTCTGCCATGGCGTTCCTTATATCGTTCATAGCTATGAAAGAGCTTTCTGAATTCCACCGGCGGGATGTCTTTCGGCTCAAACACATTCACGCTTTTCAGCTCGCTGTGCATCAGCGAAAGCTGCAAAAGGAAATTCGCCGCATATTCCTCCACATCTGGCACATCCCAACCTGCCTCCTCCACCAGTTTTCTCAGCACCTTTTTCCGCTCCTCCTCCTGAAAGACCTGCTCTGTCCCCCAGCCACAGCTGCTGCGTAGGATACGGAAAAACATACTGTGGAAGGTCGCAAACTGAACCCCCTCCGCTCCGCCGATACAACGAAAACGCTCCTTCATCTCCTCTGCCGCAGCCTTAGAAAAAGTCAGTGCCAATATCTGAGAAGGCTTTGCCAACCCCCGCTCCAACAGCCGAAGGATACGGCACAAAAGCACTGTTGTCTTGCCGCTTCCCGGCCCAGCCAGAACCAGCATGGGTCCATCCTCATGACAAACTGCCTGCCGCTGCTGTTCGTTCAACCTTATTTCCATGCCACATCCTCCTTTCCCATTGCTTCTCCATCCACTTCCTTTTGCCTCCGCATAAAATCTTCTATCCGATTATAACATAAAATCAAAAAAATGGGCGAAAAAGTCAATTTTTTGAAAAACAGATATCCGTTTTCTTATATCGTTTTTATTGTCAAATTCCATATTCTGTATTACAATACTCTAATATATTCTCAATACATACAAAAATCTACTCAGTGCTCTCAAAGAGCCTATAATAAGCATATAGGAGGTACTATGAATATAGGACTTTTTTCTGACACCTACTTTCCGCAGCTCAACGGCGTAGCAACATCTATCCGTACCCTTGCCGCAGCACTGGAGGAACGGGGGCATACTGTTTATATCTTTACCCCCTCCGATCCCCGCTGTCAAAAGGAGGATGATGCACCAAATGTATACCGCATCCCCAGCCTGCCCGTCGGCTTTGTGCAGGATTACCGCGCCGGCTATGTTTTTTCGCCTTTTCTAGCGAAACGAATCACAGCACTGCAGCTGGACATCATCCATACACAGACAGAGTTTTGCCTTGGCATGCTGGGCAGATTCCTCTCCACCACACAGGGTATCCCACAGGTGCATACCTATCACACCATGTATGAGGATTATGTCCATTATATCGGCGGCGGACATATCATCTCCAAAGGAATGGCGCGGGATTTCAGCAGTGCTTACTGCAACGCTGCCATGTGTGTGATCGCTCCTACCCGAAAAACAGAGCAGCTCTTAAAGAGCTACGGTGTCACAAAACCCATCCACATCATCCCCACCGGCATCAACACCTCCCATTTCCGCAAAAATCAGTACGATCCCGCAGAAATTCTGGAACTTAGAAAAGTCCTCGGTTTGCAGGCAGATACGCCCGTTGTTCTCTCCATCGGCAGACTTGCCAAGGAAAAAAGCATTGATGTGGTGCTGCGGGCACTGCCTAAACTGGTTGAAAAGCTGCCGGAAATAAAAATGGTCCTCGTGGGCGAGGGCAATGAAATGGAAAATCTCCGTATGTACGGCGAAACCCTCGGCATCAGTGAACATATCATTTTCACCGGCGGGAAACCTTGGGATGAAATCGGCAAATATTATCAGCTGGGCAATGTTTTCTGCAGCGCCTCTGTTTCCGAAACACAAGGGCTCACCTTTGCAGAAGCCATGGCTGCCGGTGTTCCCGTTGTAGCAAAACGAGATGAATGTATCGAAAATATCATTGAAGATCAGATGACGGGGCTGCTCTTTGATGATGAGAATGAACTACCAGAGCTACTTTATCGTGTTCTGACAGACACAGTCCTTTCCACCCGCCTCTCCGAAGCTGCGCAGAAGGCAATGGATGCCCTTTCCGTGGAGACATTTGCCGACAGCGTGGAACAGCTCTATCAATCCATCCTCAATAGCGAGGAGCGCCCGAAAAAAATCATTGCACCCGCTTTACCGCTGGTCATGGGCGTAAAGGCTGTAAAAGGCATCAGTCGCCTTCCCAGAAAGCTAGTGCGCCACTCCAGACAAAAAGCTTCGGCATTCTTTTCTGTACCAAAGGATAAATAACAATAAGGTTCGGTGTATCCAATGCCGAACCTTTTTCGTTATTTATCAAAAAACTATTGACAATTGCTTCTGATTGTTGTAGGATAGTCTTTGTTCAAAATAAATATGTGAGTGTAGCTCAGCTGGATAGAGCGTCTGACTACGGATCAGAGGGTCGCGTGTCCGAATCATGCCACTCACAGCAAGCCGCAAACCTTTGGGTTTGCTGCTTTTTGTATGCAGAAACCCACGCACCGAATGCGTGGGTTTCTGCATATAAAAAAAGAAGCTCGCTTTGCGAGGTTCTCCGCCTGCGGCGGTGTCGCTTGCGACTGACTACCCTGCCGCCGCAGTGCGATCT
>JAZQTP010000018.1:0-6151 GCA_045630845.1 Anaerotignum sp. | reverse complement strand
GAGCTGACGGTAGCTACATCAAATTCGACGATAACGCAGCAGTTATCATCAAAGGCGACAAAAACCCCAGAGGTACACGTATCTTTGGTCCCGTAGCACGAGAGCTGAGAGAAAAACAGTTCATGAAAATCCTGTCTCTGGCTCCCGAAGTACTGTAATAGGAGGTGTGTTAGGTGGCTAATATGAAACTGAAAACTGGCGATAAAGTAGTAGTTATCACTGGTAAAGATAAAGGCAAAGAAGGCACAATCAAAGCTGTAGATAGAAAGAACGGTCGTGTTCTGGTTGAAGGCGTAAACATGGTTTCCAAACATACAAAACCCAACGCACAGAACCAGCAGGGCGGTATCATCAAAAAAGAAAACTTCATCGACGCTTCCAACGTAATGTACCTGCACAACGGCAAGGCTACAAGACTGGGCGTACAGATCAAAGATGGCAAAAAAGTAAGAGTAGCTAAGAAAACAGGCGAAATCATCGACTAATAAATACTCGTGAAAGGAGGCAAACAATGAGCAGATTAAGAGACTTCTATGAAGCACAGATCATTCCCGAAATGACTAAGAAATTTTCTTATACAAATAAACTGGCTGTTCCCAAACTGGAAAAAATCATCATCAACATGGGCGTAGGCGAAGCAAGAGAAAACGCTAAAGTTCTGGATGGTGCAGTAAGAGACATGGGCATCATCGCTGGTCAGAAACCCGTAGTAACAAAAGCTAAAAAATCCATCGCTAACTTCAAACTGCGTGAAGGTATGAACATTGGCTGCAAAGTTACTCTGAGAGGCGACAAGATGTATGAATTCACAGACAGACTGATCAACATCGCACTGCCTCGTGTACGTGACTTCCGTGGTGTTAAAGCAAACAGCTTTGACGGCAGAGGTAACTACACAATGGGTATCAAAGAACAGCTGATCTTCCCCGAAATCGAATACGATAAAGTGGACAAAATCAGAGGCATGGACATCGTTTTTGTTACAACAGCAAAAACAGATGAAGAAGCAAGAGAACTGCTGAGATTATTCGGTATGCCATTCGCAAGATAAGGGAGGGACAAACATGGCTAAAAAATCTATGAAAGTTAAGCAGCAGAGAAAAGCGAAATTCTCTACACAGGCTTACACACGTTGCAGAGTTTGCGGCAGACCCCACTCTGTATTGAGAAAATTTGGTATTTGCCGTATTTGCTTCCGTGAACTGGCATACAAAGGTCAGATTCCCGGTGTAAAGAAAGCAAGCTGGTAATTGAAAGGAGGAATTCACAATGTCTATGAGCGACCCTATCGCAGATATGCTGACAAGAATCAGAAATGCTAACATTGCAAAACACGATACAGTAGATGTTCCTTCTTCCAAAATGAAGAAAGCGATCGCAGATATTCTGGTAACAGAAGGCTATGTAAAAGGTTACGAAGTAATCGAAGATGGTGTTAAATCCACACTGCGTATTGCCCTGAAATATGGTGAAGATAAGAACATAAAAGTAATCACAGGTCTGAAAAGAATTTCTAAACCCGGTCTGAGAGTATTTGCTGGTGCAAGTGAATTGCCCAAAGTACTGGGCGGCTTGGGCACGGCAATCATTTCCACAGACAAAGGCCTGATGACAGACAAAGCGGCTAGAAAAGCTGGTCTGGGTGGCGAAGTTATCGCTTTCATCTGGTAATATAGATAAAGAATAGATAGAATTTTAGGAGGTGCAGACCATGTCCAGAATCGGTAAACTGCCTGTAGTGGTACCCGCTGGCGTTGAAGTAAAGATTGGCACAGACAATCTGCTGACAGTAAAAGGCCCCAAAGGTACACTGGAGAGAAAATTATCCGCTGACATGAACATCGCAATGGAAGATGGTCAGATCGTAGTTACAAGACCTAACGATCTGAAAAAGAATAGAGCATTACACGGCCTGACAAGAACACTGATCTTCAATATGGTAGTAGGTGTTACACAGGGCTACGAAAAAGTACTGGAAATCAACGGTGTTGGTTACAGAGCAGCAAAAGCTGGCAAAAAACTGACACTGACACTGGGTTACTCTCATCCCGTAGAGATGGAAGATCCCGCTGGTATCGAATCCATCGTAGAAGGTGCAAACAAAATTATCGTTAGAGGTATTGATAAAGAAAAGGTAGGTCAGTTCGCTGCCGAAATCAGAACAAAAAGACCTCCTGAACCTTACAAAGGTAAAGGTATCAAATACGCTGACGAATATATTAGACGTAAAGTTGGTAAGACCGGTAAGAAATAATCTGCGCACGGCAGCGTAAGGTATATTTATATCGGAAAGTGACTAATTTTGAAAGAAACGGAGTGAAAGTACTATGATCAATAAGCCCAATCGTGCAGCGGCTCGTGTAAAAAGACATTACAGAATCCGCAACCATGTAAAAGGCACAGCTGCTAGACCTAGACTGGCAGTTTTCAGATCCAACAAGCATATGTATGCGCAGATCATTGATGATGTTGCACAGCATACATTGGTTGCAGCTTCCACAATGGAAGCAGAAATTGCATCCAAGGTTGAATTTACAAACACAGTAGCAGCAGCAGCAGCAGTAGGCGAAGCAGTTGCGAAGAAAGCAATCGAAAAAGGTATTACAGAAGTTGTGTTCGACAGAGGCGGTTTTGTTTACCACGGTAAGGTGCAGGCTCTGGCAGAAGCAGCTAGAGAAGCTGGCTTGAAATTCTAAGGTAAGGAGGAAAGTAAGTTGAAAAGAATCGATCCAAGCACTTTAGATCTGAAAGATAAATTAGTTACCATCAACCGTGTATCCAAAACGGTTAAAGGTGGTCGTACAATGAGATTTTCTGCGCTGGTAGTTGTTGGCGACGGCAACGGCCATGTAGGCTGCGGTATGGGTAAGGCAGCTGAAATTCCCGATGCAATTCGTAAGGGTAAAGAAGCAGCAATGAAAAACATCATCAAGGTAGAAATGAACGATGTAGATAGCATCTACCACGGCGTTACAGGCCAGTATGGCAGTGCGTCTGTTCTGCTGATGCCTGCTCCCGAAGGTACTGGTATCATCGCCGGCGGTCCCGCTCGTGCGGTTCTGGAACTGGCTGGTATCCGTAACATCAGAACAAAATCCCAGGGCTCTAACAACAAACGTAACGTTGTAAGTGCAACAATCGAAGGTCTGTCCAGAGCGACAACACCTGAAGCTGTTGCAAAACTGCGTGGCATTTCTGTTGAAGAACTTCTGGGTTAAGAAGGAGGAAATGACGATGGCAGAAATTAAAATCACACTGGTAAAATCTACAATCGGTGCAATTCCCAAACACAAAAAAACGGTTCAGGCTCTGGGTCTGAATAAAACAAATAGCTATGTAATTCAGCAGGACAATGCGGCTATCAGAGGTATGATTCATCAGATTAGCCACCTTGTGAAAGTTGAAGAAGTTTGATTTTAGGAGGTGCCCAAATGAACTTATGCGAACTAAGACCCGCTGAGGGTTCCAGAGAAAAGAACTGGAGACGCGGCAGAGGTCATGGAACAGGCAATGGCAAGACAGCTGGCAGAGGCCACAAAGGCGCAGGTCAGCGTTCCGGGACAAGTGGCAAATGCGGCTTTGAAGGCGGCCAGATGCCTCTGTACAGAAGACTTCCTAAGAGAGGCTTCACATGCAGAAACAGCAAGGAAATCGTTGCAATTAATGTTTCTATGCTGAATGTATTTGAAAATGATACAGTAGTAGACATTGATGCTTTGAAAAATGTTGGTCTGATCAGCAATCCAAGAGATGGCGTGAAGATCCTTGGCGAAGGTAACTTAGAAAGAAAGCTGACAGTTAAGGTGAACTACTTCAGTAAAACAGCTCAGGAAAAAATTGAAGCAGCCGGCGGTAAAGCAGGGGTGATTTAATTGTTTAAGATTTTTGTAAATTCCTGGAAGACAAAGGAAATTCGAGATAAGATACTGTACACACTGATGATTTTTGCAATCGTTAGATTGGGTACACTAATCGCTTTGCCCGGTATTGATACAGCAGGGGTAATGGCGGCTAGAGAGAATGCATCCGTGGCGGATACACTTTATAGTGTAATCGCCGGCGGTGCAAATTCTAGCTGGTCCTTGTTTGCCATGGGTATTGGCCCCTATATCAATGCAAGCATTATCATGCAGCTGTTGACGATTGCGATTCCGAAATTCGAGCAGCTTTCAAAGGAAGGTCCGGATGGTCGCAAACAGCTACAGTCCTATAGCAGATATTTGACAGTTGCATTGGCAGCGATTCAGGGTGCAGGTATGGTTTATACTTATCAGAATATGTATCTGGTGCACAGTCCGCTGGTGTATATCGCATCTGTGCTTTGCTTGGTATGTGGCTCTACATTTGTAATGTGGCTAGCAGAACAAATTACAGCAAAAGGTATCGGGAATGGTTCTTCCATGATTATCTTTATCAACATTGTTTCTAATCTGCCTATGGGTGTAGCAACACTGTACTACACCATCACCGATGGCGGTGCAATTGGTGCAGCGAAGGTTGCAGCAATTCTGCTTATTTTGATTATTGTTTTAGCATTCATTGTTTGTGTAAACAGCGGTGAAAGAAGACTGCCCGTGCAGTATTCCTCTAAAATGATTGGCAGAAATCAAGCAGGTGGCAGAGGAACATCTATGCCAATCAAGGTAAATACTGCTGGTGTAATTTCCATTATCTTTGCAATTTCCTTGTTGCAGTTCCCGCAGCAGATTGGCAACTTCATTCCGAATAAGGGTGAAGCTTTCACAAAGGTTTTGGAATATCTGAATATGACACATCCTGTTGGTGCTGTTCTTTATGTACTGCTGATTGTATTCTTCACATACTTCTATACATCCATCGTAATCAATCCCAACGAAATTGCGATGAATATGAAGAAGAACGGCGGTTTTATCCCCGGTATCAGACCGGGGCAGCCTACAAGTGCATATATTGACAGAGTGGTAAATAGAATCACACTGGTTGGTGCAATCAGCTATGCAATATTGGCAATGGTTCCCATTGTTCTGCAATGGATTTTCAATATCAGTGTAGGCTTTGGTGGTACAACACTGATCATCGTGGTTGGTGTATGTCTGGACATCGTAAAAACACTGGAAAGCCAGCTGTTGATGCGCCATTACAAAGGATTTTTGAATGACTGATAACAATCGCTTGGGGAATGCGTGAGAGCGCATTTCCCGAGGGGTTGTTTTGTGCTATGGAGGAACTTTTCAAAAAAGAAAAGTTTTGTAGTAGACAATAACCTGGGGAGATTATATAATTGTAGAAAAAGAGAAGGCCCATCTATTAAGAAAAGAGGTAATCTTATGAAATTAGTACTGATTGGTGCTCCTGCCGCAGGTAAGGGTACACAGGCTGCAAGACTGGTAGAAAACTACGGTATTGCTCACATTTCTACAGGCGACATGCTGAGAGAAGAAGTAGCAAAAGGCACAGAACTGGGCAATGAAGCAAAAAGCGTCATGGCTGCAGGCGGTCTGGTTTCCGATGAACTGATCATTGCGATCGTTCAGGAAAGAATCAAAAAAGACGACTGCGCGAAAGGTTTCATTCTGGATGGTTTCCCTCGTACTGTAGTTCAGGCAGAAAAACTGGAAGAAATGGTAAAACTGGACCATGTTGTATACATCAGTGCTCCTGATGAAGTAATGCTGGCAAGACTGACAGCAAGAGAAAGCTGCCCTAAATGCGGCACAATTTACAACAAACTGTCCATGCCTTCTAAAGTAGCTGGCGTTTGTGACAAATGCGGCGAAGCTCTGACACAGCGTAAAGATGATACACCTGAAGCTGGTAAGAAGAGAATCCAGACATTCCACGACCAGAGTGAACCTCTGGTAGGCTACTACGGCGAAAAAGGTATCCTGTTTGAAGTAGATGGTACACAGGCAGTAGATGAAGTTACTAAAGCAATCATCGCAGCTCTGGACAAATAAGAAATAAATGACAATGCGGCAGAGGCAGAAATGCTTCTGCCGATGTTATTTTAGCCAAAAGTTTCCTGATAAATGAGGAGAATTTGGCAGATATTATAAATTACTATATATATAGTAACTGTGAAAATGGGATTCCGTGGAAGCGGAAATCTATTGTATACTTTATAGGCTTATGGAAATAGAGTGAGTACTTATGCGGTAGGGCGATGAGAATC
>JAZQTP010000017.1:0-2134 GCA_045630845.1 Anaerotignum sp. | reverse complement strand
AGGAGTGCTGCAATGATGTTTTTCTTACCCTCGGACATTCTTTTTCTTTTTGCCATAAGTAAAGGCCTCCTATGATATATTTTTATTCTATCATAGAAGGCCTTGCTAGTTATGATTTTACAGAGATTTTTTCACAGGCTCTAATAAAAAAGGGACTGCAAAAAACAGCCCCATAGAAAAGCTATGGCGATGCCGAACGGTAACTCCACAGCTTTTCTATTTTTATAAATTATTTTATTAGTTCGCAGAGCCTATCAGCTTGCCTTCATTTCCAGCCGCAATCTATCGCTGATCAGCGCAATAAACTCGCTATTGGTAGGTTTGCCCTTATGATTGTTTACTGTATAGCCAAAGAGGGCGTCAATAGCATCCACCTTGCCCCTGTTCCATGCCACTTCAATGGCATGACGGATGGCGCGTTCCACGCGGCTGGGTGTAGTATTGCATTTTTTTGCGATGGATGGATACAGCTCTTTTGTGATGTAATTCAATACATCCATATCATTGACACTCATAATGATGGCCTCACGCATATAGTGATACCCACGAATATGAGCAGGTACACCGATTTCATGCAGGATATTGGTCACTTTCGTTTCCAGATCATAGGCGGGAGAATGGGTATCGGATGATGTAAAGCCTGTTTTCAGAAGGGGCTTCTGTTCCTGCATGAGCTGATAGATTCTCTGGGTGAGCGCATCCAGATCAAAAGGCTTCATCATATAATAGGCAGCACCCAGATCCAGTGCCTTCTGTATCACCTTATCTTGACTGAGCGCAGAAAGAATGATGGTCATAGGTCTGTCGGCTTCATCCATAGCTTGCAGACGCTCCAATACACCGAGTCCATCCAGACGAGGCATGATGCCGTCTATGACTGCCACATCGGGATGGGTATCCCGAATTTTGTTCATGGCGTCGATGCCATCCATAGCAACTGCTACTACTTCGATTTTTTCCTGCTTATTCAGATGGGCAACGATAATGTCGCAAAAATCCTTATTATCGTCTGCCAACAGAACTTTTATGATAGATTTACTCAAAATGATCCCTCCGATTTGTTATATGATGAATGTTTATGCAGAACTTCCTTGCTTTTGGGTTGATTATAGTATAGAAAAGAGGTGTCGGCAATGACCATTCGTCAGACAAAAAAGTGGAGAAAAACCAATGGAAATACGGGATTTGTCAATCTTTTTACGAAAGAAGGATAAGGGTGTCACATGAAGTCGAAGGAAGGCTGTCGAAAATGAATTATTTGCAGGAAAAACGGGAAAAAAGCGGACGAAATTCCGCTTGTTTTTTGTAAAAAAGAATTTTGCATTGCGAAATGCTCCGCCTGCGGCGGTGTCGCTTGCGACTGACTACATTGCCGCCGCAGTGCGATCCCCCAGAGGTTTTTACTCTATAAGAAACGAAATTTCTTATAGAGTAAAAATAACGCCTGTCGGTAGCCCGACAGGCGTTTATGCGATAAGAAGTGTTTTTATGTGTTGGCTTTTCTTTCTGCGATTTTATCGGTCAGGGCTGCAAATTCTTGCAGGCTCAAAGATTCGCCGCGGATACGCTCATCCCAGCCAAGGCTTTGCAGTATTTCGGTCAGTTCTTCTTTGCTGAAGCCTAAATTGCCTAGATTGAACAGGCAGTTCATAAGGGTTTTTCTGCGTTGTCCGAAAGCACATTTTACAATATGGAAAAATAGCTTTTCATCTGCGGTTTTTACCTTTCTTTCCGGAAGCACCTTCAAGGTGATAACAGCCGAAGCAACCTTGGGGCGAGGCATGAAGCAGGAAGGCTGAACGATCATATCCATGTGAGCATCGCAATAATATTGCACGGCAACGGAGAGAGCGCCATATTCCTTATCCTTGGGGCCTGCCTGCATCCGTTCTGCCACTTCCTTCTGCACCATAACGGTAACAGATTCGAAGCACTCCGCTTCCAGCAGAGCGGTCAAAATGGGAGATGTAATATAATAAGGTAGATTGGCGCAGGCCATAGGACGCAGGCCCGCAAATTTCTCCGCCACCAAGGATGCAACATCCTGTTTCAGAATATCGTCCCAAACAATCTCCAAATTGGAAAATTCACCCACTGTGGCCTGCAAAATCGGCTCTAACCGCTTATCCAGTTC
>JAZQTP010000016.1:0-34096 GCA_045630845.1 Anaerotignum sp. | reverse complement strand
TCAGTCTGTAGAATAACCCCAAATCTTAAGCGAGATTTGGGGTTGAAATTTTGAAATAATCAAAATCAAAGCAAAAATAGGCGAAATAATCGTATAGGCATGACCTTTTCCACCTATGAATTGCATATTTTTTCAAGTTCATTGCAGCAAACTTAAGCCTAACCCAATTTGTAACTTGGGCTAAGCCTCTGTATGGGGTGTATCGCATGGCATGTTTCTCTTTTGCGTCCGCGAACACTCTTTCAATTGTTTCTTTCCGCTGTTTGTACAGCTCTTTATATTCAGGCGTGTATCGAATATCTTCTACCGTTTCAAGATAATCCATCCAAACATGTTTGGTTACAGTTTTCTCGTTCTTTTGGTTTTCTGTGCATAGATGTTTAGTGGGACATATTTCACAAATATATCCTTTGCTCTTGAATTCTCGATAACCTTCTCGATTTGTGGTTGCATAACTTAATACATGGTTTTCAGGGCATACTACACAATCAAAATATTCATCATATACATACTCGTATGGTGCATAATTTCCTTTCTTCCCCATTGGTCTTTTGTATGGAAATACAGGTGTTCTGCCATCATCCAACACTCTTTTGCTGATCCAGGGCGTTTTGTATCCTGCATCAGCTACTATGTTTTCTATCTCAGGATTCTTTTCGGTTAATCTGTCATACAATCCGTCAAAGGCTACGCTATCGTGGACATTACCCGGATTTACTGTTACATCCATTACATATCCGTTTTTATCGCAGCCTGTCTGTGCGACATATGCAAAGCGTTTCTTATGCTCCCCTTTATGAAAAACACCACTTTCAGGGTCGGTTTTAGATGTTGTAATTTCTTTTTCTTCGGGTGGCTTGGGTCCATCAAATGGCTTTTTATTGTGCTCTCCCCGGTCATGGTTTATCTCTGCCATCAGTTCTTCTTCATAGCGTTTAGCGGCTTGTGGCACAGCTTTCTTTATCACCTTTTTTATATTGGCATTCGCTTTAATATGTGTTCCGTCTATAAAGACTGTTTCGGGTGAAAGATAGCCCGCTCTTTCTATTTCATTTAATATCCAATAAAAGATTCCCTCTATGGTTTTTTCGGTATATCTATGCTTGAAGTTATAGCTTATTGTAGAAAAATGCGGTATTGGCTCATTCATCAGATACCCCAAGAACCAGCGATACGCCACATTCATCTTGATTTCTTCAACTGTTCTTCTAAGTGACGGTATTCCATATATATGCTGTATTAATACCATTTTGAATATTACGACTGGATCCACACTCGGTCTTCCGTTATCCTTACAGTACAAATCTTCAACCAAGTCGTATATATGTATAAAATCTACCGCACGATCTATTTTTCTTAACAAATGGTCGGATGGTACAAATTCTTCTATGCTAAACATTTCGAGTTGGTCTCTGTGCATTCTCTCTTTTACTATCATTTTCATCACCGACTTTATTATACCATAAAACAGAAAAAGCCCAGTGAAAACTGGACTTTTTCGACAGACTGAGAGGTTTTCCTTTTGGAAAACCTCTTTTTTTCCTGTAAATAGTATTTTCTCCTTTGGATAAACCCTTTTTCTTTCGCTCATACTAAGCAAAAGGAGGGATCGCTATGAAAAAATTTGCAGCCGGTATTCTGCTTGGCGGCGCTATGACTGCTGCCGGTGTCGGGTATCTGATGATGGATCGGCACGCATACCATAAAATGGTACGCAAAAGCAAGCAAATGGCAGGAAAAGCAGGACGGGCAATGGATGACCTTATGGATCACATGGTGCCATAAAAGAAAACCCAGACGATTTACAATCGTCTGGGTTTCTCATTTGTAAAGGCGGACAATCCTTTTTCTTCTTATTTCTGCAGCAGCTCGATTCCGACTCTAATTCTACGCAGTGCCTCTGCCTTGCCCAGAATATCTGCTAACTCCATTGCCCCGCCAGGAGAGGTCTGCTCCCCAGAGAGTGCTGTTCTGACAGGCCATAGCATCTGTCCGTTTTTGATACCCAACTCACCGATTAGCGTCATCAGCGCATCATGGATGGCTGTTTCATTCCAATCCTCCAGCCCTTCCAGTACAGGCAATGCTGCCTGCAAACTCGCCAGAGCAATCTCATCGTCGGTTTTCATCTTTTTATGGGTATACAGCTCTGTACTATATTCTGGCAAGGTTTTGAAGAACTGTACCAGTCCGGGAATATCGTTCAGTGTTTCCAGTCTTTTCTGTAGCAGTGCTGCAATCTTTTTCAAATCCAGCTCTGTGCCTGCCAATGCTTCTGCAAGCTTCGGCTGTGCCAGTTCAAAATATTTATCAAAATCCATTGCCTTCAGATACTCACTATTCATCCATGTCAACTTTTTAATATCAAAAATAGAAGGCGACTTACTTAATCCCGCAATATCGAATTTTTCTTCCAGCTCCTGCAGGGAGAAAATTTCTGTGTTGTCGGAGGGACTCCAGCCCAAAAGCGCAATATAATTCATGATCGCCTCTACTACAAAGCCTTCGTTCACCAGATCCTCGAAAGATTTATCTCCGTGACGCTTAGACAGCTTATGCGTTGCATCACGCATTACTGCAGGCAGATGCACATATACAGGCTTTTCCCAGCCAAACGCATCATACAACAGATTATACTTCGGTGTGGAAGACAGATATTCGCTGCCACGCACGACATGAGTAATCTGCATCAGGTGGTCATCTACTACATTGGCAAAGTTATAAGTAGGGAATCCATCTGCTTTCATCAAAATCTGATCATCCAGCTCTACATTATCCACAGTAATATCGCCATAAACCACATCACTGAAGGTTGTCGTTCCCGTATCCGGCATTTTCTGACGAATAACAAAAGGCTCTCCTGCATCCAGCTTCGCCTTTACTTCTTCTTTGGACAGTCCCAGACAGTGACGGTCATATTTTGCAAAGGAAGCACCTTCTCCATTGGCTTCCTTCAGCCCTTCCAATCTTTCCTTTGTGCAGAAGCAGTAATAAGCTTCCCCTTTTTCCACCAGTTCTTTGGCATAATCCATATACATACCCATTCTTTCAGACTGTACATAGGGGCCGAATGCACCACCTACATCGGGACCTTCATCATGCTGCAGCCCTGTCATTTTCATGGTTTTATAGATCACATCCACAGAGCCTTCTACCAATCTTCCCTGATCTGTGTCTTCAATACGCAGAATAAATTTCCCGCCTTTGGATTTTGCAATGAGATATTCATAAAGTGCAGTACGCAGATTGCCAATGTGCATATAGCCCGTAGGAGAGGGCGCAAATCTTGTTCTGATTTCCATAGTATTCTTCCTTTCTTCTGAAAAGCAGTCATAATTTCCTCATATTAGTTTAACCGCAAAGGGCTTTTCTGTAAAGAAAATTCCCGGAAAAAGCCCACAAAATGTTAATAATCTATGAATGCCAAAGCCTTTTCTTGCACAAAGAAATTCTTTTTGTTATACTTTTCTAATAATGATTAAACAGATTTCAAAGGAGCTGATTTCTTGCAGTTAGATAAAGAAAATATCAGAAAAATCAGAGGACTGATTGTTTTCACTCTTGTAATTTTAGTTGGTTTATTGAACTATACCGTTGTTTTAGACGGTGCAGCCTTCCTGCTGCAAATCTTTTTCCCTTTTTTGCTGGGTGGCACCATTGCCTTTGTACTAAGCGTTCCGATGAACAGCCTGCAAAAAAAGCTGTTTGGTAATGTAAATCCCAATAGCCGTCTGGGAAGCGCTGCTGCACCCCTCTCCCTTGTGCTTACGCTGGCTCTCGTTCTGGCTGTACTGAGCCTTGTGGTCATCGTTGTGCTGCCGGAACTGGGAAGCACCGTTCGTATGCTAGGGCAAACCCTGCCCAAAAAGGTCCCCCTTCTGCTAGATAAGGTGGAAGCCATCTTTAACGATAACCCCGATCTCCTTCTTTATCTGGAAGAACTGGAAGCAAGCCTCAACTGGGAGGAGCTGTTCAATCAGCTTCTCACTTTCTTCCGTATTGGTGCAAACACCATGCTTGGTTCCACCATCAGTGTTGCCACAGGCATTGTCAGCGGCGTCGGCACTTTCTTTATCGCCTTCGTCTTTGCTTGCTATATCCTGCTGCAGCAATCCCTCCTTGGCAGACAGATACGCAAACTCTTCTTTGCCTACATGAAGGAAGCCCATGCCAAGGAATTACTGCGTATCTGTAGCCTAACGCACCGTATTTTCTCAAGCTTTTTAACCGGCCAGTGTCTGGAAGCCGTTATTCTTGGCATCATGTTCTTTATTGCCATGTCCGTCTTCCGCCTACCCTTTGCACTTCTGGTAGGCGTACTGATTGCTTTCACTGCGCTGATTCCTATTTTCGGTGCATTCATCGGCTGCGGGGTTGCTACATTCCTGATCCTAACCACAAATCCAAATCAAGCATTATTCTTCATTATTATGTTCCTCATTATTCAGCAGATCGAGGGCAATCTGATTTATCCCAAGGTAGTTGGCGGCTCAATCGGTCTTCCTGCCATCTGGGTGCTGGCGGCTGTTTCTTTAGGTGGCAGTCTCTTTGGTGTAATTGGTATGTTGGTATTCATCCCCGCCGTTTCCGTGCTGTATGCCCTTTTACGAGAAAATGTGTATAAACAGCTGGATAAGAAACAGTTGAAAATCGAATAAACATATTTCATTTAGAGAAAAAAGGAGTTGGAAAAATAGTGTCCCAACTCCTTTCTTTATGCTTCTGCTTCTTTCTGCTCCAACGCTTCCAGATAACGGCAAATTGCCCGATAATATGCAGCTGCCGCCTTTCGACAGCCCTCCTCTGTTCCAAAAGCCTCCACATCCGCAGCATTGGTAACAAAGCACTGCTCTATCAGAATCGCCGGACATTCCATATCATCGAGCATCCCAAAGGTCGGATAATCATAAACCTGTGTATCTTCGGAGTCCACCAACAGCTTCTGTCCATTTTCCTTATAGTAGCCAAACCGCACGCCATCGGTTCCTCTGAGCCTTGCCCCCACACTTTCCATTTCCTTTGCAATCTGCTGTGCAAAGAAAAGGCTTTCTTCATGGTTATCCCGCCCCGGCGGTGTCGGATATACCTCAAAGCCATAAGCTTCACTTTCATCACTGGCATTGCCGTGGATAGACAGCATCAAATCCGGCTTCCTTTTGCGAAATTTCTCATTTCTCTCTGTAATAGACAAGCCCTCACCAGCTTTGCGAGATAACACAACGCGAAAGCGTCCGTCTTCCTTCAGCAATGCCTGCAGCTCCGCCACTGTATGCTCCGTCAGGGCAATCTCCCGAATTACACCCTCTGCGCCTATGTCATGCCCGCCATGCCCTGCATCTAACGCAATCGTATAAGGCTTAGTAAGCATATCATAAAGCAAAAAGCCGCCATAACCAAGAAAAAACAGAGCGACCAACAGCAAGCCTTTCTTGCAGAGCTGCCAGTTTTCCTTTTTTCTTTTCCACCGTTTTGTTGCCATACTTCTTCTCCCGTTTCATTCTCTTTTTTCTATAGTATAAAGCAAAATGGCGGAAAATGTCTAAAATTTTTCTTAAGGCAGGAAAAATATCTCGTTTTCTCTGCTGATTTCTTGTATTACATCGCCGTGTCCTTTTTCCTTCAATAACGCACAAACATCAAATCTCCCCCAGAAATGCATGGGAAAGAGCGCTTTCGCTTCTACCGTCTGCAAAAAATAATCCACCGCCCAGCAAAACTTATCCTCCAGACGCAAATCTGCGGGAACAAAAGCCACATCAACGCTTTCTCCCTTTAGACTGTCTATTTCTGTTGTATAGCTTTTGCGTATGTCGTCATTAAAATCATCCGGCTCTCCATTCCAATGCCACCAGTTCAAATCGCCAGCATGATAAATCACCTTTCCATCAGCTTTCACAAGGAATGCAACCCCCTCATCATTGGACTGCAATGTTTTTATTTCCATGTCCCCAAGGGTATATGTTTCGTGAGGCTCTACATGGAGCACTTCCCCCACAAAGCCCAGCATCGTATGCACATCGTAACTCAGGATATAGCGTACATTAGGGAATGCCGCCCAATCTAATATCCTTCTATCATAATGATCCTCATGGGCATGGGATACAAACACATAAATATCCTTACCGGAATATGCCGCAGGGTTAAAATATGCCTTTTCCGCTCCTGCTGTATAGTAATCAAACAACAATACCTTTGTATCTGTTTCTACAGAAAATCCGCTATGATGCAAATATGTCACTTTCACTGCCTTTCTCTCCTTTTCTTTTTTTATCTTTTCTGTTAAATAACAGAAAACGCCAATGCAGTAGCTTCTACCGCGTTGGCGTTTTTTCTTTTTTCAGCGAGCAAGCCTGTAAGCCGGGTTCTGTTTTTCAGACAGCCATCTATCTTGGTCCGCTGTTGCCAGCGGCATCATGCGACATTTTCAAGACGAGACGAGCAGCCCCATAGTCTTTGTTTGTCTTGCTTCGGGTGGGGTTTACAGGGACCCGCGGCGTTACCGCTGCGGCGGTGGGCTCTTACCCCACCTTTCCATCCTTACCAGCAAAAGCTGGCGGTCTATTTCTGTTGCACTATCCTTAGAGTCGCCTCCACCGGCCGTTAGCCGGCACCCTGCTCTATGAAGCCCGGACTTTCCTCACTGCTTAAAAGCAGCGCGGCTGTCCAACCTACTCACAAGACGATATTATAAAACAATTCAAATTCTTTGTCAAACCTTGAAGCAGCTGCCCCCTATAAATTCTTTGATGAGAGAATTATTGGGAATATCCAAACCCGGATTCGCCAGAAAATATCCAAGGAATTTAATCAATCGCTTTGCCGTCATATATTCCGGCATAGAATCATCAATGGCAAAAAGCTGCGGCTCTGCATACTGCTTCAGCACACTCAGCTCGTACAGCGTCGCTGAATTGAACACCGCATCGGCATTCTCCTGGAATGGGAAGATATTATCCTCCTCGCCCTGCGTCACCTCATTCCAAGTGGAAATCGTTACTCTGGCATCTCTGCCACGGAACTGATAATCCCGCACCATGCGACGAATCAAGCGGCTGTCAGAGGTAGAAATACGGTTATGATCATCAATATTCAGCTGTGTGATGGCACTAATGAATATCTTGAATTTATTTTCCGCAGGAATTTCCGCTGTCAGACGGTCATTCAGCCCATGGATCCCCTCCATCACCAGAACCTCTCCCGCTCCCAGCTGAAGAAAGTCACCATTGTATTCCCGTTTGCCGCTCACAAAATTATAATATGGCAATTCCACCTTTTCTCCTGCAATAATTTTTTTCAAATCACTATTGAGCAGTGGCAGATCCAACGCCTCCACCACCTCAAAGTTCTTTTTCCCATTTTCATCCAGCGGCGTATCCTCTCGATTCAGGAAGTAATCATCCAGAGAAACCTTGTGGGGCTTCACACCCAGTGCCTTCAGCTGAATACTCAAGCGGTTCGCAAAGGAGGTTTTGCCGGAAGAAGACGGCCCAGCAATCAGCACCACCCGCACTTGATCCAGCTTTTGATAAATCTGGTCCGCAATCTCTGCAATTTTCTTTTCATGAAGTGCCTCATTGATCCGCACCAGTTCACCATATCTGCCCTGCACAATAGCATTATTCAAGTCTGCCACATTGGAAACCCCCATCAGCTGACTCCAACGCATCTGTTCCATGAAAACATGGCTGATTTTTTCCGGTATCTGTAGCGGCAACAATTCCGTCGGATGCTCCGGATCGGGAAAGCGCAGCAGAAAGCCTTTTTCATGCAGCACCAATCCAAACAATTTCAACACCCCCGTGGACGGCGGCATATATCCATAGAAATAATCATAGAAGCCATCCAGCTCATACAGATTCACATTGGATGCACCGCGAAATCGAAATAGCTCTGCCTTATCCCGCATCCCTTGTTTTTTGGCAATTTCGATGGCTCTATCCTTTCGGAAGGTTTTTTTTGCGATAGGCAAATCTGCCGCAACATATTCTTCCATTTTCCTCTGTAGGCACCGCAGAAGCTCCTCTGTTACCACCGCCACCGCATTTTGTATCTCACAATACAAATTGCCCCGCAGAGAATGTTCAATCATCACATGGGCTTCTTCTCCCAGCACATCCCGTATCGCTTTCACCAGCAGGAAGGATACCCCCCTGTGATATACGCGCATTCCTTCCTCTTTTGTCAGGTCAAGAAAGGTGATGTCCTCCAGCTCTTTGATTTCATAATCCAGCTCTTTCAAGCGGTTTCCCTGCTTTGCCAGCAAAATATCCGCGGCAAATTCTCCTTGAAATTCCTTTGCCAGCATTCCGAAGGTCATCCCTGCGTTAATCTGTATTTCCTTTCCCATCGCAGTAACCTTATTGCCCACGCTGCTCGCCTCCTTTTCTCCATACAACCATCTATCCGAAATTCTTGCAGCCGTTTGAACGGCTGCAAGACGCTAATCCGCTTACGCTGTCCAGAATGTCTGCCCGTTCACAGAGGAACAAATCACTTCAATCTCCCATCCATTTTCCTTTGCAGCCTCCCGCAGCTTTTTCTGCAGCACAGGAACGATCAGTACCTCGCTGGCATAGTGTGTCACATCCACCACCGCAATACCCTTTTCGATTGCATCCTGCGCCTCATGATATTTGATATCTCCTGTCAAGTATACATCACAGCCCTTTGCCGCCGCAAGGGAAACAAGGCTTACGCCTGCCCCTGTGCAAAGGCCCACTTTTTTCACCATTTTTTCGGAGTCCCCCACCAAACGAATTGCATCCAGCCCCAGCTTTTCTTTCAGCATCACTGCAAACTCCCGAAACGGTATCGCTTCCGGCAACTCTCCAATACGACCGATCCCCTCTCGGTTTCCTTTCTGTTCTACAGGATAAATGTCATAGGCTGCTTCTTCGTAGGGATGCGCCGCAAGCATTGCTTTCACTACTGCCTCCGCCTGCTCCGTCGGAACAATCGTTTCCAGTCGCAGCTCATCGACAACCTCCAGCTGGCCTTGTTTGCCCAGAAACGGATTGGTTCCCTCCAGTGGCAGAAAAGTTCCTTTCCCCTCCGCTCCAAAGGTACAATGGGAATAAGCACCAATATGTCCCGCTCCCGCTGCACACATCGCCTCCCTCACTGCCTCCTCATGACCAACAGGCACATATACCACGATTTTCTTGAGGCTCTGCGCCCATGTTTCCTCCAACAGCTCTATATTCTCCAGCCCCGCTAACTCTGCCAGCACATCATTGGTGCCGCCTGCGGCGATATCCAGATTGGTATGGGCAGAAAACGCCGCAATGCCATTTTCAATCAAATCGTAAATCCGTCTGCCCAGTCCATTCTGTGTTGTAATGCTTTCGATTTTCTTAAACAGCAGCATGGGATGATGCGTCACAATCATTTGTGCGCCCACAGCCTTTGCTTCCGCAATAACAGCGTCGATTACATCCAATGCCACCAGAATTTTTTTCACTTCTCTCTGTGGATCTCCAACTGCAAGCCCTACATTGTCCCAGCCTTCTGCCAGCTTTTTCGGTGCAATGCTTTCCATCACACCCATAATATCCTTTACCTTTACAGACACGCCAACGCCTCCCTCATCAAAGCCAACTTTTCTTCCACCTCCGGCAAACGCTTCTGCGCATTTTCCGTCTGGTTTTGCTTCAAGCTTTCCAAAAGCCGACTGTATTTTCCTTCTTCGTGCAATAGCAATTCCTTCAAAACAGGTTCTTTCTTTTCCAGAAGCAGCTTTCCATAGAGATATTCTATTTCTCTGCTGTATTTTTCCTCTCCCTTTTCACAGCGCATCAGCACATAAGGCTTTCCATCCTCTTTCAGCATATGCTCCTCCCGAATGGCAAACCCAATTTTATGCAAATATTTTCGCACTTCCCCAAAATCTCTCTGGGGGGACAACACCAGTTCCTGCAGACTTTCCGCCACAGCAGGACTATCCTCCAAAATATGTACAATCAACATACCGCCCATACCCGCCATAATGGCTGTTTCCGCTTCGCCGGGCAACAGTGGCATCAGCCCACTTCCGAGGCGTGTTTCAATCACGCCCTCCGCTCCATGCAGTTTAATATTCTGTCTGCATTTTTCCAATGGACCTTTGCGCACATCGCAGGCATAGGCCTTTCTGATTTTTCCCTTTTTATATAAATAAATCGGCACATAGCCGTGGTCTGTGCCAATGTCTGCAATCACATCATGGGTGACCAGACCGGCAACCTGCTCCAATCTTTTTGAAATATCCATAGGCTCCTCTTTCTTGCAAAAAAGGGCGCACAACAACTTGTCCGCCCTCTTTTTATGCTTGATTATTCCAGATAGTCTTTCAGCTTCTTGCTCCTGCTGGGATGACGCAGCTTACGCAGTGCCTTCGCCTCAATCTGACGAATACGCTCTCTGGTAACATTAAATTCCTTGCCTACCTCTTCCAGCGTTCTCGCTCTGCCATCATCCAGCCCAAAACGCAGACGCAGCACTTTTTCTTCTCTCTCTGTCAGCGTATCCAGCACTTCCATCAGCTGCTCCTTCAGCAGTGTGAATGCTGCTGCCTCCGCAGGCGCCGGAATATCATCATCGGGGATAAAGTCACCCAGATGGCTATCTTCCTCCTCGCCGATAGGCGTTTCCAGGGAAACAGGCTCCTGTGCAATCTTCATGATCTCACGCACTTTTTCCTCTGGCATCTGCATTTCCTGTGCCAGTTCTTGCGCAGTCGGTTCGCGACCCAATTCCTGTAGCATCTGTCTGGAAATGCGAATGAGCTTATTGATGGTTTCTACCATATGCACAGGAATACGAATGGTTCTCGCCTGGTCGGCAATCGCACGGGTAATCGCCTGTCTGATCCACCATGTCGCATAAGTAGAAAACTTAAAGCCTTTATGGAAATCGAATTTTTCAACTGCCTTAATCAGCCCCAGATTGCCCTCCTGAATTAGATCAAGAAAAAGCATCCCACGGCCTACATATCTTTTGGCAATGCTAACAACCAGACGGAGATTGGCTTCTGCCAGCTTCTTCTTCGCATCTTCTCCCTCTGGCCCGCCTTCTTCCATTTTGCGTGCCAACTCAATTTCTTCCTCCGCTGTCAAAAGCGGCACCTTGCCAATTTCTTTCAGATACATACGCACAGGGTCATCAATATTGATTCCTTCAGGCAATGTCAGGTCGATATCTTTTTCGACTTCTTCTTCCGCATCTATATTCCCTAGTATATCAATCCCCTGATTTTCCAGATATTCATAGATTTTATCAATGCGGTCAGGATCTAAATCCAAATCCGCCAAATGATCCATGATTTCCTTATATTCCAGTACACTCTTTTTCTTTTTGCCCATCTGGACTAATTCTTCCAGCTTAGCCAATAATGTATTTTCTTCGACGGATTTCAACGCAATCCTTCCTTTCTGTGTTGATTATAGTCTAACCATATCAAATGGTAATATACAGGGACTCCAGCTTTCTCTTTTCCTCGACTAGCTGTTGTATCTCCTCCGCAGTTGCGGCAGATGCCATCCGCTGCTCCAGTTTTGTTTTCTTCAAGCGCCGCACCTGCTCATTGATTGCCTTTTCCACATCAACGACATTTTCCACAGGCAACTGCATCGCAAACACCTCTGTCGCTATTTTCTGTTCCTTTGTATCCTCAAAGCGGCTTACCAAATCCGCAGGGAATACATTGCCTGCCTCTCGCCATAACTCACCAATGAAATAGAATACCCTACAAAAAACATCCTCCGTAAAATCATCCTCCACAATATTTTGTCTAAGGATTTCATATATACTCTGCTGTTTTGCGGCATAATAGAGTAAGCTCCTCTGGGCTTCCAGAAGCCCTTTCTCCACCCGTTTGCCCTCCGCTGTGTAGCTCTTCAAATTCTGCTGCCGTTTTTCCGCCTCCAGCCGGAAAGCGTCTTCTTCTTTTCGTATCAGCTTATGCATTTCACTGCGAATGGCACTTTCCTCCACGCCTGTCACCCGACTTACCTCGCTTAGGTAAACATTGCGCTCGATTTCGCTGTCCAACTTCGCCAAAATTTCCGCCGCTTCCGTGGCAAAGCGCACACGATGCTCCGGATTTTTCAGATTATATTTCCGCTGGATACAAGCAATCTCGAAAGAGATATAATGCACAGCGTTCAGCAGGAGCTTGGAAAACTCCGCTGCGCCTTTTGCCTTAATAAATTCATCGGGATCTTTCCCGTCCGGCACCTGCGTTACCTTTACCCGAAATCCATTCTTCACCAGAACCGGAATCGCACGCAGTGCTGCATTCGTTCCGGCTTCGTCGCTGTCATAAAGCAGAATTACCTCATCAGCAAAACGCTTCAATGTCCTCGCATGGTCTTGGTTAAAGGCGGTGCCAAGGGATGCCACCACATTGCGAAAGCCTGCCTGATAAATGGAAAGCATATCCATATAGCCCTCCACCAAAATCAGCTCTCGCTTTCTTGCTTCTTTTGCAAAATTTAATCCATATAGATTTCGGCTTTTGCTAAATAATACCGTTTCCGGAGAATTTAGATATTTCGGCTCCCCCTTTGCAAGGATGCGCCCACCAAAGCCAACTACACGGCTCTGCACATCAAAGATGGGAAACATCAGCCGCCCACGAAAGCGGTCATGATACCCATTTCCATCCTTATTTTCCAAAACCAACCCCGATTTCAGTATCTCGGAAACAGTAAAGCCCTTTTCTTTCAAATGCCGGAACAAAGCATCATAGCTATCGGGGGAATAGCCCAACCCGAATTTTCTCGCTATCCGTGGATCCATCTGCCGTCGGGTAAGATACTCCCGCGCCTGTTCCCCCTGCTTTTCTTGCAGGCAGTCATAAAAATATCTGCCGGCAAGAGTGTGTATCTCAAATAATCTCTGCTTTGCCTGCTCCGCAGCAATCGTCTGCGCCGAACGCTCCGGCTCCGGCAGGGTAATATGTGCCCGCTCCGCCAGTTTTTTCATCGCCTCGGGAAATTCCAAATTTTCCATTTCCATCAGAAAAGAAAATACATTTCCCGCCGCACCGCAGCCAAAGCAGTAATAAAACTGCTTATCACTATTTACAGAAAAGGAAGCTGTTTTTTCATTATGAAAAGGACACAGCCCGAAATAGGAACTGCCCTTCTGCTTCAATGGCACATACTGGGAAATCACCTCAACAATATCATTCTGTAGTCGAACCTCATCAATGATCTCTCTCGGATACCGCACGCCATCACTTCCTTTCCAGCAATCGAAAAGGAAGCCATTACACTCCCTTTTCTTTTATTTATTCGACATTTTTGAAAAAAATCCTTTCGCCATGCCTATATTTTGTTCCGAACAACGAAAAAAAGAGAAAAACCCCCTATCTTTTTCAAAGGATACCCATTTTCATCAAAGTTTTGTCCACTCTCTTGGAATAAATAACTCATTATATTTTGTCACTGCAAAACGGTCTGTCATACAGGCGATATAATCGCAAACCACCTGTCTGACCGTGTCCCCCTCATTCAAAAAAATCTGAAATTCCGCAGACATTTCCTCTGGATATTCCATATAATAAGCAAACAAATCCCCAACGATTTTTTCTGCTTTCTTATGCTCCTCTATCGCAATATCGCTGGCATATACATGGCGGAACATGAATGACCGCAAATTCCCCAAGGCTTCCTTCATTTCTCCACTCATACAAATATCATTCCGATCCATACTATTCTGAATCGTATCTCGAATCATCGTATTGATACGGCTGGAGGAGGTTGTCCCAATCAGTGCAACCACCTCTCTCGGAATATCTCTTGCTCGTAGCATCCCCGCACGAATGGCGTCATCTATGTCATGATTTGTATAGGCTATCTTATCCGAAAGCTGCACAATTTTCCCCTCTAATGTAGCAGGGCTTCCGCTGGTACGGTGATTCAATATGCCATCCCGCACCTCCCATGTCAAATTCAGCCCTCTGCCTTCCTTTTCCAGCCGCTCCACCATACGCAGACTCTGCTCATTATGGGCAAAGCCGCCAAACTCTCTGCAAAGTGCATCCAATTTCCGCTCTCCTGCATGGCCAAAGGGCGTATGCCCCAAATCATGCCCCAGCGCAATAGCTTCTGTCAGATCCTCATTCAGGCGCAATGCCCGCGCAATGCTTCTTGCAATTTGAGAAACCTCCAATGTATGCGTCAAACGAGTGCGATAATGATCCCCCTCCGGGGAGATAAACACCTGTGTTTTATGTTTCATGCGACGGAAAGACTTACAATGCAGGATACGATCTCTGTCCCGCTGGAAGTCTGTGCGGATATCGCACTTCGGCTCCTCTCGCTGCCGTCCCTTTGTATCCACACTTTTTACGGCATACTGCCCCAACATCCTTTCCTCCTGCTCCTCCTGCAACAAACGCAACTCCATGCCTTTCCCTCCTTTTTTCTGTGAAGCCACAAAATTCTCCTATTACTTAACATATACGCCCTTTTCCTCGAAAATCCTCCTTTTTGCGGAAATCCCCTTGTCAACATAATGCCTGTGCAGGATTTTTGTTTCTTGAAATATAGCGCTTCTTATAAAGTAAAAAAGCGATATTACAGTTTTCTGCAATATCGCTTCTTCTCATAATTTTTATTCCGGCACTTTTCCGCCGCCGCTATATTCTGCGTATTTCTTCCCCCGCACTTGCACAAATTTCATCTCCGGATAGCGCAGTGCTGTCAGATAGCCGCCATAAACACAGCCTTGGTCAATATCCACCGTATGATTGATGATTTCCGGCTTTTCCACTACTGTATGCCCATATACCACAAAAGGCTCGCCATCATATTCCGCCGCCCAATCCAGCCGCTCCGGCTTTCCGTTTTCATCAAACTCCCCTGTGGTTTCTCCATAAAGGCAGACTGTACGGATACGATTAGAGAATTTGCCGATATTCTCTGCCCGCAAGCCTCCATGCACAATGGCAAGCCGTCTTCTATCCAGCAACAGATAAAAGCACTGGCTTTCATAGCAGCGCACATAGCGATTTCGGAGAGCCGTCCGCTCCTCCTTCGGCAGCTGCTCCAATTCTGCCACCGTATGCTCCAGCCCATGGGACAGATGCACTCGATTTCCCAAAAAATACCGATACAGCTTATTGCAATGGTTTCCATGCACCCAGAACGCACCGCCGTTGTTCACCTGGTCAATCCAGAAATTTAAGCAATCCAGATTGCGGCAGCCCTTATCCGCCACATCACCAACAGAAATCAGCCTTCGCCCCTCGGGATGCACATAGCAGCCTTCGCCCTTTTCATAGCCTAGCTTATGAATTAGCTCCATCAATTCCTCATAGCAGCCGTGAACATCACCAATAATATCAAATTTATTTTCACGAAATTCCAGTATGCGGAAATTCCGTTCTCTCCGTTCTTTCATATCCGTTTTCCTCTCAGATGGATGTTCTCAGACATTCTCATAATAATAATACCACAAAAATGACAGCTTTTATAGAAAAATTGTATTCTTTCATGAAAAAACTTTTGGAAACATATAAATAATAGAAAAATCTGAGGAGGTTTCGTATGTATTCCAAAAAAGAACTTCCCCTCCCCTTTCAAAGAAAAAAGGCAGAAAGCCCACATCCCAAACATTCTGCCCCCATAAAAACAGAACCAAAAACAGGAAAGAAAAAACAGGAGAAAACCGTCCACGGCTCTACACCCTCGTCCACAGCCCTTCTTCTGTTTGCACTGCTCATAAAAAAGCATTTCGCTTGACGAAATGCTCCGCCTGCGGCGGTGTCGCTAGCGACTGACTACCTTGCCGCCGCAGTGCGATCCCCCGGAGGGTTTTTGCTCTATAAGAAACAAAATTTCTTATAGAGTAAAAAAGGATGACGATTAAAATCGTCACCCTTTTTAGGCAATACCACATAATTCCGGTGCTGTAAATGCGTAAGCAGATGTGCTTGCCGTGAATTGTACGGTGTTGCCTTTATAATCCCATCATTCCCATGATTTTCTCCAGCTGCGCCTGTTCCTGCTTCGGCAAGCTTGCTGCCACCGCTGCCAGTAATGCCTTCTGCTCCTCTGGCGGCAGACTACCGCCAGCAGAAAGCCTTTCTCCATATTCCAGAAACACATCCAGCCGTTCCATGCCTGTTTTTCCACGGGCAGCCTCCGCCGCCTCCCGCAAGAGCTGCAGCCTTTCCTCTCCCAACGCCTGCACCTGCGGCGTATCCCATGTATTCATTGCAATTCCTCCCGTCCTAAAATCTGCTTCATATCCATCATCTTCAGCAGTGTTTCCATCTGCTGCCTTTCCCCTTGGGGCAGATAAGCCTGCAATACACCCAATAGCTTCCGCCGCCGCACAGCAGGCTGCTCCTGCTTTTCCCGCACCTCTATCCGGCTATCCTGCAGCACCCGCTGCATCTCCATTAAACGCACCAGCACATACATTTCTTTCTGATATTCTCTATCCAGAAACGGAATTGCCGCCGAAAGCATTTCCTCCTGCCGATTGCGACAAAACAGCTCCGGCTGCTCCACCTCCGCCGGCGGTTTTTGCATCGGTGTCCCCATCAGCCGCTTCAGACGCTCCATCCGCTGCAGCAGCTGCATCGCCTCCATTGGCTCCATCCCCGATTCCTTTTTCTCTGCCACAGGCATCTCTCCTTTTTTCTTCTATCACAAAGATATGCCCAAAAGTCCCCAAAAATACTTTTTTACATACCATGATAAGGAAAGGAGATGCTTTTTCATGTCTTTCCTGAATCGGCTTTTTGCCGCCGAAGCATATCGCAGCACAGACACTCTTTCCATTGCCTTTCTGGATACAGGCATTTCCCCCGTTGCGGATTTCACCCATCCGAACAATCGCATTGTTGCTTTTTTCGATTTGGTGAACGGGAAAAAAGCGCCCTATGACGATAATGGGCACGGCACCCATGTCACGGACGCTTTCGCATGAAATAGCTATTTTTATAAAAAAGCATTTCGTTTAACGAAATGCTCCGCCTGCGGCGGTGTCGCTTGCGACTGACTACCTTGCCGCCGCAGTGCGATCCCCCGGAGGGTTTTTACTCTATAAGAAACGAAATTTCTTATAGAGTAAAAAAGTATTTCGCTTGACGAAATACTCCGCCTGCGGCGGTGTCGCTTGCGACTGATTACCTTGCCGCCGCAGTGCGATCCCCCGGAGGGTTTTTGCTCTATAAGAAACGAAATTTCTTATAGAGCAAAAAAGTCAAAGACACATTGCTTCTCGCAGCATTGCCTTTGGCTTTTTTCTTTTCTTCAGCGCAGAAACAGCCGCAGCAGGCGTTCCTGCCATTTGGTATATGGCACATAACGCACCGGCAGATCCATCCATGTATGCTTTTTTACAATGCTTTTTTCATGGCTGAAGGTTTCAAAGCTTTTCTTTCCATGGTAGCTGCCCATGCCGCTGTTTCCTACGCCGCCAAAACCCATGCGGCTGGTCGCCAGATGGATGATTGTATCATTGATACAGCCGCCGCCAAATGGCACATAACGCAGAAAATGCTCTGCCAGCCTTTTGTTTTGGGTAAACAGATACAAGGCAAGGGGCTTTTCCCGCTCCAGAAGGAACGCCTCCGCCTCTTTCATATCCCCCACCGTAAGGATTGGCAGCACAGGGCCAAAGATTTCCTCCTGCATCACCGCATCCGCAGCGGTCACACCATCCAGTATCGTCGGCTCAATCTGTAGGGTTTCCTCATCCCAACCACCGCCATAAACCACCTTTCGGGGATCGATCAGCCCTTTCACCCGCTCAAAATGCTTTCGGTTGATCATCTTCACATAGGCTTTCTTTCTCTCGCCTTCCATGCTGTACATCTTTTCCGTCCATTCCCGCAGATGGCAAAGCAGCGCATCCTTCACGCTTTCCTCCACCAGAATATAATCCGGTGCCACACAGGTCTGCCCGCAGTTCAGAAATTTCCCAAACACAATCCGCTTCGCCGCCAGTCTGAGGTTTGCCGTTTTCTCTACAATGCAAGGGCTTTTTCCGCCCAGCTCCAGCGTCACTGGCGTCAGATGCTTTGCCGCCTTCTGCATCACCTCTCTGCCCACCGCAGTGCCGCCTGTAAAGAAAATATAATCAAAGCGCTGGTCTAAAAGTGCTTGATTTTCCATCCTGCCGCCTTCCACCACCGCAATATGTCCTTCCACAAAACATTCCCGAATAATATCCCGTATCACTGCCGATGTAGCAGGGGCATAGGCGGAGGGCTTCACCACGCAGCAATTCCCCGCCGCAATCGCACCCACCAGCGGTGCCATCGTCAGCAGAAAGGGATAATTCCACGGTGCCATAATCAGCACCACGCCATAAGGCTCCCGAACAGTAAAGCTTTCCTCCGAAAACTGTGCCAAGGGCGTCAGCTTATATTCCTTTTTCGCCCAGCCGGTCATGTGTCTGCGGATATAGGAAAGCTCCGATAATGTCATGCCGATTTCGCAGAGGTAGCTTTCCGTTTCCGATTTATTCAAATCCGCCCGCAGTGCCGCATAAATTTCTTCCTCACGGGCACGGATGATGCGGCTGAGCCTGTCCAGCGCGGCCTTTCGGAAGGCAAGGGGTATCGTTTCCCCCGTACGAAAAAATGCTCTCTGCTTTTGCATAAGCTTTTCTATCTGCATCATTTTCTCGCCTCTCTTCCGCAGAATTTCTGTTCTGCCTTTTTCAGATTTTGGTCGATCTGCTGCATCACCCGATAAAACACCTGTATTTCCGCTTCCGGTATTTCTTTGCTTACATACCGATTGATCTCAAGGCTGATGGCATTGATCTCATCAGCGACCTCCCGCCCCCGTGCCGTCAGATAATAGCGTTTCTTATAAGCGGTGCTGCCCTCTGCGGAAACCATCGCCTTTTCCTCCAGATCTCGCAGCACACGGGAAACCTGCGCCCGATCAATGCTCTCCTGCTCCGTCAGCTCCTTCTGGGACAAGCCCATCTTTCCCGCCTTGCCCAGCTTGCACAGGCAGGTGGTATGGGTACTGCCCAGCCCATATTTTTTCATTTTATCACTTTTCATGCGCTGCAATGCTTTTCCTGCGGAGGCAATCAGCCCATCAAATAACTCAAATCTGCTTTCTTCCATCTTCCTCTCCTCCTGTGTGACCATTATACACTATTTTTGTTGAGTACACAACAAAGGGTTCCTGCCTTGCAGGAACCCTTTGGTCTTTTACACGATGGAAGGTTTGCCCCTCCCCTTTCTTCTTATTTGGGCAGCGCAATGATCATGCGTACCTCATCGTCATAAACGTAGCCCACCAGAGTATACTGGCTTTCATCCATGGAATTGATGCCCGCCTTTGTATACGCCTTTGTGTCTGCCTTGATGTAGCACTGTACATCCTCGCTGACCTCAAATTTCATGCTGCCGCTATGTGCTGTCAGTGCATCCACATCGCTGAGTGTACGGGAGCTCATACTGGTAAGGTATTCTCTGCCCTTATCCCCTGCACGGAATACGGCAGGACCGGAAGAAACAGCCTCTGTCGTTGTCGCTTCAAAGGTTGCGCCATTCATGATATATTTATAGCTATATTCTGTATCTCTTTCGCCGCCATCTCTTGTGTAGCCTTCCTTTACATCGAATACGATACCGTACTCTCTGCCTTCACTAAATACATTATAAAGAATCAAATCTGTGATTTTATTCTCTGCACTCATCGCATAGTAGTAAACATTGCTTGCCTCCAGACGCTTGCCTGCCAGCTTGCTGCTGTAAATCCGTTTCACAGAGCCATCCTGTGCGATATTGAGAATACGCACATCGGCAGCAATACTATGGGAGCCACCCAGAGAGGTACCATCCTTGCTCACAGAGCCGGACATCTGGCGCCTGTTCAGTTTTGTCACCTTATGCTTGCCACCGGTGAAGCTGATGGACACCATATCGCCTTTGCTGTAACTATTCTCCACACGGAATGTACGGTTCGTACCATCGGTACAAGCCACATAAATCACCTTTTCCGCCTTTGTCACATTGGCTGCATTCACATAATCATTCACACCTGTACCTGTCACCACACCGATATAGCTGCCACTGAATTTTTCTGTATCTACAACATCCACCGCTGCGCCATCCATACCGATGAGCAGTGTCACAATATCGCCGATCTTATGCTCACCCAGTGTGGACAGCTTATACGCCGCTGCAGCCTCCAGCTGATAATTTGCCCCTGCCACAGTTGCACTTTCGGGCGCAACCGTATTGGGAGCTGCCCCGCTGTAAGTACCCGTTACATGGTTGCTATACAGCCATACTGTCTGCATCCCTTCGTTATAATAATATACATCAAATTCCCTTGCTTCGTTTACAGATGCACTCACGCCATTTTTGTATACGATATTTACAGGGAAGGAAACAGGAATCTGTCCGTCCGCATGAAGCACGAAAGGTCCTTCCATATCCTCAGATACAACGGAGGAATAATTGATGCTCTTTCCGCTCACGCTGTAGCCCAGCTCTGTCGCGTATACCTTTCCCTCCGGTGTTTTTGCATTCAACAGGTTATAAAACAGCAGCACACAATCGTGCTCTGTCAGCACCTTGCCTCTTTCCAGAGAAATGCCCTCTGCCAGTCCCAGAGATTTTGCCTTTGTCAGCTGTGCCTGCGGGAATGCCCCTGCCAGTGCCGTCGGATCATAGCCCAGAAGCTTCAGCAGAGAGGTTGCCGCTTCCTCCGCACGGATGCCGTCATTCACACGGAAGCTGCCGCTGGCACTGCCTGTCATCCAGCCCTTTTCCACAGCCACCCGTATATAATCCGCCGCCCAGTGATTTTTGGGGACATCGGGATAAAGTGCACTTGTGGTCTGTCCGGAAACCTCGTTTTTGTATTTGGATGCAGCCACCAGCATCTTGGCAAATTCACCACGGTTGGCAGAATCCTCTCCTGCCCCCGTCACAATGCCCATTGCCCGCACTGTCTGCTCTGCCGTGCTGAAATCCGCCGCAAAAGCTGCCTGCGGCGCCACAGTCAGAAGCATAGACGCTGTTAATATCATACATACTATCTTCTTCATAAGAACCTCCTCTTTTAATTATGACGCAATGCATCAATGGGATTGAGCATAGCTGCCTTTCTTGCCGGCATAAAGCCGAAGAATATCCCAACGCCTACCGAAATCGCAACGGATACCAGAATCGAATGGAGATCCGGCGTAATATTCAATATCTCTCCCGTAGAACGCAAGGTAAGCTCCCTTGCGATATAGCAGACAGGATAGCTGACCAGAACACCGATGATGCCACCCATACCGCTGGTCACCGCCGATTCTATCATAAACTGCCGCAGGATAAATTTCCGCTTTGCCCCCAATGCCTTACGGATACCGATTTCTCTGGTGCGCTCTGTTACAGAAACCAGCATAATGTTCATAATACCGATGCCGCCAACAACCAGTGAAATGCCTGCTGTCAGTGCCATACTCATCATCTGGCGTTTTTCGCCGTCACTAAACATCTGTAACATATCGGCATTCGTTGTCACACGATACGCCTTTGTATCTCTGAAAAAATCCTGCAACTCCTGTTTGAGGATGCCTACCGCTTTCTCGGAAACATCTTGGCTTTTGGCAGCAATCATATAATTGTCGGAGCCGCTTCCTCCCATACGAGACGCCGTCGTATAAGGCATTAGAACAGTGTTATCTACACCATATTCACCATTGAGTGGATCAGATTCCTTCAGCACTCCTACAACCTCATAACTCTTGCCGTTAATCTTCAGTGTTTCTCCCAATCCGCGTCCCTGATAAAGGACATTATTCACATAAGAACCAATGACACAGACAGCTTCCCTTTTCCATTCATCTACATAGTAAAGACTTCTGCCCTGCTCCAATGTTAAGTTAGACATCTTGAAATAATCTCCGGAAATGCCTTTTATATTTGAATAATCCATTTTCTTTGTTCCATTATGCAGCTCGCTGTAAAGCGATACATCCGGTGACACATAAACCATATATTCCGGATATTTTCTCACGATTTCTTTCAGCGTTTCGTAACCAAAGATTTCTTTCGCTCTGCCGCGTCCTTTAATCTCTAATGTGATATTCTCCAGCCCGTATTTACGGAATTCTTCTCTTGATTTTTCCATATTGGCTGCTCCAATCCCCATGATTACCACCACAGAGGCTACACCAATGATAATACCCAGCATCGTCAGGAAAGAGCGGGCTTTGCTACTCATCAGATTTTTGAAAGCCATTTTACAGGTTTCAGCAAAATTCACTCTGCCACCTCCTCATTCATCACGGGGTTTGCGTGTACAAAGGCATCCGGATTTGTCGCAGGGCCGTCATAAACCACCTTGCCGTCATCCAGACGGATCACTCTGTCTGCCGTTGCCGCAATACCGTTATCGTGGGTAATCAATACTACCGTATTCCCCTCTTTGTGCAGTTCCTGCAGCATCTTCAGCACCTCTCTGCCCGTTTTGGAGTCCAATGCACCGGTAGGCTCATCAGCAAGGATCACAGAAGGTGTCCCTGCCAATGCCCGTGCAATAGAAACACGCTGCTGCTGACCGCCGGAAAGCTGTGCGGGCAGATGCCCTGTCTTATTACCAAGACCTACCCGCTCCAAGGACGCCTGCGCTCTTTGGCGGCGTTCTGCCTTAGATACCCCTGCATACATCAACGGAACTTCTACATTTTCCAAAATCGTCAGCTTCGGCAGCAGGTTATACTGCTGGAAGATAAATCCCAGCTTTTCATTTCGGATTTCCGCCAGCTCGTCATCCTCCATATTGCCGACATCCTTGCCGTCCAGAAGATATGTCCCCTCCGAGGGCACATCCAGACAGCCGATGATATTCATACAGGTAGATTTTCCGGAGCCAGACTGCCCAACAATGGAAATAAACTCACCCTGATATATTTTGAAATTCACACAGTTTGCGGCGAGCAGAACATTCTCGCCCATGTAATATTTTTTTGTAACATTCTGAAACTCAATAATCGGTTTCATCCCATCACTCCCATCTGCATTTTTCGCAAACCCTTATTGCCATATGTCTGCGAATGAAGCTGCCATAGCATCATAGGCGATCATTTCCCCTTCTTCGATGCCGCTGATAATTTCAACAAAAGAACCATCAGAAATGCCCACTTCTACCTGACGATAGCCATAGCCGGCAGGCACTGCGGGATTGCCGGAATCCATTTCGCCGCCTTCCACCAACACCAGATTGCCAACCTCCAACGCCGCCGCAGGAATCGCCACCGCATTTTCTGCTTTCTGGATTGCAATTTTCACCTGTACATTCATGCCTGCCAGCAGACCTTCTACATCTCCTACCTGAATCTCTACAGGATATGTTGTCACGCCATTTTCTGTTTTGCCTTTCATAGTGATGTTGGAAACAGTACCTTCATAGACAGCACCGGGAGCCGCATTAGATGTAATCACAGCGTTCTGACCGATTTTTATCTTATTGATATCCAACTCATCTACATTCAGCGTTACCTTCATATGAGAAAGATCATAGATCGTGCAAAGCTCCTTACCTGCGTCGGAAATGGTATCCCCGACCTTATATTTCTTTTCAATCACCGTACCTGCGATGGGGGATTTTACTGTATAACCTTCCAGCTGCTTCTGTCTTGCCTGCAGGGACAGCTCTGCCGCTTTTACACGATTTGCCGCAGCCTGCACATCATCCTGCAGTGCCTTACTTTCCAGCTTCAGCAATACGGCATTGCGTTCCACCATATCGCCTTCCTTCACGGAAATAGCCGCAACCTTGCCGCCCACCTCCGCAATCACCTTGCGGGATTCTGCATATGTAAAGTTCCCCTGCTGAGAAGCGCCGCTGCCGTCGATTTCAGCCGTTGCCATCTGACTATCAGACAGCGCACCGGGATTTTCCACTTCAATGGTCACATATCTCACCAGCACATTGCCCTCTAAAACAGAATCTGCACCGCTGATTTCCGCAACCGTACCATTTATTGTTTCAAAGCTGCCAAAAAGGATAACATCTGCACTCTGTCCAACAGCAAAAGCCGCTGCATCCCCCGCAGGGAAAGGCAGCTTCAGCTTCATTCTGGTGCTGTCCTGCACTGTGGCAATCACTTCGCCTGCCTTCACCTCATCGCCAACCTTTACAGCAATATCCTTCAATGTGCCCTTTACTGGTGCTTTCACCTGCAAATCCTCCAAACCTTCCAACTTGCGCTGATAGTTCATTCTGGATTCCGACAGAGTGATTTCATCCTGCTGTACGCCTGTGGAAGATTCATCATCATCAATCTGATACAAAACCGTGCCTTTTTCCACCGCATCGCCCACTTCAAAATCCGCACTGATGATGTCACCCTTCACCAGTGTTGTAATGGTATAGGAATTGGCAGGCTGCAAGCTGCCATTGCCGGAAATACTCTCTGTAATGTCCATTCTCGCTGCTGCCTCCACGCTATATGCAGGCATCTCCACACCACTGTTGTTATGACTTTTTATCCAATAGCCGCCTGCCACAGCCACAGCCACCACAGCGATCACAGGGAGCTTATATTTTTTCCAAAGCTTCCCCCAGTTCACCGATTTTTTCTTTTCAACTGCAACAGCTGCTTTTTCTTCTGTATTCTCTATTTTATTTGTATCCATTTTCTTCACCCTTTCGTGTCGGTTTTTATAAAACATTTCTTTCACTATAACACGATTGTCTGTAAAAAGAAACAATATTTTCCATATAAAACCCTTAAGAATTTCTTACAAAGGCGGCGATATCTTTTTTTTGCAAGAATAAAAAAAGAAGCTCGCTTTGCGAGCTTCTCCGCCTACGGCGGTGTCGCTTGCGACTGACTACCTTGCCGCCGCAGTGCGATCCCCCGGAGGGTTTTTGCTCTATAAGAAACGAAATTTCTTATAGAGCGAAAAAAATCCTTGCAAACACAAGGTTTGCAAGGATTTGAATAATCGGCTGATTATCTCTTGGAGAACTGAGGTGCTCTTCTCGCTGCTTTGAGACCGGGTTTCTTTCTTTCTTTCATACGAGGGTCTCTTGTCAGGAAGCCTGCTCTTTTCAGAGAAGGTCTGTAGTCAGCATCTGCCTGAAGCAGTGCTCTGGAGATACCGTGTCTGATTGCACCGGCCTGACCTGTGAAGCCACCGCCCTGTACATTAACCAGAACATCGAATTTTGCTACTGTTTCTGTCAGTTCCAGAGGCTGACGAACAATCAGCTTCAGTGTTTCTAGACCGAAATAGTCGTTGATATCTCTTTTATTGATTGTGATTTTACCGTTGCCAGGGATCAGGTATACTCTAGCTACGGAAGATTTTCTTCTGCCTGTACCGTAATATCTAGCTGCTGCCATTATGCTTTCCTCCTTCGATTAGAATTTGAATTCCAGTGTTTCGGGTTTCTGTGCTGCGTGAGGGTGTTCTGCACCTGCATATACATGCAGCTTGCCGAACATCTTTCTGCCCAGAGCGTTTTTAGGAAGCATACCTTTTACAGCATGTTCGATAACTCTTTCGGGGTGTGTTGCCAGCATTTTGTCCAGTCTTGTTTCTTTCAGGCCGCCAACCCAACCGGAGTGATGACGGTACATTTTCTGTTCCAGTTTTTTACCTGTTACAGCGATTTTTTCTGCATTCACAATGATAACATAGTCGCCCATGTCAACATTGGGTGCATACTGAGGTTTGTTTTTACCTCTCAGAATGTTTGCAACTTCGGAAGCCAGACGACCCAGTGTTACGCCTTCTGCATCGATCACATACCACTTTTTCACGATGTCTGCTTCTTTTGCAATGTAAGTAGTTCTCATGGTTTTTACCTCCTGTCATATTATTTCGTTTGACCCGTTGACTTCGCCGCTGCCGCAGGAATGGCTACGGTCGATCTCCATTATGCCATTTTTTGTGCATAACTTATTGGGTCCCACCTTGAGAAACATATATTCAAAGCTGATATTCAGCCTTAAAATCATATTAACAGCCCTTATATTATAATCTTGCATACAAATCATGTCAAGAGCTTTTTCCTAATATTTTTCTATATTTTACTGGCTTTTGAAGGAGTCTGCCTATTCATAGAAAATTTCCATCAGTGTCAGTCCCTGCGGCTCTGCCGTCTGCCCTGCCTTCGATCTGTCCCTGCTTGCAACAATGTCAGAAACCGCCTCTGCCTCCAGCTTGCCTGTGCCGACTGCCATCAATGTCCCTGCAATGATACGCACCATATTATAGAGGAAACCATCCCCTGTCACAGAAATACAGACGCTTTCTCCCTGCCGTTTTACATGGCAGTCGAAGATGGTACGCACCGTAGTGGAAACCTGTGCCCCCGCCGCACAGAAGGCAGCAAAATCATGGGTACCGATCAACGCCTTTGCCCCATCGTTCATCCGCTCAATATCCAACGGCTTCTGCACATAGGCAGCATACAGTCGTTCCTTCGGATTTTTCACAGGGCTATTCCAGAAGCGGTATTCATAGGTCTTTTTCACACAGTCAAAACGGGGATGAAAGGTGTTTGCCACCTCCTCCGCCTTTGTCACCACAATATCCTCCGGCAGAAAGGAGCGGATTGCCATAGGCAGACGCTCCACCGGCATGGTGGTTTCCACATCCAGAATGGCACGCTGTCCCAGTGCGTGCACTCCTGCATCCGTGCGGCTGGCGCCAATGATCTCCAGCGTCGGCTCTCTGAAAAGCTGCTGCAGCGCCTTCGTCAATTCCCCCTCCACGGTAATCACATCCGGATTTTTCTGCTTCTGCCAGCCGGAATATCTCGTCCCATCGTATGCGATGGTCAATAAAATTCGTTTCACGGGCTTTCCTCCTATGCGTTTTCTTCAAAAAAGCCCCCATTGCATCAAATGGGAGCTTTTCCTTTTCTTAAACCAATGGCAGCGCCTTTGCCGCAAAACGCAGCGCAATGATCGCCACTACATAAACAGCCGTCACACCCGCTGCTCGTATATCGGCGGGTTTCATTTTCATCACATTCATACGGGTACGATTTTCGTCCCCATGGTAGCATCTTGCTTCCATTGCCATAGCCAGCTCCTCCGCCCTGCGGAAGGCGGAAACGAAAAGCGGTACCAAAATAGGAATCAGTGCCTTTGCTTTCTGCACCAGATTGCCTGTATCAAAATCCGCACCTCTTGCCTGCTGCGCCTTCATAATCTTATCCGTTTCATCCAGTAATGTGGGGATAAAGCGTAGCGCAATGGTCATCATCATGGCAATTTCATGGGCTGGCACACCGATGCCCTTAAAGGGCTTCAGGATATACTCAATGGCATCCGTCAGCTGAATGGGTGTCGTGGTCAGCGTCAGGATGGACGAGCCAACAATCAGCATCACCAGACGGATACACATTTTCAGTGCCAGCAAAAGCCCCTCCAGCGTAACCGTCACAAAACCCACCTGCAGCAGCACATACTCTCCCTTTGTCAGAAACAGATTGATGAATGCCGTAAAGAGAATGATGATGAGAATACTTTTCAAGCCTCTCAGCATAAACTTCACCGGCACCTTGGATGCCTTGATGACAAATGCCATACAAAGCAGCACAAAGCCATAGCCCACAAAGGAATTTACCAGAAACAACGATACAATAAATATAAATGTTACAGCCAGCTTCAGCCTTGCATCCATTCTATGAATGGGAGATTGGGCAGGATAATACTGACCGATGGTAATATCTCTAATCATGCCTTCACCTGCTTTACCAAATTCAACAGGGCATCTTTCGCTTCCTCCACAGTATATACATCTGTGGGCACATCATAGCCCTTCGCCTTCAGCTGTGCAAAAACATAGCTCACCTGCGGTGCTGCCAGTCCAATTTCCTCTAACTCCATCGGATGGGAGAAAACCTCTCTGGGTGTTCCTGTCATTGCTACCTGCCCTCTATGCATCACAATAATACGATCCACCAGCTTCGCCACATCCTCCATGCTATGACTCACTAGAATGACTGTGATCCCTCTCTCCTCATGGAGCTTGCGGATTGCCGCCAGTATTTCATCCCGCCCCTTGGGGTCCAGCCCCGCAGTCGGCTCATCCAGAATGAGTACCTCCGGATTCATTGCCAAAACTCCCGCAATGGCTACACGGCGTTTTTGTCCGCCGGACAGCTCAAAGGGCGATTTCTCATAAATTTCAGGGCCGATGCCTACAATATCTAAAGCAGAAATTACACTTTCATGTATCTTTTCCTTGGACCAGCCCAGATTGGTCGGACCAAAGGCAACATCCTTATATACTGTCATTTCAAAAAGCTGATATTCGGGATACTGGAACGCAAGACCGATCCGTCTGCGTACCTCCTTCAGCTTCAGCTTGTCCTTATGGATATTTTCCCCATCCAGCAAGATTTCTCCATAAGTGGGATAAATAATACCATTCAGATGCTGAATCAATGTAGACTTGCCGGAGCCTGTGTGACCAATCAGCCCTACAAATTCACCGGTCTTTATTTCGATATTCACATCATGCAGCGCCACCTTCTCGAAGGTAGTGCCTTCATTATAAATATGTGTCAGATGCTTTATTTGAATTGACATACCGCACCTACCATTTCTTCCACCGTCAGAATATCCGCCGGCAGAGCAATCCCTTCTTTTCTCAGCAAATATGTCACCTCTGTAACCTGCGGAACATCCAGCCCATATTCCTTCAGCTTGTCCACCTGCACAAAAATTTCTCTAGGTCTCCCCTGCATCACCAGATCGCCGTCATCAATCACATACACCCTATCCCCACGGACAGCCTCATCCATATAATGGGTGATGAGGATGATGGTGATACCTTCTTCTTTGTTTAATCGTTCAATGGTTTCCATCACATCTCTGCGGCCTACAGGGTCCAACATTGCCGTAGGCTCGTCCAGCACAATGCAATCCGGCTTCATTGCCAAAACGCCCGCAATGGCGATCCGCTGCTTCTGCCCGCCGGACAGCTTCGAGGGTGTATAGGAAGCAAATTCTCCCATCCGCACCGCATCCAGTGCCTCATCCACCCGCAGACGAATCTGCTCGGAGGGGATGCCCATATTTTCGGGGCCAAAGGCAATATCCTCCTCCACCACCGTTGCAACCAACTGGTTATCAGGGTTTTGGAATACCATGCCTGCACTCTGGCGGATGTCCCACACCAAGCCTTCTTCCTTTGTATTCATGCCCTGCACCCACAGTGTTCCGCCTGTCGGCTGCAGCAGCGCATTGATATGCTTTGCAAAAGTGGATTTTCCAGAGCCATTATGCCCCAGAACAACAACAAATTCCCCTTTTTCTATTTCGATATTTACGCTTTTAAGCGCAACCACCTTATGTTCTTCCGTGCCGTGGTCTGTTTCCATAATCTTTGTATATTCATAGGTCAGACCTTCAGCCTTCACCATTTTCATATATTCACCTGTTTCTTAACGGCAGATTCCTCCGCCCGCGGAGTCTATGGCATAAAATGCTCACAGCTATGGCTATGATACGGTTTTTCTGTCAAAAAGTCAATAGAAACGGAAGAATTGCCTTCCTTTCTGTTCTCTATAAAAATATAGTCTGCTCCATTCATTTGGTATGTAAAAAAAGGATAAATCCGAATCCGGATTTATCCTTTTCATACTTTCTTATTTATTCCCCTTAGAAATTGATTTTTCTAACGAAAATCTACCGCTAGATTAAACCAGTTCCAGGATAACTTCCATAGCGCCGTCACCTTTTCTTGCGCCCAGTTTCACGATTCTTGTGTAACCACCGGGTCTGCCAACATATTTAGGAGCGATTTCGTCGAACATTTTTGCAGCCATGTCAACTTTCTTTGTGTTCTTTCTTACTGCTTTGCCGTCAGCAGGAACTTCTGTTACGGGATACAGGTAAGCCAAAATTGCTCTTCTTGCAGCCAGTCTGGAAGCTTTGTCTTTTTTGATTGTTTTTTCTACTTCGTTGTAAACTGTTACTTTTTTGCCATTTACAACTTCTTTTACTCTTTTGCCGTTAGCATCTTTTTTCGCCACCTTTGCTGTTACTGTAACTTCTTCGAAGTTGTCTTTTTCTTTTACAGCCAGAGTAATCAGTTTTTCAGCGATTCTTTTTACTTCTTTCGCTCTTGTTTCTGTTGTTTTGATTTTGCCGTGATACAGCAGGTTTGTTACCTGATTTCTCAGCAGCGCTTTTCTCTGGGGTGTTGTTTTGCCAAGTTTTCTATAACCGGATGCGTGCATGGTTAAATCCTCCTCATGGATACCCGTGTAACTTTGCCCGTCCCCACCACACTTCGGTCTTATGTGGAGCCGCAATCACACGGTAAATACTATAGTTTCTCTATGCGATGATTTTTATTCATCACTAGGCTTCAGGGAAAGACCCAGTTCCGCCATTTTATTCAATACTTCTTCCAAAGACTTGCGTCCAAGGTTTCTCACCTTCATCATTTCTTCTTCTGTCTTATTTGCCAGATCCTCCACGGTGTTGATTCCTGCGCGTTTCAGGCAGTTATAAGAACGCACAGATAAATCCAGTTCTTCAATGCTCATTTCCAGAACCTTCTCTTTCTTGCCTTCTTCTTTTTCCACCATAATAGAAGCATCCTTTGCATTATCAGACAAATCAATAAACAGATTTAGGTGTTCATTCAGAATCTTCGCACCATAGCTAACTGCGTCATCGGGTGCGATAGTCCCATTTGTCCAAACTTCCAAAGACAGCTTATCGTAGTCAGTAATCTGACCGACACGAGTGTTTTCCACCAGGAAATTCACTCTGGATACGGGTGTGAAAATACTGTCTACCGGAAGCATGCCGATTGGCTGATCGTCTTTTTTATTTTTGTCTGCACCAACATAGCCGCGACCTTTGTTGATTGTGATCTCCATATACAGCTTACTGCCTGCCCCACCGGAAAGTGTTGCAATATGGTGCTCAGGATTCAGAATTTCAATATCGCTGTCGCATTTGATATCGGATCCCCTAACTTCTCCATCGCCTTCCATATCGATATAAGCAACCTTCGGTTCATTGCCTTCGCTAGTATTTTTGATCGCAAGACCTTTCAGATTCAGGATGATTTCGGTCACATCTTCTTTCACACCGGGAATCACGCTGAATTCATGAAGTACACCATCAATTTTTACATTGCTTACTGCTGCGCCGGGCAGAGAGGACAGCAGGATTCTTCTCAAGGAATTGCCCAGAGTTGTACCATAGCCTCTTTCCAAGGGTTCTACAACAAACTTACCATAAGTGCCATCGGGTGCCATTTCAGCAATCTCAATGCGAGGTTTTTCAAATTCAAACACTCGTTCAAACCTCCCTTTTTCATGATAGAGCGCCGCAGGACGAAAAGCCCTACAGCAATACCTTTGACTTCACTGCACAATCGAAAATTATTTGGAGTACAGTTCGACGATCAGTGTTTCTTCAACAGGAACATCAATCTGCGCTCTTGTGGGTTTTGCCACCACTGTACCGCTCAGTGCATCGTGATTTGCGGACAGCCATTCAGGAACCAGTCTACCTTCTGTTACAGCCAGAACATCTTTGTATCTCTGAATTGTTTTGTATTTTTCTTTTACTTCTACAACATCGCCAACCTTAACCTGGTAGGAAGGAATATCTACAGCCTTGCCGTTTACCAGAACATGTTTATGACGAACAATCTGTCTTGCTTCTTTTCTTGTTCTGCCGTAGCCCAGACGGAACATTACATTATCCAGTCTCATTTCCAGCAGCATCAGAAGGTTTTCACCGGGGATACCTTCTTTTTTCGCAATTTTTTCAGCCAGTGCATAGTAGCCTCTGAACTGTCTTTCCAGTACGCCGTAGATGAATTTTGCTTTCTGCTTTTCTCTCATCTGCAGACCGTATTCGGACATTTTTTTGTTTGCTCTCAAATTCTGTTTTTTAGATTTTTTATCAATACCCAGGTAGATGGGATCCAGATTCAAGGATCTGCATCTTTTCAGTACGGGAACTCTATCTCTTGCCATTGATCTACACCTCCTAATATTAGGTTATACTCTTCTGCGTTTGGGGGGTCTGCAACCGTTGTGAGGAACGGGTGTAACATCTTTGATAAGTGTTACATCCAGACCTGCTGCCTGCAGGGCACGGATTGCAGCTTCACGACCGCTACCAGGGCCCTTTACGAAAACTTCGATTGTTTTCAGGCCATAATCGGAAGCAGCCTTTGCAGCTGTATCTGCAGCCATCTGAGCTGCATAAGGTGTGGATTTTCTGGAGCCTCTGAAGCCCAGCTGACCAGCAGATGCCCAGGACAATGCGTTGCCCATTGCATCTGTGATTGTAACGATTGTATTATTGAAAGTGGACTGGATATGCGCCTGACCACGCTCTACTTTTCTTCTATCACGGCGTCTGCGAGTTGTTGCCTTTTTCACAGTTTTCTTAGCCATTTACCTCAAACCTCCTTATCGAAATATCAATTATTTCTTCTTATTCGCAACAGTCTTTCTGGGACCTTTTCTTGTTCTTGCGTTTGTTTTTGTTTTCTGACCTCTAACAGGCAGACCTTTTCTGTGACGAATGCCTCTGTAGCAGCCAATTTCGATCAGGCGTTTGATGTTCAGAGCAGTTTCTCTTCTCAAGTCACCTTCTACAGTCTGAGTTCTGTCGATTACATCGCGAATTTTCGCAACTTCTTCATCTGTCAAATCTCTAACTCTTGTGTCCAGGTTTACACCCGCTTCATTCAGAATACGAACAGCGCTGGAGTGGCCAATGCCATAAACATATGTCAGGCCGATTTCTACGCGTTTTTCTCTAGGTAAGTCTACACCAGCAATACGTGCCATTATTCTTGCACCTCCTGTAATTTTTCACAATACTTTTCAAAAATTAGATGTTTTTACATAAACACAGTGCGATACTCGTTGGGCATTACGAACAAAGGAAATAGACCGTCAGTCATAATACTTATGCGCCTGTTGCGCTGCCTTTGCCATTAACTGTATGCTCCTCCCAGTATGGTTGACGGATTTATCAGTTCCGGCTCTTTGGGGTACTGCCCCGCAAGCCCATAATAAATGATCAGCCCTGTTTCTGTTTATGTTTGGGATTTTCACAAATAACCATTACACGACCTTTTCTCTTGATGATTCTGCATTTTTCACACATAGGCTTTACAGATGGTCTGATTTTCATTGTGATCGCTCCTTCCTTATTTTGCTCTCCAAATGATGCGACCTTTTGTCAGGTCATAAGGAGACATTTCAACTAACACTTTGTCACCGGGCAGGATACGGATGAAATTCATACGCAGCTTGCCGGAAATGTGCGCCAGAATCTGGTGGCCGTTTTCCAGTTCCACCTGAAACATAGCGTTGGGTAATTTTTCCAGTACGGTTCCTTCTACTTCGATTACGTCATCTTTAGACAAGACCGTAAACCTCCTTAAACATTAAACGTTTCGTACCTCACGGTACTTCTTCAATGCCTTCTTAATATCTGCATCCAGCACATAAGCGCCTTGCTGCAGCTTTGCAGCCACTTCCTCTTCCACAAAGAGTGTTGGCTGAATATGCATTTTTTTCTTCCGCTTCGGCTTTTCCAGCCGCCGCTTTCTGCCGTCAGCCAGAAGAAGAAAATCCCCCTCTATGCCAACGATCATCTGCACATCGCCCTTGTCATGACCGCTTTTGGAATAAACCACTTGACCGATCTGATATTCCAACGAAATCACCTCATTTTCCTTCGTATACTTCACACGCTTCGCGCGCGCTACGTAAGAATTTCCGGTTCGCCGTCCGTGATCAGAACGGTTGTTTTGCCTTGAAAATCCAGTTTTTCCCAAGACCGTCCCTGATCTTGCCGCATAGGTACTCACTCTATTTCCATAAGCCTAACAAGTATACAATATTTCCCCCCGCATAAGATATCCCATTTTTACAGTTACTATATATATAGTAGTTTGTCAGATGTGATAAAATCTTCCTTTACTATTCCCATTTTTTAGAAAATAAATATCCACCGGCAAAGCCGGTGGTTTTATGAACAACCCTAAAGGGTACTTCACCAGCCACCCCTCAAGGGGTATGTTCTAAGCTAAAGCTACCAACCGCAAGGAGTATATTAATTCTTAAATGGATCAGTATACTCCTTTAATGCTATTTGGTCATATATT
>JAZQTP010000015.1:0-3352 GCA_045630845.1 Anaerotignum sp. | reverse complement strand
TAACCCAGATGCTCGTCCATTTCAGCTTCCATCATTTCTTTGATGGTGTCACCCAGCAGATCTTTGAGGGCGTCCTGGATATCCTCTGCTGACTGGATATCGTATTCCTGCAGGAGTGCTGCAATGATGTTTTTCTTACCCTCGGACATTCTTTTTCTTTTTGCCATAAGTAAAGGCCTCCTATGATTTATTATTCTATCATAGAAGGCCACATAATTCTTGCTTTTACAGAAATTTCTTCACAGGCTCTTGAAACATTGATATTTCAAGGGTTCTGCGAATTGCGGAGACTTATCAGCACTTTGCTTTGCAAAGCCACACAGCAAAGCTATGTGTCCCCGTTTCTCTTCGGGGTGCACTGATTTGAACCTGCGATGCCCACCTCGAAACATAGTCGTCTGCTCTCCCTCTCTGCGTTCACTCGGCACACTCCTTGTTTCTCGCCTTTGCCCCCTCCCTGCTTCTGCCACCGGCAGCGGTCGGCGGCAAAGCCCCGGGAACCCGTCGGTCGCAGGTCGTTTCCCAGACAAAAAAAATAAGGATACTTTTCAGTATCCTTGCATAGCGGAGACAGGATTTGAACCTGCGACCTCCGGGTTATGAGCCCGACGAGCTACCGGACTGCTCTACTCCGCGGCAGTAAAAAATGGGCGGAGAAGGATTCGAACCTTCGAAGCTATCGCAACAGATTTACAGTCTGCCCCCTTTGGCCGCTCGGGAATCCACCCATATCAACATGAAATTATGTTTTTACATAAAGAAAAAGCCGATGATCGGACTCGAACCGATAACCTGCTGATTACAAGTCAGCTGCTCTGCCAATTGAGCCACATCGGCATACCTCATATTGCGTACGAATGATATAATACCATTATCTCTTGCTTGCGTCAAGACTTTTTTTCCTGTTTCTAAAAAAATCGTAATATTGTATGCAAAACATCCAAAAAATATCTCTCCATAAACTGAAATACCACCATCAGACTTGCCAGATAACACCCCAGCTCAATCGGCTTCTGCATATAATTGTTCTGCTTTTTTGCCGCCATAGCCTCCAGCACCGACTGGATACAGAGGATCAAAAAAAGCTCTCCTGTCAGCGTCAGAAAACCATTCATTTTTTTCTTCTCCCTTTTGCCTACTTCATTCCATTTTATGAAAAAAATCCTTTTCAAATGAGCATTTTAAGCGCATAATATAAAGAAAGTTGCTTAAAATTATCATCTTCTCCTAAAAAGGAGGTTCTTAATGTGAAGAAAAAAGTAGCAAAATATTTTCTTGGCTTTTTTGGCACAATTTCCGCCGCCCTTGCCGGCCTAACTCTATATCAGCAGATAGTTCTAAAAAATGCCAGAAAAAAAGTAGATGATACCCATTTTATGGAAACATGGGAAACAGAAGAAGGATTGATTCACTATCGTTCTATCGGTAAAGGAAAACCCATTCTGCTAATCCACAGCATCATGCTTGGCGCATCCTGCCGTGAATGGGACGCTGTCGCTGAATCCCTCGCAGAAAACTACCATGTTTATGCTATAGATTTACCCGGCTTTGGCAAGTCCTTTTATCCGGAAAAGCCTTGGACAGCCTATCAATACACCCAACTTCTTCATAAATTTATAGACGCTGTAATAAAGCGCCCAATTGGTGTCTGTGGTGCCAATGGCGGTGCAGACTTTGCTCTTCTGCTTTCCATGCTCCACCCTGCACAGGTGCGGCGCTTGGTACTGGTTTCTCCCGAAGGTATCGGCAAAAGCTTCGCCACCAATGCGGATATGAAGCAGCTTCCTCTGCTTCTTTCTCCCGTTGCTGGTACGCAGAAATTTCTATTGGGTACTTCTAAGGCTGCCATCCGCAGGGAGCTGGAAGCACACTTTTATGGAAAAGAAAATATTTCTGCCGCCTTGCTACAGCAATATTTTAACGCTGCCCGCTGTGGAGAACACGCACAGGCAACCTTTGCCGGCATCTCCACCCGTTTTTATGCAGCAGATACGAAAGCCGCCTTTACAAAGCTTTCTATCCCTTTCCTGATGATCTGGGGTGAAGAAAATAAAATATCTTCGTCGGCTCATTTCACTGCCGCAGAAAAAATGAAGGACTTTGGCAGCTTTGCATTATTTGAAAAAACGGCATCCCTGCCCCATATAGAAAACAGCAGGGCTTTTCTGGAACACATCACTGAATTTCTAAAATAAGGAGAATGCTTTATATGCACTGGACTAAAATTCCCGGACTCTCTCAGGCACACATGGAAGAATTTTTCCATGCTGCCATGCAGCCGGATTCTGTATTAAAACACCACGGTGTAATCCCTCGCATGGACCCCCGCTTCATTTCCTGTGATTTTGAAAAGGGCACTCTGGAAATTGCCTATGATGTAAAGGCGTGGGAGCTAAACCCCGAAAATGTGATCCATGGCGGTATGATTTCTACCGCACTGGATACCGCTATGGGTATGCTTTGTCATTATTATACCCACCTAAGCGCACCTACAGTTGTTACAGTTACCATGAATGTTTCCTTTTTGAAGCCAATCCTTCTTGGGGATACCTTTCATGTTCACTGTCAGCTGGATTCCATCGGGCGTACCCTGCAAACAGTAAAGGCAGAGGTCCGTCTGGAGCGGGATGATGTACTTTCCTGCATCGCTACTGCTACCTTTATGGCAGTCAGCAGTTAAGAGAGGGGGAACACATATATGGATTTCATTACATTAAAAGACGAAATCAGCTCACAGGAGAATATGGTACAGTGGCTTTCTCAGCTTGGACACCCCGACAACCCCATTTCCAACAATGGTGTACTGGAGCATCTGAGGCCTCGTTTTGTTTCCTGTGATTATGAAAACAGAGAGGTCTGCATTGCCTTTGAAGCACTGGAATGGGAGCTGAATCCCGGCGGCAGCCTTCATGGCGGTATCATTATGACCTGCTTCGATGTATCCTTCGGGCTAACCTGTCATTACTATGCCAAGCAGCATATGGTCACCACCGTTAATCTGACTACGACCTTTTTGAAGCCTGTTCTTCTGGGAGATGTGGTTCACTATCATGTAAAAGTAACCAATCTTGGCAGAACACTCATCAGCCTGACCGCAGAGGGAATTGTGCACCGGGACGGAAAGGATATGCTGATTGGCACTGCAACCGCCACCTTTATGAAGCTGAATAAAACCTTTGAACATCCAATCTGACAAAATAAGAGATACCCATAAGGAGTATCTCTTATTTTTTACTCTATAAGAAATTTCGTTTCTTATAGAGTAAAAACCCTCCGGGGGATCGCACTGCGGCGGCAAGGTAGTCAGTCGCTAGCGACACCGCCGCAGGCGGAGCATTTCGTCAAGCGAAAT
>JAZQTP010000014.1:0-3578 GCA_045630845.1 Anaerotignum sp. | reverse complement strand
CTTTATCGACAACATACTTTTTACCGTCTATCTCATAGATACCGGGAACATCACTCTCCGGCTCTGCCACGCCGTCCCCATTCCTATCGGGGATGTAATGTTTACCATCTGCATCCTCGTAAACACCATCTCCATTTTCATCTGTTACAGGTACATAGATGGGCTTGCCTTTATCGTCTTTATCGACAACATACTTTTCGCCATTTATCTCATAGATACCGAGAACAGCACTCTCCGGCTCTGCCACGCCATCCTCATTCTGATCGGGGATATAATGTTTACCATTGTCATCCGTGTAAACACCATCTGTTTTGCCATCTTCATCTTCATCTGTTACAGGTACATAGATAGGATTGCCTTTATCGTCTTTATCGACAACATACTTTTCACCATTTATCTCATAGATACCGAGAACAGCACTCTCCGGCTCTGCCACGCCGTCCTCATTCCTATCGGGGATGTAATGTTTACCAGCTGCATCCTCGTAAACACCATCTGTTTTGCCATCTTCATCTTCATCTGTTACAGGTACATAAGCTGGCTCTCCTGTGCTTAAATCAACGATATAGAGTTCTTCTTCCCCCGGAGTTTCCGGATTTGTTTCTTTATAGATACCGGGAACAGCACTCTCCGGCTCTGCCACGCCGTCCCCATTCCTATCGGGGATGTAATGTTTACCATCTGCATCCTCATAAACACCATCTGCATTGTCATCTGTTACGAGTATATAGATAGGATTGCCATCCTCGTCTTTATCGGCAACATACTTTTTATCACCTATCTCATAGATACCGGGAACAGCACTCTCCGGCTCTGCCACGCCGTCCCCATTCCTATCGGGGATGTAATGTTTACCATTTCCATCTGCATCTGCATCCTCGTAAACACCATCTCCATTTTCATCTGTTACAGGTACATAGATAGGCTTGCCGTCCTCATTTTTATCGGCAACATACTTTTTATCACCTATCTCATAGATACCGAGAACAGCACTCTCCGGCTCTGCCACGCCATCCTCATTCTGATCGGGGATGTAATGTTTGTCTCCCTCTTTAGCCGTGTAAACACCATTTTCCGGACCTGTTACAGGTACATAAGCTGGCTCTCCTGTGCTTAAATCAATGACATAAAGCTCTGCTACAGCCGAAGTACCTTTATAGATGCCGGGAACATCATTCAGCTTCTCCATCCGCTCCGGCTCGCCATCCCCATCTTGATCGGGAATGTACCAGATGTTATTTGTAGTGTTACTAGCTGAACCATTACTATCCGTATAGCTGCCATTTCCATTATCTTTCACTTCAGTGAATTTGAGAATATCGCCCTCACTATTCTTCTCTGCTACATAAACAGGTGCTTCTTTGCCAATAGGAGAATAGATGCCTTCTTTTGAAGTATCCGAAATCAACGCGTCTTTGGGAACATAGAAATCAGCCGTTGTATCCTCATCATCAAACCAATCTACCGGGATATAGATAATATCATCAGTAGAATCATCCGGTGTACCATTATCTCCAACATATCTGCCGGTTTCGCCCACTTCATTTGTTACCTCTTTCATTACAAAGCCTGCATTGTCACCGTCCTCATCAACCCGGATAAATGTTTTACCATAAACTTTTGTCTCCGCAGGATCCGCTTCACCCTCATCATCAGCCTTAATTTTATTCCATTTCGCTTTCACAGTAATATCACCAACACTATCTGCAGGGATCGCATCCATGATCACCATACCTTTCGTCCAGCAGATAAATGCATAACCATCCTTTTCAGGATTCAAATTGCTCAAATCTGTTTCATGACTCCATGTATGCTTTACTTCCCCAAAAGTGTCTTCAATATCCTCAAATAGAACATCATAAATTTTGGGATTTATTGTTATTACGACTCTTGGAAACTCGTCAGTATCATCGACAACAAAATCTGATTCTATGCTTTCTATCATTGCATCCACCTTTGGATTCAGTAGACCGTATTCTTCACCATTCCAAAAAAGCGTATCTACGACAGCGGAATACTTATATACTTCTCCATGCACATTTTTTTCTATAACATCAAATGGTTTCTCCAGCTCGGATGGCCCGGACTCGCGTGTAGACCCTAGTATGAATTTCTTGTTCTCATAAAAATCTACATCCGCCCCTTGCGGAGTCTCCATCATAATGCTATATCTAACTCCGATTTTGTCTTTGTAATCTTCGCCGATTTTGTCTAGATTCAGACTAATTTTTATCGGATATGCATCGGGTTCAAAAACAAGATAAAAATCGTCTATTGCATCAATCTCCGGTAAAACCTCGTAGCCATCTAATTTAGCCAAAGTCTCATCATATATCTTGTAGTTGTGCTGTTCAACTACAATACGATATGTTCCTTCCTCGTTAGGTACATATATCTCAAAGCCACCAGAAATATTATCCACAGATACAGATTGTTCCGTTCCTTCGATATCTTCCCATCCTTCAGATTCGCCATCCTTCTGTTTCTGCACCTTGAATGTAAACTCACTTGCACGCTCGATATCTTTGTAGTAACTCGAATCATCCTCTTTCCCGTATTGCATCACCTTGCCTTTAACGGTTACAATACGAAACTCCCCCGTCGCCTGCGCCAACAGTCCTCTTGCCATAGGCTGCTCACCCATGCCTACAACGGGCTCCTCCTCACAAGCTGCATCATCCTCATATACACCCTCGCCACCAGCAGGTGTGCCGCTCTCATCAGGAATATGTACTACAAATTCATCGGAAGAAGCACTCTGCACCAATTCCTGTTCTTCGCAGTCTGTGTAACATTCCTCTGTATGGCTATGCGCTTCTATACCGCAATTATAGCTGGGTTCTTCTGCAAATGCAGGCACTTGAATCATGCTAAATGCCATTATAAAACTCATCAGCTTACATAACCGTTTTTTGTACATATTCTTCTCCTCATTTCTCGTCTTTTATCGTTTTCGCGCTCTATCGGCTTTTCTTCAGCCCTCTACATTTTCTAAAATCAGAATAAAATCAGAACAAGATACCTGCTTCACCCAAAGGCTTTGGCGGCATCTCTGCCCTATACCACAACAATTCATAAAACAGCAGGAAAAAAATCCCTATACATTTAATAGTTTATGACTTATTGCCAATCCTGTCAATATATTTTTCTGAATTTCTATGAAAATAATGGAATTATTAAAAAATTGTTGTTTTTTGAAACAAAAAAGGAGCGAGAATCTACTCGCCCCTTTGGTAATAACTTAATTCAAAGCTTTTCTATTCTATTTTGCAATCTGACGAATTATTTGAAATATTCCACCATGGACTTAAACAGCTTCATATCGTAATTACCTACTACATTCTGATACAGACCATCCCCAATACGCTCTGCATGGCCCATTTTACCCAGCACACGACCATCGGGAGAAATCAGACCTAGGATAGCATAGGTGGAGGCATTGGGGTTGAACTGGATGTTGTTTGTGGGCAGACCTTTTTCATCTACATACTGTGTCAGAATCTGGCCTTTTGCCGCCAACTCCTGCACCAGCTTATCATGCATCAGAATACGGCCTTCTCCGTGGGAGATAGGTACGC
>JAZQTP010000013.1:0-46162 GCA_045630845.1 Anaerotignum sp. | reverse complement strand
TTGATAACGCCTGTTACGTCTGTTGTTCTGAAGTAGAACTGAGGTCTGTAGTTGTTGAAGAAAGGTGTATGACGGCCACCTTCTTCTTTGGACAGAACGTAAACCTGTGCTTTGAATTTTGTATGAGGTGTGATGGAACCGGGTTTAGCCAGAACCTGACCTCTTTCGATTTCGTCTCTCTGAACGCCTCTCAGCAGAACACCGATGTTGTCACCAGCTTCAGCCTGATCCAGCAGTTTACGGAACATTTCAACGCCTGTAACTACTACTTTTCTGATTTCTTCTGTCAGACCAACGATTTCAACTTCGTCCTGTACTTTAACAACGCCGGATTCTACTCTACCTGTTGCTACTGTACCACGGCCTGTGATGGAGAATACGTCTTCGACAGGCATCAGGAAAGGCTTGTCTGTGTCACGTTCAGGTGTAGGAATGTAAGCTTCGATTTCGTTGAACAGTTCCAGAATTTTGTCGCCCCATGCACAAGAAGGATCCTGCAGAGCCTGGAAAGCGGAACCACGGATGATAGGTGTGTCATCGCCGGGGAATTCATACTCGCTCAGCAGATCTCTGATTTCCATTTCAACCAGATCCAGCAGTTCTTCGTCTTCAACCATGTCACATTTGTTCATGAATACTACGATGTAAGGAACGCCTACCTGTCTGGACAGCAGGATGTGTTCTCTTGTCTGAGCCATAGGGCCGTCTGTTGCAGCTACTACCAGGATAGCACCATCCATCTGAGCAGCACCTGTGATCATGTTTTTAACATAGTCAGCGTGGCCGGGGCAGTCAACGTGAGCGTAGTGTCTAGCAGGTGTTTCGTATTCAACATGAGCTGTGGAAATTGTGATACCGCGTTCTCTTTCTTCGGGAGCTTTATCGATGTTTTCGAAAGCTACAGCTTCACCGATCTGGTATCTTTCGTGCAGTGTTTTTGTAATCGCTGCAGTCAGAGTTGTTTTACCATGGTCAACGTGACCGATAGTACCGATATTCATATGGGGTTTGGTTCTTTCAAATTTTGCCTTTGCCATTGGAATCTCCTCCTAAATAAATTTAATTAGCTTCTTTTTTTATGAGTCAAGTTACACCCTTTTATGATGCACTCATCAACTTTTATTATATTAGACTTCTTGTCTTTTTGCAATACTAAAATCCATTTATATACAGATTTTTTCGCATTGCTTCCTGTTATGGTGAACCGGAGAAGATAAAATACTCCGGCTCGCCCGCAACTCTTTCATTGCAATTATTTCTTGCCTTCCAGTACCTTTTCCTGTACGGATTTAGGGCAGGGTTCATAATGGTCAACTTCCATTACATAGTTACCACGGCCCTGTGTTTTGGAACGCAGGTCTGTGGAGTAGCCGAACATTTCAGCCAAAGGAACATAGGAATGAATAACCTGTGCGTTTGTTCTAGCCTCCATGCCTTCGATACGGCCACGACGAGAGTTAATATCACCAATAACATCACCCATATAATCTTCTGGCACTGTTACTGTTACTTTCATAATGGGTTCCAGCAGAACTGCATCACCTTTTCTCATTGCTTCTTTGAAAGCCATGGAACCAGCAATCTGGTAAGCGGATTCAGAGGAGTCAACATCATGGTAGGAACCATCGTAAACTTCAGCTTTTACACCCAGTACAGGATAGCCGCCCAGGATACCGCTCTGCATTGCCTGCTGAATACCTTTATCAATAGCGGGGATATATTCCTTAGGAATAGAACCACCAACTGTCGCATTTACAAATTCGTAGTTGTTTTCCGCATCTGTAGGGATGGGGTAGAAACGCACTTTACAGTGACCATACTGACCACGACCACCAGACTGACGAACGAATTTACCCTCAACATCAACTTCCTTACGGAATGTTTCTTTGTATGCTACCTGAGGTGCACCAACATTTGCTTCTACTTTGAATTCTCTCAGCAGACGGTCAACGATGATTTCCAGATGCAACTCACCCATACCGGAGATGATTGTGTCGCCTGTTTCAGCGTCTGTGTATGTTTTGAATGTAGGGTCTTCTTCTGCCAGTTTAGCCAGAGCCATACCCATTTTATCACGGCCAGCTTTTGTCTTGGGTTCAATCGCAACGGAGATAACGGGTTCAGGGAATACCATGGATTCCAGAATTACTTCGTGATCTTCGTGACAGATTGTATCACCTGTTGTAGAAATTTTGAAACCTACTGCCGCAGCGATGTCACCAGAGAATACTTTATCAATTTCTTCTCTGTGGTTTGCGTGCATCTGCAGGATACGGCCAACGCGTTCTTTTTTACCACCCTTTGTGGAGTTGTAAACATATGTGCCGGAATCCAGTGTACCGGAGTACACACGGAAGAATGCCAGCTTACCTACGAAGGGGTCATTCATTACTTTGAATACCAGAGCAGAGAAAGGTTCTTCGTCAGAAGCGTGTCTTTCAATTTCTTCGCCTGTTGCAGGATCTGTACCCTTGATAGCAGGGATATCTGTAGGTGCAGGCATATATTCGATAACGCCATCCAGCAGTTTCTGAACGCCTTTGTTTCTGTATGCGGAACCGCACATTACGGGCATCAAATCGCAGTTGATACATGCTTTACGCAGAGCAGCTTTCAGTTCTTCTTCGGAGATTGCTTCTTCTGCGAAGAATTTTTCCATCAGTTCTTCATTCGTTTCCGCAATTGCTTCCACCATGATTGCTCTGTATTCTTCTGCCTGATCTACATATTCTGCAGGAATGTCATGTTCTTCTACTTCTGTACCTGTAGCGTTTTCATAATAGTAAGCCTTCATCTTCATCAGGTCGATGATGCCTTTGAAATCGCTTTCCGCACCGATAGGCAGTGTAACTGCTACAGGGTGGCAGCCCAATCTGTCCACGATGGATTTCATGGAGCCAAAGAAGTCTGCACCCATGATGTCCATTTTATTAACGAAAATCATACGAGGTACTTTGTAGTTATCAGCCTGTCTCCAAACTGTTTCTGTCTGAGGCTCAACGCCGCCCTTTGCGTCCAGTACGCAAACAGCACCGTCCAGTACACGCAGGGAGCGTTCTACTTCTACTGTGAAGTCAACGTGACCGGGTGTATCAATAATGTTAATTCTATTGTCGTTCCAATGACATGTTGTCGCAGCGGATGTGATTGTGATACCTCTTTCCTGCTCCTGCTCCATCCAGTCCATTGTTGCGGTACCTTCATGTGTATCGCCAATTTTATAGTTACGGCCTGTGTAGAACAAAATGCGTTCTGTCAGAGTTGTCTTACCAGCATCAATGTGCGCCATAATACCAATGTTTCTGGTTCTTTCCAGAGGGTATTCTCTGTTTGCCACTGTGGAATCCTCCTTTTTTAGTCATAATCGGGTTTATGGAAAGGCTATAGGATAGCCTTTCCATATTTCCCAGTTTCCATTCGTTTTCATTCAAATACCAGCCGCTAAGCAACGGATGGCTTTTGTAAGTGTATTTCTTACCATTTGAAATGGGAGAAAGCTTTGTTTGCTTCTGCCATTTTGTGCATTTCATCTTTTCTCTTGCAAGCACCGCCGGCATTATTCAAAGCATCCATAATTTCAGCCGCCAGACGATCTACCATTGTTTTTTCACCGCGTTTTCTGGAGTACAGTGTAATCCATCTCAAACCCAGTGTCTGTCTTCTTTCCGGTCTGATTTCCATGGGAACCTGATAAGTTGCACCACCAACACGGCGTGCTTTTACTTCCAGTACAGGCATTACATTGCCCAGTGCTTCTTCAAAAGCTTCCAGAGCGTTCTTACCTGTTTTTTCTGCTACTTTTTCAAATGCACCGTAAACGATCTTTTCAGCTACACCCTTTTTACCATCCAGCATGATGCTGTTGATCAGCTTTGTCACCAGCTTGCTGTTATAAATAGGATCGGCCAAGACCTCTCTTTTTGCTACATGTCCTTTTCTAGGCACGATTCTTCCCTCCTTGATGAATAAAAACTATTCTCGGTACTTCACGGCTCTTGTGCCGTGTTTTCATGCCTTATCTTCGTCAATGTATATCTCGTCTAAGCAATCGCAGATTGTATTGATTTATATAAGGCATTCCAATAATGTCTTTGTGTTTTGTTACATTGCTTCGTTCCGCAGAAAATTACTTCTTCGCTGCTTTCGGACGCTTTGCGCCGTATTTAGAACGCGCCTGCATTCTGTTTGCTACACCAGCTGTATCCAGAGTACCTCTTACGATATGGTAACGCACACCGGGAAGGTCTTTTACTCTACCACCTCTGATTAGAACAACAGAGTGTTCCTGCAGGTTGTGGCCTTCACCGGGGATATATGCTGTAACTTCAATACCATTGGACAGACGCACTCTGGCAATTTTTCTCAGCGCAGAGTTAGGCTTCTTAGGTGTGGAAGTTTTTACCGCTGTACAAACGCCTCTCTTCTGAGGAGAGGATACATCTGTAGCTCTTTTCTGCAGGGAGTTCAGACCTTTCTGCAGAGCGGGTGCTGTAGATTTTTTCTCAACAGTTTTTCTGCCTTTTCTTACTAACTGATTAAATGTAGGCATTAACTGCACCTCCTTATTCAATAATACATCTGCAAATTGCAATCATTCTTTCATTGTTCCGCCTCATGCGCTCGCTTAGAAAAGCCCCTAAAGACGGACACTAGAAAATATTATCATCGACAAATCCAAAAGTCAAGGTTTTTTCTTTGATTTCATCTTATTTTTCACCACTTTTTTCAATCATCCTCTGACAAAAAGACAGCCATAAGCCTTTCAGCTTATGGCTGTTTCCTCCATCTGATGTTTTCCTTCTTTAATAATAGGAAATCTTTTTGATCCCCTTTATCAAAACATTTCATCCCCACCAATCAGAATCGCATCTTCCGCAGATGTCACTGCCTCTGCTTCTGCCTCTGCTTTCTGCTGACCTTCTGTTACGATGTCGATGTTTCTGTATCTTGTCATACCTGTACCAGCAGGGATCAATTTACCAATACATACATTTTCTTTCAAACCAATCAGCGGATCAATCTTGCCTTTGATTGCCGCCTCTGTCAGAACTCTTGTTGTTTCTTGGAAAGAAGCAGCAGACAGGAAGGAATCCGTTGCAAGGGATGCTTTTGTAATGCCCTGTAGCACTCTTGTGCCTTTCGCAGGCTCTTTGCCTTCTGCTTCCATGGCTGCATTTGTATTTTCAAAGGTCAGCCAGTCTACCAGAGAGCCGGGCAGGAATTCTGTATCCCCATTTTCTTCAATTTTAACACGCTTCAGCATCTGGCGAACGATAACCTCAATATGCTTATCGCTGATCTCTACACCCTGCAGACGATATACACGCTGCACTTCCTGAATCATATAGTCCTGAACACCTCTCAAGCCTTTGATTTTCAGAATATCGTGAGGGTTTACGCTGCCTTCCGTGATTTCGTCACCAGCTTCGATTACATCACCATCATACACCTTCATTCTGGAGCCATAAGGAATCAGATAATCCTTTGTTTCTCCTGTTTCAGGGTTTGTGATTACCACTTCGCGTTTTTTCTTTGTATCACTCAGTGCCACCTTACCGCCAAATTCCGCAATAATTGCAAGACCCTTAGGCTTTCTTGCTTCAAACAGTTCTTCGACACGAGGAAGACCTTGTGTAATATCATCACCGGCGATACCACCCGTATGGAATGTACGCATCGTCAGCTGTGTACCGGGTTCACCGATGGACTGTGCCGCAATGATGCCTACAGATTCACCGATACGCACATATCTACCGCTTGCCATATTCGCACCATAGCATTTTGCGCAGATGCCAACTTCGCTGCGGCAAGTCAGAACTGTTCTAATCCACACCTTCTTCACACCGGCTTTTTCTACTGCCTCAGACTGATCCACCGTAATCATCGTATCCGCAGGAACAAGAATTTCTCCTGTTTCGGGGTGAATAATGTCATACACAGACCATCTGCCGCGGATACGATCCGCCAGCCCTTCAATTACTTCATTGCCATCCATAAAGGCTGCAATTTCCATACAGGGTGTTTCAATATCTCTGCCATCACAGCAATCCCATTCTCTTACGATAATTTCCTGAGATACGTCTACCAGACGACGAGTCAGATAACCGGAGTCGGCTGTCTTTAACGCTGTATCGGTCAGACCTTTACGCGCACCGTGTGCAGAAATGAAGTATTCCAATACAGACAGACCTTCACGGAAGTTCGCTTTGATTGGCAGCTCGATGATACCGCCGTTCGGCGAAGCCATCAGACCACGCATACCAGCCAGCTGCTTGATCTGTCTATTGGAACCACGGGCACCGGAGTTTGCCATCATATAAATATTATTGTATTTACCCAGACCAGCCAGCAGCGCTGCTGTAATCTTGTCATCGGCAACGTTCCATGCTTCGATAACCTTCTGGTGGCGTTCTTCATCTGTCATCAGACCACGGCGGAATTTTCTCGTGATGGTGTCAACCATTTCTTCCGCTTCTGCCAGATATTCCACCTTTTCCTTCGGAATTTCCATATCAGATACAGAAACCGTCATAGCCGCTCTGGTAGAGAATTTATAACCCAGAGATTTAATTTTATCCAGCACCTCTGCTGTTTCTGTCGCCCCACAGCGGTTAATACATTTATTGATGATTTTACCAATCGCCTTTTTATCTACAAGGAAATCAACTTCGTAATTGAATTTTGTTTCCTCGTTCGTTCTATCCACATAACCCAAATTCTGAGGGATTGCTTCATTAAAGATAATGCGTCCTACTGTAGTCTGTACCATCCTCGACTCCAGCACGCCGTTACATTCCATCGTTCTTCTTACACGAATCACTTCATGCAAATAAACCTGACGGTTATCATAAGCCAGAATTGCTTCTTTCTCATCCTTAAATGTCTTAATGATGATATCTCCTGCTTTTCTGATCACATTGCCTTCTGCATCCAGCAAATCCGCTTCGTATTTATCATTCAGATCTTCTCTTTCCAGTGTCAGGTAGTACATACCCAGAATCATATCCTGAGAGGGTACTGTTACAGGCGCACCATCGGAGGGCTTCAGCAGATTGTTAGGGGACAGCAGCAGGAAACGGCATTCTGCCTGTGCTTCTACGCTCAGAGGCACATGAACCGCCATCTGGTCACCGTCAAAGTCCGCGTTGTACGCTGTACATACCAACGGATGCAGCTTGATTGCACGGCCTTCTACCAGCACGGGTTCAAATGCCTGAATACCCAGTCTGTGCAGTGTCGGCGCACGGTTCAGCATAACAGGATGTTCTCTGATAACTTCTTCCAGAATATCCCATACCTCTGTCTGCAGTCTTTCTACCATTCTCTTAGCGGATTTGATGTTGTGTGCCAGACCATCTGCCACCAGCTTCTTCATCACAAAGGGCTTGAACAGTTCAATCGCCATTTCTTTAGGCAGACCACACTGGTAAATTTTCAGTTCAGGACCTACTACGATTACAGAACGACCAGAGTAGTCAACGCGTTTACCCAGCAGGTTCTGACGGAAACGCCCCTGTTTCCCTTTCAGCATATCGGACAAAGATTTCAGCGCTCTGTTACCGGGGCCTGTTACAGGTCTACCGCGACGGCCATTGTCAATCAGTGCATCCACCGCTTCCTGCAACATTCTTTTTTCGTTTCTTACGATGATGTCGGGAGCCCCCAGATCTAACAGTCTTTTCAGACGGTTATTTCTATTGATAACCCTTCTGTAAAGATCGTTCAGATCACTTGTTGCAAATCTGCCGCCATCCAGCTGAACCATAGGACGAATATCGGGAGGAATAACCGGAATCGCATCCAGAATCATCCACTCCGGTTTATTGCCGGACAGACGGAAGCTTTCAATTACCTCCAGCTTCTTAATGATACGCACACGCTTCTGGCCTGCGGTATCCTTCAGCTGCGCCTTAAGCTCTACAGATTCCTTTTCCAAATCAATATCCATTAGCAGCTTTTTGATCGCCTCTGCACCCATTGCTGCCTCAAATCTTGTGCCGTATTTGTCGTATGCTTCTCTATATTCTCTTTCCGACAGAAGCTGTTTGTACTGCAGTTCTGTATCGCCTGCATCCAGCACGATATAGGACGCAAAATACAAAACCTTTTCCAACGCTCTAGGACTCATAGAAAGAATCAGCCCCATTCTGGAAGGAATACCCTTGAAATACCAGATATGAGAAACAGGAGCAGCCAGTTCAATATGCCCCATTCTTTCTCTTCTTACCTTCGCCTTTGTCACCTCAACGCCGCAGCGATCGCAGACAACGCCTTTGTAACGGATTCTTTTATATTTACCACAATGACATTCCCAGTCCTTTGTAGGCCCGAAAATTCTCTCACAGAACAAGCCGTCCTTTTCAGGCTTCAGTGTTCTGTAGTTGATCGTTTCAGGTTTTTTAACTTCCCCTCTGGACCATTCATGGATTTTTTCGGGAGATGCCAAACCAATCTTAATGGAATCAAATACGATTCCCTGTTCAGTCGTCTGTGTGCTCATAGGTTTGTTCTCCTTTCTTATTCTTCGTCCTCATAATCAAAGCCGTCATCTTCCACTGCATAATCATCACTGAGCAGATCACTGTTATCCGCTTCCACGCCAACCTCATCATCAAACAGGAAGTCTACCAGTTCTTCTTCCGCTGTCATGGGACGGGGACGACGGTAATCATCATCCTCAAAACCATCGATGTTTACATTCAGATCATCCACATCTTCAATACATTCCTTGATTTCAACTTCTGTCTGGTCTTCACGCAGCACACGAATATCCAGAGCCAAAGACTGCAGCTCCTTCAACAGAACCTTGAAGGATTCGGGAACGCCGGGCTCGGGGATATTTTCGCCTTTTACAATTGCTTCGTAGGTTTTTACACGACCAACAATATCGTCGGATTTTACTGTCAGGATCTCCTGCAGTGTATATGCTGCGCCGTACGCTTCCAGCGCCCATACTTCCATTTCACCGAAACGCTGACCGCCGAACTGCGCTTTGCCGCCCAGAGGCTGCTGTGTAACCAGAGAGTACGGACCCGTGGAACGCGCATGGATTTTTTCATCTACCAAATGGTGCAGCTTCAGATAGTGCATGAAGCCAATCGTAACACGGTTATCAAAGGGCTCGCCGCTGCGGCCATCTCTCAGCTGAACCTTACCATCTCTGCCAAGCGTTACGCCCTTCCATTCTTCTCTGTGCTCTCTATTTGCATAAAGCTCATCCAGAATGTCACCATTCAGCAGCGGCTCCCACTTTGCAGAAAACTCTTCCCAGCTTGTATTTACATAGTCATTTGCCATTTCCAGTGTATCCATGATGTCAATTTCATTTGCACCATCAAATACAGGTGTACTGATTTTCCAGCCCAGCGCTTTTGCAGCTAGGGACAGATGGGTTTCCAGAACCTGACCGATATTCATACGGGAAGGGATACCCAGAGGGTTCAGTACAATGTCCAGAGGGCGGCCATTCGGCAGGAAAGGCATATCCTCCACAGGCAGTACACGAGAAACAACACCCTTGTTACCGTGGCGGCCAGCCATCTTGTCACCAACGGAAATTTTACGCTTCTGTGCGATGTATACGCGTACCAGCTGATTTACGCCGGGGCCTACATCATCACCGTTTTCTCTTGTGAATACTTTTACATCTACAACGATACCTGTTTCACCATGAGGCACTCGCAGGGAAGTATCTCTAACCTCTCTTGCTTTTTCCCCGAAGATAGCCCGCAACAGTCTTTCTTCCGCTGTCAGCTCTGTTTCACCTTTTGGTGTCACCTTGCCAACCAGAATATCATTCGGGCGAACCTCCGCACCGATACGAATGATGCCTCTTTCATCCAAATCCTTCAGCGCATCATCACCAACATTGGGAATATCTCTTGTGATTTCTTCAGGCCCCAGCTTCGTATCTCTGGCATCTGCTTCAAATTCATTGATATGCACGGAAGTATATACATCTTCCTGCACCAGCTTTTCGCTCAGCAGAACAGCATCCTCGTAGTTATAACCTTCCCATGTCATAAAACCAATCAGAGGATTTTTACCCAGAGCCAATTCCCCTTTATATGTGGAAGCACCATCTGCAATAATCTGACCAGCCTCTACTCTCTGTCCCAGATTTACGATAGGCTTCTGGTTCAGACAGGTGCTCTGGTTAGATCTCTGATATTTGATCAGTTTATATACATCTCTCTGCGCATCATCATTCCTTACTACGATTTCATCCGCAGATACTCTTTCTACAACACCGCCAACCTTTGCGATTGCACAGATGCCGGAGTCCTTTGCTGTTTTATATTCCATACCAGTGCCGACAACAGGAGAATCTGTTACCAGCAGCGGAACCGCCTGACGCTGCATATTGGAGCCCATCAGCGCACGGTTCGCGTCATCGTTTTCCAAGAAAGGAATCAGCGCCGTCGCAACAGAAACCATCTGCTTCGGAGAAACATCCATCAGGTGAATTTGATGTCTGTCTATTTCAATGATTTCTTCTTTATAACGGCCTGTTACCTTCTTGTGAAGGAAATATCCCTCTTCGTCCAGCGGCTCATTTGCCTGTGCAACATTGTAGTTTTCTTCTTCATCCGCCGTAACATAGATGAACTCATCTGTTACACGAGGTTCTTCTCCACTGTGGTCTACCTTTCTATAGGGAGCTTCAATGAAGCCGTATTCATTGATTCTTGCGAAAGTAGACAGTGTATTGATCAGACCGATGTTCGGACCTTCCGGTGTTTCAATAGGACACATTCTGCCGTAATGAGAATGGTGAACATCTCGAACCTCAAAGCCCGCTCTTTCTCTGGACAGACCGCCAGGCCCCAACGCAGACAGTCTTCTCTTGTGTGTCAGCTCACTCAGCGGATTGTTCTGGTCCATAAACTGAGAAAGCTGAGAGGAACCAAAAAATTCCTTGATAGCCGCTGTCACAGGACGCACATTAACCAGTGCCTGCGGGGTTACTGCCGCTAAATCCTGTGTGGTCATTCTTTCACGAACCACTCTCTCCATTCTGGACAGACCGATTCTAAACTGATTCTGCAGCAGCTCACCAACAGAACGGATTCGTCTGTTGCCCAGATGGTCAATATCATCTACATTGCCATAGCCATAATCCAGATGCATCACATAGTTGATGGAAGCAAAAATATCTTCCAATGTGATGTGTTTGGGCAGCAACTCATGGATGTTTTCTTTGATTGCCGCTTTCAGTTCTTCTGCTGTTGCATTTTCCTCCAGCAGTTTTACCAGCATAGGGTAGTAAACTCTTTCGTTAATCTCAAATTCTTCCGCAGTCAGACCAAATTCTTCAATATAAGGATCCATCTTAACCGTCTGATTGGTCAGAATTTTCACTTTTCTGTCTTCTACTGTAATATACACATATGCAGCACCTGCATCCTGAATCTGATCGCACAACTCCATTGTCAGAACAGCGCCTGCTTCCGCAACCACTTCACCTGTCATAGTGTCTACTACATTTTCAGCCAGAACCGCACCTCTCACACGGTTTCTCAGTGCCAGCTTTTTATTAAATTTATAGCGTCCCACCTTCGCCAGATCATATCTCTTGGAGTCGAAGAACATACCATTCAAGAGAGAAGCGGAGCTTTCTACTGTAGGGGGCTCGCCGGGACGCAGCTTTTTGTATATCTCAATCAAACCTTCTTCATAGGTTTTTGCCGTGTCTTTCTCCAGAGTAGCAAGGACTTTGGGGTCTTCCCCGAACATCTCCAGAATTTCTGCATCTGTACCAACGCCCATCGCTCTGATCAGAACCGTTACCGGCACCTTTCTTGTTCTGTCTACTCTTACATAGAAAACATCGTTAGAGTCTGTTTCATATTCCAGCCACGCACCTCTGTTGGGAATTACCGTGGAGGACAACAGTTTTTTGCCGACTTTGTCAAATTCAGATGCATAATAGATACCGGGGGAACGCACCAGCTGAGAAACGATAACACGCTCTGCACCATTGATAATGAATGTGCCTGTTTCTGTCATCAGCGGGAAATCACCCATGAAGATTTCCTGCTCTTTCAGTTCATCCAGCTCTCTGTTGTAAAGTCTTGCTTTTACTTTCAAGGCTGCAGCAAAGGTTGCATCTCTTTCCTTACATTCCTCTACAGAATATTTAGGCTCGGAATCCAGAGAGAAACCAATAAATTCCAAAATCAGATTGCCGCTGAAATCTGTAATGGGAGAAATATCTTCAAAAACCTCCTTCAGTCCTTTGTCCAGAAACCACTGGTAGCTGTTCTTCTGCACTTCAATCAGGTTGGGCATTTCCAGAACTTCATTGATTTTGGAATAACTCATTCTGGTCGTATCGCCAAGCTGGAGTGCACGAATTCTGTTTTTGTCCATCTTGTCACCTCTCGTAATCTACATCTGCCGGCTATCATTACCTTAAAATTAAGACATTCTTTGTGCGTTCTCTTCCGAAATTTGCAATCCACGCTTTCGGTCAGACACCATGCTTCGCCAACACTTTCTGCGAAAGGAGCGGAAGCGAATGGCTTTTTACACAAAAATTTAGAATTCTACAAACAAATCTAGACCTTTGAATACACTTCCTTTGATCAGAAGTCATGACAAAAGCCTGTTCATCCATAAAATTCTATCCTTAAAAACACGAACGCTGCATACGAAATACATTGTTCTTATTCAACTCGAACAAAAAGCACATCCTTTCTGTCACTCCACAAGGCATTTTGCCTCTAAAGCAACCGATTTTATCAGATTTCTTTCAAAATCAACCCATCTTTGTGCGATACGCTCAAGCACCACAGATTGATGTGCATGTTCGTTAATGTGGAAATATTCTATCATAGCAATGATTGGCTGTCAAGCTATTTTTGGCGTTATTTCCCTGTATTTTCATGCTTTTTTCCTTACTTGTTCTCCAGTGCCGCAATCCCCTTCGACTTCCTTTCTCCCACAACTCTTTTTCAATTCCGTCATCTTTGCCAGTTGATTTTTAACAAAACTTTCAAATTGAATAAAATATATATATTATTTCCGCAAAAGTTTGTGATATATTTTTTATTTTGTAAAGCAAATTTTCCTAAACTTTGTGAGTTATTTTTGTTCTTTTTTTCGTACAATCAATCAACCTTTACTTTCCCAGCCATTCCTGCTACACTATCCCTATATTCAAAAAGAAAGAAGGCCTCTCCTTATGAAGCAAAATTATCAGCTGATGCTAGAAAAAACCATAAAGGAACTGCAAAAGGAGTGCAAACGCCCCTCCTTATTACTGCATAGCTGCTGCGCCCCCTGTTCCTCCTATGTAATGGAATATCTAGAACAGCATTTTGATATTACAATATTTTATTACAACCCCAATATTTCACCCGAAAGTGAATTTCGCTTTCGTTCTGAAGAACAAAAGCGCCTGATTAAGGATATGGGCTATAGTGTAAAATATATCCTGGGCAGATATGAACCAGAACGGTTTTTTGCATTGGCAAAAGGCCACGAACAGGAAGTAGAAGGAGGTGCTCGTTGCTTCAAGTGCTATCGCCTGCGTCTGGAAGAAACCGCAAAAGCTGCAAAAGAAGGTGGTTTTGATTATTTCACTACCACACTTTCCATCAGCCCTCATAAAAATGCGCAAGTGCTTAACGCCCTCGGAGAGGAGCTTTCTCGGCTTTATGAAGTGCCATATCTATTTTCCGATTTCAAAAAGAAAAATGGATACCGCCGCTCCTGTGAATTATCTGTAGAATACGCGCTTTATCGTCAGGATTATTGCGGCTGTCCATTCTCGAAGACCGAAGCACTCCAAAGAAATGCCCATCAATACTCCTCGAAAGAGATATGATTTTCCCACGGCATCTCAGTCTGATTTCCACCAAAAAGAAAGGAAGTAATAGAAATGACACAAAAAAATAAAGGAGTTTGCTGTATCCTGCTTTCCTCCTTCTCCTTCGCCTTGATGAATCTACTGGTTCGGATGAGCGGGGAGCTTCCTGCGATTCAAAAAAGCTTCTTTCGTAATTTTGTAGCGATGCTGTTTGCACTTTCCATCCTGCTAAAAGAACGCCCCAACCTAAAATTGGATTTCTTTTCAAAAAAATATCTTTTCCTCCGTTCTTTCTGCGGAACCATTGGCATCATATGTAATTTTTATGCGGTAGATCATCTGGTATTGGCAGATGCCTCTATGCTGAATAAGATGTCACCTTTTTTTGCCGTCTTATTCGCCATTCTAATCTTAAAGGAGAAAATCAATTTATTCCAAGGGCTTTGCGTTATAGCTGCCTTTATCGGAGCTTTATTTGTTATAAAGCCAACCCCCTCTAATCTAGCGTGCTTTCCCGCTCTGGTCGGTTTATTGGGCGGCTTGACCGCAGGTATTGCTTATACCTGTGTGCGTGCACTAGGCACACACGGCGTAAAAGGCTCCTTAATTGTATTCGTTTTTTCTGCTTTCTCCTGTATCTGCACCCTGCCCTATCTCCTCTTCCGCTATCATCCCATGACGGCAGAACAGCTGATTTTTCTGCTTCTGGCAGGATTGGCTGCAGCCGGAGGTCAATTTACTATAACCGCCGCCTATACCTTCGCCCCCGCACGAGAAATTTCTGTATATGACTACAGCCAAATCATCTTCTCTGCAATCCTCGGCTTCTTTATATTTGGACAAGTATCTGACGCATTAAGCTGGCTGGGCTATATCATTATCACTTCTACTGCTGTGGCTATGTTTATCCGAAACAATCGAAATCCCGCCAACTAACCGCCTTCTCTCAAAACATATCAACAGGAAATCCACTTCCTTTACAATGACTGTCGAAACGAACTATCGGATTATAATATTGACCAAATGAAAACGAATGAAAAATACATTTGAATAAAAAAGGAAAAAGGGACGGATTCTTCCGTCCCTTTCGAGTTTGCTTAATCTAAACATTTTTGCGTAATCAAACGCATTATGAGCAATTAAGGTATGAAATTATACCAGACCCTGAGCCATCATAGCTGCAGCTACTTTCTTGAAGCCAGCGATGTTAGCACCAGCAACCAGGTTGTAACCCAGGCCAGCAGCTTCAGCAGCTTCTACAGAAATAGCGTGGATGTTTTTCATAATGCCAACCAGTTTAGCATCAACTTCTGCACCGTCCCAGCCGTATCTCATGGAGTTCTGAGCCATTTCCAGTGCGGATACAGCTACACCACCAGCGTTAACAGCTTTAGAAGGAGCTACGATCATGCCGGGTTCAGCCATAGCACGAGCCAGACCTGCATTTGTTGTAGGCATATTAGCTACTTCGATGTAGTATTTTGTGCCGTTAGCGATGATCTGTTCAATTTCGGGAACATCCAGTTCGTTCTGGTATGCTGCAGGCATACAGATATCTACTTTCTGACTCCAAGGTTTCTGTTTGGGGAAGAACTGGCAACCGAATTTATCAGCATAGTCCTGTGCACGGTTTCTACCGGAGTTTCTCATTTCCAGCATATAGTTGAATTTTTCTTCTGTTGTGATACCATCGGGATCGTATACATAACCGTCGGGACCAGACAGAGTAACTACTTTACCGCCCAGCTGAGCAACTTTCATAGCAATACCCCATGCTACATTACCGAAACCGGACATAGCAACTGTTTTGCCTTTGAATGTGTCACCTTCGTGAATCAGAACTTCGTTCGCATAGTATGTAGCACCATAACCTGTTGCTTCGGGTCTGAACAGGGAACCGCCGTATTCCAGACCTTTGCCTGTCAGTACGCCATTTTCCCAGCAGCCTTTGATTCTCTTGTACTGACCATACAGGAAACCGATTTCTCTGCCGCCTACGCCGATATCACCAGCGGGAACATCGACATCGGGACCGATGTGTCTGTACAGCTCTGTCATGAATGCCTGACAGAATCTCATGATTTCCATATCGGATTTACCATTGGGATCGAAGTCGGAACCACCTTTACCGCCGCCGATAGGCAGACCTGTCAGGGAGTTTTTGAAAATCTGTTCAAAGCCCAGGAATTTAACAACGCCGGAGTATACATTGGGAGCAAATCTCAGACCGCCTTTGTAAGGACCAATAGCGGAAGAGAACTGTACTCTGAAACCTCTGTTGACATTTACTTTACCAGCATCGTCAACCCATGTTACTCTGAAAGAAACCTGTCTTTCAGGTTCAACCAGTCTTTCCAGCAGACCCATTTTTTCATATTCGGGGTGCAGTTCTACTTCTTTTTCGATGGAAGCAAAAACTTCTTCTACTGTCTGGATGAATTCGGGTTCATTTGCGTCACGTCTTTTAACCTGTTCGATTACGCGTTCGATATAAGCGTTCATAACTCTATGACCTCCTATTGTGTATAGAATAACAATAATTTCCCCCCGCATGGCTCATGCGGGTTTTTTGCCTTATGCGGCTAAGGCAAAACGAAGAGAAGTCCTCCGGATATTGTTATGTGCCTACGGCACATAGCACACCCTTCCGCTTCTTTCCAAGCTATTATACCATATATTTGGGACTTGTGTAGCCTTTTTTTCAACTTTTGGAATAATTTTTTCACAAATTTTCCAACCAAAAATTATGCAAAAAATCATTTCCACTTTCTTTCTGTTCATAATCCCTATATTGTGCCTGTTTTCTCCCCCTTGTCCAGCCTCATTTTCGGAATAAATGTCATTTTTTAAGAAAAAGGGATTCCGCTTTCGAGGTTTACAGGCATTAAATTTGTTATTTCTATGTCATTCTCACACTTTTGTTCATTTGCAGAGGTTTTTACAAACAAACAGCACCCTCTTAGGGTGCTGCGCAATGAAACAATAAAACATCTTTATTATTTATTTTTTTGCAAACGGACTACTAATGCGAAATCCTCTTGTTTCTTCTTTCGCTTCCTCTGCCGATTCCGACATAAATTCAATATATCTGCCAGTACCAATAGCAACACAGCTGACCGCATCTTCCGCTACCATAGCATGAACGCCTGTCTTACTCTGGATGAGTTTATCCAGCCCATATAGCAGGCTGCCCCCACCCGTCATAACAATTCCTCTCTCAAAAATATCAGCAGCCAATTCCGGCGGCGTCCGTTCCAGTACACCATGTACCGCATCAGCAATGAGCTCTACCGATTCGTATAGTGCTTCGTGCATCTCCTCAGAGGTCACCGTAATATTTTTCGGCAACCCTGTGATTAAATTTCTGCCGCGGACATCTAGCGTAACAGGAATGGTACGAGCAAATGCCGTACCAATCTTGATCTTCAGTTCTTCCGCCGTCCGTTCTCCGATGAGAACATTGTGCTTTTTACGCATATACCGAATAATTGCATCATCGAAATTATCTCCCGCAATCTTTTGAGAATGACTTACCACCGCTCCGCCCAGCGAAATAACCGCAATATCTGTAGTGCCGCCGCCAATATCCACCACCATACTACCGCAGGCTCTGGAAATATCAATGCCTGCGCCAATGGCCGCTGCAATGGGCTCCTCTATGATATGCACACGACGCGCCCCCGCTTGACGAGTGGCATCCTCCACCGCTCTTTTTTCTACTTCTGTCACACTGGAAGGTACGCAGACCGCAATCGTCGGCTTTACGAAAGAACGCTTTCCCACAGCCTTCTCAATGAAATACTGTAACATTTTTTCTGTCACATCATAGTTGGAAATAACACCTTCCCGCAAAGGACGGATCGCAACGATATTCCCCGGTGTTCTGCCCAGCATACGCCGTGCTTCCTCTCCAACGGCCAAAATTGTATTGGTATCTTTATCAATCGCCACTACAGAAGGCTCCCGAATCACGATCCCCTGCCCTTTGATATATACCAGAACTGTGGCTGTACCCAAATCAATTCCGATATTCTCACCGAAACTCATGAAATTTAACATGACGCTACTCCTTTGTACTTCTCACTGCTTTATCTTTTTCCAGTATAACGAAATCCGTCTTCCTTGAAAAGGCATTTCCGAAAAAACATAAAATTTCTATCATTTCTTTACTGAAGTTTTTTCCCTAGCTCTTCCATTGCTACCTGTAGCTGCAAATCTTCCTCCATCGGAATTACCGAGGCCGTTGTTCCTTCATATTTTTTCGGCACCCCCACCTCTCGGTCAGGCACAACGCCTATCCCATGGATAGAAGTTCCTTTTGGCGTATAATATTTCTGCACCGTCACATTCAATGCCGAGCCATCCGGCAGCGGAAACAGACGCTGCACCAGGCCCTTCCCAAAGGTCGTGCTTCCCACCAGCGTTCCCCTTTCCATATCCTTCACCGCTCCCGCGAATATCTCAGAAGCACTGGCACTATTTTCATTAATTAGAACCACCAGCGGAATATCCGAATACTCCTCATCACAACGCAGGTCACTTCTATTTTCTTCCTTATCCATTGTGTAAACCATCGTGCCAGCAGGCAGAAGCGCCTCTCCAATCTCATATACAGAACGCACCAGCCCTCCAGGATTATCCCGCAAATCCAGCACCAGCCCCTTCATGCCCTGTTGCTCCAAGCCTGCCAGCGCAGCTTGAAATTGGGCATAGGTATTATCCTTAAATGCACGCAAAGCGATATATCCCATTTCTTCATCCAGCATACGGCTTTCCACACTCTCCATAACCACTATCGCTCGTTTCATGGTATAGGTCTGCGTTTCTCCGCTGCTTTTTCGCAGCACCTGTATGGTTACCTCTGTCCCTTCCTTTCCTCGGATGCGGGCTGCCACATCTGCAAGACGCCACCCTCGTACATCCTCGCTGTCTACACCAATAATGATGTCACCCTCCTGCATCCCAGCCAATTTTGCCGGATTATCCTCCACCACACGGCTAACCATAACCTCCCCCTCAGCCGTAGTAAAGACTTCAATTCCGATACCGCCAAACTGTCCATTGGTATGATCCATATGCTGTGTCAAGTTTTCTTCCGTCAGATAATAGGTGTATGGATCTCCTACGCCGGAAAGCATTCCCGCATAGAGCATATTTTCCACATCTTCCTTACTATAATCCTCCACATAATACTTTTCCAGATACGACTCTACCAATGCCGTTTTTGTGCCCCTGTCCAAATTCACCTGAAAAGGCAACAGCTGCCAAGGAATTATAGTGCAAAACGGTCGCCAAGCCACATTCCAGATCAGCACCAGCGCCAGTGCCACACCAAATCCCTTCCAGAATTCCTTTTTCATCTTATCGCCTCATTTTCCAAACTTTCTTTATCCTATGTTTCTTCATCCGTAAAAATGTTGCACCATCAGCACCAAAGCCAACCGCACCATTTATTCTTTTTCCATTAAAAAAGCATTTCGCTTGACGAAATGCTCCGCCTGCGGCGGTGTCGCTAGCGACTGACTACCTTGCCACCGCAGTGCGATCCCCCGGAGGGTTTTTACTCTATAAGAAACGAAATTTCTTATAGAGTGAAAAAAACCGAAAGAACCTCTCCCCTCTAAGACATTCTTTCGGTTTTTCACTTCTTCTTAAATCTGATTTATGCAGCCATTTATACACGCAGATGCTTGCGGATGGATGTCACGCTGCCGATTACCCCCAGAATAATGCCAAAGCTGATGCCGAAGGGAATCAGAAAACCAAAAACATCTCCCGTCAAGCGGAATTTCACAAAAGTAATCATGGGCAAATATCTGAAGATCGCACTGGTAATCTTTGCATAAATCGGAAATCCAATCAGCAACGGAACAATCGCCCCTACCAAACCAATGATGATACCTTCTATAATAAAGGGCCAGCGAATAAACCAGTCCGTCGCTCCCACATACTTCATGATATTAATTTCTATTCTTCTGTTCACAACAGAAATACGAATCGTATTCATAATAATCATAACAGAAATAATCCCAAGAATTAGCATAATCAGCACACTGGAGATGCTGAAAATACGGTTTGCCTTCATCAGCAATTCCGTTTCTGTCTGTCCGTGGCGCACATTATCAATTCCATCCACGCCATCTAATGCTTTCAATACATCCGTCTGATTTTTGATAGAATCCAGAGATATCTGGAAAGAATGGGACAAAGGATTGTTCTGCTCATCCAGCCCAACAAAAATGTCCTCATTGGCACCCCAATCTCTTTTCAGCTCATCCAACGCATCTGCCGGAGAAATATACTGTACCTCTTCCACATGGGCGATAGCACCAATCTCTCTTTTCATTTCCTCAATTTCCTCACCGGAAAGTTCTCCCTTAAGGAAAACAGAAATCCCTATGGAGTCCTCCATCTGATTCAGCATATACTGCAAATTGCTTCCCACACAATAGGAGAAAGATAAAATAGAAATACAGGCAGCAACGGCAACTACAGAAGCCATTGTCATCAGCATATTCTTTTTCAGGCCGCTGAAGCTCTCTCTAAAAAAATATTTGATCGTACTAGGCTTCATCACTATAACCACCTTTTTCAATATCTCTCACAATGTGACCTTTTTTCAGCGTAACCACACGCTTCTGCATTGCATCCACAATATCTCTGGCATGAGTCGCCATAACAATTGTGGTTCCGCGTTTATTGATATCATCCAGAAGCTGCATAATACCGTCTGCCGTTTCCGGATCAAGATTACCTGTAGGCTCATCACAGATAAGGATTGGAGGATTATTCACGATAGCTCTTGCCAGTGCAGTTCTCTGCTGCTCACCGCCGGAAAGCTGCTCTGGATAACTTCTCCCCTTTTTCCCCAGTCCTACCAGAGAAAGCACCGCAGGCACATTCCTGCGAATAATTCTTCCAGGCGCTTCAATTACGCGCATGGCAAAGGCTACATTTTCATATACGGACTTATTGGGCAACAGGCGAAAATCTTGAAAAACCACACCCAAGTTTCGACGCAGATAAGGAATCTGTCTTCTGCTCAACTCATTGGTTTTCACCCTGTTGATAATAATATCCCCTTCTGTCGGATCAAGCTCCTTCAAAAGCAGCTTCATCAGCGTAGATTTGCCGGAACCACTAGAACCGACAATAAACACAAATTCACCCTTTTTAATATGTAGGTTAATGCCTTCCACGCCAACAGAACCATTGGGGTATACTTTGGTTACATTATTCAAATGAATCACAATGTACCTCCCCCTTTCTATCTATTTTCAAAAAATATTCTTTCTGTAACAACGATATATTATAACACAATCTCTTTCTGCGAACAAGTATAAGAACCGACAGAATCCTTCCATTTTTTTGATTAACACCCTCCAAATTTATAAAAATTAAAAAAAGGGCAGAAATTCCGCCCTTTTTTCGCCTTATAAAATCAAAATCACCCTTAATATGCTATCTTATCCATATACATCATATATTTGCTTACCATCAGCGTGATTTTGAAGATAATCGCATCATCAAAATTACGCAAATCCAAGCCTGTCATCTTCTGCAGCTTGTCCAGTCTGTATACCAGTGTATTTCTGTGAATATACAGCTGACGACTGGTTTCAGAAACATTCAGATTATTTTCAAAGAACTTATTAACAGTTGCCAGTGTTTCATCATCGAAATCATCCATCGTCAGCCCATGCAGCACTTCCTTAATGAACATACGGCACAGCGGCAAAGGCAGCTGATAAATCAAACGCCCGATTCCAAGCCTTTCATAATTTACAATATATTTTTCATTTTCAAAAATTTTCCCTACCTCCAGCGCCATCTTCGCTTCCTTATAAGAACGGGAAACATCCTTCAGATCGCTGACAATAGTGCCACTGGAAATATATACATGGCTGTTCGTTTCTGCATTCAATGTTTCTTCTATCGCTTTTGCGATGCGGTCAATTTCATCTACCGCTTCTTTCTCCCGCAGCTCCTTCACCAGAATGATGCTATGCTCATCTACTGCTGTTACAAAATCCTTTGTCTTTGCAGGGAAAATACTGCGTACAATTTCAACCACATTCATTTCCTTATCAATATTCGTTTCAATCAAGTAAACGATACGATGCACATTGTTTTCAATGTGCAGTTTTTTTGCACGGCTATAGATATCCACCAACAGCAGATTGTCCAACAACAGATTTTTGATAAAATTATCTTTATCATACCTTTCCTTATACGCTACCAGAAGATTCTGTATCTGAAAAGCCGCAATCTTTCCAATCTGATACCCACTTTCATCTTCGCCCTTCACCTGAATCACATACTCCGGCACACCATTATCATAAATCTTGAAATACTGATAGCCAAGAATTAACTGACTTTCTGCAGGAGAGCTAATAAAGTTTTCCACTGCATCAATCTGACGGCCAATCATATTTTCTTCTGTAGTGGCAATCACTTTGCCCTCTTTTTCCACAACACTCAATTCTTTTCTTGTAATACTTTTCAGCCCGTCTATGGTACTTTGCAAAATCTGATTGGATATCATGTTATCACCTCAAAATCGCTCTTTTTCTGCTTCCAACTGCCGATTCCCTTTCGTGATTTCTCACTGTGTAAATTGCATAAAATACAATTTTTTTGCCGTATCAAAATTACCTAAGCCTATTTTATAACAAAATAACAAAAAAAGAAAGAGGTAAATGAAAAAAAACAGTAAAAATTTCTTGACAGCTTATTTTTATATAAAAATAGGGGCTGTTTTTTATGGAAACTGACCCTATTTTTTTGATTTTTATGGAAACAATAAAACTCCTCAATCAAAATTCAACTGTCATTATTTACTTGTCTGAAAAATCTTTTTCAAAAACAAAAGAATTGTGCTGCTATTGAAAAAAAATCTCTGTCAATATTCAATAATAAATACTTTTACTCACACGCTTCTTTTTCAGAAAAAACACAAAACAAATTCCAGCTCGCCTCCGCATACATCCCTATTACTTTCCATGATATATCTCTTATCGTCCTTTGGTTTTCAAAACCGTCACCGCAAAGACCGGCAGCCGAAGCATACGCTTCCATCTAGTTGGCTGAGAAATCAAGCGATAAAACCACTCCAGCCCCAGCTTCTGAAACAGCTTTGGTGCTCTCTTGACCTTTCCCGCCATCACATCAAAGCTGCCACCTACACCGATAGCTACCCTTGCATCTGTCAGCATCAAATGCTCGAAAATCCATTTCTCCTGTTTGGGTGCGCCCAAACCAACCAAAAGAATAGAGGGTGCTTTCGCTTTTATATCTCCTATGATGCGCTCCTCCTCTTTTTCGTCAAAATAGCCATTATGCACACCCACCACCTGCAAGCCCGGATATTTTTTCATCATCGCCCGCGCGGCAGCAGATGCCACTCCGGGTGCACCGCCAAAGAAATAGAAAGTGTGCCCCTCTCTCGCAAGCTCTGCCATCAGTCGCTGTGTCAAATCGTAACCCGCAACCCGTTCCCGCAGCCGTATCTCGCTGTATCTGGATGCCCATACAACACCAATGCCATCTGGCACTACCATATCTGCCTCTGCAAGAATCTCCATCAGTTTCTCATCCTTCGTCGCCTCCATAACGATTTCGGGATTGGGGGTGCAAATGATATGCTGCTTCTGTGCAGCAAGCATATCCCTCACTCTTGCTACAGCCTCATCCATGGTCACCGCATCAAAAGGCACACCCAAAATATGCGTCCGTTTTCTCACTTTTCTTTCCCCCTTATTTTTTTACACACTGCAGCAGCTTCGCCAGATATTTTTCATTCTTATGCGCCATTTTCTCCAGCTCCGCCTCTTTCTGCCGCAGCTTTTCCACATAAAACGCTTTATTTTGAATCACATCATCCACATACTCCAATGTTTTCTGCGCTTCAAACGCCTTCAAGCTACCACCACTGGGCATATCCAGTTTTTCCAGATAATATTCGATTTTAGGGTCATACACAAAGCCCACCAGAGGCACACTCTGTCTTGCCGCAAAAATCAAGGTATGCAGACGCATACTCAGAATAAAGTCTGCCTGAGAAATAATCCCCATCACCTCATAGGGCGAATGGTTATTCCGCAGGATATAGGCACGCTGCTTCATCTTTGCCCGTACCTTTTCACTGATGGTAATATCGTGGGGCATCTGCATCCCAAGGAATACAATATTTCTGTCATATTTTTCTATAATCGCATCACACAGCTCCGCAAATCTACCGATAAACTGATCCATGTCTTTCCAATTACGAACGGATACCACCACGATTGGTTTATCCATCGGCACCCCCTCCGCCGTAAGCAGCGCACGGGATTCTTCCGCCGAAATACTGTCCATGGTAAATACCGGATCCGCTGTTACAAAGCATTTCTTCGGATTTACTCCCATAGAGAGCAGCTCTTCATAGGAATTTTCTTCACGCAGCGTAATCAAATCTGCCCGATTGACTACCTGTTTCACAAGCTGACGATTGCGTTTCCCCGAAACAGGCCCAATGCCATTGGCATACAGCATGACCTTTTTCCGCATCAGTTTTGCCATCACAGTAATGGAAAGATAATACATCAAGGAGCGAGTAGAGGTACTATCCTGCAAAAGGGAGCCACCACCGGAAAGCAGCACATCGCAGCCGCGTATGGCACGGAACACATCCCGAAGCCCAAAACGATATACCGCCTCGATACCATATTTCTCCTTCGTTTCCTCCGGCTTATTGGATAATACCGTAATATGGTAATTTTCACCCATCTGCTGAATATTTTTATGCATGGAAAGCATAATCGCCTCATCACCGGTATTATTAAAGCCATAATAACCACTCATCACCACATGATACTGCGGTACTCTGGTTTCTTTATACGCCGCATGATACGCCTCCACGCAGTCATTAGCCATTTTGGTTACAGAATAATACTCAAAAATAACCTCTCTGCCATAAGCACCCATGGCTTTTCGTTCATCCGCTGTCATTTCACGGAAGGCATAAACCACATCCCGCAGCAACAGCGCTTCACTGGACATTTCGCAGCCACGGCAGCAAAAGTTGTTTTCCTGTGCCAACGCCAGCTTTTCCTTTCCAAACAGACCGATATACCCCTCGTTTCCGGCTACCACAACAGGCTTTTCTGCCGCCATCGCTTCCAGTGCCGCACGGCTTACCCCAACAAACACATCTGCCACGGAAACCAGCTCGTTGATGTCCGTTCTGCCGCCGGTCATAGTGATACATTCCCTGCCAACAGCAGCATTGCTTTCTTTCGCTTTTTCCAGCAGCTCCTCATACACATCCCCGCCGCCAACAATCAGCATCCGCAGCCCCGAAATCTCTTCCGCAAGCTTCGGCGCAAGAGCGATGAGCTGCCTTGCCACCAGCGCACGGCTTTCATCCATACGGCTGACATAAACCAGCGTCGGTTCTTCCTCCGTCAATCCAAATTCCTTTCGTATCCGGCTCTGGTCTGTATGGGGAGAAAATTTCTCCGTATCAATCCCATTGATGGTCACAAAAATATCATCATAACGCACCCGATAGTTTTCCATCAAGTATTCCCGAATATCATCGCTGACTGCTATCACCTTCTGTCCCCAGTTGGAGATATATTTCAGCCCCATACCTGTATAGAACACCCAATGGGCAGAGGTAACAAAGGTAAATTTTTCCTTCATGCGATTTTTCAGCAATCCACAAACAAAGCTGGGGATTCTGGCATGCGAATGCACAATATCCACCTTTTCCTTCTGGATAATTTTTTTCAGGATAAAATAGGAGCGTGCCATTTTAATGGCATTTCTCTGATTCAGCGGTGCATGATAATGTTTGATTCCCGCCGCTGCCAGCTCTTTTTCGTAAACACCGCCATTGGAAGCAACAATAATATCATACCCCTGTTTTTTCAGCTCCTTTGACAGCTCTACCACATGGGTTTCCGCACCGCCAATCTCCAGCCCCATCAGAACCATCAGAATTTTATATTTTTTCATGTTCTGACCTCCTCATTATCAGCCAATACTTGTCACCTTGATGACAGGCATTCCATATTTCGTAAAGGTATTCATTTCAGAATTTGCCTTCAGCTCCACTACACCATCTGCAAAATAGCCCTCTTCCTTTTCAATCACTTGGCTTTCAATGGTCAGCGTTACGCTATAGTAATCGGGATATTCCATCTGCTTCACACTGCCGTCTGCTACAATCACGCTCTTTTTGTATGGTTCATGGCTGACTGTTTTTATAACACCAATACAAGCACCTGTTTTTTCGTCAAATATCTGATCTCCTTCGTGAAGTGCATTCACCGTAGGCATACGCACCTCATCCACAAAAGCAGTAATCATTCGGGTTTCTGCTGCCTGCGCTACGCCTGCTGCTTCCCTTTTGTTCACAACGCCAAATTTATAGGCCGCCAGCACTACTGCCGCAAGAATAACAAGGATAACGAGTATATCCACAATGTTCGGTTTTCTCTTTGCCATATCACTCACCATCCCTTACTTCTACAACGATGCCTTTGAATGCATATCCCTTACCCTTTACATTCAGCTCCATACCAGTCTTCACTGTAGTACCATTCACTGTAATATCCCGCTCTGTTTCCGTGCCTGGGCCTTCAATCGTTACATAAATATTGCTGTATCCCTCCACCGGGAGCTTATGAAATTTTCCTGTTTCCTTGTCATAAACTGTTTCTGTAAAGGGTTCTGTTTCTACTTCTTTTACCGTTCCCAGATAAACAGAGGTAGAGCTATTGAACGCATTGCCGCCTACCACAGGAAATGCCGCTGTTTCCTCCAGAACCTCCTGCCCCATCACCACATAGGAATAGGTTTTAGCGGATGCAGTTGCTTCTGCGCCGCTGCCGCCGCCACCCAGAAACAGCTTGGCACCCACTGCCGCCACTGCGATTACCACCAATATCAATATCATATCCACGATGTTAAACACACCGAATAATTTTCTACTCTTCATTTTCCTGCCTCCAGATAGAGTTTTTCAATCCTTCTTGTCATCTTATCCGCCAGAAACATACTTTCTGCCCGTTTTTTCCCATTGGCACCAAACGCTCTGCGTTTCGCATCGTCTGCCAACAGCTCTTCGATTCGCTTTGCCAGCCCATCGCTGTCGCCGACAGAAACCAAAAATCCATTTTCCCCGTGCTGAATAACCTCTGCAACCCCGCCGCTGTCTGTCCCGATGGCAGGAATGCCAGCAATCATACTTTCAATGATAGAAAGACACAATGCCTCCGCCTTAGATGTAATCACCGCAATATCCAGTGCCGCTTCGATTTTTTCCACATCTTTTATAAAGCCGGTAAAGGTCACTTTTTCGCTAATTCCCAGCTCGTAAGCACGACGCTCCAATTCATCACGCAGGCTACCGTCACCAACGATGTAAAAACGCACATCCCGCCGCTTTTCCAGAACATTCTGCGCCGCCAGCAGGAAAGTTTCATGGTCTTTTACTTCCTCCAGCCTTGCCACCATACCAACTGCCAGTTCTCCTTCCTTTCCGCCGAAGGAGGCCAGCAGCTCTGCTTTCTCCTGCTCTGTAGGAACAGCCAGTGGTTCAATGCCGTTATATACAACCGCAATCTGCTCCGGACGGGTTCCTGCTTGTACCATGCTTCTGCGTACTGCACGGCTCACCGCAATGATTTTATCACTAAAGGCAGCGTTTACCTCTCGCCGCAGAAGCTTCTTCGGCAAAATCCCCGGTGCTCCCTCCATGCAATGCTTCGTATGAAAAATAGAGGGTACTCGTGCCAGCCTTGCAGCCATTCTCGCTGTCAGACTTGCATGGGTATGCACAATATTCGGCCTTTCCTGCCAAAACAGCTTCACCAATGCCTTAAGCGCCTTTTTGTCAAAGGAGCAATCCTCCATTTCCGCCATAACAATCACAGGTACATCCAGCGCCTGCACTGCCTCCACCAGCGCACTGTCATGGGGCAGCACTACCTTTACCTCAAATTTTTCTCTGTCATGATATTTTAGATAATACAGCAGCCAGCGCCCTGCACCGCCAATATTTCTATCCGTTAAAACATGGAGGACTTTCTTTCTTTGCACCATTACCTTTTTTCCTCCCTTTCTCTTTCATTTGTTTTTCTGCCAACCCTCACTGCGGCCATCCCCAGCCCAATGAAGCACCAGAAAAACAACACCATTTTATAATCAAACCACAGATGATCTGTTAAGCCCTGTAAAAGCAAGCCGCCAAAGCCGCCGAATATTGCCCCCAGCAAGAAGCCAAACCGCTTCGGCACAACAGCCATGGCACTGTAAAGCTTCTGGAAGAAGAACAGCACCAGCAGCACAAGGATGCTGAAGCCCACAATACCCAGCTCGATAAACTCCTGCAAAAACAGATTGTGCGCATGATATGCGTTGGCCGCCTCCAGCGAAAACAGCGGATACAGCTGGCTGAATGCGCCAAGACCGATCCCTGTCTGCCAATAATGCCCAATCATATCAAAGGAAGCACTATAGATAGACATACGATACAAGGAAGAAGAATCGCTCATGGTAATAGAGCTTGCCAGTCTTGTCCACAGGCTTGCAGGCAGAATAAAAGGCAGCATCATCAAAACCACAATGCCCAATGGAATCAGTCGCTTTTCCGCCAGCAGCACGAAAAGCCCCGCTGCAAACATCAGCCCCAGCATTGCCCCACGAGAGCCAGTTGCCACAAGCCCCAAACAAATCAGCCCAAAACAGCCGGTATAATAAAGCTTGCCTACCCAATTTCGCATCTTCCACATCAATCCTGCCGCCAGAGAACCTACAAGGATGAGGTATTCGCCCAATACATTGGGATTGGTAAAGGTTGCATAGGCTCTGGTTGTCATATCAAAGCTGTTAGCATCTACCCATGCCGCATCCATTTCTACCCCGACGATATATTGATACACCGCATATAAGCCAATCAAAGCCCCCATGCTTACCATAACCCAGAGGACAAAATCCAGCTTTTCCTCTGTATCAATGGCATCTTTCGCCACAAAGAATACCGCCATCAAAATCAGGAATAATCCCATGGAAAGCACCGCAGTCGGAAAAGCATAGCTTGTCGTTCCCGCATAAATGATACAAATTGCAAAACAACCCAGCAGCACACTTACCATGGTGGTTTTCTGCGTCTTCACTCTGCCAAGGAAAAGCTGCAAAAAATACAGCAAGAATGTCCCCAGCACCAGCACAGCCAGAAGCATAGTCGGCAACACAGGAATCGCCGCCGCAATCGCCGCCAGACACAAAACCAGAAAATTCTGATTGAACAACCGCAGTAGAAAGCTCTCTCCCATGGCTGCCGCAAACGCATTGCGTCTTCTACGCACCGCCATACCGCTCCAGAGCGTAAGATTGCGCCAGAAACGGGGCAAAACGCCCTGCTGTGTTCCAAACCATCTGTCCCAGTCAGCACGAAGGAAATTCAAAATCGTACTGTTTGCAAAGGCATCGGAAACCACACTGCAAAGCTTCGATACACCATTGCCAATGATACTTTCCATCCAAAGCACCGCTAAAATATTCCATATCCGTTCCACTACTCTGAAACAGAAACTATCTTCAATAAGGAAAGAAATCCTTTCAATCATAGTATAGGTTCTCCGTTTTCTTCTTTTTTTCACAGGTATCACTGCATTTTCCACAGACGCAGCACTGCCTCTGCCGCAGAAATTCTTTATCATATCAAACACAAAATCGCTTTCTTCGATTTTAAGCAATTTCGCAAAAACCATATAGGACACCACGCCCACAGCACCGCAAACACAGAGCTGTATCAGAAGCCCCAGTGTTCCGCCAAAAAGCTGTGCCGTAGCCAGTTTTCCCGCCTGCACCAGCACCAGCATACCCGCCGCCGCCAGAAGCATCTTAAAAAGCTGCCCCCAAAAAGTGCCATCCAGAATATTGGGATACTGCTTCACCGCAGGAATCAGCAGCACCACTGCTGCCGCCATAGAGGATACCGCTGCCGCCAGCGCCAGACCGCCGATACCCATGGGCTTCAGCAGCAGCCAACAAAGCAATCCATTGATCCCGATAGATACCAAACCGGAATAAAACGGCGTTTTCCCATCCTGATTTGCGTAAAAAGCACGGCTAAGGATATTCTGTATACCATAACCCACCATGCCCAGCGCAAAGAAGAATAATGCCGCCGATGTCAGCTCTGTTGCCACCAAATCAAAGGCGCCCCGCTTGTAAATCAAGGTTACCACAGGCTTCGCCAATACCATCAGCCCGACTGTCATGGGAATAAGCAGAAAGAGCATTGCCTTCAGTGTGCTCCGCACCGCCAGACCGAACTCCTTTTTATCCGATGTCATACGGGAAAATTTCGGAAATACCATATTGGCGATGGCAAGCACAAATACACCTACGATAATCGTATAGAGATTATTGGCATAGCCCAGAGATGTCACCCCCAGCTCCCCATTGGAAAGTCTGGAAGCAAATCTTGCATTGATCATATAGTTAATCGGCTGAATCCATGTTGCCACCATAACAGGCAGCATCAGCTTCCCAATTTTTTTCAGCCCACTATCCCGAAAATGAAAGTCCGGTCTGTAGCGGTATCCCTTTTTATGCAGAAAGGGAATCTGTATGATTGCCTGCATCCCCCAGCCAATCAGAAAAGCTATCGTCAGCCCATATACACCAAAGCGTTCATTCAGAAAAATATAGTAAAAAATCAGTATCCCATTGGAAACCACACTCAATGCCGCCGGAATGTTAAACTCATCCAACGATTGCAGTATCCCTACAAAGGAAAAGGCTATTGCCGTAAAAAGCATTGTCGGAAAAAGCAGCTGCAGCAAAGGCACTGCCAAATCAATGGTCGCCCTTTCATAGCCCGGTGCAAAAAGCCAAGCCAACGGCTCCGCCAACAAGATGCAGCCCAGCATAATCACAATCGTTGCCGTAGAAATCAGCGTGATAAAGCGGTTTGCCAGTCCATAGGCTTCTTTCTTGCCATGCTTTTCCAGATATTCTACAAAAACAGGGATAAAGCTGGCAGAAATCGCTGAAGCAAATACCACATCAAAGAAGGTCCGTGGAATTTGACTGGCAATATAAAACGCTGCCCCCTCCATGCTGTATCCGTATTTTGCTGCCAGAAACTGATCTCTTACCAGCCCCAGCACCTTCCCAAAAAGGGTAATGATCATCATATAGCTGACGGTTCTGACCGCCTTTTTGCCTTTATCCGACATAATCAACACCTGCATCTATCTTAAAAATTTTTTCTACAAAAAGAAATATGATGGGCTGTCATGCAAAAGCACATCATAACCCATCATATATAGTACCTTATTCTATTGCATTTTACAAGGAAAGGCAGACATTTTCACCCGAAAATCATCTTATTTTTCCATTTGGAATGCCGCCCCGCCTCTTAGCAGCAAGGCACACTCTCTTTACTCACTGAAAAATATCTACATTTTCATAGGATGCCACGCCATCCTTCACTCGAAAACGCAGCATCGTATAATCTTCATTTACAGTGCCATCTGCACGCCAGAGATTTGGCAGATTGATATAACGCACCCCATCCTTGAGAGAACTCCAATATGCTGTACCGTAGCAGGAAATCACAAAAACCTTTTTCCCCTGCTCCACATACTGATTTAGAATCGCTCTGAGGTAATTGGTTTCTCCCGCAGATTTGAAATCAGAGGGTGTCTGATCCATTACCAGAAGGATGGTATCATTTCCCGCCTTCTCAATATCTGTGGTAAGCCTCATCCACTGGCTGGCATCTGTTGCCGTAATGCCACCCTTTGCCGCCGTCACCATTGCAAGGCTAACGCCGCCTCGGTTCAAGAAACGATACTGCCCTGTCCAGCTAAGAGAATCCAGCTTCTTCGCAGACTGAATATCATTTTCACCGCCGTAAATTGCAACCTCTGCATTGGCATCCACATGGGATTTTACCTTGCTTCTGGTATCATCATAGACCTTTTTCTCGATTTCTTCTTTTCCTGTATAAGCAATCTTGCCCGCTACATTAAAATAATACGCACCGTCAGCCGTTCTTTCTATCTTCTGATTCAGCGGATCCTGCCAAGCCGGCACCTCCGGCTTCTCTATCGCTTCTGCATCGCCTACCGTTACTGTGATATAGGCAACCACGCCATCCTTTTCGCATCGGATATTGGTAGAGCCTTTCTCCTTTGCCGAAAACACATTCTGCTCCATGGTGCCCACAGCCGAATCTCCTACTGTATAAGTTGTGCCGGTGGATGCCCAATGCGCAAAGCCGTCTTCATCTATCACCTGCATGGCAATGGTGGCTTTATTCCCGATATTCAGCTGCAAATCACTCTTGCTGGGAGAAAGCCTTGCTGCTTTTGCAGAAATCGCTCCCTTATGGAATGCACCCATTCCGTCATAAGTCGCTGTCACCGTAAAAGTACCTGTCGTTTTAGGCGTAAAAACATAGCCCTCCCATGCACCATCCACGCCAATAGCAGCCATCTGCACACTCTCCGCAGGAATATCTATCCGATTTTGGTTGGCATCCAGCCCATACACCGTAAAGGTAATTCCCTTTCCGGGCAATGTACGGGTCATATCCGCCTGAATTTTCAGCTCCTCTATCTCACCCTTTTCTCCATGGTGAAAAATGCCTACCGCATTGATTACCTTTCTTTCTGAGCCTTCAGAAACCTCGTTCTGCACAGTCAGTTCCCGATCCTCATTGGTCTGTGCCACCATAGTAGAGGAGCCGCCTCCATCCAAATGCATCGCTTCATAAGCACCATATTCCTGCATCAATGTCCCCAGCTCCCAATGGGTTGCTCCAATGCTGTCACCTCTGCCGTCTACTACCATAAAAATAGCTGTATTCCCATCCTTGGAGATACCAAATGCCGTTCTAGGCTGTCTGCCCTTGGCAACGATGGAATTTTCTGTTGTAATTCTGCCATTCACCAAAAGCTTTCCGCCGCCGCCAAAGGCGGTCTGCATTTCATCCAGCTCTACAGAAGATATGATTTCCAAAAGCACCTCATCTTCCACCGCAAACATATTGGCTGCGTTTTTATAATATTCTGCGCTCATTACAATGACATAGCCATCCTCCGGCACAGATACTGTTTCCCCCTCTTTGGATATGTATGTGATTACATCATTCTCCACTACAAATTTCACCAGCTTTTCAAAGCGGACATCCAAATTTTTTGTATCTGCCATTGCATTCTGATCCAGATAAGCAGGAAATACCAGAGAAGCAAATTTATTCATCCCGGAAAGCTCCAGCATTTTTTTCTCATTCCCAAATTTTGCCGTCATCGTGAAATAATCAAAAAAAGGATTTCCTTCCTCATCCCAAAAGAAAGCCGCATACTGTCCTTCTGTTTTATTCAGACTGGTTCCTGCGGAAATAACCTCTCCCTCTCGCACGATTGGCCCAAAGGCTGCGGAATGGGTGCCGCTCAAACCAAAGAAATCGGAATTGACCCCTGCTACCGCACCATTATCCTGCAACAGCTTCTTTACCGTTTCCTTTAATCCATACTCTCCCGTGGACTCTACCTCTCGAATCTCTAGCGCACTTTCCGTCAAATCCACCTTCATCACATGGATATTCTGCACACCTGCATCCGTCATACGACTATTTTTTTCATAGGTCACCCCACGGGTCACTGTCTTTTCTGTTTTCATTTCATACTGCGTCGCTCCGTACGCCTGTTCTGCCCCAAAATAGCCTGCTGGCGAAAGCGTCAGCAATGCTGATAACAGCACACCCACACAGCGTTTTTGATTTCTGTCCATCTCTCTCACTCCTCTACAACCTTTATTCATACGGGGCTTCCCCCGAAAGCTCTAGCATTTTTCATCATGTTAATCATCATAGCATAAATATGACATTTTTTCTTCTTTTTCCGAAAAATTTAAGAAAACTGTAAAATATCATGAAAATACTGCCAAAAAAGAAAGGACGCACCCTCAGACACATCCTTTTTCGACCACATCTATGGTTTCTATTCCATACGCACGAAATACCCTTATCATTTCCTCTGTAATCACTTCCCCGCTGGCTGCAATCGGGATGGCAGGCGGGCAGGACACACAGGGACTTGCACAGATGCGCCCTACCGCATCCTCTACTTTCACCTGCTCCCACTTCCCAAAAATCGCCTCCCGAATCGTCAGCCCCTGCTTCGGTATCTGCCGTATTGTCGGGATTTTTTCCATCTCTGCTCTCCGGCGAATGTTTCCGAAAGCAGAAGAAATATGTGCAAAATCCGCAGCACTGTTTTCCGGTGTTGCCATCAGTACAACGCCATCCAAATCCGCAAATTCACATTCTACGCCATGTCTGCGCAGCACCTCTGCCACCGCTCCGCCGGTATAGCCCATCTTTCCCGTAAGCACCGTCAGCCTCAGCGGATCACTTTCCAAAACCTCCCAGCCAAGCTGCATCAGCTTTCCTTTCACTTCCCGAAGGCGTCCTATGGTTTCCTCCAAACGCTTTTCATATCCCGCAGAAAGATATTGATTGCAGCGATCCAAGGATTGCAGAATGAGATAAGACGGACTGGTAGAACCAAACAGCTCCATGGCCTTTTTCGCTCTTTCCCCCACCTTCTGTGCCCATTGCGGCGAAAGGTGCAGATACGCTCCGCCCGTCAACACAGGCAATGTCTTGTGAGCAGAATCACAGCACATATCCGCCCCCAAATCCATGGCATGGCTAGAAGGCTGCAAAAACCGCAGATACGCTCCGTGGGCATGGTCTACCAGAAGCGGTATCCCCTCTTTCCTACAGACTGCCGACAACTCCCGTATGTTCGGCGCATAGCCCAGATAATCCGGCGCAGTGATATATACCGCAACGGGCTTTCTCTCCATTCGAGAAATATGCTTTTCCAGTTGCTCCGCTGTAATGGGACAGCTGCACAGAGAGCCATCTGCCTCTGGCATCAGCCATTCCACATCCACATCCAACAGCGCACAGCTATAAAGAAATGCCTTATGCGCATTTCGCCCTGCCAATACAACAGGGCGCAGTGCTGTCCGCTCTGCCTCCTGCAGTGCAAGAAAAAGCATGGCACGAATACATTGAGAGGAGCCTTCTGTGCTATAGAGGGTTCTTCCAAACCCGAACAATCGACTTGCATTTTCCTCACTCGCCGCAATAATGCCATTGGCATCGTATAAAGCATCTGCCCCAACAATTTCCGTTATATCCATTTTTTCACAGCCAAGAAAAGAAATCCCCTTATGCCCCGGCATATGAAAACGAGCCATTTCTTTCTCTGCATATTCCTTGACAAACGCACAGATGGGTGCATCCATAAAAATCATCCTTTTCCTGCTGCCAAAATCACTATCATAGACCGGCTCTTAAAGCCCCTCTTCATTTTCCGCCACTTTCATCATAATGGCACATTCAATCCGCTTCTTGAACAGCTCACAGCCGTATTCGTAAATCCCCGTAATGCTGCCTGTCGCATGATACGCATTTGCAGCACAGCCGCCGGAGCAATAAAGCTTCGCCCAGCAATCCTTACATTCCTCTCTGGCATAAGCATTGCAGCATTTGAATGCATCCTGCACAGCATGGTTGGTCACACCTTTCCAGATGTCGCCCATGCTGTATTTTTCATCCCCAACAAACTGATGGCAAGGGAACAGTTCGCCCCAAGGCGTTACCGCCATATATTCCGTTCCGCTGCCGCAGCCGGAAATGCGTTTATATACACAAGGACCATGCTCCAAATCCAGCATATAATGATAGAAAGTAATCGGTCTACCCTCTCTCTTTCTTTGCAGCATTTCCTTCGCCAAAATTTCATATTGCTCAAATAAAACAGGTTTATCTGCCTCTGTCAGCGCACAGGGATCTGAAGCATCACAAACAACCGGCTCCATGCTCAGCTCTGTAAAGCCCAAATCTGCCATGTGGAACAAATCCTTCGTAAAGTCTACATTATTATGGGTAAAAGTCCCACGCATATAATAGTTTTTATCGCCACGCTTTTTCACAAACTCCTGAAATTTCGGCACGATAGTATCATAGCTGCCCTTCCCGCTGTAATCCACACGAAGGCGATCATGAATTTCTTTTCTGCCATCCAAAGAAAGCACCACATTATGCATTTCTTTATTGGCATATTCTATAACCTCATCGTCAACCAATATCCCGTTTGTGGTCAAGGTAAAGCGGAAATTTTTATTGTGCAGCTTCTCCTGTTCTCTTGCATAGGCAACCACCTGCTTCACTACATCCCAGTTCATCAGTGGTTCTCCACCAAAGAAATCCACCTCCAGATTTCTTCTGGTGCCGGAATTTTCAATCAGAAAATCAATGGCACGCTTCCCTACCTCGAAAGACATCAGTGCCCGTTCCCCCTGATACTCCCCCTGACCGGCAAAGCAATAGGCGCAATTCAGATTGCAGGTATGCGCCACATGCAGACAAAGTGCCTTAATAACTGTATTTCTCGCCTTAAAATCAAAAGCCAGCCCTTCGTAGGTATCCGGTGTGAAAAGCTTTTTCGCTTCCCGCAGTGCTGCAATATCCTCCAGACATTCCTTCACATCCGCCGCAGTCAGATCGCTGTGCTTTTCCAGCATCTCTGCAACGATTTCTCCTTCGGTTTTATTTTCTGCTACCATTCCTATCATATCATACGCCGCAGCATCCACACTATGAATCGAACCGCTGCAGGTATCCAGCACGATATGATAACCATTCAGTTCATATTGATGTACCATGTGTTTTACCTCTTTTATCTATATACTACAAAAGGGGCTGTATAAACAGCCCCCAATGGGTTACTCTGATTTCATTTCCGAATTACTGTTTTTCACAAGGCTGATTTGCTACGCCGCAAGATGTTTTGCAAGCGGACTGGCAAGATGTCTGGCATTCGCCACAGCCACCATTCTGTACAGATTTGTTCAGATCACGAGTTGCGATTGTTTTAATTCTTTTCATATCATTTACCTCCCAAATGCTTATGGTTTCATTGTTAGAATTTATTTCCCATCTATTATAACCGATACCTTATAAATAATCAAGAAAAACCTAGCCGCATCCTTCTGCCAGCTTAAAACTTTCTTGCCAACTCCTTCATCCAGTTCACAAAGAAAGCTCTGTCTGCATCAAAAGCAAAGTGACAGTTTCTGGGCTTGTCCACAAAGGTTCTGGGGTCTACAATGGTCTGTCCGTCTGCAAAGCCGCCGCTGATATCAATATCCACTCTGGTAAAGAACAGCTCTGTCAGCACCTCAGGATAAACCACCGCACAAACTGCCAGCGCATCATGCACCGGTGCGGAATCAATCCGCTCCATCGGCTGTAGCTGGCTGTATGCCATAATGCGATGATCCGTAAAGTCCGCCACTGCATCACCTACTGCATTTCCCATCGCACGAAATTCCTTTGTATCGTCTGTGCTGACGCAAGCATTATGTGTCGCATCCAGAGGAACCATACGAATGGGCACACCGCTGTCCATCACAATCTGTGCCGCTTCGGGATCATGCCAGATATTAAATTCTGCCGCAGGCGTGCTGTTAGTTTTACGGCAGCCGCCCCCCATCATAACGATTTCCTTGATTTTTCCACAGATTTCAGGCTGAATACGCATTGCCATCGCAAGATTGGTCAGCGGGCCAACCGGTACCAATGTAATATCTCCGTCACTGTTCATCAGTGTATCAATGTAGTAGAATACCGCATGCTCCTTTTCCACCTTGCTGGTAGATGCCGGAATATCCAGATATTCCGTGTGCATACTTACATTCTCTTTCATATCTCCCACCTTTGTGCGTACCCCTTTATAGTTCGCATGGCGGTTCGGATTCAGATTGCATACCATTGCCTCTCCGCAACCCTTATATACCGGAAAATCCGCTTTCAGCAAATCCTTCACTCTCAGCGTATTTTCTGTCGTGTTTTCCAAGGGCTTATTACCCACCACAGTGCAAACCGCCAAAAGGTCAATCTTTTCCTCCAGATATGCCATCATGATTGCAACTGCATCATCCGTACCCGTATCCACATCCAGTATAATTTTAATTTTATCACTCATAATAGCCTCCTCCCTTCTTTCTACTTTTGATTATAATACTTCTTTCTCTATTTTCATAGATTAAATGGAATCTATTTTTTCAGGAGAATCCATTTATGAGAAAATTGCTCGCTTTTTTACTTTCCTGTACTCTTTTATGCACCATTGCCGCCTGTGCCAAAGAAGAACCCCTTTCAGAGCTGGATGCTATCCAAAAGGCTTTGCTAGAAATGGAGGGGTATTCCTGCACCGCCACGCTAAGCCGTACCGTAGACGGAAATACCAAGACTTACGAAATCGTTCAATATTACAAATCCACAGGAGAATATCGTCTGGAGCTGACCGCACCGGAAGCCGTCGCCGGAAACTATACCATTTTCGACGGCAGCCGCATCTGTCAGTATAACCCCAAGCTTGACAGCAGCATCATACGAAATGCAGCATCCTCCCAGCACCGCAACGAGCTGTTTCTGGGACAATTTCTCTCCAACTATCTGCAATCAGAGGGGGTTAGTGTGAAGGCTGCCGCATTGGAGGATTCCCGCTGCATCCTTTTAGAGGCTGTTATCCCCGGCAAAAATACCTCTCTTTCTACAGAAAAGCTATGGGTAGACCGAGAATCCCTGCTTCCTGTCCGACTTAGCATATTTGATACAAAAGGACAGGAGTGTTATCGCATTGACTACAAAACCTTCACCTTTAATCCGCAGTTTGAACCCACACTTTTTGCCATCACCGAATAAACCCTTTTATTTGGGGCAATACTGCTATCAGGTCAGCAGGAAGGGCGTTCTGATCCTACATATTTCTTCCGCCGCTGACCATATCAAACAGCGGAGTGTGAGCGTATGATTATCAGAAGAGGAGATATTTATTTTGCAGATCTAAGCCCAGTAGTCGGCAGTGAGCAGGGAGGGATCCGTCCTGTGCTCATCGTACAGAATGATGTAGGGAATCGGCATAGTCCTACGATCATCTGCGCAGCCATTACCTCTCAGCTGAACAAAGCAAAGCTGCCCACCCACATTGCCCTTTCTGCCGCCCTTTATTCCTTGCCCAAGGATTCCGTTATCCTTCTGGAGCAAATTCGCACCATTGATAAGCAGCGGTTAAAAGAAAAGGTATGTCATCTGGATGACAGCATGATGCTACAGGTAGATCATAGCCTCCGCATCAGCCTTGGTCTGAAATAAGAAAGCGTGTCGCTTGCGACTGACTGCCTTTCCGCCGCCCTGCGTCCCCGAAGTTTTTTCTTTTATTATAGAGTAAAAAAGCAGGTATATCACATTCTGTTCACCACATCTGTACAGAAAGATATACCTGCTCTTATTATTTTCTCTTGCTCACCAGCACCAGCCACAGAAAATACAGCCCGATAAATACTACCGTAAATATAAAAGCCTGCTGCACCGTCACCGACTGTCCTGTCACCAGCATCAAGCCATGATAAAACACACTGCAGATGCAGCCGGATTTCACCGCTCTAAAAAACAAATCTCCAATGGTCATCTCATTCTCTCCCATCATTCACAATGTGTACCATGTACATGATTATGTACCCGCTGGATCAAAATATCCAGAGCAACCACATTCTGACCGCCCTCCAGCACAATAATATCCGCTGTGCGTTTACTGGGCTCCACAAACTGCTCATGCATAGGCTTTACCGTCGTCAGATACTGCTTCATTACAGACTCCAGACTTCTGCCTCTTTCCTCTACATCCCGCAAAATCCTACGCAGGATGCGTACATCCGCATCCGTATCCACAAAAATTTTAATATCCATCTGATTTCGCAGATATTCATTCTGGAAAATCAAAATCCCCTCTACAATAATAACCTTTGTGGGGCTGATCATTGCAGTCTTATCCGAGCGATTATGCACAGTAAAATCATATACAGGACATTCGATGGTTTTTCCTTCCTTCAACGCCTGAATGTGTGAAATCATCAAATCCGTGTCAAAGGCGTCCGGATGGTCATAATTGAGCAGACACCGTTCTTCATAGGTCATATCGTCATGTCTTTTATAGTAATTATCGTGATAAACCACCGTCACATCATCGCCAAAGCGTTCTTTCAGACGATTGGTCAGGGTTGTTTTGCCACTGCCTGTCCCACCGGCAATGCCAATAATCATAATATCCTCCATAGCCATCCCCCTTTCCTTATCATGCTTCTTCTGTCCCAAGAATAATGCGGATATCTGCGCCACCAACAACCTCCGGCGCCACCTCTATCCTTGCGTTTCTAAAATAACGAATGAGGTCTTCTCCGATGCCATCTTCCTTTACTTGGATACGGGTATGCGCCGTCTGGGTATCTCGATAGGTGTCCGGCGTTTCCAGCCGATAACCCTCCGCCGTCAGCATATCTGTATATTTCTTTGCCAAACCGGAAACATTCCCCCCATTGTAAATTTGTATCAGCAGACTTTTCGTGTCTACCGTACCATCCACATTGATTTCAGGCGCAATGCTGTAGAATATGCGATCTACCATTTCTCTTGTTTCCTCTGGATCGTACACAAAATAAGAAATCCCGCTGATATATTGTCCAGCGCCGGGCAAGGTTTCCATAGTAATTTTCTCCATATCTATCTTGGTGATATAATTTGCATATTTCAATGCATCCGTCAAGCTGATATCCGTTTCCACATACTTATACATCACTTCGATATAGTTCCCCAGATTTTTTAAGATACTTTCCGTACGCAGCACCTTTTCCGCCAGCGCCTTTAAGAACAACTGCTGCACTTGAATCCGTCCCACATCGCCATCGGTATAACGGCGGAAACGCACCAGCTGCAATGCCTTATCCCCATCCAGCGTCTGCAGACCTTTTTTCAGATTGATCGTAATATCTCCTGTATCACTCATATTCCAGTACATATCCTGCGGAACATCCACTTCAACGCCGCCTACGGCATCTACGATCTCCACAAGGGCGTCAAAGTTCACCTTCACATAATGATCAATGCTAATCCCTAAAAGATCTTCCATCTGCAGAACCGCCGCTTCCGCACCATGGGTTTTTCCGCCATACGCATGAACCGCATTAAACTTTGTAGCTCCATAGCGTCTTCCCAGCAATGCCTCTACCTCATCGCAGACTGCCACACGGGTATCTCTGGGTACAGAAATCAGGCTAACGCTTTCCTGTTCACTATCGTAATGGGCAACAAATGCAACATCTGTTCTAGTCCCATCCTTGTCCACCCCAAAAACAGCTACATTCAGCTTTATATCTCTGCCCAACAACGCATCCAGTATGCTCATTTCCGTCACATTTGTCATTATGCCGCTATTGGCAAAAGGAAGTGTTCCTGTCACTTTGTAAAATGCAAAGCAAACACCACCTGCCAGAACCACAAATGCCATCACGATAGAAAGCATGACCTTAAAAAATGTTCTGACCGGATGAAATGCCTTTTTCTTTTTCGGTTTCTTTTTTTTACTCATGTCGTTCCTCACCTGTTCATTGTCATATCTTCTTCAGATTCTGTCGGCACAATGCCATAAACCAAACGATCGATCAATTCTTTTGTTCCTTCCACATCCATGTCGAAATAAGAACCACCCTCACCAGGGATTGTTTCACTGGTGATTTTAGAAAGATCAATGTCCTTCACATACTTCATATATTTCAGTGCTTCACCCAGTGTGATGTTGCTTTCCGTACAATCCAAAACAACCTCCAGCAATTCATCCACCCTGCTCAACAGCGTTTCAGAGCTGCATATTTTTTCAATCAGTGCCATGATAAACGCCTGCTGCACTTCAATTCTGCGCAAATCCTTCGCCGCATAGCCATCACGGAAACGCACAAGCTGCTCTGCCTTATCTCCATCCAAATGCTGCATCCCTTCCTTCAGATTGATAAGAGGACCGCCCGTATCTGTCATATCCCAGTACATATCCTGCGGCACATAAAAATCCACGCCGCCTACCGCATCCACTACCTGACGGAAGGCACTGAGGTCAAATTTCACATAATAATCAATATGGATGCCCAGAATTTCCTCCAGCATTGCTACAGAGAAAGTACAGCGATTCCCCTCCCCTGCATAAGCATGAACCTCTGTTAGCTTGCACTGTCCATAAACACCATTGCGTTTAGGCACATATTCGCCCTGTTTTTCCAGATAGCTTATCATTTCGTCTGTCAATACCACTCTGGTATCCCGTGGCACCGAAATCATATTCAGCTCGCCCGTTTTCGTATGAAAACTAACAATCATATTCACATCCGCACGGAATCCATCCTCATCCGTTCCCAAAACCGCCACATTAATCACATCGTGGATTTTTTCCTGCTCCGAAGCAGAAACTACAAAATCAGATTTTTCCGCCTTATCCTGCCACTGACTCATTTTCACCCATGCCTTGGCTGCCCCATAGCTGCCTACAAGAATAAGCAGCAGAAAAAAAATCAGCAGAATGCTTCTGCGGCGTCTTTTTTTCTGCCTTGCCCTGCGCTTGGGCAGCTTTCTGTGCTGTGCCGTTCGCTTCGGCTCAATATAAGTTTGCTCAACCCTCCTGCGGCGGCGTGGTGCTTCCTCATAAGCTACATGAGGCTGCTTGCGGCGCATCATCTGCTTCTGATACAGCTCCATGTCCACCGAAGGCCTGCGACGCCTTCTATATTCTCTTTTTTCTCCCATGTTATTTATTCTCCCTTAAAACCTGTATTTATTCTAGAGAAATTTCTTTTCAATCCAATATGTATCGTATTATTATAGCAAAACAAAAATCCGGTTACAATACAGGAAATCTCATAATTCAAGTTTTTCCCCAAATTTCCCATCTCTGTCCCCGCGACTTCCATTCCTATTTTTCATTTTTCTACATTATACACCATTCTCACGCGAAAAAAAGGCACAAATTTCTTAAATTTTTCTACCGCTCCATTGCCTTTACAATTTTCAAAAATTCCCGTATAATCCCATTCTGTAAACGAAAAATAAAAAGGAGAAACTACCATGCCAAAACAGTGCGAAGCAAAACCTTTCCTATTACATAGACTCCAACATTTCTTCCCCTCACCTCTGGTGACTTTTCTTGCCCTGCTTTTCGGTTCCGTTTGCATCACAGGGCTGGTCTATCTTGTCACCACGACACAAATTCTACAAGTAGGTCGCCAAATCTTTCATACACCTTCCATACTACTTCTGAATATTCTGCCTGTGTTCCTTCTGAGTATTCTCCTGTTTCTTCTGTCCAGACGAATGCCCTTTGCCCTTAGCACCACAGGCATCCTGTTTGTTTTTTTCGCCATTGTGGATCGTGTAAAGGTAGCCATGCGGCAAGAGCCTCTGCTGCCTACCGACCTTACTCTGATAAAAGAAGCCATCGCTATTTTGAAAACCTTTCCGCTTCGCCAGCTTCTGCTGATTGGCTTTCTGCTGCTCTTTTTCGCAGCATTACTCTTTTTCAGCTTTCAAAAATCTTCTCCGGCCAACCTTTCGCCATACATACGCATCGGCGGCTTGATAGCAGTATTGATTTGTACCCTTGGTGCAAACCACCTTTACTATGCAGATAAAGCACTTTATGATGGCTATCCCACCCTTGGAAACCCCTATTTTCAAGTGAATCAATACAATAGCAAGGGTATGATTTATTCTTTCTTTCATCAATATAACATTACAAAAATAACTGCGCCGACAGACTATGATTCCTCCTTCTTTGCGACACAGGAGAATATTGACTGGACGCCTCCCGTAGGCGAAAGCTACCCTCACATCATCATGATTATGGGGGAAGCCTTTTCCGATTTGAGCGAAAATGCACATCTGGATTTCTCCACCCATCGTGATCCCTTGCAAAATTGGAAAAATATCTGTGCCGAAGAAAATGCCACCAACGGACATATTATCGTTCCGAATTTTGGCGGCGGCACCTCCAATACGGAATATGATGTACTTACTGGCTGCAGTACCTACTATCTGGATAACCCTCTGCCGTCCTACTCCTTTATACACAATGACTTTGACGGTCTTCCTCATCAGCTTACAAAGCTAGGATACGAAACCCTTGCCATACACCCCGGTTATGCATGGTTCTATAATCGCCAGAATGTATATCCCGATTTGGGGTTTGAAACCTGCTATTTTCTGGAGGACTCTTTCAATTTAGAAACACAAGGCTATGGCGGCTATATTAACGAAACAGCCACTATGGATAAAATCATAAGCACATTGGATGCACATATTCAAGAAAAGGATAGCCCTCTGTTCTCCTTCACCGTAACGATTCAAAATCACGGTCCTTATGAAAAACACTACGGCACGCTCCCGCCTAATTTTTCTACAGATGTTTCATTGGATGAAAACCAGACTGATTTGCTCACACAATATTTCGCCGGCATCATTGATGCAGATACGCAGTTGGAAAAACTGAAGGAATACGCTGCCCAGTCCGATGAGCCGATTGTACTGGTCTATTTTGGAGATCATCTTCCGGGTTTCTCCAACGGAATGGAATTCTTCGATCTTCTGGATTATCCCATTGATGCCAACGGCAGCCCCCAGGAACAGCTTGCAATCTATAAAACGCCCTATCTTATCTGGCAAAACAACAGTGCCACAGCCCTTTTCGGCGATTTGAAAGAAAAGGCTTCTGCAATACATTTGCCTGAAAACGGGCTGATCAGCGCACAATTCCTTGGCACTACCCTTTTGGAGCTGTATGCCTCCGGCCACGAATCACCCCTCCATCGGTACAATGCCTCTCTGCGTAGGGAATTGCCCGTCTGCAATAAAAACATCTATGTGGATGCCGCCGGAAACTATACCGAATATGTTTCCGCTGCACAGCAGGAAATGCTGCAAATCATGAAAAACTGGCAATATTATAAGCTTTTCGATGAAAATACACCCTGAGCATATAGCAAACATTTCAAGTCGGGAGTCCCTCCCGACTTTTTCTTGAAATTCACAAGAAAAATATACTCCTTTGCCCCCAAAATGAACACTGTATACAATATAATTTCCAGTATTTTCCAATTTACACAAAAATTAAACCATTTTTTTCATTTTTTTATTGCATTTTTACCATAGACCATGTATGATAGGGATAGGGTTTGGCAAAGAAATCTATTCTCATACAATATCATGCAAAATTCTTCTTTCATTCCTTGGCATATGGGGAGATAAAGAAGGATGAATAGAAGAATGCAATCATCTTAATTATACTATGAAGCATTGTATGAAACTTCTTTCCAATACACGGACCCGGGAAAAAATATCATTCCCAAAATGTATTAAGATTTTTCATTTGTAAAGGAGGAATATGTATGTCTACAACTGAAAATCGTGCCGAGTTTGGTTCCACCTTAGGTTTCATCCTCTCCGCAGCTGGTTCTGCTGTTGGTCTGGGTAACATCTGGAAATTCCCCGGCAAAGCTTACGCATGTGGCGGCGGCGCATTCCTGATTATCTACCTGCTGATCGTAGCAGTAGTAGGTACATCCGTAATGATGGCTGAATTTACAATCGGCCGTAAAACACACAGGGGCTCTGTAGGCGCTCTGAGAATGCTGAACGAAAAGTTCGCTTGGATTGGTGGTCTGGGCGTTCTGACAGGTTTCATCATCGTATGTTACTACTGTCAGGTTGGTGGCTGGGCTATGTATTATGTAGCAGCTTACATCACAGATGTTCAGACAGTATGGGCTGATCCCATGGCTTACTTCCTGAATATGCTGGGTGCTAACGGTCTGCCCGTTGGTGCTATCGTTTGGGGCATCATCTTCATGCTGCTGACAGCATTCATCATCAGCCACGGTACAGCTGGTATCGAAAAAATGTCCACAATCCTGATGCCTATTCTGTTTGTACTGCTGATCGGTCTGATGATCAGATCCTGCACACTGCCTGGCGCAGACGAAGGTATCAAATATATGCTTCATGTTGACTGGTCTACAATCAACGGTACCGCTATTCTGACAGCACTTGGTCAGGCATTCTTCTCCCTGTCCCTTGGTATGGGCGTTATGATTACATACGCTTCCTACCTGTCCAGCGAAGATAACCTGGTTTCCAACACAGGTATCGTTTGTGTACTGGATACTCTGGTAGCTCTGTTCGCAGGCTTCATGATTATCCCCGCTGTATTCGCTACAGGTATCGCTCCCGGTATGGGCGGCGCTTTCGGCTTCGCTACACTGGCTGGCGTATTCATGGCTATCCCCGGTGGTCAGTTCATCGGTATGCTGTTCTACTTCCTGCTGTTCTTCGCAGCTGTAACATCTTCCACATCCATTCTGGAAGGTACTGTTGCATTCCTGGTAGAAGAA
>JAZQTP010000012.1:0-6532 GCA_045630845.1 Anaerotignum sp. | reverse complement strand
ATGATTCAGGGGTGACGAAGGTCACCCCTGTTTTATGATTATAAAATAGGAGGCGTTTTCGGAATGACCGAATGGAAAGAAAGACTTATATTCAACTTCATCGAAAATGACCGTTGGAAATACCTATGGGATGGATTGGGTGTCACGCTGCGGGTGACATTTCTGGCGCTTGTTTTGGGTATTTGTATCGGTGTGCTGGTGTCGATTATCCGTTCTACATACGATAAAAACGGCAAGGATATGAAAATGGGAACCGGCAAGGTAATCCTGATTATTTTGGATGCTATTTCCAGAGTATATCTGACGGTAATTCGTGGCACACCTGTTGTTGTGCAGCTGATGCTGATTTACTATGTTGTGATGGCATCCTCTACCAATAAAATTCTGGTTGCAACCATTGCCTTTGGTCTGAACTCCGGTGCCTATGTTGCGGAAATTTTTAGAAGCGGTATCATGTCCATTGATCAGGGACAGTTTGAAGCAGGGCGCAGCCTTGGCTTCAATTTTGTGCAGACAATGAGATATATCATCATTCCGCAGGCATTTAAGAATGTTCTGCCGGCACTGGCAAATGAGTTTATTGTATTGCTGAAGGAAACATCCGTATCCGGCTATGTTGCCCTTCATGATTTAACAAAGGGCGGCGATATCATCAGAAGCCGTACCTATGATGCCTTTATGCCCTTGCTGGGTGTTGCAGTGATTTATCTGGTGATGGTAATGTTCTTCACCTATCTGGTAGGTATTCTTGAAAGGAGGTTGAGAAACAGTGAACGCTGATAAAACCTTAATCAAAGTAGAAAATCTGCAGAAACACTATAACAAAGGTGCGATTAAAGCGCTGGACGGAATCAATACAGAAATCAAAAAAGGTGAGGTAGTGGTAGTGATCGGCCCTTCCGGCTCGGGGAAATCCACATTTCTGCGCTGTCTGAATCTGTTGGAGGTTCCTACAGGCGGAAGCATCTTTTTTGAAGATACGGATATTACGGATGATAAAACAGATATCAATATCCATCGTCAGAAAATGGGGATGGTGTTCCAGCATTTTAATCTGTTCCCCCACATGACCATACTGAAAAATATGACCATTGCGCCCATGAAGCTTTTGAAAAAAAGCGAGGCAGAGGCGACGGAGCTGGCGATGCATCTGCTGAAGCGTGTTGGCTTGGAGGACAGAGCCAATGCATATCCTTCCCAGCTTTCCGGCGGACAGAAGCAGCGTGTTGCCATTGTGCGTGCCTTGTGTATGGAGCCGGAGGTAATGCTTTTCGATGAACCCACCTCTGCCCTTGATCCGGAAATGGTTGGCGAGGTTTTGGAGGTAATGAAACAGCTGGCGCATGATAACATGACAATGGTAGTGGTTACCCACGAAATGGGCTTCGCAAAAGAGGTGGCTACCCGAGTGATGTTTATGGCGGATGGCAGACAGGTGGAAGAAGGTACGCCGGAGGAAATCTTCGATCACCCCAAAAGTGAGCGCCTGCAGCAGTTTTTGGCAAAGGTACTGTAAAATAGAAAAAGAGATGTTTCCGCCTGTTCAATCAGAGTGGGAAACATCTCTTTTTTTACGCTATAAGAAATTTCGTTTCTTATAGCGTAAAAACCCTCCGGGGGATCGCACTGCGGCGGCAAGGTAGTCAGTCGCTAGCGACACCGCCGCAGGCGGAGCATTTCGTCAAGCGAAATGCTTTTTTATTCGATTGAAATAATGCTTTTTGTATATTTTTTAGCACAAATATTGACAAAAATTGTGATTGAGTGTAGTCTTAACAGATACAGTTGTATTTGCTATAAAGAAAGATAAAAAACAAAGTAAAGAAGGAAGGGAATTTTTTATGAAAAGAATGGCAAAAAGGCTATTCCCCTTGTTTTTGGCAGCGACAATAGCTGTGCCGCCGGTGGGCGTATTGGCGGAGGAAAACAGTGGGGTGAAGCAGCTTTCAGAGCGTATCCAGACGGGAGGACCGGGGGATACCATCAACGGCGACAAAATTATGATAATCAATACTTCTGATGCTTGGGCAAAAACCGGCTCTTTGCCGGAAACACCACTGCCCGGCACAGAGCAGGAAAGCCCCACGGAGGCAGCTGCCGCCTATGGCATCCGCAGAAGCAGCGGTGCCGAGATGGCTGAGCAGAAGAAAAATCCGAATTTCATCGATCTTTATGATGTGGGCAATACAGCTGATATCATGAGCTGGAAAGATGTAACGCTCATCGGCGAAGGGGAGCATAGCTATGTCTGGCTGCAGAAAAAGTTTTACGAGGAGTTGGATAAGGGTTATTCCTCTGCATTGGGCAGTGCCATTGCAGAGTCTTTTGACGGGGAGCCTTATTATTATCTGGTGAATGCCTGTGTGGATACCTCTCAGCCGGACTGGGAGGATCCGATTCCCTATCGTGATGAAACAGGAAAGTTTCATGTGCTAGTAGGAGATACTGGTAACAGTGCAGGTGCTTATGCGTACTCTCAGACGCAAAGCGGCTTTTATGTTAAGATTGATGATACATTGGAAGAGGCAGAGCCGGAGGGCTATGCTGCCTCCATTGAATCTTTATTGATACACGAAGGGCAGCATTTGCTGTTGGATCATTTTTTGAATGGGGCATATACGGAGCTGAGGATCATAAATGAAGGTCTTGCGGTAGCATTGGCGATGTATGCGAACCATCTGTATCCGGATGCAAACTGGCTGGATGTTTCGGATAGCATGGGTAGCCTGCGTAATGGGGTATGGGGCGCATTTAAGGCAAACGCTGAGACAACCTATAATTATAATTTCAATTATATGAAAATTCGCTATCTGATCAATCAGATGGCAGCGCAAGCGCAGGAGGGCAAGGAGTTCAATAGCCACGGTGTGGATGCGCCCGTATTCCAATTCTTCCGTAAGCTGTATGCACTTGCCCCCGAGGATAGAACGCTGCAAGGGCTTTTGACGGAGGTTCTTAAAATTGATGGCATAAAAACCGTAGAGGATGCTGCGGTTGCGTTCTTCCTTGCTTTGGCAGCACAGGAAGAGGAGGGGCTGTATGGCTTGCAGGGCGATGAGATTTATGAGGAGACATTTCCTGCTTACCCGGTTTATTATTCCAGAGCGGGAGAACGGGTGAATATTGCACCGAGAGCGGCGATTTTGATTGATCCGACGGCAAAGGATTTCGTGATTCCAACAGATGGCGATGCAGGAATGCAGTATTTTGCCATCATGGATAAGGCGGCAGACACACCGGGAAGCGGTGGAGGCACCGAAGAACCGGACGATACACCCGAGCAGGGAACAGAGAGCAACCCGTATCCAATTGCCGATGCAGTAGATCTGGCAAAGCTGGCGAACGGCGGAGAATATGCCCTAAGCAAAGCATATTTTCAGCTGACGCAGGATATTGTTTTGCCGGAGGATTTTCCTTCTATTTCCAAATTTAGTGGGACATTGGACGGCGACGGACACAGCATCACAGGCAATGTGGCGGCTGGCTTGATACAGAACAATGTTGGAACCATTAAAAATGTGCATTTTACATATCCACAAATAGATGAAACAAGTGGCGCTGTAATGCCTATGATTGGATTTAATGAAGGAGAAGTGTCGGATTGTAGGCTGACTGCACCGGAAACCACGCTGACAGATGCAAACCTTGCCACAGGCAGCGGCATTGCACTCGTAAATCAGAATAGTGTGGATGGTGTGCTTCAATATTGCAGTGTGGATGCACAGGTAACTTATGTCAGCGAAAAGAAAACCAATAGCCTGTTTGCCCTGCTTTGCGGCAGCAACGGTGGCCGCATTCAGGATTGTTCCGTTGCGGGCAGCCTGACGCTGCAAGGCACATTTTCAGATGTCTATTTGGGTGCGCTGGTAGGGCAGAATCAAGGCAGATTGATAGATTGTGCAAGCTTTGCGGCAGTTTCCAAGGAAGAGGCAACGCTGGGAGAGGACTCTCTCTGCGGCAGCCTGTTGGGCAGCAATAGCGGCGAACTGGATGATCTTTACTATTTGACAGGGGTAGGGATCCTGTCTGCAATGGGCGGTGGCAGTCCTAGCAGCGGTAGAGAGCTGTTTTCTGTATCTGCGGAAAACAGCAAGGAGGCAGCATCCTTCCCCGGGCTGGATTTTTCCATGATATGGAAAATGGGTGATGCCCACCCTGTTTTGAATACACCGGATCAGCGATATGCCGGCGTTACTGAGGTAGAAGCACGGCTGCTGGATGGAAAAGGAACCATTATGCTGGGGGAGACGCCAGATCTGCGGGAACACGCAGAGCTATTCTGCAACAATAGTGCATCTGTGCCTGTGACCAATGCAATGATGGATATGACGCCTCTTTATGAGATGAAAGAAGCGGGAACGGTTACGCTGCATGGCACCTATAACGGGGTGGATTTCAGCATTCAACTGGAAGTGACAGAGCCGCAGATGACGCTTCGGGGAATTGCGTTCAAGGGCAAAACGGATTGGCGGGAAAAAGAAATCTACACCACAAAGGGGGTAGAGCTGCGCGTTTTGTTTGATGGCAAATCGTTGGAGGAAAATGTAACATACGGCTTTACGGCAGATTTGGAGGGCAAGGCACTTACGCCGGCGCATGATACCGTTATCATCACCTATGGTAATCAGACAGTATCTCTGCCGATTACCGTGGCAAAGAAAACAGTAACGGATATCAATGTGCTGCGTGCCGGAAAAAGCGTATATGAAATCGGTGAAAAGCCGGATTTTTCTGATGTATATCTGGAAATTTGCTATGACACAGGAGAGGTTTTTTATACCACCTACGAAGCAGGGAAAGAAGAACATGATCTGCGTATACATGTAGATACCAAGAGTTTATCCGGCGCAGAGGCAGAGGATTGGCTGAAGCAGGGGCTGGAAGCAATATTTGACAAAGCAGGTGTATATGTTTTTTCAGGGGATCCACCTGCCGGATATTCCATGCCGGCACATACAGAGAAAATGGCGACCTTGCAGGTAGGCTGGAGCGCAGCTTTCCGCCTGATTTATGAGGATGGCAGCCCCTATTTAGGGGACAGCCAAGAGGATGAGAGAAAGATGACGAGGGAGGAAGCCGAGGGGATTACAATAAAATCTGATATGATTGTTACATTAAATATCCCTGTGACAGAGAAGGATGGAATCGTCGGGAAGGATGCTGTAAAGTCTGTTAAACAAACATCTATCAATACGGAAAAACAGTATGTATATTATGATGTTATCTTTGCTTTTGAACCCAGATATTCTGCAAAGATAGAACATACATTGCCCGATGGTGTTTCTATGCTTATGCCGGCTTCCTATCTCGAGATTGGGGCTTTGAAGTATTGTGAGTCTGCTGAGGATGCAGCCCTCAAAGCACAGGAAGAATATAACACAATGAAGAATACAGTGCGCCTTGGCCTGGAGGGGGATAAGCTGGTGAAGCTGATTCCCGGAGAACCGATATTCCTTGGCACGGAAAATGACAAAGAGGGAGAAAGCTATGGTACCATCTATCAGTATCAGATTCCCTTTACAAAAGAGGAAATCGGTGAGGATGCTTCTTTCAAACTTTCTTTTGTAGATCACTATGCACCGGAAGGGGTACCGGCGCTGCCGGCTGAAATGCAGAATGTGACAGCTGCTGAAGCGGGTGCAACGCTGCGTGGTTTACTGGAACAGCGAAACCAGAATACAGTAATAGATGCCAGCGGCACAAAATATGCCATCAAAAGTATGAGTGCGAATGTTAATAACAGAGACTCTGGTTATCAGCTTAGCTGTTATTGGTTATGGGAGAAGATTGCGGATTCCCCTACATCTGCAAGCTATATCTATGATTGGGGCGAGAATGCACCCATCACCATTCTGGAAAACACAAGTCGCAGATTGGATTACAGAGAGTACGCATCTACCACAGGAAAAGAGGAGGTAGAGGCACATCTGGAGAGAACCGCCGGCATTCAGCCCGGATACAAAGTAAACGATATTCATAATGGAAAATATGGCTATTGGGTATTTGACGGGTATCAAACGGATGCATTTACCATAAACGGAAACATTGTAACACTTCCCGGCACATGGACATGGACACCTTACTATTATGTAAGCTATGATTGGGGCGAAAAAGCACCGGAAGGTCAGACTTTGCCCAAGAATGATGCATATTATTACGAAGAAGCTGCGGCAATGGCGCAGATGGATGAAACCCATCAAGAGGGAACCGAAGTTGAAGCAGAAAACGGCACATGGGTATTTAGCGGCTGGGAAGCGAAAACAGAGGGCAGAGATGTGATTTTCACCGGCAGCTGGAAATTTAACAGCAATGCGCCGGAAGTGAAATATACCGTGCAGTATGACTGGGGCGAAGATGCGCCTGCGGGCAAAAAACTGCCTACAGATAGCACGGAATATGACAGCGAAGCGGCAGCAAAAGCGGCAAAGGATACTGCTTATACATCTGAAACAGAGATTAAGGCGGAAGATGGCACATGGACATTCAGCGGCTGGGAAGCAACAACAGATGGCACAGTTGTTACATTCATCGG
>JAZQTP010000011.1:0-17020 GCA_045630845.1 Anaerotignum sp. | reverse complement strand
ATATCGAAAACAAAAAAACTTTACCCAAGTTGAACTCGGAAAAGAGTTGAACTATGGCTATACTGCAATTGCTAACTATGAAAGCGGGCGCAATGAACCTTCCTATGACGATTTAATTTCTCTTGCTCATATATTAGGTGTCACGCCTAATGATTTGCTTGGCTTTTCTTTGTCAAAAAATGATATAGAATTTCTTTTTTCTTTTAATAATCTTACTTTAGAAAATCAAAAAATAATATTGGATATGATAAATGCCTTACAATCTTAATATTGAAAGACACTTTTTTATTTCCCGAATGAAAAAGAAAGACCTGAAGTGAAAACTTCAGGTCACAGACTGTCGAAAAACTCAAAATTTCGATGTCGCGGAAGGGTTTGGGAAACGATAATTCATCACTTTGCACAGCAAAGCAGGCTTTGCCTGCCGCCCCATCTTGGGCGGTGAGTGGTGTCCCAAATGGAATCCGCAGGCGGAATTCATTTCCGCCGAGGAAAAGCCCAGATTTCAAGGATTTGCAGAGCAAATCTTGCACGAAGAAATCGGGCTTTATTCTTCTGTCCTAATTCGTCAAAATCCCATTGGGGCTTTGCCCCCTGCTAGCGGCTTTGCCGCAATGGATTTTGACGAAGGGTGTCGACTTTGTCGACACCCTCAGACCTGAAGTGAAAACTTCAGGTCAAAAATATCAACCATATTTTACTGTCAAATTCACATAAGAAATATGCTCTCGCATGGCAGTGTATGCTGTCTGAAAATCTCCGCCCTTAATCGCTTCAATGATTTTTCCATGCAGCTCAATCGTCACATCCATTACACGCGGATTCTGCACCAGAGATTCTCGCATTGCAAGGCGAATCCCATTTTCAAAGGAATCCTTAGATGCCATCATAGTACTCATCAAAAGCTTATTGTGAGTTGCCACAGCAACCTGCATATGAAACATCGCATCATAATCTACAAACTGATTTACATCATGCTTATGCTCTTTCATTCGTTCATAATAATATTCCAGCTGTGCAATATCCTCTGAAGTAGCACGCTTTGCCGCATAGCTGGCTGTTTCTCCCTCCAGCATATAGCGAAATTCCAAAAGATCACTCAAATCGGAATTTTCAACGGTAATGCTAAAGGGTGCAATATTAACGATATTATCTATTTCATTGATATAAGTGCCTGCTTTAGAGCGGCGTATAAATCCAAATACAGCAAGGGCAGTATATGCCTCCCGTAAAGTGCTTCTACCCACTCCCAAAAGCTCGCTTACCACATTTTCATTCGGCAGCATATATCCCGCAGGCAGCCTGCCATCTATAATCAGTTCCTTAAATCGCTGAAACAAATTCTGAGAAATATTATTCTTACCAAGGTCCTTTTTTAGATAACCCGCATATTGTGAAATATGATCCCTTTCTTCCATCAAAGTCCCCCCATTTCTTTATATCCTCTTTATGGGCAATATAATATCACACTTCAGCTTGTAGGACAAGATATTTTAAGGCTTTGGAAATCTATAATCCAGCTACATTTCAGATAATAGTAAAAAGCATTTCGCTTGACGAAATGCCCCGCCTGCGGCGGTGTCGCTTGCGACTGACTACCTTGCCGCCGCGGTGCGATCCCCCGGAGGGTTTTTACGCTATAAGAAACGAAATTTCTTATAGCGTAAAAAACTTTGAATCTACCCAGATTCAAAGTTTTTCCATTACATCTCACTATTAAAATCTTCAATCACGCCATCCTTACCATATACCATTCCTTTTTTCTTGTTCAATGCACGATTTCTTCTGGAATAGAAGAATGCCAGCACACACATCATAAAGGGAATCATCATATACAGGAAGAAATGAAAATCTTTATACATAACACCCAAGCCTATAGCCAGCGCAAAAACCAGAAACAGAAAAATCAGTCCCGGTATACGAGATTCTGTTTTTGCCGCAAGCACCCCTTCAAAAATCATCAATACCAAAAATAAAGAAAGCATCTGCCCATAAGAAAGAATCGTTGCAAAAATACCGTCTGCTGGAAATAAATGCATATAAACACCTCATTACAATAAATTCAAATTATTTTTTATTGTATCATTTGCATTAAAAAATGTCAATTTAATTAGTTTTATATTAAAACTTTCTATATTTTATTATCTTTTCTTTTTTGTATCCTCCAGTTCTGCCATATATCCCGCTGTAATAATACCAGTCGGCAAAGCAAATACGGCAATTCCCATAAAGGATGAAATGATTGCAACTGCTTTTCCCACATAGGTAACAGGAACAAAATCTCCATAGCCAATGCTGGTTAATGTAATTGTTGCCCAATATACGGCATCAAAGTAGTTTTGGAAAATCTGCGGCTCTACTTGAAAAATAATCAATGCAGAAAGCAGAATATAACCAATCACAAGATAAAAAACAGTAAATAAATTATCCTTTTCTTTCTTAAACACCCTTGCCATCAGATAAAAACCTTTAGAATACCGTAAAAGCTTCAAAGCACGCAAACTTTTCATTAAACGAATTACACGCAGAATACGAAAACCGGAGTGCAATGGCGTTAAGGAGGATAAAATTGCCACCAAATCAATCACTGCAAAAGGCGTAAAGGGATATTTCAAAAAAGAATATTTCCCCTCTCTGATTTTATAATCCGCTGTTATCCAACGCAGAAAATAATCTATAATAAACACTGCTACCGTGATATAATCCAGCAAAAGCAACGGCTGATTCATATGCTGAAAGCAAAGCGGAAAAACACTCAATAAAATAAAAACAATCATAAAACGATCATACCATTTACTGAGCTTATTTTCATGCTCTGCTTTTTCAATAATTTCATATATTTTTCGCCGCACCAAAAACTCCTCCTTTCTTTTTCTTATTTTTTACAAAGAAACCCTCCTTTTTCGGAGGGTTTTTTCAATATATTAGCTTTCCACACTTTCTGTTATTTCCTCGGAAATCTCTTCAATATCCTCTTCGGAAATTTTGGCAATGCCTACAACAGAAATACCTTCATTTAGATTCATCAGCTTCACGCCTTGAGAAACTCTACTATAGCTGGAAATATCTCTTGCCCGCAAACGAATGATAACACCTTCAGAAGTAATGAGCATCAACTCATCATTTTCACCAATCATCAAAACACCTGTCAGATTACCTGTCTTTTCTGTCAGCTGGTGAATCTTCAGACCTTTTCCGCCTCTATACTGTAGGTTAAACTGTTCCACAGATGTCTGCTTGCCGAAGCCTTTTTCTGTAACATTCAAAATCTTTCCATTTGGATCCACTTTCAAAGCAGATACTACATAGTCACCTTCGTTCAATGTGATAGCTTTCACACCTGTAGCGGTTCTGCCCATAGGTCTTGCATCTGCTTCGGAGAATTTGATACCCATGCCTTTTCTAGTGGCAACAAAGATATGATCGTCATTGTCTACTTCCATTACGGAAATCAGAACATCGTCTTCACGCAGATTTAACGCAATCAGACCGGATTTTCTGATATTTCCAAAACTGGTCATATCTGTTTTCTTAATGATACCCTGCTTTGTGATCATGGTCAGATATTTATCTTCACTAAATTCTTTTACAGAAATAGCAGCCATAATTTTTTCATCAGAGCCAATTTCCAGTAGATTTACAATGGCAATACCACGGGAGGTTCTGCCTGCTTCAGGGATTTCATAACCCTTGATGCGGTAAACCTTACCTTTATTTGTGAAGAACAACAGCGTATCGTGGGTTGATGCAAGGAACAGGTCTTTTACATAGTCCTCATCCCTTGTCTGCATACCGATGATACCTCTGCCGCCTCTGTTCTGGCTCTTATAAGTATCCAGAGGGGTGCGTTTTACATAGTTCAGATTGGACAGTGTAAATACACAGATTTCCTCATCAATGAGGTCTTCCACATCGATCTCACCGGGATTCTGGATGAGTTTTGTTCTTCTATCATCTCTGTATTTTTCACCGATGGCTGTGATTTCATCTTTAATGACACCCAACATCAGTTTTCTGTCTGCCAGAATCATTTTATAATACGCAATTTTCTTCTGCAACTCTGCATACTCCGCATCAATCTTTTCTTTTTCCAGTCCCTGCAATCTTCTCAGCTGCATTTCCAAAATCGCCTGCGCCTGTACATCCGACAGACCAAAGCGTGCCATCAGTTCTTCCTTGGCATCGTCATATCTGGAACGGATAATTCTGATCACTTCATCAATATTATCAATACCAATTCTTAAGCCCTCCAGAATATGAGCTCTTTTTTCCGCTTTATCCAAATCAAAGCGGGTTCTTCTGGTAACAACATTTTCCTGATGCTTCAGATACTCTTCCAGTGCCTGTTTCAGATTCAGCACAACAGGTTTTCCGTCAACCAATGCCAGCATATTTGCACCGAAGGATTCCTGCAAGGATGTATATTTATACAACTGATTTAGAATAACATTTGCATTGGCATCTTTCTTTACTTCAATGATGATTTTAATATCATCGCCAGCGGAAGCATCATACAGATCACTGATGCCTTCCACGCGTTTATCCTTAACCAAATCTGCAATCTTTTCAATCAGACGCAGTTTATTGACCATATAAGGGATTTCAGTTACCACAATGCGTTCTCTGCCGTTGTGTTCTTCGATTTCCGCTGTAGAACGCACGATAATTTTACCACGACCTGTTCTATATGCCGCACGGATACCGCTCTTACCCAGAATATTTGCACCTGTGGGGAAATCGGGGCCTTTGATGTATTCCATCAATTCTTCCACATCGGTATCTTTATCGTTGATTTTGTTGTCGATCATGCAGGCGATACCGTCAATCACCTCGCCCAGATTATGGGGTGGGATATTTGTCGCCATACCTACTGCAATACCGCTGGAGCCGTTTACCAAAAGGTTAGGGATTCTGGCAGGCAGAACGGTAGGTTCTTTTTCGTTTTCATCATAGTTGGGTACGAAATCGACTGTGTCTTTTTCAATGTCCGCCAGCATTTCTGCTGTAATCTTGGACATACGAGCTTCTGTATAACGGCTGGCAGCAGCACCATAGCCATCAATAGAACCAAAGTTACCATGGCCGTCTACCAGCATATAACGCATGGAGAAATTCTGTGCCATACGCACCATCGCCTGATAAATGGAGGAATCACCGTGAGGGTGATATTTACCCATGGTATCACCGACGATACGGGCAGATTTCCGATAACCCTTATTAGGATCCAGATTCATTTCGTTCATGGAAAACAAAATACGACGCTGAACGGGCTTCAAGCCATCTCGTACATCGGGCAGCGCACGGGCAACGATAACGCTCATGGCATAGTCGATGTAGCATTTCTGCATCTCTTTGTTGATGTCTATGGTTATGACTTTGTCGATTTCCTTATTTTCGTCATTCATATTTTCACCTCTTTACTTGAGGGTTTCACCCTCAAACTCCCACCAAGGGAATGATTCCCTTGGAACCCCATTTGCAAAAACTATCGTTTTTGCGGAGTTAAAATTCTATAGTGCCGCAGGCAAATAAAGTTTGGATCAAACCTTTTCAAAGGTTTGCGGAGCGCGAGGCTGGCCTCGCATAACACAATTAAAAATCCATTTCAGCGTACTGAGCGTTCTCCTCAATAAACAATTTACGAGGCTCTACTTCATCACCCATCAGCATACTAAAAATCTGATCTGCCATTACCGCATCATCAATCGTTACTAATTTCAGAATACGATGCTCCACAGCCATTGTAGTATCTCTCAACTGGTCAAAGTCCATTTCACCCAGCCCTTTGTAACGCTGCACTTCCTTAATGCCTGTTCTACCGATTTCCTGATACAGCGTTTCCAGCTGGGCATCATCATACACATAATAATGCTGCTTATTCTTTTCCACACGATACAAAGGGGGCTGCGCAATATAAACCTTGCCGCCTTCGATGAGCTGTGGCATATAACGATAGAAAAATGTCAAAAGCAGCGTTCTGATATGAGCACCGTCAACATCGGCATCGGTCATGATAACGATTTTATGATAACGGAGTTTTTCCATATCAAAATCTTCAGAAATACCGGTACCGAAAGCTGTAATCATATTTCTGATTTCTTCAGAATTGAGGATTCTGTCTAGCCTTGCCTTTTCTACATTTAGAATCTTACCACGCAGAGGCAAAATTGCCTGTGTTTTTGGATCTCTTGCTTTGATGGCAGAACCACCCGCGGAATTACCTTCGACAATATAGATTTCAGATTCATAAGGATCACGACTGGTGCAGTCTGTCAGTTTACCGGGCATACGAGTATTTTCCAGACCTGTTTTTCTGCGAACCAGTTCTCTTGCCTTTCTCGCCGCATCTCTGGCTCTGGAAGCCATCATACCCTTTTCTATGATCGTTTTTCCAATAGCAGGATTTTCTTCCAAAAAATAAGTCAGATATTCGCTAAGAATGCTTTCTACTGCAGCCTTTGCTTCACTGGTACCCAGCTTCGCTTTTGTCTGTCCTTCAAACTGAGGATCTTCCACCTTAATGGAAACCACAGCAGTAATACCTTCACGGACATCTTCGCCGCTCAGTTTCTTATCTGCATCCTTGATAATAGATAATTTCTTGCCGTAATCATTCAGTGTTTTTGTCAGACCGGCTTTGAAACCAACCAGATGAGTACCACCATCAGGTGTATTGATATTATTTACGAAAGTAAAGATACTTTCTGTAAATCCGTCATTATGCTGGAATGCTACTTCCACCAGAACACCGTCTTTTTCCCCTGTTGCATAGAAAATATTTTCATATAAAGGTGTTCTGGAATGATTCAGATAAGATACAAATTCCTTGATACCACCTTCATAATGGAAGGAGTGATTCTGTTCGATGCCTTCACGCAAGTCAAACAGGTTAATTTTCAGACCTTTTGTCAGGAATGCTGTTTCACGGAAACGCTGTTTCAAAATATCATATTCATAAACAGTTTCTTCAAAAATATCTGCATCAGGCAGAAAATGTACAAAAGTACCTGTAATATCCGTATCTCCTACGATAGTCAAAGGCGCCAACACATCACCACGGGAATATCTCTGTTCATGGATCTTTCCGTTTCTATGAACCTGTACCACCAGCCATTCAGACAGCGCATTTACAACAGAAGCACCTACACCATGCAGACCGCCGGAAACCTTATATCCGCCACCGCCGAATTTACCGCCGGCATGGAGGATGGTAAATACCATCTGCAGTGCAGACATACCTTTTTGTTCATTGATATCTACAGGAATACCTCGGCCATTATCCATAACAGAAATGGAGTTATCGGGATGAATTTTTACTGTGATTTCGTTACAGTAGCCAGCCAGAGCTTCATCTACAGAGTTATCTACAATCTCATAAACTAGATGATGCAGACCTTTTGAGCTGGTGGAGCCGATATACATACCGGGACGCTTACGAACAGCCTCCAGACCTTCTAAGACCTGAATCTGACTTGCATTATATTCGGATGACATCTAATCACTCTCTTTCCATGCAATTTTTCTTAAATCTTCAATCTTTTACAACAAAAAAGGACTCCTTTGAATCAGTCTGCCCATGTGTAAAAAACATCACTTTGAAATTTGATTTAATTATAGCATTTTTGTATTGATTTTTCAATGTTTTTCAACGATTTTAACATATCATTATGAAAAAATTTCTTCCTTATTATATTATACAATTCAAAAGAAAGCTTCTTTTCATAAAAAAAGAAGCCATTTTCAAAACGAAAAAAGCTTCTTTTCTACTGATTCTTTTGAGAAAGAATAACTCCATTTTCAACATAAAAGAGATTATCCTTTTTTATATATTTTTTTACAGAATCTTCAATACCAGTACAAGTGATAAAGGCTTGTAGTCCCTCTATAGAAGAAAGAAGATACTTCTGTCTACTTTCATCAAGCTCAGAAAAAACATCATCCAGCAGTAAAACAGGATTTTCTCCTGTTTCTTCCCGAATTAGCTCTATTTCCGCAAGTCTAGCTGCCAAAGCTGTTGTTCTCTGCTGCCCCTGTGAACCAAACTGCTTTACCTCTCTGCCATTGATCTGAAATAGAATATCATCCTTATGGGGACCACTTTGCGTTGAACCAAAAAAAATATCTCGCTCCCGATTACGAAAAAGCTTTTCTTTTAGGCTTCCGGATTCACAATTTGGTTTATATACTGTTTGAAGGAAATCCTTTCCTCCTGTTAATCTAGAAAGCTGCTCTGCAGCAATCTTATCCAAACGCATCAAAAAGCGGCTTCTGGCTGATATGATGCGTTCCCCGTATTCTGCCATCTGCTCATCCCATACAAAAAGTGTTTCCTGTAAATCAGGTTTTTTCTGAATTTCTTTCAAAAGATTATTCCGCTGTTTCAAAATACGATAATACTGCTGTAAATCATAATAGTATACCTTACTGAGCTGGCAAAGCTCCATATCCAAAAATCTTCTTCTTTCTATAGGACCATCCTTCACCAAAGAAAGATCCTCCGGAGAAAAAACAACAGCATACAATGTACCAAATAAATCACCTAATTTTCTCACGGGAAGACCATTTATAGCAATTCCTTTTTTTTCATCCTTCTTCAAATGAACATCAATCCGGTCATATCTTTTTTCTCGCTGAATAAGCAAGCGTATATGACTTTCCTCTTTCTCGAATGAAATCATCTGCTGGTCATTTTTCCCCCGAAAAGAACGCCCTATAGCACAATAATAAATAGACTCAAGAAAATTTGTTTTCCCCTGTGCATTACTGCCATAAATTATATTAATCCCTATATCAGGCTTTATTTTTAGTTGTGCCAAATTTCTGAAATGCTGAAAAGAAATTTCTGAAATATACATCTTTATTCACCTACAATTCATCATTATGAATTATATTATTTTTAACAATTAAAGTATTATATAAATTAAAGTAAAGCCTTACATTCTTTTAATAATGTATTTAAGATAATAACCCTTTCTTCAAAGAAAGCCTGTTTTTCTTCTACTTCATAATCCTCAAAATAAGCATATTCCTCTGAAAAAGCTGCCCAATCAGAAAAATATGCTTCTATATCATCACAAATTTCCTGTATCAATTCTTTTTTTGATATCGCTTCCTCATATATTTCTGAACCATAATAACTATCTGCAACAATAACTGTTTTATCCTCAACTGTCAAAGTAAAAGAAGAGCCTTCTTCATCAAAATGCAACTTCAACGACTCTTCTTTTTTCAGAGCAGAAATAGAAGCCTCTAAAACTTCTACAGGTACATCTTGTACATAACTGCCTAAGCCTTCAAAATCTCCGATATGAATTTCTGTCCATCCATTTTTCGGTTTTGTAAACATAATATCAGTTCCTTTCTTTTTCCGGCATTTCACTGATAAAAGTGGATCCAAGCACTAAAATTGCACCAAGTATACCAAAAAAACTAATCTTTTCCTTTAAGAAAAGAGCAGAAAGAAGAATTGCAACAATAGGATCAATATAACTGAAAATTGCAATTGTCTGAGCCTTTAAGTCTTTCATAGAAGAAAAATACAATGCATAAGCAACTCCTGTATGTACCAAACCTACAAATAACAAAAGTATCCACAATAAAGGCGTCATAAAAGAGGCTGATTGTACTATATTTTGAGTAAGAATAACATAAGGAGTAAGCACAACAGCACCAGTTCCCAGTTGCGTTATAGTACGATCATAAGCAGAAATTTCTGCTGTTTTTTTATTCATTAATACAACAGCAGCATAAAAAAAAGCTGCTCCCAAACCATACAAAATCCCCTTTACCTCTGAAACAGCAGGTATTCCATTTTCAGTCACCCCAGAAACAAATACCATACCAAAAAGAGCCACCGCCACACAAAGGAGCTTTTTAATAGTCAATTTCTCCTTTAATAAAAAAGGAGAAGCCAGAATAACGAATATCGGCTGCATATAATAGCATAATGTTGCTATTGCGATAGTAGTATAACGATATGCCTCAAATAAAAGTATCCAATTTATCCCAATAAATACACCAGAAAGAAATAGCATAAAAAAATGCTTTCGAATCATTTGAAAATCCAGTCTGCTTTTTTTTATATATACAAAAAGGAGTACGAAAAAAGCACCAATAAACCCACGCACCAACGCTATCATATTAGAGGGCAACGGAATATATCGCACAAAAATACCAATGGTACCAAAAATAAACATGGATGCAATCAACTCTAATTTTGCCCTATTGGCCATAATCCGTACCTCCTTTCTTATATATATATAGATGTATAAAAAATCATTTTTATACAATTAAACCTGAAGTTCAATCTCTACAGCTCCAACGCCTTTTACTTCTACAATATCACCGTGCCGTATTTTTTTTCCACGCTCAGAAGCCTGCTCATTGTTAACATAAATAAGCCCCTGTGACAAATAATATTTTACATCCGAACCCTGATCAATCAAACCTGCCAACTTCAGCACTTGCTGTAATTTAATAAATTCTGTGTGAATATATACCTTTTTCATTTTTTCCTCCTTATTAGATATGTCCACCATAAATTGTGTGGTGTCTCCTATATCCTTTTCCAAAAATATTTTACATTCTAAGAGGAAGAATTAGATATTTGAATATATCACCTTCTACTGGAAGAATCGTACAAGGACTCAAAGATGCCATAAAAATCAACTTTACAGATTCATCTTCAATAGAACGCAAGGCCTCTATCAGATATCTGGGATTAAATGCAATAGCAAGATCATCCCCTTCAACCTCAGCAACTACACTTTCATGAGCTGTACCCATATCACTTCTGGCATTTATCTCCATACCGCCTTTATGAAGTGTAAGGCGTACCGGCGTTTTCCTATTATCTCTGGATACCAGAGAAGCTCTTTCAAGAGCCTGTATCAGTTCATTTTTATTAACAATCATCTTTGTTTTATAATCCTCAGAAAAAGACTGTTCATAGCGGATAAAATCCCCTGCAATTAAACGGGAAACCATTACTGCATTTCCTAAGTCAAAAAGGATATGCTTATCAGTCGGATAAATAGAAAGAGTGTCATCTTCCTCTTGAGAAAGAATTTTATTTAACTCGGAAAGTGTTTTTCCAGGTACAATGACCTCTGTTTCTCCACTACCGGAAATTAAACTATCTTTTCGGAAAGAAATACGGTATCCATCGACAGAAACCACATTTACAGAATCCTGTTTCAACTCAAAAAGTTCACCTGTTAAAATAGGTTTTGTACCATCCTGTGCAATAGAAAATATTGTCTGACGAATCATATCCCGTAGTTTTGTTTGTCCTATAGAATAAATTTTTTCTTGTTCTACTTGAGGTAGATCAGGAAAATCATCTCCACTCTGTCCCATAATATGAAATTCAGAGCTGCCGCTTAAAATAGTTACTGCAAAATTTTCATCTGTTTCGATGGTAATAGATTCTCCGTTCAATCTGCGGACAATTTCATTAAAAATACGAGCTTCAATAGCAACTTCTCCTTTTTCTTCGATATTCGCTTCAATGGGTGCAGTACGAATACCAATCTCCAGATCGTTTGTTGTCATAATAAAACCATTTTCATCAACGGTTAAAAGGATGCATTCCAATATAGGAAGTGTAGTGCGATTAGATACAGCTTTGTTTACGATATTGATATATTGCAGGAGCAGGTCCTTGCTGCAAGTTAGTTTCATAACTGCCTCCTTTTTTATTCACAGGATAAGATAGATATAGATAGAATTATTTTAGTAGTCGTAGTAGTAGGGGCTGTGAGTTTGTGGAAAACCCCTTTTCTGTTGAAAATTTCAAGAAATTCTATTATTGAAAAATATGTGGAAAAGTTTGTATAAGCAGGAAGGTTGTCCACTATTTTCACAAGGAAGCAAATTTAAGATAGATTATCCACACAGCTTCATTATGAAATCCACATATTTTTGTGGAAATTTTTGTTTATATAATAAGGAAGATTTTTTTATTATATAATTTCGTTTCTTATAGAGTAAAAAAACTCTGTTGAACGCAGGGCGGTGGCAAGGTGGTTAGTTGCAAGTGACACCGCCGTAGGCGGAACATTTCGCCGAGTGAAATGCTTTTTAATGGTTTATGCTTCTTTTATTTCTTTTTCTAGTTGTAAAAGAGTTTTCTGTAATGCGGTATCTGTTTCTAACTGTGCTTCAATTTTCGTAATTGCATGAATGACAGTTGTATGATCTCTACCGCCGAAACTTTCTCCAATCTTTGGCAGAGAAATATCTAAGAGTTTTCGACATAGATACATGGAAATCTGTCTTGGAAAAGCAATATTTTTTGGCTTTTTACTGCCTTGAATATCCTCTATCCGAATGTTGAAATGATCTGCTACCACTTGTTGAATTAAATCTGGGGTAAGAGGTACAGATGTATTTTTATTAAAAATATCCTTTAGACTGTTTTCTGCCAATGAAAGGGATATATCTTGATTTGTAAGTGTTGCAAATGCAACGATGCGAGTCAATGCACCTTCTAGTTCACGGATATTAGAAGCAATATTTTTTGCGATATATGCCATTACATCATCCGGCACGACGATGTGATCTCGTTCCGATTTTTTACGCAGGATAGCGATTCTTGTTTCATAATCCGGTTGCTGTACATCGGCAATCAAACCCCACTCAAATCTACTACGCAGTCTATCCTCTAATGTTTTGATTTCTTTCGGAGGGCGGTCAGAGGAAATGATAATTTGTTTATTGGATTCATACAGTGCATTAAAGGTATGGAAAAATTCCTCCTGTGTCCCCTCTTTTTTAGAAATAAACTGAATATCGTCAATCATCAGTACATCAATATTACGGTATTTATTACGGAATTCATCGTTTTTATTATTTTGGATAGAATTGATTAGTTCATTGGTAAAGGTTTCACTGGTTACATATAATACCTTTGATTCTGGATTATTATCCAGAATAAAATGTCCGATGGAGTGCATCAGATGTGTTTTTCCCAAACCGGAATTGCCGTATAAAAATAGTGGATTATATGCTTGTGCGGGCTGTTCTGCAACAGCAAGAGAAGCAGCATGAGCCATACGGTTACTGCTGCCAACAACAAAGGAATCAAAAACATATTTTGGGTTCAGATTTCTTTGAGGAGAAGTAGTTTTATTAGAAAGATTTATTTTCTGATATCCTCCGGCTTTCTGCTCTTTTTGTGTTACAATCACAATGTCATATTCGTTTTTTGTAACATATCGAATTGCATTACGGATAAATTTTAGATATCTGTTTTCTAGTGTCTCTTTGAAAAAGCTGTCTTCCACCTGTAAAATGACTTGATTTTCTTCAATGCCGCAGGGAATGATTGGCTGAATCCAGGTTTCAAAGCTGACAGGAGCTGCGTCTTTTTCGATGATGCTTAATGCCTCATCCCATATTTTTTTAAGTTCCATATTTTACCTCCTATTCGTTATTTTATAAATTCCCGAATAGATGTTTATATAATATCGGGGATAAAGTTATATAAAATATTTTCAAAAGCATACTTATGTTGTAGTTATACACAGATAATTTTCATATACTTTTTTTTGATTTATTTGTGCTAAAATACAGTAAAAGTAATACTTTTCATAAAGGAATACTTTTGTTTTCCACAGTAATTGGGACTAGATAGAAGTGTTATTAACAGGGTTATCAACAATTTGTGGATAACATAATATTTATATCTATGTAAACTGTGGATTTCGGAAATGGTATTCTTTTTATCAGTATAACAAAAGTTATCCACAGGTTCAATAAAAATTCCATTTGATTGTGCCGCAAAAAAATAAAAAAGAATTTCTTTATAATTTCAAAAATACATATTTCTTATTTTATATACAAGATATAGTAATCTAGTTATATTCTTTATCAAAATATGCTTTTATCTTATTTTTCTTTTATTCTCTCTTTTTTTAATTATAAAGAAAGCTGATAAAATCAGCCTTTTCAGATAAAATTTTTCTTGACGAGATGTTGCTTTTTTAATATAATAGATGCAGTGCTCAAAAAAAGGGCAATTTAGCCTTTATATGTAATAAGGAGGTGCAACAACCATGAAAATGACATTCCAGCCTAAGAAAAGACAGAGAAGCAGAGAACATGGCTTCAGAAAAAGAATGAGAACAGCAAACGGCAGAAAAGTGCTTGCTGCAAGAAGAAAAAAAGGTAGAAAAGTATTATCCGCATAATCTTTTCGTGTTAATTAAGGCCGCAGTCAGTGTGGCCTTTTGTTCGTCATGGAGGTTTTTGAAAAGAAAACGGAAAGGATGGTTGGATCGATGAAATTTACAGAATCTCTGAAAAAAAATTTTCAGTTTCGCTATGTGTATCATAGAGGAAAATCTATTGCCAACCGTCATTTAGTGCTTTATATGGTGAAAAATGGGAAACAAACCAATCAGCTTGGTATTTCTGTAAGCAAAAAGGTTGGTAAGAGCGTTGTGCGCTCTCATGTTACTCGTCTGATCAGAGAAAGCTACCGCAGCATGGAGGAAGAAATAAAAGCAGGTTTTGATTTGGTGATTATTGCCAGAAATGCCTGTGCAGATAGCTCCTACCATGAAATATGCCGTTCTCTGCGGCATCTTTTCAAAAAACAATCGCTTCTGCTGAGTGCGTCTGAAAGAAAGGACCGTCAGGATAAACAGGAAGCGGACAGAAAAGAAGGGAAAGAGGAATATGCTTAAAAAGATCGGAAACGATGCTTCTAAGCTGTTTCAGAAGGCTTTTCTGTTGATGATTCGATTTTATCAGGTAGCGATTTCGCCTCATTTTGGGCATTGTTGTCGGTTTCGTCCGACCTGCTCGCAATATGCGTATCTCGCCATTACCCGCCACGGTGCGATAAAGGGCACATATCTTGCTGTGCGGAGAATTCTGAAATGCCATCCATTCCATGAGGGTGGCTACGATCCGGTACCTGAAAAGAAGGAAAAATAGGTTTCCTTCCATAAAATCTTAGTTGTTTGTTTTAAGGAGGAAAATAATCGTGTATTTCTATTTACTGGAAGCACTGCCTTCCGTAAGAGAACCCGGTAAGATTATCGGTCCTGTAGCCGATCTGATGGGCTACATTTATAACATGCTGTTTGATATTCTCTACAGTAATACCAGCGCAGGCTCTCTTGGTCTGGCGATCATTATTTTTACGCTGATCGTTAAGCTGCTGTTATTCCCTCTGATGGTAAAGCAGCAGAAATCTTCTTTTAAGATGCAGCAGATTCAGCCTGAGCTGAATAAGATTAGAGCAAAATACGAAGGAAAAACAGATGCCATGAGCCAGCAGCGTATGGCTTTTGAAATGCAGGAGCTGCAGAAAAAGAACGGTGCAAATATGATGGGCGGCTGTCTGCCTATGCTGATTCAGCTTCCTATTTTGTATGCATTGTTTTATCTGTTCCAGAATGCTTATGTTTATGTAGATGCCATTGGTGCGAATTATGTAGACATTGCCAATGCTATCATCAATATTCCTACCTCTCTGCGTATGGAGGTTTTCCAGCCCTTCGCACAGGAATTTGTGGATATGCATAAAAATATTGCAATCATCAAAGATGGCTTTGATATGAGTCAGGTGAATGATGTGGTTATGCTGGTTGGTAATCTGAAAGCAGATGACTGGAATACGATTTTGCAGAATTTGGGTATGGATGGTGTTGCACTGGCAGGTCTTTTGGAAACAAAAAATAATATTGAAACTTTCCTGACCATCCCTCTGGTAACAAAGGCAGGCTTAAGCTTCCCCGGTGTTATCATCCCTATTGCTGCAGGTCTTACAACATATCTGCAAACAAAAATCATGAATATGATGAATCCCCAGAGTATGGATCCCAATAACCCTGCTGCAGCTATGACGAAAACCATGCTGTATACTATGCCTATCATGATGGGTGTATTTTCCATCACAATGCCTGCAGGTCTTGGTCTGTACTGGACAATTTCCAATTTGTTTGGTATCGTTCAGCAGGTGATTCTGACAAAATATTATAAGAAGAAATTTGCAGAGGAGGCAGCACAGTAATGGAAGAAATCAGAAAGAGCGGGAAAACCGTAGAAGATGCTGTAGCAGCTGCTCTGGCGGAATTGGGCGCAGCAAGAGAAGAAGTAGACATCACTGTTATTGACGAAGGCTCCAAGGGTTTCCTTGGTATGTTCGGCGGTAAGGATGCTGTAGTTCTGGTTAAGAAAAGCTTTAAGCCTGAAAAAGAAGCAGAAAGCTTTCTGAAAGAAGTATTCCTTTCCATGGGTCTGATTGTGGATATTAAGGCAGAACTGAAAGATAAGCATCTGTTCGTTGAAATGACAGGCGATGATATGGGTATTCTGATCGGGAAAAGAGGTCAGACATTGGATGCATTACAGTATTTGGTAAATCTGGTTGTAAACAAAAAAAGCCCTTATTACATCAGTGTAATGCTAGATACAGAAAACTACCGCCAGAGAAGAAAAGAAACTCTGGAAAGTCTGGCATTCAACCTGGCTAAAAAAGTGAAACATACAAAGAAAAATGTGGTTCTGGAACCTATGAACCCTTATGAAAGAAGAATCATTCATTCCGCACTGCAGAATGACAGATTTGTTACAACATTCTCCGAAGGGGAAGAACCTTATAGAAATGTTGTTATTACTCTGAAATAAGAATGAGAAATAAGCCCGATGTATATTGCATCGGGTTTTGTTTTTGATTAGAATAAAATGGGGTAGGATGTGAAAGTCTTTCCTGAAAAATAAAAACAGGTTATTTTTATGCGAGGCCAGCCTCGCACTCCGCAAGCCTTTAAAAAGGCTTGACCTAAACTTTATTTGCCTTCGGCACATAAAATTGAAAATTCCCTCCAAAAAACGCAGTTTTTTGGCGTATCGGGTTCCAAGGGAATGATTCCCTTGGCAGGGTTTGGGACAGCGTCCCAAGAAAGAGGAGGTTAACACAATGAAACGTGAATATATGTTAGATGACGTGATTGCGGCAATTTCCACGCCCATGGGTGTTGGCGGTATCGGTATTGTGCGAATGACT
>JAZQTP010000010.1:0-40572 GCA_045630845.1 Anaerotignum sp. | reverse complement strand
ATTTTTTTACTCTATAAGAAATTTTGTTTCTTATAGAGTAAAAACCCTCCGGGGGACGCAGGGCGGCGGCAAGGTAGTCAGTCGCTAGCGACACCGCCGCAGGCGGAGCATTTCGTCAAGCGAAATGCTTTTTTGCTTTATTAAGAAAAAACGAAGCGCTGTGGTGGAGAGTGGAGGGATACTTTTTTGGGGGGAAGAAGCGTTTTTTATGGGGGGTGATGGGCGATTTTCTCTTTTTATGATAAAACCCTTTGGAATTTGGGCTTTTCTTAGGGGCGAAATATTTGGAAAATATGTATTTGGGGCTTGTATTTTTGGCGTAGTTATATTACAATGTGGTTAAAAGTGGCTCAAAGTGGTTTATTATGGTGGAAAAGCGCCATAAAAGTGGGGGAATGGCGGAAGGTGGTGACAGCGAAATGTTTTTGGGACAATATCAACATTCCATTGATGCAAAGGGGCGTTTGATCGTTCCTGCAAAATTCAGAGATGATCTGGGAGAGCGTTTCGTTGTGACAAAAGGTCTGGATAACTGCCTGTTTGCCTATCCGCAGGAGGAGTGGAAGGTGTTTGAGGACAAGCTGAAGCAACTACCACTGACGAACCCAGGCGCTCGTAAATTCGTGCGTTTCTTTTTTGCCGGAGCGGTAGAATGTGAGCTGGATAATCAAGGGCGCATTATGATTCCCCCTCATTTGCGGGAATATGCAGGCTTGAAAAAGGATGTTGTTTCTATTGGTGTGAATAATCGCATTGAAATTTGGAACAAAGATAGCTGGAATGATTACAGCGATGAGGAAGATTATATCAGTAATGATTTGGCGTTTGAGATGGAAAACCTTGGCATCTGATGGTTGCCATCAAAAGACTTGATTGCTTGAAATAGATAAGAGAGCTGGGGGATTTATGAATTTCCATCATGTGTCCGTACTCCTCAATGAGTGCATTGAAAATTTGAATATCAAGCCGGATGGCATCTATGTGGATGGCACTATGGGCGGCGGCGGACATTCTCTGGAAATTGCCAGACGACTGGAAACGGGGCGACTTATTTGCATTGATCAGGATCCCAATGCCCATGAGGCGGCAGGAAAGCGTTTGGAGGCTTATAAAGATAGAATTACTTTCGTGAGAGATAATTTTGGCAATATCAAAAATATTCTGGATGGACTTGGAATAGAGAAAGTGGATGGTATGCTGCTGGATATTGGTGTTTCCTCCCATCAGTTGGATGAGGCGGAAAGGGGCTTTTCTTATCAGCAGGATGCACCGCTGGATATGCGTATGAATCCGGACAGGCCTTTCAGTGCCTATCATGTCGTAAATGAATATGATGAGGATGAACTGGATCGCGTGATTTTTACCTATGGGGAAGAACGCTGGGCAAGACGGATTGCACAGTTCATCGTAAAAGAAAGAGAAAACACCCCCATCTGCACGACGGGAGAGCTGGTGGATATTATTAAGAAGGCAGTTCCAAAGGGTGCAAGAAAGGATGGCCCCCATCCGGCAAAAAGAACATTTCAGGCAATTCGCATTGAAGTGAATGGAGAGCTGGATGTGCTGCAAAGGGCGATAGATGATGTGACAGACAGATTAGCAGAGGGCGGAAGACTCTGCATCATTACCTTTCATTCTCTGGAGGATAGAATAGTAAAGGAAGCCTTCCGCAAGCAGGAAAACCCCTGTATCTGTCCGCCGCAGTTTCCGGTATGTGTCTGCGGAAAAGAGGCAAGGGGAAAAGTGATAACAAGAAAACCCATTCTGCCCTCGAAAGAGGAGCTGCAAGAAAATCCCCGCTCCAGAAGTGCAAAGCTGCGTGTTCTGGAGGGGACAAAATAAAGAAGTTAGGAAAGCAGGGAGAGCATGGCAGCAGATAAATATAGAAATCGCATAGAGGCAGGCTCTTATTATACATATGGCAATGTAGCCTATGATCTGCAGCCGGAGTATGTCCCTTATCGTACGCGGGAGGCGGACGAGCAGCAAAGAAAAGAGGAGGCAAGGCTTGCAAAGGCTGCGGCGAGGGAAAACAGAGTCAATTCCATGAAAGTAATTGCGGTGGCGTTGGTGCTGTTTGTAGGATGCATTGCTTTTATGGGAATGAATGTGGCGGCAGATAATGCGGAGGTTTCGCTGCGCAAGCAGAAGGATGAGCTGGATAATCTGAAATCCGCCAATGCTATTCTGGAAGCGGAGATGGCGGAGCAGCTGGATATGGATTATATTCGTCAGGAAGCTGCGGAAAGGCTGGGTATGCGTGAGCCGCAGTCTTATCAGGTGGTTTATATTGATGTGCCGAAGCAGAGCTATACCGTGCAGTATCATACAGATGATGAGACGGAAGAAGCTTCTCTGTTGGATAAGGTGAAAAATATCTGGAAGAAGGATTGATATAGATGAACAGAAAGGCGGGAGGAATAAAAGTGAACAAAAAGTTTGCTTTTATTCTTTTTGTATTTATGGCGGCACTACTGGTGCTTTTTGGAAGAGTGGTATATTGGAAGGTTGCCCATGGTGCTGAATTTGAGCAGGCAGTAAAAAATCAGCAGATCAACCGCTATGACTTGATGGATACGCCAAATCGTGGCAGCATCCTAGATAGAAACGAGCAGGTGCTGGCGGTTTCAACGGCGGTTTATAATGTTGCATTAGATCCGTTGCTGATTGCGGAGGAGGATGCTCCGGAAGAAGCACAGAAAACATTTGCGGTTTTGTGCGAATATTTCCCAGAGTTAAAGCTTTCTGAATTGCAGCATCATGTGACGCTAAATCCGGCTACGGGAAAAATAAATACGCCGACACATTGGAAATATCTTGTAAAAAGCATCAGTCGGGATGTGAAAGAGGATTTGGAAAAAAAGGACTTGCTGGGGGTTTATTTTGAACAAACCAGTAAGCGCTCCTATCCTTTGAAAACGCTGGCTTGTCATTTGATTGGGTTTAACAATACATGGGGGCTTGAGGGGTATTATAACGATGAAATGACTGGCGTTCCCGGACGCTCTTTTATTCTCTATCAGGGTGCGGATACGGTAACATATCAGGATTATGCGGCTGTGGATGGCAGCACGATTGTAACCACGCTGGACTATACGATACAGCAGTACGCCGAGCAGGCGGTAGCGGATTCGATGAAGCGGTGGCCGGCGCAAAATGTGGCAGCAATGGTAATGGACCCGAATACGGGAGAGATTTATGCGATGGCAGCTGCGGATACCTTTGATTTGAATGATCCGGATGAGCCTCTGAGATTGTCGGAGGAGGCGTTTGCCGAAGAATGGAATGCGATGACGGATGAGGAGAAAAGCAAATATCTGAACACGGTATGGAGAAATTTCTGTGTCAGTGATACTTATGAGCCTGGTTCTATCTATAAGCCATTGGTGGTTGCGGCGGCACTGGAGGAGGGTGTGATAGAAAAAAACACAACCTTTTATTGCGGCGGCAAGCTCAATGTACACGGTACGGATATTAACTGCCATCTGCGCAGCGGGCATGGCACGGTTACAGTAGAACAGATTATGGCGTATTCCTGCAATCCGGGCATGATTCAGATTGCCCAGAAGCTGGGGGCGGAAAAATTTTACAAATATCAGCGGGAATATGGCTTTGGTAGCAACACAGGCATTGATTTGCCGGGCGAGGTGAGTGCGGCGGGCTGGGGGCTACATGAATTGGCAGCAATCGGGCCGACAGAGTTGGCAACCATGTCTTTCGGACAGAGCTTTAACTGTACCTCCATTCAGATGATAACGGCATTTTCCGCACTGATTAACGGAGGGAATATTGTGCAGCCCCATGTGGTGTCGCAAATCGTAGATGATGCCGGTGCAGTGGTTATGGAGCAGAATACAGAGGTAATTCGGCGGGTGATTTCCCAGAAAACATCGGATTATGTTCGCACAGCGTTGAAAGGCACTGTGGATTACGGCACGGGTAAGAAAATTGATATTCCCGGTTATTCTATTGGTTGTAAAACGGGAACGGCTGAACAGGGGGAACGCTCCAGAGATGACCTTTGGACATTGACGCACATGGCGTATTTCCCTGCGGAAAACCCCCAATATCTGTTGTATTCTGTAATCCATTTGCCGGAGGGCTATGCAGATGGAGTGCAGACCACGGCAACCATGACGAAGCAGCTGATGGAAAGCATCATTAAATATAAAAATATGGAGCCTACGGAAATGGCGGAGGAGGCGTCTGTCATTGCAAAAGGCAAGACGGTTCGTATGGCGGATTATATCGGCAGCAGCACCTACCATGTGACAATGGATTTGGAAGGGAGAGGATTGCGGTATAAGGTAGTTGGCACAGGAAACGCCATCACCAATCAAGTGCCGAAAGCAGGCACAGAGGTGGAGGTTGGCAGCGAGGTAATTCTGTATGTTGAAAAAACAGAGGAAGACAGCGGCAAGGTAAAGGTGCCTGATGTAATGGGAAAGAGCTATAGCGATGCGGTTTCTGTGCTTACAGAAGCTGGCTTCGAGGTAATCTTTGAGGGGGAAATCGGCAATAGCTATGTGACGGCACAGGAGCCGAAGCACGGGGTTTCCGTTGCACAGGCCAGTGAAGTGAAGATTTCGCTGACCAAGAGGGAAACAGCAGAAACAACAGAAACAACAGAAACAACAGAATAAACATAAATCCCCTGCCTGAAAGAATAGACTTTAGTTAAAAAGAGGCAGGGGATTTTTTATGGAGAAGCCGACTGTAGGGGAGAAGAAAAGGCTTCTGTTCTTTTTATGCTGTGCCATGCTTGGGTATCTTTTGTTGCTTGGGAGAGTTGCTTTTATTGATTTTTTTCAGAGTGAAAGATTGCAGCAGCTTGCTTATGAGCAGCAAACCAGAGATCGGCTGATTATGCCAAAGCGCGGTGCGATATTGGACAGAAATGGAGCAGGCATTGCGCTGACGGAAACGGTCAATGCAGTCAGCGTGATTCCGGTGCAGGTGAAAGATAAGGAAAATACCGCTCGTTTCCTTGCGGAAATGTTGGAGCTGGAATATGATGCAGTGCTGGAAAAAATCAGTCAACGGGTTGCACTGGTGCGTATTGCGGCAAAGGTTGCGCCTGCGGTGGCAGCAGAAATCAGAAAGGCAGATTATCCCGGTGTGAAAGTGGATGAGGATGTGCAGCGGGTGTATCCATATTCTAGCCTTGCGGCGCAGGTGATTGGCTTTGTGGGAAAGGATAATCAGGGGATTACCGGGCTGGAAGCGAAATATGATGCACTCCTTAAGGGAGAACAGGGAAAGCTCCTGACGCAGACCGATTCCAGAGGGAATGAAGTGAGCAGTGAGCAGGAACGGATTTCGCCTATAGATGGAAAAAATCTACTTACAACAATAGATGTGGTTATGCAGCAGTATGCGGAGCAGACCATTGCAAAAGCGGTGGAAGCAAAAGGGGCAAAGAGAGGACTTATTATCCTGATGAATCCGCAGAATGGAGAAATTTATGCCATGGCGAATGAGCCGACCTTTGATTTGAATGAGCCATTTACAATCAATGATGAAGCACTGCTGGCACAATGGGAGGAGCTTTCGGAAAAAGAAAGGAATGATGCGTTAAACGGGATGTGGCGTAATTTTGCTATCCATGATACTTATGAGCCGGGCAGTACATTCAAAATCGTTACATCCTCTGCGGGGCTGGAGGAGAAGGCTGTTTCTACGGATAGCCGTTTTTATTGTAGGGGCTTCCATGTGGCAGGCGGCAGACAAATCAAATGCTGGCGGTATCCTCGTACCCATGGGGCGGAAAGCTTCGTGGAGGGAGTGCAAAATTCCTGCAATCCAGTTTTTATGGAGATTGGGGAGCGGCTGGGGGCAGAAACATTCCTTGCTTATATGCAGAAATTTGGATTGACAGAGAAAACGGGCGTCGATTTGGCGGGAGAGGCGACAGGAATTTTGCATAAGGCGGAGAATGTGGGGCCGGTGGAGCTGGCAACCATGAGCTTCGGACAGTCTTTCCAAATTACGCCTTTACAGCTTTTACGGGCAGCGGCATCCATCGTCAATGGTGGGCAGTTGATTACCCCTCATTTTGCAAAAGGGATTGCGGATGCGGAGGGAAAACTGGTGGAGAGCTTTCCGCTTTCTGAGGGAGAGCAAATCATTTCCAAAGAAACCTCTGAAACTATGAAAAAAATATTGGAAAGCGTAGTGGCGGAGGGGACAGGGAGTAAAGCGTATCTTTCCGGCTATCGTATTGGTGGAAAAACAGCAACATCTGAAAAGCTGCCCCGCCGCAGCGGGAAGTATATAGCATCCTTTATGGCGTTTGCACCGGCAGAAAAGCCGCAGGTTATGGCACTGGTTTTGATTGATGAACCGCAGGGCGTTTATTATGGCGGTACTGTGGCGGGGCCGGTTATGCAGGAGCTGCTGCAAAATATTCTGCCTTATCTTGGGGTTGTGCCGAAGTATAATGAAAAAGAGGCGGAGGATGCTGCAAAGATGCAGCGCACAGTGCCGGAGCTGCGAGGGATGAAAAAGGATGAGGCAAAATATGCACTCTTTCAGGCGGGGCTTTCGGCAGAGATGGAAACCGATGGGGATGTGGTAGAAAGACAGATACCGCCTGCCGGAGAAACGGTGAACAGCGGTACGAAGATATTGCTTTATTTTCAATAGAACAGGGGAAATGCCGCACCATTTGCGGCAGGCGTATCCGCATCAGCAGAGGGGTGCAGCATTACTGATATTGTATTTTTTAGAAAAGATAGGGAAAAACCTTGGGTTTATCGGATAATTGTGGTATACTATAAAATGGTTTCGTATGGGTTGACATACGGCTATTTTGGAAAGGGGGCTGCATCTTGAAACTGAAACAGCTTTTAGACGGGATTTCTTATGAAGTGCAGCAGGGAACGCTGGAGCTGGAAATTTCCGACCTTCAGTATGATTCCCGCAAGGTGGAAAAAAACAGTCTGTTTGTCTGTATTACAGGCTTTCAGACCGATGGACATAAATATATCCCTATGGCGGTGGAAAAGGGTGCAACAGCCCTGCTTTGTGAGCATAGGGTGGAAAATGTATCGGATGATATTACTGTCATTATAACGGAAAATAATCGGAGTGCCTTAGCGGCAGCATCGGCGAATTTATACGGTCATCCTGCGGCGGAGATGAACATGATTGGCGTGACGGGAACGAACGGGAAAACATCTACGACCTATCTGATGAAATCTATTTTGGATTTGGCAGAGAAAAAGGTTGGCATTGTGGGCACGATTGAAAACCGCATCGGCGATTTGGTTTTGAAAACAGAGCGGACAACACCGGAATCCAAGGAGCTGCAGGAGCTGCTCCGTCGGATGCAGCAGGCGGAGGTGACGGATGTTGTGATGGAGGTTTCCTCTCATTCGCTCCATCTGAACCGCGTGGATGGTATCCAATTTGATGTGGCAATCTTCACAAATCTGACGCAGGACCATCTGGATTATCATATCACGATGGAAAACTACAAAGCTGCAAAGGGGATGCTCTTTGAACGGGCAAAAAAAAGTGTCATCAATATGGATGATGCTGCCGGTGCCTATATGCAAGAAAAAAGTGCAGGAGAAGTGCTGACCTTTGGTGTGGATACACAGGCGGAGCTGATGGCGGAAAATATTTATATTTCTGCGGAGGGCACAGCCTTTGATATGGTCTGGAAAGGGGAGCGGTATCCAATCCAACTGGCAACACCCGGCAGATTTAGTGTTTATAATGCATTGGGAGCGGCGGGGGCTTGCCTTTTACTGGGGCTTCCGATGACACTGATTGCAGCAGGTCTGCGGGAAAACGAGGGTGTTTCCGGCAGATTTCAAACGATACGCAGCAAAAAGGGCTGTCAGGCGGTGGTGGACTATGCCCATACGCCGGATGGCTTGGAAAATGTGCTGAAAACCGCAAATGAGTTTGTAAAAGGAAAGCTGATTGCAGTATTTGGCTGCGGCGGCGACAGAGATAAAACAAAACGCCCCATTATGGGAGAGATTGGCGGCAGACTGGCAGATTATTGTATTCTGACCTCGGATAATCCCAGAACGGAGGATCCGCTGACAATTCTTTCTGAGGTGGAGAACGGTGTCTTAAAAACCAACTGTGCCTATGAAAAAATTGCTGACAGAAGAGCGGCAATTTGGCGGGCGGTGGAAATCGCCGAGGCGGGGGATGTAATCCTCATTGCCGGCAAGGGGCATGAAACCTATCAAATTTTTGCAGAGAAAACCATTCATTTTGATGATATGGAGGAAGTGCGGAGTGCCTTTGGGGAGGATTTGGCATGAAGAAAATAACAGTCCGGGAAATCATACGGGCAACGGGTGCGCAGATGATTGTGCTGGGGGATATGGAGGAAGCCCTAAATAGAGAAATCAGCTATATCACACAGGATTCCAGAGAAACAAAAGAGGGTGTCCTTTTTGTGGCACGAATTGGAGAGGTGCGGGACGGACATGATTTTTTGCCGCAGTGCTTTGAAAATGGCGTGACGGCTTGTCTTTGCCAGAGGGTGACGGCACCGAAAAACGGTGCAGTGCTTCTTCTGGTGCCGGATACGGGAAAGGCATTGCTGGATTTGACGGCGTACTACAGGGATTTGTTTGAGATACCCTATATCGGGGTGACCGGCAGCGTAGGCAAAACGACAACTAAGGATATGATTGCATCTGTGCTTTCCAGAAAATATAAAACCCTCTGGACGGATGGGAACTATAATAACGAGGTCGGTGTGCCGCTGACGATGTTCCGTATCGAAACATTCCACGAAGCAGCAGTCATCGAGATGGGGATGAATCATTTTGGTGAGCTGGATAGAATTGCGGCGGCGGTGCGGCCACATATCGGGGTAATCTCCAATGTTGGGGTGGCGCACATTGAGCATCTGGGCAGCCGAGAGGGGATTTTGAAAGCGAAAAGCGAGATGCTGGAGCATCTGGCGGCAGATGGGGTTGCAATTCTGAATGCGGATAATGATATGCTGCAAACCTTAGAGGGGAAATTATCCCAGAAAATCCTGTGGTTCGGCATTGAAAACAAAAGAGATTTTTATGCCGATGAGATACGGCAGGATGGTCTGGAAAAAACAGTATGCACCATTCATACACCGATTGGCGCAGTACAGGTGAATGTGCCAATTCCCGGAACGCATATGGTGCTGAATGCCCTTTCTGCGGCGGCGGTTGGCGTAGAGCTGGGGCTGACGCTGGAAGAAATCAAAGAAGGAATTGAGGGTTTTCAGGCAACCAAAAACCGTATGAGTATTGAAAAAACAAAGGGCGGCATCACCCTTTTGAATGATGTGTATAATTCCAATCCTGTTTCCTGTAAGGCGTCCTTGGATATTCTTTCCGGTGCGGCAGGCAGAAAGGTTGCCATGCTGGGCTATATGGGAGAATTGGGTGCCTATGAAGAAGCGGGGCATAGAGAGGTTGGCATCCATGCGGCGAAAATGGGCATTGATGTGCTTTTCTGTGTGGGTCGCTGCGGTGAGCTGATTGCGGCTGCGGCGAGAGAGGCAGGTATGCAGGAAGTATACAATATGAAAACACAGGAAGAATTCTGGGAGGCGGGGCTTCCCTTATTACGGGAGGGGGATACCATCCTGTTGAAGGCATCCCGCAGTCAGGAATTTGAAAAAACAGTAGTAAAAATACAAGGAGTGAACTAAAGTGGGTTCTTTGGAACAGGCAGTCTATGCCATAATCATATCTTTTGTAATCGGTGTGCTTTTGTGTCCCATTGTCATTCCGATGCTAAGAAAGCTGAAATTTGGGCAGAATGTGCGGGAGGATGGGCCGGAAAGCCATTTGGAAAAGCAGGGGACACCAACCATGGGTGGCGTATCCTTTCTGATTGCTTTTGTGGCGACAAGCTTTTTCTTCCTAAAGGGAAATCGGGATGGCGCAGCCATCATGCTGATGACGCTGGGATATGGTCTGATTGGCTTTCTGGATGACTATATCAAAGTAGCGAAGAAACGCTCTCTGGGGCTTCGTGCCTATCAGAAGCTTTTGCTGCAGCTGATTGTGACAGGTCTTTTCTGCATATATGTCATCAAAAATGTTGGCACATCCATTTATATTCCTTTTACCGACGGTATGGAGCTGGATTTGGGAATGCTTTTTGGTCCTTTCTTGTTTATTGTAGTGCTGGGAACGGTAAATGGTGTAAATCTGACAGATGGCTTGGATGGCCTTTCCAGTGGTGTAACAATACTGGTGGCGTCTTTCTTTATGATTGCCGCATGGGCTGCGGGAAGTGCGGCTGCACCAATCTGTGGTGCGCTAATGGGCGGTTTGCTGGCGTTTTTGATTTTTAACTCCTATCCTGCAAAGGTATTTATGGGGGATACGGGCTCTCTGGCGATGGGCGGTTTTGTAGCATCGGTGGCGTTTATTCTGAAGATGCCTATATTTATTGCAATCGTTGGCTTTGTATACCTGTGGGAAGCAATCACAGTGATGCTGCAGGTTGGCTGGTTTAAGGTAACGAAGAAGAAATATGGGGAAGGCAGACGACTGTTTCGGATGGCGCCTTTCCATCATCATCTGGAAAAATGCGGCTGGAGAGAAACAAAGGTTGTTACACTGTTTTATGTGGCAACGGCATTGCTTTGTCTGATTGGCTTTTTAAGCTGTAAATCTATGTTCCTGTAAAGGGAAAGGAAAGAAGGAATCAACGGTGGAATACAATGGCAAAAAAGCACTTGTTTGTGGTATGGCAAAAAGTGGTATTGCGGCGGCGCAGCTTTTGCAGGGACTGGGAGCGGTAGTGACCTTGCAGGATATGAAAAAAAGAGAAGAAATAGCGGCAGAGGTGCTGGCACTGGAAAAAGAGGGGATTTCCCTTTATACAGGCGGCAATCCGGATGATATCGCGTGTGTGCAGGACTTGATTGTGCTTAGTCCCGGTATCCCTTGTGATTTGCCCTTTATCGAAGCGGCAGAAAAAGCGGGTGTGCCTGTCATCAGTGAAGTGGAGCTTGCCTATAGACAGACCAAATGCCCCATTACAGCCATTACAGGAACCAATGGGAAAACCACGACAACGACGCTTGTCGGTGAGATTATGAAGGCTGTTTACAGCAATACTGCTGTGGTAGGCAATATCGGTGTACCCTATAGCGAGGAGGTAACACGGTTAACCGAGCAGGATTGGGTGGTTGCGGAAATCAGCAGCTTTCAGATGGAAAAGGCAGAGGATTTCCACCCGCATATCTCTGCGGTTTTGAATATTACACCGGACCATTTGAACCGCCATAAAACCATGGAGGTTTATATTGAGATGAAGGAAAAAATCTTCCGCAAGCAGGAGGCGGGGGATTTCTGTGTGCTGAACCATGGGGATGCGGTATGCCGGAAAATGGCGGAAAAGACGGCGGCGAGGGTGTTTTTCTTCAGCTCTGCCGAAAAGCTTACGGAAGGCATTTATCTGGATGGAGAAAACATCGAGGTGCGCTGGGATGGAATCAGAGAAACACTAATCAATATAAATGAGCTGCAAATTCTTGGGGTGCATAATCATGAAAATGTGATGGCGGCGGCGGCAATGGCAATCTGTGCGAATATTCCGCTGCATACCATCAGAGCCGTGCTGCGTTCGTTTGCCGGTGTGGCACATAGAATCGAATATGTTGCCACAGTAAACGGGGTGGATTATTATAACGATTCCAAGGGAACGAATGTGGATGCCTCTATCCGTGCGGTGCTGGCAATGAAAAAGCCGATTGTGCTGATTGGCGGCGGATACGATAAGGGCGGCTCCTTTGATGAATGGACAAAGCTTTTCCCGGGCAGAGTGAAGCATCTGGTGCTGATTGGCGTGACGGCTGATAAAATTCGGAAATCTGCGGAGAGATTTGGTTTTACGGCAATCTCTCGGTGCGAAACCTTTATAGAGGCGGTAGCGCTGTGCAAAGAAAAGGCGGAAGCCGGTGACTGCGTGCTGCTTTCTCCCGCTTGTGCAAGCTGGGGGATGTTCGATAATTACGAGCAGCGAGGAGATATGTTTAAGGAACAAGTAAGAGGTTTTCTGAAATAATATAGTTATGAGGTGTTGCTATGGAAAGAGCTCCTGATATACCGAAAAAGAAAACCGCAAAGCGGAAGTATATGAAGCCGGGCAGCTATGATTTTACGGTTATGTTTATTGTACTGACACTGGTATTGTTTGGCGTTGTGATGATTTTCAGCTCCAGCTATTACTATACGATGACCAGCCAGAAATATGGATATGATATGCTGCATTTTTTGAAGCGTCAGAGTGTCTGGGTTGTCCTTGGTGTCATTGCCATGATTGCGGGAATGAATGTGCCATATATGGCGTGGAAACGCGTGGCGTTCTTTTGTTATTGGCTTTCTAATGCATTTCTGGTGGCATTGCGTTTCATTGGGATTGAGGCTGGCGGACAGAAACGCTGGCTGGGCGTGGGGGCGCTCTCTTTTCAGCCGTCGGAGTTTACAAAAATTGCTGTGATTTTTTATCTTTCGATATATGCAATCAATCATCGGGAGGAGATGAAGGAATGGAGAGGATTTCTTCGAGCCTGCGGGGTTCTTTTGATCCCTGTTGTATTGATTGCGATGTCGAACTTCTCTTCAGCACTTCTGGTAGGGCTTGTGGGGGCAACGATACTGTTTGTGGTAACGCCGAAAATAAAATTTTTGGCAATCCCTGCTGCACTTGTCTTACCCTTGGGCGCAATAGCTGTCATGCTGCCACAGTTTCGGTATCGTCTGGGGCGAATTACTACATGGCTGGACCCTTGGGCAGACCCGACGGGCGGCGGTTTTCAGACCATTCAATCCTTATATGCGGTGGCATCGGGTGGGCTGTTTGGCTTAGGACTTGGGCAGAGCCGACAGAAAACCTTTATTCCGGAGGCGTACAATGATATTATTTTTGCGATTATCTGCGAGGAGCTGGGGCTGATTGGTGCAGGCTTGGTAATTCTTTTATTTGCTGTACTGATTTGGCGTGGGATTAGAATTGCAATGAATGCAAAGGACGAGTTTGGTATGCTGGTGGCAGCCGGCATTACAGCCGTTGTTGCGTTTCAGTCCATCATCAATATCGGCGTTGTAACCAATACCATTCCGAATACAGGGCAGCCACTACCCTTTATCAGCTATGGTGGCACTTCTCTGGTATTTCTGATGGGGATGGCGGGGATTTTGCTGAACATTTCCCGTTATCCAAGGAAAAAATAGTTTACATAGCGGCAGAGAGAAAGCAAATATAGCTTGACAAAATGGGGCAAATTGAATAAAATTTTGAGATATAGGAAAAGAATAAAGGCAATGCCTAAATACTGTGAAAGACAGGGAAAAAGAGGAGTACGCATTTGGAATTGGCAGAGAGGGAAACCCATGGGCTGTAAGGTTTCTTCAACAGAAGGATGCGGAAGGTAGCTTTGGAGTTGTTTCGCTGAATGGATAGTAAGCGAAAACGGGAGGTCCCGTTACAGGCCGTTTGAGTGTCCGCCCATTGGGCGGAAATGAAGGTGGTACCGCGAGCTTTCGTCCTTTTTGAGACGGAAGCTTTTTCTTACTTTTATAAGAAATTTCGTTTCTTATAGAGTAAAAAACCTCCGGGAAATCGCACTGCGGCGGTAAGGAAGTCAGTCGCAAGCGACACCGCCGCAGGCGGAGCATTTTGGAAAGCAAAAAGCTGTCTAATATTTCACGGTAGGTTTTTCCAAAAGAAAAAATGGGAGGAAAGAAATATGAAAGAATTGGCAAAGAATTTTGAGCCCGCTGCTGTAGAGGAACGACTTTACAACACATGGATGGAAAAAAAGTACTTCCATACGGAAGTTGACAAATCCAAAGAACCTTTTTGCATCGTTATGCCCCCTCCGAACATCACGGGGCAGCTGCACATGGGTCATGCGCTGGATAATACGATGCAGGATATTCTGATTAGATGGAAAAGAATGGCCGGGTTCAATGCACTGTGGGTACCCGGTATTGACCATGCGTCCATCTCCACAGAGCTGAAGGTTGTGCAGAAAATGGCTTCGGAAGGTCTGACAAAGGACGATGTAGGTCGGGAAGGCTTTCTGGAAAGAGCATGGGCGTGGAAAGAAGAATACGGCGGCATCATCCTGAAGCAGCTGCGGAAGCTGGGCTGCTCCTGCGACTGGGACAGAGTGCGCTTCACGATGGATGCGGGTTGCTCGGATGCCGTTCTGGAAACCTTTATCAGGCTGTACGAAAAAGGGTATATCTACCGTGGGGAAAAAATCATCAACTGGTGTCCACAATGCCAGACAACGATTTCTGATGCAGAAGTAGAGCATAACGATATGCCCGGTCACTTCTATCACATCAACTACCCTATCGTAGGCTCTGATGAAAAATTGAGATTGGCTACCACAAGACCGGAAACCATGCTGGGCGATACTGCTGTTGCTGTTCATCCCGAGGATGAAAGATATCAGCATTTGATTGGTAAAATGTGTATCGTTCCTGTTTTGAATAAGGAAGTTCCCATTGTTGCAGATGAATATGTAGACAGAGAATTTGGTACGGGTGTTGTAAAAATTACACCCGCACATGACCCCAATGACTTTGAAGTGGGGATGCGCCATAATCTGCCCCGTGTTTGCGTGATGAATGATGATGGCACAATGAATGAGTTGGCTGGCAGATTTAGCGGCATGGATAGAATGGAAGCAAGAAAAGCCATTGTAGAACAGCTGAAAGAAGAAGGCCATCTGGTGGAAATCGAGGATATCAATCATGCGGTGGGCTGCCATGAAAGATGCCATGCAACAATCGAACCCATGATTAAGCTGCAGTGGTTCGTTAAAATGGAAGAGCTGGCAAAGCCTGCGATTAAAGTATATCAGGAGCAGGAACTGAAATTTGTGCCGGAAAGATTTGGCAAAATCTATATGCACTGGCTGGAAAATATCCGTGACTGGTGTATTTCCCGTCAGCTGTGGTGGGGACATAGAATCCCCGCATACTACTGTGCGGAATGTGGGCATATCACAGTATCCAAAACAAACCCCGGCAAGTGTGAAAAATGCGGCTGCGAAAAAATCAGACAGGATGAGGATACACTGGATACATGGTTCTCCTCTGCGCTGTGGCCTTTCTCTACGCTGGGCTGGCCTGAAAAGACAGAAGAGCTGAAGCATTTTTATCCTACAAGCGTTCTGGTAACCGGATATGACATCATCTTCTTCTGGGTAATCAGAATGGTATTCTCCGGCATGGAACAGATGGGCGAAAGACCTTTCGATGATGTATTGATCCATGGCTTGATTCGTGACGATCAGGGTAGAAAGTTCTCCAAATCTCTGGGCAATGGTATTGACCCACTGGAGGTTATCGCAAACTATGGTGCGGATCCCCTGCGTCTGATGCTGATTACAGGCAATGCACCCGGTAACGATATGCGCTTTTATTGGGAAAGACTGGATAACTGCAGAAACTTCTGCAATAAGCTGTGGAATGCTTCCCGCTTCGTAATGATGAATATGGAAGGGGCAGAAGAACCGAAGTTCCTAATGCTGACATCCGCAGATAAATGGATTTTGTCCAAGGTGAACACACTGGCGAAAGAAGTACAGGAAAATCTGTCTAAATACGATTTAGGTTTGGCTGCGCAGAAGGTATATGATTTTATCTGGGATGAATACTGCGACTGGTATATTGAAATGGTGAAGCCCCGTCTGTATAACAAAGAGGACAGCACAAGAGCGGCAGCACTTTGGACATTGAAGCAGGTACTGATCAATGCACTGAAGCTGATGCATCCTTTCATGCCGTTCATCACAGAGGAGTTGTTTACAGCAATTCAGGATACAGAAGAAAGCATCATGGTTTCTCAGTGGCCTGTATATAGAGAAGAATGGAATTACAAGGAAAATGAAGCAGAGATTGACGCAATTAAGGAAGCGGTTAGAAATATCCGTAATATCCGTGCGGAAATGAATGTTGCTCCTTCCAAGAAAGTCCATGTCTATGTGGTTTCCGAAAGTGAGGAAGTGCGTCATATCTTTGAACATTCCAAGGTGTTCTTCAAAACACTGGGGCACGCAAGTGATGTAACGGTGCAGACAGATAAGGCAGGCATTGGCGAAGATGCGGTATCTGTAGTAATCAAGGACGCTACAATCTATATGCCTCTGGCTGAGCTGGTAGATTTTGCAAAAGAAATCGAAAGACTGGAAAAAGAAAAAGCGAAGCTGGAAAACGAAGTGGAGCGTGTGGTGAAAAAACTGGCAAATCAGGGCTTTGTGGCAAAAGCACCCGCAAGTGTCATCGAAGAAGAAAAAGCAAAAGAAGAAAAATATAAAGCAATGCTGGCACAGGTAGAGGAAAGACTGGCGCAGCTGAAAAAATAAGGTTTTTAGACAAAAAAATCCAAGGCGATTTGCCTTGGATTTTTTTACTCTATAAGAAATTTCGTTTCTTATAGAGTAAAAACCCTCCGGGGGACGCAGGGCGGCGGCAAGGTAGTCAGTCGCTAGCGACACCGCCGCAGGCGGAGAAGCTCGCAAAGCGAGCTTCTTTTTTTATTTATCGGTTGGGGATAATCTCGATCCAGTAGTTATCGGGATCATTGATGAAATAAATGCCGAAGTCGGGATTTTCAAAGCAGATACAGCCCATTGCTTTATGCTTTGCATAAGCGGCATCAAAATCTTCTGCTGTCAGTGCCAGATGGAACTCGTTTTCGCCTAGATTATAGGGCTCGGTTCTATCTCTTAGCCATGTCAGCTCCAGTGTGAAGCCTGTTTTGCCGTCGCCCAGATAAACCAGCTTCCAGCTTCCATCCTCCGCTTCTTTGCGGCGTACCTCTTTCAAGCCCAGTGCTTCTTCGTAGAATTTCAAGCTTTTTTCCAGATTTAGTACATTGTAGTTGAAATGATTGAATGTAAACATTAAAATCCCTCCTTATATTTTAGTGGTGATGATGGTCGTGGCCGCAGTCGCAGTCATGGTGATGGTGGTCGTGGCAGCCGCAATCACAGTCATGACCGTGGTGGTCAGCGTGATCGTTTGTGATGGATGTCCAGCCATATTCATAGAACACCATACCAACCTTATCTACAATGAGAACCTTTTGTTCTTCCGTGGTTGCCTTATCAATAGCTTCCATCAGCATATCCATCACATCGTCTACGGAATAGATGGGAGGTAGGGCGCCGGTCAGGTTTTGCATCGCCAGCTTTCTTGTCTGGGCAGGCAGGGTGTCGAAATGATTTCTTGTTTTGGCGATAAAAGCATGGAACAGTGCTTTCTTTTCCGCTTCTGTTGCAGGGGGGAGGTCTTCGGGGATATTGAAATGGAATAGTTCATCATTCAAATCGCCGAAGAAAGATTCTCGGATAAATTCTTCTGTCATCAGGACTTTTTTGGTATCTTCGCAGAACCCTGCAAAGGAGCCGGCTTTCTGCAGCAGGTTATATTCTTCTTTGCCAATGGCATTTGCTTTGTCGATTACAGGCTCTATTGCCATTTCCAGCCGTTCTATCAGCGTATCCAGATAAGCCTCTTTTTCAGCGGAATCCAGCTCGCCTTCTACAAATTCGCATACGGCATGGTATAAATCGGCGTAGGATGTGCTGCTTTCTGTTAGCTCCTTGAAGGAGTAGGAAAGATATAAAATCAAAATCAGGGAGTTAATATCATGGAGGATACAGGAGAAGTATTCTTCAAGCTGCTCCAAGATTTCAAACATTTCCTTTAGCTCTTCATAGAGCTTGGAGAGCTCCTCGTCATTCATTTTATGGGGCAAAATCATGCGCTTTTGTCCAATCCATTCTGCTATTTCGGGGAAATATTTTCCATAAACAGGATTTTCCTGTGGGCTGCAAAAGCCTTCAAAGGCTTTCAGGGAAGCAGAGATAAATTCTTTGCTTTCGCCGGCAAAGGCAGCAGAGAGGGAAGCCTGCACAGTGTCATAATATTTATCCCTTGTCATATACAGGGGGATGCATTTCAGCAGCTGTCCCATGTAATGCTTCTGGTCTAATACGGTTTCGGCACTTTCCAGGAAGGCATGGCAGTCTGCGAAGAAAAGAGACCATTCTACCTCTTTCTGAGAAATACCATCCTCTTTGTATTTGCGGAGCGCAACTTGGTCACTGACCAGAGTGGAAATGATGTTCCACTGGGAGAAGTAGCTGTAAACGGTTTCATAGATATCCAGTATAATTTTTTTCAGCCCCATACATTCGTTCAGCACATCCATGCGGGAATCGCCATCGCCATCCAGAATTTCCTCCAGATTTAACAGTATTTTCGTGATTTCGGTTTTCAGTTCTTTTACATCTGTAGGTACTTCGTAGGGCAGGGCATTCTCGCCTTTTTCGACATCTTCCATGGCGCTCATGAGCAGCAGAAGGAGAGAGCTGACAGACTGCTGATAGATATAGTCCGCAGAGAGATTTTTTATTTTTTCTTCTAATGTGAGTTTGGGCATAAGAAGGACTCCTTTCATAGTTGAATTGGATTTTATTATAGCAAAAATTGAGAAAAAAAGAAACTGATTTCTTTTTGGGATAAAAGATTTTTTTGGCGGATACAAAGATTGCTTTTTCTCATTTTTTGCTATAAAATGATATTCGTATAGATATGTCCATTTGTGTGTGACGAGAGGACAGGCATTCGGGCGGGATTACCAATCCGCTGACGGTCATTGAGCAGCTGATTTTTGTGTATTGTATCGGAATGCATACAGGCATATTATGAAATTTAGATTTCATGTATTTTTCATTTTGAAAGTGTGGTATAATGAAAGCAATAAAAGCTGGAGTTAAAAATTTCGGAGGGGGCGAGAAAGGTGACGATTGAAAGATTGAAGGAAGTTGTATTTTCGGTTTCGGAAAAATATCCGATTACGAGAGTTTACCTTTTTGGCTCGAGAGCAGAGGGGACAAATCAGAATGACAGCGATGTGGATTTGATTATTGAGTTTTCAAAAACAGTTTCCCTTTTGACGCTTTCGTCTGTTAAGGTGGAATTGGAGGAGCTTTTGCATTTAGAGGTGGATATTGTTCATGGGCCTTTAAGAGAAAATGAACTGATTGAAGTGAAAAAGGTGGTTGAGCTTTATGCAGCATAGGGATGAAATGATTTAACAGGAGAGGATTCTCCTGTTTTTTTTGCTCTATAAGAAATTTCGTTTCTTATAGAGCAAAAACCCTCCGGGAGATCGCACTGCGGCGGCAGGGTAGTCAGTCGCAAGCGACACCGCCGCAGGCGGAGAATCTCGCAAAGCGAGCTTCTTTTTTACGGATACAAGGATTGCTTTTTCTCATTTTTTGCTATAAAATGATATTTGTATAGATATGTCCATTTGTGTGTGACAAGAGGACAGAATGGAGGAAAAAGAATGATTACCGGCGTGATTAAAAATAAAGTAGATAAAATTTGGACAGACCTCTGGGCGGGTGGGATCACCAATCCGCTGACGGTCATTGAACAGCTGACTTATCTGATGTTTATCCGTTCCTTGGATGAAAAGGAATTGGAAAACGAGGAATTTGAAAATATGACAGGAGAGGCAATGGAAAGAATATTCCCGCAGTCTGCGGCGGGGCAGTCCATGCGTTGGAGCAAATTCAAGGACAAAGACCCCAGAGAGATTTACAGCATCCTTTCCCAGCGGGTATTTCCTGCCATTAAGAAGCTGAAATACGGACGCCTGCCGGATTTTGATGAAAACGGCGAGCTGGTGGAAATCGAAGAAGCGGCAGCAATGGGAGCGGAAGGCAAGACAGCCTTTGCCAGATATATGGACGATGCCATGTTTCTGATTCCGACGCCGCAGGTATTGCAGAAAATCATTACCGGACTGGATGATTTATATGAGCATGATATTGCCGATCTGGATATGCAGGGGGATTTATACGAGTATATGCTGGGCAAGCTGGCGACAGCAGGGCAGAACGGACAATTCCGCACACCGAAGCATATCCGTGAAATGATGGTAGAGCTGCTGCAGCCTACGCCCGACGATGTAATTTGTGACCCTGCCTGTGGTACGGCGGGCTTTCTTGTGTCTGCATCGGAATATATCCGCAGAAATTATGAGGACAGCATGACAAGCGAGCAATGGGAGCATTTTTCCGCAGGGGCGTTTTCCGGCTTTGATACAGACCGCACCATGCTGCGGATTTCTGCCATGAATCTGATGCTCCATTCCATAGACCGGCCCGATATTGATTATAAGGACAGCGTTTCCAAGCAAAATGAAATCAGCGGGAAATATACGGTTTGTCTGGCAAATCCGCCTTTTAAGGGAACAGTCGATGCGGAAAGCATCCATGATAATCTGAAAGCGGTGACTAACACGAAGAAAACGGAGCTGCTTTTCCTTGCGCTCTTTTTGCGGATGATGAAAAAAGGCGGACGCTGTGCCTGCATCGTTCCTGATGGGGTGCTGTTTGGCAGCAGCAAAGCCCATCAGTCCATCCGCAAGGAACTGGTGGAGAATCATCAGCTGCAAGCGGTGATTTCTATGCCAAGCGGCGTATTTAAGCCCTATGCAGGGGTGTCTACTGCTGTTTTGGTATTTACGAAAACAGGGGCAGGCGGCACGGATAAGGTCTGGTTTTATGATATGCAGGCGGATGGCTTCAGCCTGGATGATAAGCGCAGCGAAATCAGCGAGAATGATATTCCCGATATTATCCGCCGTTTCCATAGCGTGGAGCAGGAGGCAGAGCGGGAAAGAACAGAGCAGTCCTTCTTTGTGCCGAAAGAGGAGATTGTGGAAAATGGCTATGATCTTTCCATCAATAAATATAAGAAGGTGGAATATACACCTGTGGAATACCCCTCTGCACAGGAGATTTTGGCAGAGCTGCGGGAACTGGAGAGGCAGATTGCTGTAGGACTGCAGGAATTGGAGGGGTTGGTGTGAGAGTAAAGCTTTCTGATGCATTTGAATTACAGATGGGGAAAACTCCTTCCAGAAACAACTCTGCATATTGGAATGGGACGAATAAGTGGGTATCCATTGCAGATTTAGGCAATGCAGACAAATATATTAGTAAAACGAAAGAAATGATAACAGATGTAGGAGTCCGGGAAAGTGGGATTAAACTGGTTCCCAAAGATACTGTTATTATGAGTTTTAAGCTTTCTATTGGAAAAACAGCGATTACCGCAGAAGATATGTTTACCAATGAGGCAATTATGGCTTTTATTGATAAACACACCTACCAGATTGACAAGGATTATATATATCACTTGTTTTCTGGGATGGATTGGAGTGAAGGCAGCAATAAGGCTGTACTAGGGATGACACTGAATAAGGCTACGCTTTCCCAAAAAGAGATTAAAATTCCTTCGCTAGAACAACAAAAAGAGATTGCGTGCTCCTTAGATAAGATGGATAAGCTGATTGCTTTGCGGAAACAGCAGCTTGAAAAATTGGATGAGCTTGTCAAAGCACGATTTGTCGAACTGTTTGGTGATATGATGCTGAACTCAATGGGATGGTCGGAAGCCAGACTAGATACCATTGCAGATGTTGTGTCGGGTATTACCAAAGGGCGAAAGGTAAAAACAACTGAACTAATAGAAGTTCCGTACATGGCTGTTTCTAATGTTAAGGATGGATATATAGATTGGACAACAGTTAAAACGATTATGGCAACCCAAGCAGAAATCGAACAGTATCGTTTATTACCATATGATGTATTGATGACTGAAGGTGGAGACCCTGATAAACTTGGCAGGGGTGCAATCATCCACGAACCGCCAGCAAATTGCATTCACCAGAATCATATTTTTAGAGTTCGCCTCAATCAAACTCAAATTATCCCTGAGTTTATGGAGCAGTATTTAAAACAGCAAAAAGCAAAGAGATATTTTCTTGGCTGTGCAAAGCAAACAACGGGCATTGCCAGTATCAACATGACACAGCTGAAAGCACTACCTGTATTAGTACCTCCTATTGAGGTACAAAAAGAATATAAATTGTTCGTTGAACAGACCGACAAATCAAAATTGGCAATCCAGCAAAGTCTGGAGCAGCTGGAAACGCTGAAAAAAGCATTGATGCAGCAGTATTTTGGGTGAGGAGATTAAAATGAAGGGGAAAACTACAATAACAATCCAAAATATTTTTTTAATCTCTATAATAGTGCTTTTTGTTTTGATTTTGCTGCCATATTTAATTGATTTATGCGTTTTCGGAAATTCAATTTCTAGTAATTTGACTAATGCTGAGTGGGCAAGCTTTTTAGGTGGATATATTGGAGCGCTTATTGGTGGAATTATTTCCTTGGTTGGAATTATACTTACAATTCGGTTTACCAAGTTGGAAAATAAAAAGGATAGAGAGTTGCAGTTTCGTCCATATTTTGTTTTGTGGTATGATAAAACGGGGAACATTAAAAATGTGGATATTATCGATATTTTGATACATCAGTTTGAAGATTCAGAAGAAAGAGGTCCAATTGTAAAAGGTGCGGTGTATTTTAAGAACATTGGTGTTGGCCCAGCAATAGACTGCAAAGTTGAAATTGCACCGATAGAAGCACAACGGAAAAGCAAATTTAGAGGAAGTAATGCAGTGTTTAGTGCTTTTGAATCGGGAAAAACGATGGCATTGGGAATACAGCTATATATGGGTTTTGAAAACATTCCTAAAGATTCACTTGATATAGTAAATGGTAGATACCAACCGAAGGCAGAAGTGTTTAATAAATATAAGAATTTTGAGATTAAGGTAACTATTACATATTCAGATATGTTAAATAATAGATTCTGTCAGTCGATTGTATTAGAAAGCCATATAAGAATCAATGTAATGAATGGGGAAGGTACATATACATGTGAACTTACAGGTGTATATACTTCGAATAAACCTATTAAAATTACATAACAAATACCATGCGTATGGACAGGTGACGGATATGACACATTTATCGACTTCCACAGGCATCAGCCCCACCGTGTTGGAGGAGCTGACTGCGCTGGCAAAAAAATATGATATTGGCAGGCTGATTTTATTCGGCTCCCGTGCCCGTGGTGATTTCCATGCCAAAAGTGACATTGACCTCGCTTTTTTCGGCGGGGATAAAGTGCGTTTTGCACTGGATGCGGAGGAAACCACCTCCACCCTCCTGACCTTCGATTTCGTCGATTTGGACAGAGAGGTACAGCCCGCCTTATTGCAAGCCATCGAGAAAGAGGGTGTGATTCTTTATGAAAAAATTTGAACAGTATTGCTCGAATCTGGATGTGCTTCTGCGTGCCGATCGGGAGGATTTGGGAAATGAATTTATCATCAGCGGTATCATTGATAAATTTTTCATTCAGTTTGAATTGGGCTGGAAGGTCATGCAGGCACTGATGAAATATGAGGGCATGAGTGCTGCAAGCAGCGGCTCTCCCAGAGAGATCATTAAGGCTGCCTATGCCGTCTATGATTTTATGGAGGAAGCCGTTTGGCTTTCCATGCTGCGTAAGCGGAATGATATGACGCATATTTATGATGGGACTGCGGCAAAGGAACTGGTGCAGCAGATTTTGGCGGAGTATATCCCTGCCTTTGCAGCCCTGCGGAATGGCATAAAAGAACATTACGGAAAGAGTTTAGAGCATATTTAAGGGGAAAGGGGCTGCGAAATGTCGAACTTTCAATTTTTACAGAATATAAAAGAATACTCCCTTTTCTCCTCCGCTGCCATCGAGGCGGAAAAGGTCTATCATTCCGCCCCTGCCATGTGTGCCGTTGGCTGCCGCAAGGCATTGGAGCTGGCGGTGAAATGGGTATATGCGGCTGACCGTGGTATGCGGATGTCCTACAGGGATAATCTGCAATCGCTCCTCCATGAGCCTACCTTCCGCTTTGAGGTGGAGCAGCAGACATGGGGAAAGCTGCTTTTCATCGTAAAGCTGGGCAATGTCGCTGTCCATACGGAAAAGACCGTTTCCCAGAGTGATGCCCTGCTTGCGCTGCGGGGGCTTTTTGAATTTATCCAATGGATCGACTACTGCTATGGCAGCGACTACGAGGAACGCACCTTTGCGGAAACAAGCATCCCCAAGGAAAGGGTGCTTGTGGATACGAAGAAAATCAAGGAGCAGGAGAGCCTTCTGGGGGAAAAAGAAGCGGAAATCGAAGCCCTGCGGCAGCAGATTGCTCAGATGTCCGCTGCGTATACGGCGGAAAAGGAAGCCCACAAGCAAGCGCGTGTGCATAAGGTGGAGGACATCAGCGAATGGCTTACACGGAAAAAATACATTGATGTGGATTTGAAGCTGTTGGGCTGGGAGCTGGATGGCGAGAATGCCGATGTATGGGAAGAATATCCCGTAGAGGATATGATGGGCGTTTTGGGACAGAAAGGCTTTGTGGATTATGTTCTTTTCGGCAAGGACGGGCTGCCGCTGGCGGTCATTGAGGCGAAGCGTGCCACGAAAGATCCCAATGTAGGCAGAAAACAGGCGGTGCTGTATGCCGATTGTCTGGAACGGAAATTCGGTAGACGCCCCATGCTATTTACCACAAACGGCTTTGAAACTTATTTCTGGGACGATCAGACAGGCCCTCAGCGTAAGGTCAGCGGGATATTCAGCAAGAACGACCTGCAAAAGCTGATGAACCGCCGCACAGAGCGGAAAGAATTACAGGAGATTTCCATTGATGATAAAATCACCGACCGCTACTATCAGAAAGAGGCGATCCGTGCGGTTTGTGACCATGTGCAGGCGGGCTTTCGCAGAAATCTGCTGGTGATGGCAACAGGCACAGGCAAAACCAGAACGGCATCCAGCCTGACGGATGTGCTGAGCCGTGGGGGATATGTGACCAATATCCTCTTTCTGGCAGACCGTACGGCACTGGTGAAGCAGGCGAAGGACGATTTCAAGAATTATCTGCCCGATATGTCCCTGTGCAATCTTTGCTCCAATAAGGATGACAGAACGGCAAGAATCGTATTCTCTACATATCCGACGATGCTGAACGCCATTGATTCCACAAAAACTAAGGACGGGATGCAGCTTTTTACACCTGCCCATTTCGATTTGATTATCGTGGATGAAAGCCACAGAAGCATTTTCAAGAAATATCGGGCGATTTTTGAATATTTCGATGCCATTACCGTAGGGCTGACAGCAACACCTAAAACCGATGTAGACCGCAATACCTATGATTTCTTTGAAATGGAGCATGGAGTGCCTACCTATGCCTATGACTATGAAACGGCGGTTTATCAGGATCATGTGCTGGTGCCCTACTATAATTATGAGGTGAAAACAAAGTTTCTGGAGGAGGGCATCACCTACGATTCCCTTTCCGAGGAGGACAGGCAGAGATACGAGGAGGACTTTGCGGAGGACGATGCCATGCCCGACTTTATCCCCTCTGCAGAATTGAATAAATTTGTTTTTAATGAAGCAACGGTAGACCAAGTATTACAGGACTTGATGGAAAGAGGCATCAAGGCGGCAGGCGGTGACCGCTTGGGCAAGACCATTATTTTTGCCCAGAATAAACGCCATGTGGAATTTATCATTCAGCGTTTCAATCAGCTCTATCCCCAATATAACGGCACCTTTGCCCAGCGGGTAATCTGCGACGATGCCTTTGCCCAGACGGTCATTGATGATTTTAAGGTATTCGAGAAGGAGCCGCATATTGCGGTTTCTGTGGATATGATGGACACGGGCATTGATGTGCCGGAATGTGTGAATCTGGTATTCTTCAAAAAGGTGCGCTCCAAGGCGAAATTCTGGCAGATGATCGGGCGGGGGACACGCCTTGCACCGCAGCTGAACTGTATAGACCAGATAGACGGAGAATATACAGGCAAAAGGAGATTTCTGATTTTCGATTACTGCGGTAATTTTGAGTTTTTCCGTGAAAAGCCCAACGGCTATGAGGGCAAGGATACCAAATCCCTTGCGGAAAATATTTTCGGTAAGCAGGTGCGTCTGATTCTGGCATTGCAGGACAGCGCCTTTTCGGAGGAGGAATATCAGGACTGGCGCAGCCGTATGATAGACACCTGTCAGGGACAGGTGGCAGCCCTGAACACGGAGCTGTTTTCTGTACGGCTGAAGCGGCAGTATGTGGAGAAATATAAGGAGAAAGCGGCGTTTCATATCCTCGGAGAGGGGGAGAAAGGCGAGCTGCTGAAGGAGCTTGCGCCATTGGTGCGGTCAGAGGAAACGGACGAGGCGGCAAAGCGTTTTGACAACTTTATGTATGGGCTGATGCTTGCCCATCTGGAGGGGATGCCTGCCTTTTCCCATGCCAAGCGGCAGCTTTGCCATACGGCGCAGCAATTGGAAAAGAAAGCGTCTATTCCGCAGGTGAAGGCGAAGCTGGATTTGATTCGCCAGCTCAATACGGATGCATTTTGGGCGGCAAATGATATTCTGCTGTTTGAAATGATGCGGGAGGATTTGCGGGATTTGATTAAGTTTCTGGTGGATGAGAGCGAGGGAAAGGCAATCATCACCACCAATCTGGCAGACCCTGTGATTGCAGCCCAAGAGGGGGAACAGCTTGCGGCGGCTTACGACTTTGAGGACTATCGCAAGAAGGTCAACCGCTATGTGGAGGAGCACGGGAACACCCTTGCCATCCATAAGCTGACACATAATATCCCTCTTTCTGTCGGTGATTATACGGAGCTGGAAAGAATCCTGACCAGCGAGCTGGGCAGCAAGGAGGACTATCAGCGGGAATTTGGGGATACGCCCTTTGGGTTATTGATCCGCAGGATTGCCAAGCTGGAGCATGATGCGGCGATGGAGGCGTTTTCCGCCTTTATCAATGACGCATCGCTGAATCAGAAGCAGATCGCTTTTGTGAGGAAAATCATCAATCATATTGAGCAGAACGGGTATATGGAAAATGTGGCAGAACTGCAAAAGCCGCCCTTTGATAAGCCGGTTGCCTTTATCAAGATGTTTGATGCAAAGACCAGAGCGGCGCTGATTCAGAAAATCAATGAAATTAAGGAAAATGCGGTGAAGGTTGTTGCGGGGTAAAAGAAACCCCAAGGATGGCTTTGCTGCCAGATTAAGAAATTTTGTTTTTCACGGGAAATAGGAGGGCTTTTCTACAGCAAAGATGCGTGTCCTTTGTAGAAATGTCCTCCAATTCTTTCTAAATAATAAAAATTGATGCAAAAAAATCAAAAAATAAGATAAAATTTATTGTATTTCATTTTTTTGGTGATATACTAAAAAGAGGGAGGTGTGAAAATGCTTATAGAATTTCGATTTGAAAATTATAGGTCTTTTAGAGATAAGGTGGTATTATCTATGGAAGCAGCTGGCTTAGGTACATTTAAGCATTGTTTGATTCCATATGGTAGTTCAAGGTTATTGCCAGGTGTAGCTATATATGGGAAAAATGGCGGAGGAAAGAGCAATGTCATTCGTGCGTTTTGGTTAGCAGTTCAGTTTATCAAAAATGCACAGAGAACACAGCATGAAACCGCTATGGTTCCGGTTATACCATTTATGTTAAATGATACCTCCAAGGATAAGGCAACGGTGTTTGAATTTACTTATACGATGGATGGTATAAAATATTGGTATGCTTTTGCTGCGACAAGAGAAAGGATATTAGAAGAATGGTTATATCATGCGCCAAAAGGGCAAAAGGCTTTGGTATTTTCCAGAGAAAAACAAAAATTTTCTTTTACAACGGATAATGCAAGGAGAAGGCTGATAAGTGAAGCGGTAGCAGAAAATCAGTTGTTTTTCTCTGTGGCTTGCACGATGAACGATGCTGCGTGTATTAGTGCAATGAAATGGTTTAGGGAAAAGCTGTTCTTTTCAAGGGATTATACAGATATTCCCAGGCAGCTATTCGATTATTCCAATGATACAAATATGCTACAAGTAATTTCTGAATATGCCAAGGCAGCGGATTTTGGTATTGAAGAAATGCAATTTGAAATAGACAGCAGAGAAATGCGTGAAATGGCAGAATTTCCAAAAGATATGCCGGATGGATTGAAGATGGCATTGACTCAATTTATGCAGGTGCTTTCAGAAACTTCTAACAATGCAGAAACAAAATTAAAGCTCGGTCAGGTAAAGGCAACTTCTTATCATCAGGGAAAAAATGCGGATGGTGGGATAAAGCTATATCCATTGGATTTGTCGGAAGAGTCGGATGGCACCAGAAAGCTTATGTCTATTTCACCAGCAATTGAATCCGCGCTTCAAAGTGGCGGTGTTTTGCTTATTGACGAAATAGAAAGAGAATTGCATCCGTTATTGGTTGAATATATTGTTGCAAAATTTCAAAGTAAAGCATCCAATCCTACAGGGGCACAGATTATTTTTACAACACATAACACAGAGCTGATGAATATGGAACTGCTTAGAAAGGATCAATTTTATTTTGCAGATAAGAATAAGGAGACCGGGTCTTCGGAGTTATATAGCATAAGTGATTTTTTCACAAAGACAACAGAAAATGTTAGGAAAAGTTATTTATCGGGCAAGTATGGTGCGATTCCTAATTTGGAGATTGAGGAGGTGGAATAATGCCTCGTCAATATCGTGCTAGTAAATCGTTGATTTATATTTTTTGTGAAGGGGAAAGCGAACAGGCCTATGCTGATTTTTTGAAAGAAAAATTTGATAATGTAGCAGTAATTAAGAGACCAAGCGCAAGGGGGCTATTTGAGGAAGCAGAGGCTCTTTTTGCGAAAAATGCAAGGTATAGAAATGCTGTTGATATCATTGATGAAATATGGTTTTTCTTTGATGTGGAGGCAAAAGATGCTGGTAAATGGGAAAAAAGGTTGTCCATCATCCAGCGGTTGAGAAAATTGAGGAAAAACCCCGGTATTCGTGTACGCTTGCTTATGACGACAGGATGCATTGAATATTGGTTGATGCTGCATTATAAAATGTATGTGCCGGCTATTCAGACGGAGGCAGAGAAGAAACGCGTGCTTGATGAATTGAAAGCAAAGGAATCCCAATATAAAAAAGGGGATAAAGATGCGATCTTTAGAATAGCAGAGCATTACTCTGTAGCAGTAACGAATGCAGAATCTACGGTTAAAAACCTTTTGTCTGACGGACTTCCTGGTCTGGAGGATACAGATGAGAGGAATAGATGGTTATGCCAAAATTGTAAAACTTTCTCAAATGTATATGAGGCAATTGATTATCTTGAAAACCTTGGAATGAATAAGAAATAAATCATATACAGTTTTTCTGAAATAGCACTGTTTATAAATACGATGAAGCACATAAATTCACAAAGAAATCATGATTGCCGAATGGAGAAAAGAAAAAAGGAACAGAAAGATGAAAAGAAGTTTTCGTTATCATATTACGGAAAAGGATGCGGGGAAAACCGTCGGCGTCTTTCTTTCGGAGCGGGAATACACCCCCACCTGTATCAAGTTTCTGAAAAAAGCGGAAAATCTGATTACGGTCAATGGGGCTTGGGCATTTGTCAATCGTATGCTGCAGGCGGGGGATATGCTGGAAACGGTTTTTCTGGACGAGGAAAGCTCCGAGAATATCCCTGCCGTGGAAATGCCGCTGGATATTGTGTATGAGGATACGGATATTCTTGTGGTGAATAAGGCGGCAAGGCTGCCGATCCACCCCACCAAGGGCTATGAGCGGGAAAGCCTTGCCAACGGCGTGGTGGCGTATTATGAAAAGCAGGGGATTCCCTTTGTGTTTCGCAGCATAAACCGCATTGACAAAAACACCACAGGGCTGGTGATTATTGCGAAAAATATGCTGAGCGGCTCCATACTGGGGGAAGCCATGCGAAGCAGGGAAATCCGCAGGACATATCTTGCTGTGACGGAGGGGGAGCTGCCCGAAGAGGGCACCATCGACCTGCCCATTGGCAGGCGTGCCGGCTCTGCGGTGGAGCGGTGCATTGATGCAAACGGGGCAAAGGCAATCACCCACTATGAGCGGCTATACACGGCAAAGGGCTATTCCCTTGCCAAAATCCATCTGGAAACGGGGCGTACCCATCAGATTCGCCTGCACATGAGAGCCATCGGCCATCCGCTGCCGGCGGATGAATTATACCATCCTGTTTTTACGGTGATCGACAGACACGCCCTCCATTCCTGGAAGCTGGAATTTCCTCATCCCATCACAAAGGAGCGGCTTTGCTTTGCGCAGCCATTGCCGGAGGATATGCGGCGTATCTTGGATTTGGAAAAAGGGCGGTTTTGAGAGAAAAAGGATGGCGTGTGATGGCTTCATTCTTATGCTTTTCAGAAATTTGTAAGAAATCGTTAAGGTTTTTCCTCTGTACAATGGCGGTGCTTTCGCATATAATACAATATATGGAAAAACATTTTTATTAGAAATTTCTGGCAGCTGCCGGAAAGGGACAGGAGGGAACAATGAAGAACGGAAAAAATATAAAACGGCTGATTGCCGGCGTGCTGGCACTGGCACTACTGTCGGGCTGTGATACGCTGGATGCACTACAGCCGAGCACGGTGAAAGCCGGAGAAACCATTTCGGAAAACTCCAAATGGATCAACAGTGACATTGAAGGCGCCATTGATGAAAATACAGCGGTGAATTTGAAGGACGACTTCCACACGGCGGTGAATCGGGATTGGCTGCTGGAAAATACGGCGACAAAGGATGACCCCGATCTGGGTGTCTTTGTAGACAGTGAGGAGGAGCTGTATGAACGCAAGAAAGCGATCATCCTTGGGGAGGAGCTGCCTATCACCAATCCGGTGATCTCCCAGGAGCAGGATGCGCATAACCGCCAGCTGATTCGTGAATTTGCAGAGGTGGCAGGCAACTGGGAGAAAAGAGATGCCCTTGGGATAGAGCCCATCCGCCCTTATGTGGAGGCCATTGAAAGCATTGACTCTTTAGAGGATATGACGGCGTATATCACCGATGTGAACGGCATGAATTTTGAACAGTTTTCCCTGCTGGATATGAGCCTGTATAGAACGAAGAAGGCTCCTGATACATACACGCTTTCTATCGCACCTGTGACAAGCTCTGTGCTGAAGAGCCTGACACAGTATTCTGCCTTTGACACGGTGGGCTTTGTGTATAAGGCGAAAACCGAGGCAGAGGTGACCTATTTATTGGAAAGAATGGGCTATGGCGAGAAGGAGATCAAGGATATTCTGAAAAAATGCTATCGCTATGAAGCAAGAATCAGCGATGCGCTGGATGCCTGCCGTATGGAGGATGAGGAGGATGAAAGCGACAACCTGTTTACACTGGCTGAGCTGACAGAGATTGTGAAGCATTATCCCCTTGTGGCGGAGCTGGACGCTTATGGCCTGATGGATGAGGCGGAATATTATATAGAGCTGCCTGATTATCTGAAGCAGCTGGATAAGCTGTATCAGGAAAAGTATCTGGAGGAAATGAAGGCTTGCTGGCTGGTAAAAACCATTGAAAGCCTGCTGCCTTATCTGGACAGAGAGGCGTATGACAAATCCGTTGAGATCAACGAGCTGCTGACTGCGGCAAAGGATGACGACGGTGAGAAGGACGAACCGACAGGGCAGAATCCCGATATAGAGGAGGAAGAAGAAAATCCTGATGAAGCACTGCTTATCAGAAATGTGGAAGAACATCTGACAGGGGTGCTGGATCAGATTTATATTGCACGGCACTGCACAGAGCAGGAAAAACAGGAGATTGCAGCCATTGCCGATGCGGCAGCGGAGTATTTCAGCCAAATGCTACAGGGTGCAGAATGGCTTTCCGATGAGGCCAGAGCGGCTGCGGTGGAAAAGCTGGACTATCTGAAGATCAATTCCGTTTATCCCGATGAGTTTGTGGATTACAGAAGGCTTTCCTTTGATCTCTACGGTGCGGCGGATATGGTGGACGCAGTAAAGAGCATCTATCAGTTCCGTATCGAGCAGCTGATGGCGCAGGTAGGCGAAAAGGCAAACCGTGATTTCTGGGATCTGGATGTTATACAGACCTCCGTTTGCAATGCCTACTATCTGCCTTCGGAAAACAGCGTCAATATTCTTCACGGTATTCTGCCGGGCTTCTATGATGAAAATATGAGCCAGGAAGAAAAGCTGGGGAAAATCGGTGCGATCATCGGCCATGAGCTTACCCATGCCTTTGATGATTACGGCTATCAGTTCAATAAAGAAGGACAGGAAGAAGAATGGTGGAGCAATAAGGATGTGGAGGCGTTTGAGATACGCGCCCATAATCTGCAGAAATATTATTCTGCCATCACCCCTTATCCCGGTGCGGAGCTGTACAGCGGTGCGGTTGTCAGCGGCGAGGCCATTGCGGACATGGGCGGCTTGAAATGTATGCTGGGACTGGCGGAGAATATCCCCGATTTCGATTATGAGAAATTCTTTATTGCCTATGCAGAAAACTGGCGCTGCCAGAGAGTCTTTGATGTGGAAAAAGGCTATGCGGGCGGAGATGAGCATCCCCTTGCTTTCCTGCGTACCAATGTAACATTGCAGCAGTTTGACAAATTTAATGAAACCTTTGACATTCAGCCCAGTGACGGTATGTATCTGGCACCGGAAGCAAGAATCTCCGTATGGTAATCGGCAGGAGAGAAGACGGCTGTTTGCAAGGACAATAACAAAATTCTAGGAGAGAGAGCATGAAAGAAGCAATGATTACCCTCAGAGGGGTACAGAAAAGCTACGGAAAGCACCATGTGCTGAAGGGCGTTGATTTACAGATAAACAAAGGCGATATTTACGGTCTGGTAGGGAAGAACGGCTCCGGTAAGACTACCATCTTTAAGGTGATTCTCGGTTTGAGCGAGTTCAAGAGCGGGGTGCTGACCATTAACGGACACAGTGGGGATGATATTTCCAAGGGCAGACAGAAAATCGGTTTTCTGGTTGGCTCAAATTTCTTCCCTTATATGTCTGCCAGACAGAATTTGGAATATTACAGAAAGCTGAAAGGCATCAAGGATAAGGGTGCTATCCAGCGCGTGCTGGAGATGGTGGAGCTGGATAAGGTGAAAGCACCCTATAAGAGCTTCTCCATGGGGATGAAGCAAAGACTGGGTATCGCCAATGCACTGCTGGGCGAGCCGGAGATATTGATTTTGGATGAACCCACCAACGGTCTGGATCCGCAGGGGATTGTGGACATCAGAAGTCTGGTGAAGCGTCTGAATGAGGAATATGGCATGACCATTATCGTTTCCTCCCATATTCTGGGGGAATTGCAGAATACGGCAAATCGTTTTGGTATTATTAACGAAGGCATCATTATGAGAGAGCTGGAGGATGAGGACCTGCAGCTGGAGAACGACTCCCTGCGCATCCATGTGGATGATTTGGAAAAGGCACGGGAAGCACTGCTGGCAGCAGGAGTGAAGGTGCTGAAAGAAGAAAGAGAAACACGCAAGCTGGAGGACTTCTATTTTGACCTTCTGGAAGGAGAACATCATGAGTAATTATATTTGTGCAGACTTAAAGAGAATCCTGTTTCGTGCACCACGCATCATTATGACGCTGCTGATTTATGCAGTGATGCTGTGTGTGGTTGCGTTTACCTATTATTCCGGCTGGAGCTCTATCAATTTTTTGAATAATATCCAGACATACATTCTGATGCAGCCCATCATGCTGGGGCTGGTGGAATTGATCGCCGTGTATTCCGACGATTTTCGGGCAAAGACCATGCAGGTTGCCATCGGTCTGGGTATTTCCAGAGCGAAGGTCGTATGCTGTAAGCTGATTGAGGTGATTTTGCTGGCGGTCATTGATATTGCGGTGCTGGCGGTGCTTATACTGGGGACGGCTGCTTTTCTGGAAGCTGGGCTGAGCGCTGCCCAGAACAAAGAGCTGCTGCTCGCTCTGCTGATGGCGGTTATCAACATTGTGAGCTATGTCAGCCTGACGATGATTATAATGTTTTATAATCAGGGCACAGGTCTGGGACGCATTATTTATCTGGCGCTTGCCTGCGGTGGTGTTTCCAGTCTGGTTCAGCTGACTACTTTGATTGATTTTCTGGAACCCCTGCGTCTGGATAGCCTGACACTGACACACTTTTTGGATGTGGGAAGGGCAAGATTGCTGATTGGTATCTTTGATGTGAAATGCTTTATTGGTATCCTGCTTTATCTTGTGGTTTCCACAGGTGTGACCATATTCCTGTTCCGTAAGCGTGAGCTGGAATTTTGATAAACAAATACAAGGAGCTGTGCGGAGAACTGCATGGCTTCTTTTTTACTGTTCCGGGGCGGCTGCAGCTTGTGTTTTTGCAGCAGCTCTTTTATAATATTCAACGGAGAGAAAACAATGGGATAGAAGAAAAGAGAGGAGAAAAAGGATGAAAAAACGCATACTTGGCTGGCTCTTGCTTTGCTTGCTGTTGGCATTTCCGACAGGGGCGTGGGCGGAGGAAAAGACGCTTTATTCCATTACGGTGAATTTGACGAAGAATATCGTGACAGTGTATGAACAGGGTGCAGATGGTACGAAAAAGCCCATTAAGGCATTCCTTTGCAGCGGCGGGCGATCTACGCCGGAGGGCACCTTTCGGACAACGGCGAAATATAACTGGCTCTATCTATTCGGGGATGTATGGGGACAATATGCTACCCGCATTACGGGGCATTATCTCTTTCATTCTGTGCCGTATTTTGAAAAGGACAAGAGTACACTGGAATATAAGGAATACAATAAGCTGGGGACAACGGCATCTGCCGGCTGCATCCGTTTGACAGTAGCTGATGCAAAATGGATTTACGATAACTGTCCGGTGGGGACAACGGTTTCCATGTATCGGGGAGAGGTGCAGGAGCCTTTGCAGCCTGCCCCTGCACAGAAGCTGAATGAAACGAATACTTTGCTCCGTGGTTGGGACCCCACAGATCCCGACAGTAGAAATCCGTGGAAAAAGGGAGCACTGCGTGAGATGTATAGCCCAGCTTTAGAGAAAAAGGTGATGGCTTATTATGAAGGAGGGACTTATTATGTTTCCCCTGCGGTGGGAGCAGAGCTGTTTTCCGCCCTTGGGGTGGCGTTGGAGCTGCCGCAGCAGGGCGAACAGACAGAGTGGGTGACGCTGATTAGCGGCGGCAAGAGCCATCTGCTGCATTGCCGCTGGAAGGAGGGCACTGTTTATTATAAGCTGCGGGATGTGGCAGCTATGGCGGGGGCAGAATTGACCTGGAACGAAAGCATCAAGGAGATGGTTATTTCCAAGGATTGGCAGTCCGTTACGCTGGGGACTATAGCGTAAAGTGAAATTGAGTATTTTTTAACGATTTGCTTTAGTGCATAAAATTATTTCGATGACTTGCTTGTGCGTGGCACCATGTTGTCCGACAAGAGGAGAAATAGAAAAAGGAAAAAGACGCTTGAAAAGCCGTAGGTATGTTAAAAGATGCATAGACTGACTGGGATTTATCACCAAAATGAAGTTTGTCATAAAATTATCACAACGATTTTTTCATTTTGCTGTTGAAATGGTTTTCAATACCTTGTATAATAAACAAGTAAAAATTCTGTTTCTGATGGAAAATAGACGGCATTCTTGTCGGACAAGTAATTTGACAAAATTTTCCGAATGTTAGAACAGAATTGCCATTCCAAATGGCAGATACAAAAATTCTCTCAATGACATCAATGAAGGAGGAGAAACAATTATGGCTAAAGTTATGAAAACTATGGACGGTAACGAAGCTGCTGCATACGCTTCCTATGCGTTTACAGAGGTTGCGGGTATCTTCCCTATCACACCGTCCTCTCCCATGGCTGAAAAAACAGACGACTGGGCAGCAAATGGCAAGAAGAATTTGTTTGGTCAGACAGTAAAGGTTGTGGAAATGCAGTCCGAAGCAGGTGCTGCAGGTACCGTTCACGGCTCTCTGGCAGCCGGTGCGCTGACAACCACTTACACAGCATCTCAGGGTCTGCTTTTGATGATCCCCAACATGTATAAAATCGCAGGCGAATTGCTGCCTTGCGTATTCCATGTAACTGCTCGTGCGCTGGCTGCACACGCACTATCCATTTTCGGTGACCATTCCGATGTTATGGCTTGCCGTCAGACAGGCTTTGCAATGCTGGTTTCCAACTCCGTTCAGGAGGTTATGGACTTAGGGTGCGTGGCACACCTGTCCGCAATCAAAGGCCGTGTGCCTTTCCTGCACTTCTTCGATGGTTTCCGTACTTCTCACGAAATCCAGAAAATCGAATGTATGGATTATGAAGAACTGGCGAAGATCATTGATATGGATGCGGTAAACACATTCAAGAGAAATGCGCTGAACCCCGAGCATCCCGTAATCAGAGGTACGGCACAGAACCCCGACATCTACTTCCAGGGGCGTGAAGCAGCAAACAAATTTTATGAAGCGCTGCCCGCAGTGGTGGAAGAATATATGGCTAAAATCAGCAAAATCACAGGCAGACAGTATAACCTGTTTAACTACTATGGTGCGCCCGATGCAGACAGAGTAATCGTTGCAATGGGCTCCGCTTGTGAAGCAATCGAAGAAACCATCGACTATCTGACAGCAAAAGGCGAAAAGGTTGGTCTGGTTAAGGTTCACCTGTTCAGACCTTTCGTTTCCGCAAAACTCTTGGAAGTGCTCCCCAAAACAGCAAAGAAAATCGCTGTTCTGGACAGAACAAAAGAACCGGGCGCACAGGGCGAGCCTTTGTATATGGATGTATGTACTGCAATGTTTGAAGCAGCAGAGGCTCCCGTTGTGGTAGGCGGCCGCTATGGTCTGGGCTCCAAGGATGTAACACCTGCGCAGTTCATTGCTGTATATGCAAACCTGTCTTTGGATAAACCCAAAAACCACTTCACACTGGGTATCGTGGATGATGTGACAAACACATCTCTGGAGGTTGGCGAAGAAATCAATGTAACAGGCAACGACGGCACAATCTCCTGCAAATTCTGGGGTCTGGGTGCTGACGGTACTGTTGGTGCAAACAAAAACTCCATCAAAATCATCGGTGACCATACGGACAAATATGCACAGGCATACTTCAGCTATGACTCCAAGAAATCCGGCGGTATCACACAGTCCCACCTGCGTTTCGGTGACACACCCATCCGTTCTACATATCTGGTTAAGACAGCAGACTTCGTTGCTTGTCACAAACAGGAATATGTAAATCTGTATGATATGGTGACAGAGCTGAACGAAGGCGGTACATTCCTGCTGAACACAGAATGGACAGCAGAAGAACTGGATGCAAAGCTGCCCGCTAAGCTGAAAAAACAGCTGGCTGCAAAGAAAGCAAACTTCTACATCATCAATGGTACAGCGATCGCTAACGAAATCGGTCTGGGCAACAGAATTAACACAGTGCTGCAGGCGGCATTCTTCAAGCTGGCGAACATCATCCCCATTGAACAGGCTGTAGAATACATGAAAGCGGCTATCACAAAATCCTACGGCAAGAAGGGTGACACGATCCTGAACATGAACTATGCTGCTGTTGACCGTGGTGTAGATGGTGCAGTGAAAGTGGAAATCCCTGCTGCATGGGCAAACGCTGTGGATACAGCTGTGAAAGCAGAAAGAAAGAAAACAGACTTCGTAAAAGCAATCGTAGATCCTATGAACGCACAGGAGGGCGACAAACTGCCCGTATCCGCATTCGCAGGCAGAGAGGATGGTACATTCCCCTGCGGCACAGCGGCTTATGAAAAACGCGGCGTAGCGGTAAATGTTCCCGAATGGATTGCAGACAACTGTATCCAGTGTAACCAGTGCTCTTATGTATGTCCTCATGCTTCCATCAGACCTGTTCTGGTGACAGAGGAAGAGCTGGCAAAAGCACCTGCTGCATTCAAGGCTGTGGAAGCAAAGGGCGGTGCAGCATTTGCCGGTCTGAAATATAGAATGCAGGTTTCCGCTCTGGATTGTCTGGGCTGCGGCAGCTGTGCAGAAGTATGTCCTGCACCCAACAAGGCTCTGGTAATGAAGCCTCTGGCGACACAGGAAGCTGAAATTGCCAACTGGGACTTCATGATTGAAGAAGTAGAACACAAAGCAAACCCCATGGGCAAAGGCTCTGTGAAAGGCTCTCAGTTTGAAGAACCTTTGCTGGAATTCTCCGGCGCTTGTGCAGGCTGCGGCGAAACACCTTATGCGAAGCTGGTAACACAGCTGTTCGGTGACAGAATGTATGTGGCAAACGCAACAGGCTGTTCTTCTATCTGGGGTGGCTCCGCTCCCTCCATGCCTTATACGGTAAATAAAGACGGCCGTGGCCCCGCTTGGGCAAACTCCCTGTTTGAGGATAACGCAGAATATGGTCTGGGTATGGCTTCCGCTGTAAAACAGATGAGAAACGGTCTGAAAGATAAACTGGAAAATCTGAAAGCAATCGACGCTTCCGTTGCAGGCGTGGTTGACGCTTGGGTTGCAACCATGAACGATGGCGAAAAATCCAGAGAAGCATCCGATGCACTGGTTGCTGCACTGGAAGGCTATGCAGGCACAGATGCAGAAGCGAAGAATATCGTTTCCTATGTACTGCTGAACAAAGATCAGCTGGTGAAAAAATCCCAGTGGATCTTCGGTGGTGACGGCTGGGCTTACGATATCGGCTACGGCGGTCTGGATCATGTTCTGGCAAGCGGCGAGGATGTAAATGTTCTGGTATTCGATACAGAAGTTTACTCCAACACAGGCGGTCAGGCATCCAAATCCACACCCGTTGGTGCGGTGGCACAGTTCGCTGCATCCGGTAAGAGAGTGAAGAAAAAAGATTTGGGCATGATGGCGATGAGCTATGGCTATGTATATGTTGCACAGGTTGCAATGGGCGCAGACAAGAATCAGCTGGTGAAAGCACTGCTGGAAGCTGAAAAATATCAGGGTCCTTCCTTGATTATCGCTTACGCTCCTTGTATCAACCACGGTATGAAAGGCGGCATGGCAGGCGCACAGAACGAAATCAAACGCGCGGTGGAAGCAGGCTACTGGCATATGTACCGCTTCAACCCTGAACTGAAAGAAGCAGGTCAGAATCCGTTTACACTGGATTCCAAAGAACCCACAGCATCCTTCAGAGATTTCCTGCTGAGCGAAGTTCGTTACTCCGCACTGCAGAGAACCTTCCCTGAAATCGCAGAAGAACTGTTCGCAGAAACAGAAAAGAATGCGAAAGACAGACTGGAAGGCTACAAAAAACTGGCACAGGGTTAATTTAGCGGAGCTAAATTAGCAACACGGAGGTGTTGCATCCCCCGGCAGGGTTAATTTAGCGAAGCTGAATTATCAACACAGAGGTGTTTTATCCCCCGAACCCCCGAAAGGGTTCGGGGGGTTTTTGTTAGGGGATAGGAATTTCTGGTGAGCAGCTAAAATATACCCGATAAGGTATAAAATCATGCCGAAGCGTTGACATTATACCCGATGGGGTATAATATAGCGATATGAATACGATTGGTGAATTTATCAAACAAAAGAGAAAAGAAGCAGGACTGACGCAAGAGGAATTTGCTTTGCGTAGCGGGCTTGGGCTGCGTTTTATTCGGGATTTGGAGCAGGGAAAAGAAACCGTGCGTCTGGATAAGGTCAATCAAGCCCTGTCAATGTTTGGCATGAAGGCGATCCCCGGCAGAAAGGATGAGGAATGACGGATGCGTACAGAACAGCGTATGCATAGATGCGGGACACCCTTGCAGGAACATGGAAAGAAATAGATGCTTTTGCTTATGATAGGATAGAAGAAAGAGTGAAAGCAATTAGATATGGGGAGATATCTTATGGACAAACTATATGCGCGCATTGCCGCCCTTGGCGAAAAATATCATGCGGAAAGAATTATCCTCTTTGGTTCCCGTGCCAGAGGTGACAACAAAGAACGCAGTGACATCGACTTGGCTATCTACGGTATGCCGAAAGAAAATTATGCTCACTTCTGGTCTGATGTGGATGATCTGCCTACGCTGCTGCAATTCGATCTGGTTCATGTGACAGAGGATGTGGATGCAGAGCTGGTGAAAAATATAAAAAGGGATGGAGTTGTGCTTTATGAAAAAGGTTGAAAACTATCTGAAGGCCCTGCAAAGGCTGGATGAAGCAAATGCAGAATATCGGAAACATATGGATAACGATGTCATTCGTGATGGTCTGATTCAGCGTTTCGAATTCACCTTTGAGCTGGCTTGGAAGGCATCCAAAGAGTACCTTATCGATCAAGGCTTTTCCAATGATTTGCACTTCCCCAAGCAGGTGCTTCGTGCAGCGTATGAAAACCACATGATTGACGATGAGAGTGTCTGGCTGAATATGCTGGATTCCAGAAACAAAACCTCTCATATCTATGATGATAAAGTTGCCGCTGCCATCGCAGAGAGCATTTCAGAGGACTTTCTTCCGGTTCTGCGAAAGCTTTCTGATTATTTCAAAGGAAACTGACGGGCAGGAAAGTATTTTTATCAGGACACTTGAAACCGCTCTTTGAAAAAATGTAAAAGCATGATAAAATAAAAAAGCAGTCGAAAAGACTGCAAAGAGGATTGCCATTTGGCGGTTAGTCACTCTCTGAAAAGGGGGTGAGGCTATGTATATTACATGGATTGATTTGATTCAATTTTCGATGTTGATCGTAGCAGTTGTTGCCCTCTGTAAAAAAGGGCAATAAAAAACCGACCG
>JAZQTP010000009.1:0-24565 GCA_045630845.1 Anaerotignum sp. | reverse complement strand
CTATAAGAAACGAAATTTCTTATAGAGTAAAAAATAACCGCCTGTTCCATGCACTTCCACGCATGGAACAGGCGGTTTCTATTCTTGCAGCATTTCCTTATTTGATACGCGCTTCCAGCGCTGCTTTCATATCTTCATAACCAGGTTTTCCCAGAAGGGCAAACATATTTTTCTTATATGCCTCTACTCCAGGCTGATCGAAAGGGTTTACATCCAACAGATAACCGGAGATAGCTACCGCTTTTTCAAAGAAATAAACCAGCGCACCAAAATGATATTCGTCCATCTTATCCATTTCAATAACCATATTGGGTACGCCGCCATCCATGTGCGCCAGCATCGTACCGGCGAAGGCCTTGCTGTTTACAAAATGAATTTCCTTTTCCGCTAGGAAATTCAGACCATCGCCATCCTGTGCATCGAAAGGCACCAGTGCAGGGGATTTCGGTTCTTTCACCCACAAAACAGTTTCAAAGAAGAAGCGCAGACCATCCTGAATATACTGACCAATGGAGTGCAGATCTGTAGAGAAATTCGCTGTCACAGGAAATATGCCCTTGTGCTCCTTGCCTTCACTCTCTGCATACAGCTGTTTGAACCATTCCCCAAAGGATGTCAGATGGGGTTCGTAGTTTGCCAGAATTTCCACTGTTTTGCCCTGTTTATAGAATAGATAGCGCAAAACTGCATACTGATAGCAGAGGTTTGCTTTCAGATCAGGATTCATGTATTCCTTTCTGGCATCCTGTGCACCCTGCATCACTGCATCCAGATTTACACCTGCAACTGCCATAGGCAGCAGACCTACCGGTGTCAGAACGGAGAATCGGCCGCCCACATCATCAGGGATGATAAAGGTTTCATAGCCTTCTTCGTTACACATGGTTTTCAGCGCACCTCTTGCTTTATCCGTTGTTGCAAAAATTCTCTTTGCCGCTTCTTCCTTACCGTATTTATCCTCCAGCATTTTCTTGAAGATACGGAAAGCAATGGCAGGCTCTGTAGTTGTGCCGGATTTGGAAATCACATTCACAGAGAAATCTCTGTCACCAAGAATTGCAATAATATCATTCAGATAAGCGGAGCTGATGTTATTGCCCACAAAATAAATATCAGGTGTATCCTTTTTCAGCTCGTTATAATAAGGCGTCTTAATAAAATCCAGTGCTGTTCTGGCACCCAGATAAGAGCCGCCAATACCAATCACAATCAGAACCTCGCTATTTGCCTTGATTTTTTCAGCCGCCTTTTTGATGCGTTCAAATTCTTCTTTGTCATAATTTTCGGGCAAATCTACCCAACCAACAAAATCATTGCCTTTCCCTGTCTTTTCATGAAGGGCTGTATGACAACGCTCCACATCTGCCTGCATACCAAACACTTCGTCCAGATTGATAAAATCACCCTGCAAAGAAAAAGAAATACCCATTGAAAAAAACCTCCTTATTTTATCTATGTATGGCAAAATCGTACTTTTCTCATGAAATTGCCATACAAATTATTTTCTGCCGTCTCTCTGTTTGCGCCCAAGCACGCAGCCGCCCCTCAGATGTATAGCATAAGCCAAATCTTCCTTTTTGTTTCATCATATCATAAAAAAAAGCATTGCGAAATCCCTCTTTTCATAGAGTTCCGCAATGCTTCCTGCATTTTTCTATTATTGGGTACCCTTTACGATAATCTCCGGAATCGCCTCTTGGATAATCTCCTTAGAAACCTCTTTTTCCTCTATCACCACACCATTAACACGAGTAATTTGAATGGTACTTCTCTTCTGCCCCGCTTTCCCCTGCTGTATCACCTTTTGATAGCTAGCGGGCTTGGTATCATCGTACTGCGTTTGATAGACTTTCGGCTCTACCGCTGTCAAAACCTGTGTTTCTATGGTTTTTACAGAAACTTTTGGCTTCTGCAAGGGTACATTAATAACCTGCCCCACACGAATACTGCTTTTCAAATCCGCCCCGGGGTTCAACTCCAGAATCCTCTCCACTGTAGTTTTAAATTCCCGTGCAATCAGATACAGAGCATCTCCGGATTTTACTGTATAGCTCTGTGTCACCTCTGTAGTGGATTTCAGTACCGCAATGGCATCCTCCGGCGAAAGAATCTCCTCAGAGTCAACAAACTCATTGACTATCTGCACCTGCTCTACCCATTCCACCTTCGCATCCTCCGGAATCCCACCATCCGGCAGCAGCTCTGTCTTCAGCTGCTCTAGCACAGAGTCCGCCAGCGACTGATTTGCCAGTACCACTACTCTACCGCCATCTACTGTAATTGCAGCCGCATCTACTTTATATGTTACCATATTGCGCATTTTCGGAAGCAGATGCTCCATGGTACATACATCCTTTTCGTTCCTGAAACCAATATGCACACCTTCCATACGAATTTCTTCATTGATTTTCACCTTTGAGCCAATAATGCTTTCCAGTTGGCTTTCCAGCGTTTCTGTCAGCACTTCTGCTGTAATATCTCGCCCTTTCAGAACACCAAGCTGCTCCTCATTCAGAAAAACAGCCGTGCCGTTTTTCCGTACCATCAAGAATATAATCAGCAGCAGTGCCACAACACCAAACAGATACAGTATCCTGCGATCTAACTTTCTGCCACCCTTACGGATGCGTTTTTTCTGCCCCCCTGATTCTTCCCGGCGGATAGCTCTTTTTTCCTGCCTTTTCTCCGTTCCTTTTATATTTCTATCTCCTCCGCCCCCTCTGACAGGCTTTCCGCCGCCATAGGGCACACGCTCTTCTCTTTTTGGAAACATCGTATCAGACACAAGAATCCCCCCTTTTTCTGCAAAATGTGACAAATCCTATTTCTCCTATTTTATGATACACAAGAGAATATTGCAAGCAAAAGCGTATCGGTGTAAAGAACCCGCAAGGATTTTAGAAAAGTATTTTGCTTGACGAAATGCTCCACCTGCGGCGGTGTCACTTGGGACTAATTTCCTCGCCGCCACAGTACAAAAACTCCGTATCTTTCGATACGGAGTGCGATATACTTATTTGCCTCTGACAAAACGCAGAATAGAGTCTGTCTGATATTTGATATGCCCCTGTGCGATAGAAGCACCTTCTTCTCCATCATGATTCTCAATGGCACGGATAATGCTTCTGTGATGTGCAACAATGGTAGACATAGAAGTTTCATTGTTCTTCGCCTGTGCCATTCTATAGCGATACAGCTGAATACGCAGGTTTCTGAAAATATTAACCAGCTTATCATTTTCTGTTGCCGCAAAAATCATGTCATGGAAATCTTCATCAATATCCACGAAACGCTCTACATCATTCTCTGCTACCGCCTTTTCAAAATCTTCTTCCAAATTTTTCATCTGCTGCAAGTCTTCCTGTGTCATTTTTTTGCAGGCAAGAGCCGTTGCCAAGCCCTCCAGTGCACTTCTGACCTCCAGAATATTCACAATATCCTTTTCGCTCATATCCAGCACCTGTGCGCCCTTTCTGGGAACCAGCTCTACCAGATTTTCCAGCTCCAGCATACGCAGCGCCTCTCTGACAGGTGTACGGCTTACGCCCAGCTTCTCCGCCAGCTGATTTTCCATCAGCCTTTCGCCAGGCACTAGCTTGCCGGTCAAAATCGCATCTCGCAGCGTATTGAATACAACATCCCGCAGGGGCAGATATTCATTTGTATTGATATTGAAATTTGTATCAGCCATTTCTTTTTTCTCCTCTCACTTCTCGCTGCACACGATATATCTTCGTTGCTACCGTTTCCCTCAGTGCAAATTCTCGTTTTATCTGTTCCGCCGCCTTCCGCGCCATTCCTCTATCCGAAAACAACCCGAATACCGTAGGCCCGCTGCCGCTCATTAAAGCACCTGCCGCTCCCAGCTCTACCAGCCGTTTTTTGATTTCCGCAATCCTCGGATGCATCTTAATTGTCACCGTTTCCAACACATTGCAGAGCAGACTGCCCATTTTTTCCACATCTTCCGCTTCCATAGCTGCCAGCATTGCCGCCGTGTTCGGATGCTCTGTTACCTGATCCCATTGCAAGCCCTGATAGACCGAAACTGTGGATACACTCACAGGCAGCTTTGCCAAAACCACATGGCACTGTGGACATGGTGCGGATATATTCGTCATGATTTCTCCGATACCCTCGCACAGCACTGTACCTCTTCTCACGCAATAAGGAATATCGGAGCCCAATCTCCCTGCCAAGCTTTCCAACGCTTCCTCCGAAAGCCCCAGCTCATACAGTCGGTTCATCCCTACCAAAACCGCCGCACAATCGGCACTGCCACCGGCAAGACCGGCTGCCACCGGAATCCGCTTATCTATCTCAATCCACACGCCGCCTTTGATATCATATTCCTCTCGCATCAGCTGTGCCGCACGGTATGCCAGATTCCTCTCATCCACAGGCAGCCACGGCAAATTCGTCTTTATCCGAATTTCTGGTTCCTTCAGCTTCTTCATATAAATACCATCATAAAGAACCACCGTCTGCATGATGGTTTCCAACAGATGATAGCCATCCTCCCGTTTCCCTGTCACATCCAGCGTCAAATTGATTTTTGCTCTTGCCTTCAATCGCACTTCTTTCAAGGTCATCCCCCGTTTTTTTCTATACAGTATACATGAATTTTGTTTATTGTACACCAATCCAAACATCGTTACAATCCGCAACTTCCACAAAAAGCCATCCTGTTTCCACGGATTGATGGTAAAAACTTGCAAGAAAGCAAAATTTCCAATAAAATAATTCTAAAGAAATCATTTGTTCTATAATAAAAACAAGTTGCAGAAAGGGAGGCGCCCAAAATGCAAGCTTATTACAAAAAAAATAAAGAATTACTCCATGATCTGGCACTGCTCTGCCTTTCTATCCTCGCCTGCTTTCTGTTTTTCCGCTATCTTTCCCCCATCTTCCTGCCTTTTCTGATTGGCTGGCTGATGAGCCTGCTTCTTCGCCCGCTGGCGGATAAACTGCAAAAATACAGCATCCCCCGCAGCGTCGGCACCCTTTGCGGCATCCTGCTGCTTTTCGGTATTTTCGGACTTCTGGGCTTCTGGTCGGGGAACGGCATATTGGATAAGATACAGCAGCTTTCTGAAAATTTACCTTTCTATACCGCGCAGGCAAAAGAAAAGCTGGATGCCTTCTGGCAGCTCTTTGACAACTTTGCTGCAAAGCTGCCTCCTGCCCTGCAGGATACTTTCCAAGAATTTCAGAATGATGCAACGGGCATCCTGCTTTCTCTGCTTCCAAAGGGCAACGGTGCCCTTGGCAGCGTATCCGGCTTTTTCATCGCTTTCTTTGTAGCGCTGATTTCCGCCTATTTTTTCACAAAAGACAGAGATTTGATCCACGGTATCTATCAGACCTATGCTGCTCCTCTTTTGGGACTTTCTGTGAATACCACAAAGACTGAGCTGAAGGCATCCGTATGGGGCTATATCAAAACCCAATGTATCCTGATGGGCTTCACTTTCACCATCACTCTGATTGGAATGCTGCTGCTTCGCTCTCCCTATGCGCTGCTGCTGAGTATTCTGATTGCCCTCATAGATGCGCTGCCCTTCTTCGGCAGCGGCTTCATCCTCTGGCCGGGGGCTGTGATCCATCTTCTGACAGGAAATACCTTCCTTGCTGTAGGCTATCTGGTGCTTTATGGCATCATTCAGATTATACGGCAGATTCTACAGCCGAAAATCCTAGGCACACAAATCGGTCTGCATCCGCTGCTGACGCTATTTTCCATGTATTTCGGATTTCAGTGCATCGGTGTGCTGGGGCTGATTCTCGGCCCGATTATCGCTGTCATTCTGAAGGCGTTTTTCCGTATCCGCCGCCAACAGGCAGATACCGCAAAATAAGCTTATCTATTGCCAAACCAATCTGGCATTGATATAATTTGAAAAAATATCCGAATCGATCAAGGAGGAATCTGAAATGAAAATTGCTTGCTATGCAGCCGGCTCTGTTGGAACCAATAACTATGTTGTTTCCGATGAAAACGGGATCACCTGCATCATCGACTGCGATGGCCCCATTCAGCCTCTGCTGAACTATATTGCAGAAAATAAGCTCACCGTAACACATATCCTTCTGACCCACGGTCATTATGACCATGTGGGCTCTGTCAACGAGCTTTCCGAAAAGCTGGGGGCAAAAATCGTCGGCGGTGCACAGGAGATGCCTGTTTTCACCGACCCTGCCCTCAATGTTTCTCAGTTTGTCGGCCCTGCTATCACCGTCCATCCCGATGTATTGGTGAATGACGGAGATGTAGTCAAGGTAGGCGACATGGAATTTAAGGTCATGCTGACACCCGGTCATACACAGGGCTCCATCTGCTTCATTGAAAAAGATGTTATCTTCAGCGGCGATACCCTTTTTCAAGGCTCCTGCGGCAGAACCGATTTGCCCACCGGCGATTGGAATGAAATCCGCCTTTCCCTGAAGCGTCTGGCAGCACTGCCCGGTGACTATAAAGTATATTCCGGTCATGGCCCTGCAACAACACTGGAGGAAGAACGCAGAAGCAATCCTTTTATGAAAAAATAAGCATTTTGCCCCACCAAAAGGTGGGGCTTCTTTTTATCCCCTCCCTTCGCCTTGTGGGTGGGAGAACTTTCTGATATACTGATATTAAATATACTTCGATGCAGAAACAGGAGGTTTTTCTATGAAATATATCCTTTCTTTCGATCAGGGCACAACCAGCTCCCGTGCAATTCTTTTCAATGAAAACGGAGAAATACTATGCTCTGCACAAAAGGAGTTTCAGCAGTATTATCCCCAGCCCGGCTGGGTAGAGCATGATGCCATGGAAATCTGGGAAACCCAACTGGAGGTGGCACGCACAGCCATTGAAAAAGGCGGCATCACCGCCGAACAGATTGCTGCCATCGGTATCACCAATCAACGGGAAACCACTGTTCTGTGGGACAAGCGCAACGGAAAGCCCGTGTATCATGCCATTGTATGGCAATGCAGAAGAACTGCCCCCTATTGCGATACACTGCAGGAGACAGGCTGGTCTGATACAATTCGGGCAAAAACAGGCCTTCCCATCGACGCCTATTTTTCTGCTACAAAAATCCGCTGGATTCTGCAAAATGTTCCTGCCGCAAAAGAGCTGGCAGAAAACGGCAATCTGCTTTTTGGCACCATCGACACATGGCTCATCTGGAATCTGACAGGCGGTCAGGTTCATGCAACAGACTACTCCAATGCCTCCAGAACCATGCTCTTTAACATCCATACCCTGAAATGGGATACGGAGCTGCTGGAGCTATTGGAAATCCCTGAAAACATCCTGCCAGAGGTGCGCCCTTCCAGCGGTATTTTTGGAAACACGCTTCCGCTTTTGTTCGGTACAGCCATTCCCGTGGCAGGTGCCGCCGGCGATCAGCAGGCTGCACTGTTTGGACAGGCCTGCTTCTCCCCCGGTACAGCGAAGAATACCTATGGCACCGGCGGCTTTCTGCTGATGAATACCGGCGATACTCCCGTTGCTTCCAAAAACGGACTGGTCACTACCATTGCATGGGGGTTGGACGGAAAAATCACCTATGCACTGGAAGGCTCCATCTTCGTTGCGGGCGCTGCTATACAGTGGCTCAGAGATGAACTGCAGCTTATCTCCTCCGCAGGGGAAACAGAAGCCCTCTGCAAAGAAGTTTCCGATACCTGCGGTGTTTATATGGTGCCTGCCTTTGTCGGTCTGGGTGCACCATACTGGGATCCTTATGCAAGGGGTATTCTGACAGGACTGACAAGAGGCGCAAACCGCAGTCATATCGTCCGTGCTACAGTAGAATCCATGGCATATCAGACCTACGATGTGCTTCATGCGATGGAGCAGGATGCAGGCATCCCCCTTTCCGAGCTAAGAGTGGACGGCGGCGCAGCAGCCAATTCCTTCCTCCTGCAATTCCAGTCTGACATTATCGGCGTTCCTGTCCTTCGCCCCTCTACACTGGAAACCACTGCATTGGGTGCAGCCTATCTGGCAGGGCTTGCCATCGGCTACTGGGACAGCTTAACAGAAATTCGCCGCAACTGGCAGGTTTCCGCCGCCTTTAATCCGGAAGCCTCTCAGCTTATGGCAGAAGAAAAGCTTACCGGATGGCAGCACGCCGTAAAGCAGTCCAGAACATAAGAAGTGTTGCAACCGCAACACTACATATAGTGTGAAATACGATACATTTATAGGGAAATACCCCATATTTCGGAGATTTGCCTGTAAAGGAGGATAACAATATGTATGTAATCAAAAAAGATAATACCCATGATGCATGGAATATCCAGAAGGTCGTTGTGGCAGTCAATAAATCTGCCTATCGTGCCATGGTAAAATTTACACAGGAGGAGCTGGATTTCCTCTGTGAATATGTGGAAAGCAACGCACGCTCACTGGGGCAGGAGGGTATTCCTATTGCACAGATGCACAATATCGTGGAAAGTGCGCTGGAAAAAGTAAAGCCCGAAGTAGCAAAAAGCTATCGGGATTACCGCAACTATAAACAGGACTTCGTGAAAATGCTGGATGAGGTATACAAAAAAAGCCAGTCCATCATGTATATCGGGGACAAGGAAAACTCCAACTCCGACAGCGCACTGGTTTCTACCAAACGCTCTCTGATTTACAATCAGCTCAATAAAGAGCTGTATCAGAAATTTTTTATGACAACAGAAGAACTGCAGGCCTGTCGGGATGGGTATATCTATATCCACGATATGTCTGCCAGAAGGGATACCATGAACTGCTGCCTCTTTAATGTAAAGGATGTACTAAAGGGTGGCTTTGAAATGGGAAATCTGTGGTATAACGAACCGAAAACACTGGAGGTTGCCTTTGATGTTATCGGCGACATTGTCCTCTCTGCAGCCAGCCAGCAATATGGCGGCTTTACCGTACCTTCCGTGGATCTGCTTCTGGAGCCTTTTGCGGAAAAAAGCTATGAAAAATATTATCGAAGATATATCGACCTTGGGCTGACTGCCAGAGTGGCAGACAGAGAAACCATGAAGGATATTCAAAAGGATTTTGACCAGGGCTTCCAGGGCTGGGAATATAAATTCAACACCGTTGCTTCCAGCCGTGGCGATTATCCCTTTATCACCATGACCTTCGGCACAGGCACAGGGAAATTTGCAAAGCTGGCATCCATTTCCATGCTGAATGTGCGCCGCAAGGGACAGGGCAAGAAAACCTGTAAAAAGCCTGTTCTGTTCCCGAAGCTGGTTTTTCTCTATGATGAAAACCTCCATGGTCCCGGCAAAGAACTGGAAGATGTATTTGAAGCCGGTATCCTTTGCTCCTCCAAAACTATGTATCCCGACTGGCTGTCCCTGACAGGAGAAGGCTATGTGGCAGAAATGTATAAAAAATACGGTGCCATCATCAGTCCTATGGGCTGTCGTGCTTTCCTTTCTCCATGGTATGAAAGAGGCGGAATGGAACCCGCTGATGAAACCGATCAGCCTGTATTTGTGGGGCGCTTTAATATTGGTGCAGTCAGTCTGCATCTGCCCATGATTTATGCTAAGGCAAAGCAGGAATCCAAGCCCTTCTTTGAAGTGTTGGATTATTACTTGGAGCTGATCCGTCAGCTGCATATCCGCACTTATGCGTATCTGGGTGAGCTGCGTGCCTCCACCAATCCCCTTGCCTACTGCGAGGGCGGCTTCTATGGCGGACACCTGCATTTTTCCGACAAAATCAAGCCGCTCTTAAAAACCGCAACTGCCTCCTTTGGCATTACTGCGCTGAATGAGCTGCAGGAGCTTTATAACGGCAAATCTCTGGTAGAGGATGGGCAGTTTGCCATCGACACCTTGAAGCATATCAATGAAAAAATCGCAGAGTTCAAAAAGGCGGACGGCAATCTGTACGCTATCTACGGCACCCCTGCAGAAAGCTTATGCGGTCTGCAGGTAACACAGTTCCGCAAAAAATTCGGCGTGGTAGAACATGTTTCCGATAGACCATATGTTTCCAACAGCTTCCACTGCCATGTCACCGAGGACATTACCCCTATCGAAAAGCAGGATTTGGAAAAACGCTTCTGGGATCTGTCCAACGGCGGCAAAATCCAATATGTAAAATATCCTATCGACTATAATCTGGATGCTGTCCGCACACTGGTACGCCGTGCCATGAAAATGGGCTTTTATGAAGGGGTAAATCTTTCCCTCTCCTATTGCGACGACTGCGGACATCAGGAGCTGGAAATGGATTCCTGTCCCAAATGCGGCAGCAGAAACCTCACAAAAATTGACCGTATGAACGGCTATCTTTCCTACTCTCGTGTAAAAGGAGATTCCCGTCTGAACGATGCGAAAATGGCAGAAATTGCAGAAAGGAAGAGTATGTAAATGCGTTATCATAACATTACAAAAGACGATATGTTAAACGGCGAAGGGCTGCGTGTTGTTCTGTGGGTCAGCGGCTGCCCCCACCACTGCAAGGGCTGCCATAACCCGCAGACATGGGATCCCGAAAGCGGCATACTCTTCGACAAGGCTGCAGAAGCAGAGCTTTTTGAGGTGCTGAGCAGAGATTATATCAGCGGCATTACTTTCAGCGGCGGCGACCCCCTATACGAAGGCAATCGCATGGGGATCGAACGGCTGGCAAGACAGGTAAAGCACGAATTTCCCAATAAAAACATCTGGCTTTACACCGGCTATCGCTGGGAGGAAATCAGCGCACTGCCGCTGATGCAGTATATTGATGTATTGGTGGACGGACGATTCATGGAGGATTTGAAGGACACTAAGCTTCACTGGAAGGGCTCTTTCAACCAGCGTATTATTGATGTGCAGAAATCTCTGCAAAACAGTTCTCTATATCTGTATCCCGCAGAATAATGCCTGCGATTGCAGAATATTTGTTTTTTGCCAAAAGAAAGGATTTTGTTTTATGGAAACAATTAAAATCAAATATCTCAGTAACAAAATTGAAAAGCTGCGCTATATCGACGGCAAATCCGATTGGATCGACCTGAGAGCCGCAGAAAGAGTTGTGCTGAAAGCAGGTGAATTTAAGCTGATCCCTCTCGGCATTGCCATGCAGCTGCCCAAGGGCTACGAAGCTCATATCGTACCCCGCAGCTCCACCTTCAAAAACTATGGTATCATCCAGACCAATCACTGCGGCATCGTAGATGAAAGCTACTGCGGTGACAACGACCAGTGGTTTATGCCCGCCTATGCGCTGCGGGATACGGTAATCGAATTAAATGACCGCATCTGCCAATTCCGTATTTTTGAGCATCAGCCCACATTGCAGTTTGATGAGGTAGAAAGCCTGCATAATGCAGACCGCGGCGGCATCGGTTCCACAGGCAAGCAATAAGACATTAAAAAAGCATTTCGCTTGACGAAATGCTCCGCCTGCGGCGGTGTCGCTAGCGACTGACTACCTTGCCGCCGCAGTGCGATCCCCCGGAGGGTTTTTGCTCTATAAGAAACGAAATTTCTTATAGAGCAAAAAAAGACGACCAATGGTCGCCTTTTTTGATGTTTACATTTATTTTGCAGTAGAAACAACTGCACCGCCGTAAGTATTCGCAATAAATTCGGCAACTGCTTCTCCCTGCAGCACCTGCATCAGTTCAGCTACGCCCGCTGCTGCTTCATTGCCAGCCTTCACAGCCACAATATTGCCATAGGTTTCTGCCGCCAGAGAGTCTGCTGCTTCGATTGCCAGTGCATCTGCTACAGCCAGATTATGCTGCATTGCAAAGTTACCATTGATTACTGCCACAGCCAAGTCCCCCAGAGATAAAGGCAGCTGCGCAGCTTCCATATCAATGATTTCCAAATTCAGAGGATTTTCAATAATATCCAGCTTTGTTGCAGCAATGCCTGCTTCGGGATTCAGCTTAATCAGACCGTTTGCTTCCAAGAGTAGCAGGGCACGGCCACCGTTTGTACCGTCATTGGGGATACCAACCTTTGCACCTTCCTCGATTGCATCCAGAGAAGCTGCTGTGCCGGCGAAAATACCCATGGGTTCATAATGCACTGTGCCAACGGAAACCAAGTCTGTTCCCTGATCTACATTAAACTGATCCAGATAAGGTGTATGCTGGAAGAAGTTTGCATCCAGATCGCCGGAGTCTGTTGCCAGATTAGGCTGCACATAGTCTGTAAATTCCACAATTTCCAATTTCACACCCAATGCAGCCAGTTCTTCTGATGCTGCATTCAGGATTTCTGCGTGGGGTGTGGGTGTTGCGCCGATTTTCAGTGTCACAGAACTATCAGCAGCTTCCTCTGCTGTAGATGCATCGCCGCCGCAAGCAGCCAGCCCCAGTGTGAATACGCCTGTCAGTAAGATTGCAAAAAATTTCTTCATAATTTGTTTCCTCCTTGTTTTGAAATATGTTTTCTTGTTTTTTCTTTTTTATATGTAAGCCCCTTGGGCATTACAATCTTCTATCGGTTTTTTTGGAAATCCGCATTCCCAGTTCTTGAAATATCTGTACGATAATGACCATCAGAATAACCATGACATACATTACATCCGACTGTCCTCTATAATAGCCGTAGTTGGTTGCGATAGCACCCAGCCCGCCAGCACCTACAAAGCCCGCCATTGCAGAATATCCGAGAATTGTGGTAATGGAAATCGCACTGCCCACCAACAGGGAAGGCTTTGCCTCGGGCAAAAGCACCTTCGTCATGATTTGAAAGGGAGAAGCCCCCATAGACTGCGCCGCTTCAATCACACCTTTTTCCACTTCCTTCAAGAACGATTCCACCATACGCGCCACAAAGGGTGCTGCCGCTACCAAAAGCCCTACGATAGCCGCCTTTGCACCAATCGTCGTGCCGGCTACCAGCTTGGTAAACGGCATGATCGTAACAAACAGAATCAAAAACGGAATAGATCGGACGATGTTGATGATTGTTCCCAACAGACCATTCAGCCATGGATGGGGCTTTATTCCATCCCGATCTGTTACCACCAGCAGCAGCCCCATCGGCAGACCGATGATGTACGCAAACACCGTCGATACAACAGTCATATATAGCGTTTCCACAAAGCCCTGCCCCACCAGAGCCAGCATACCTTCCTTAAACATACTCTACCTCCTCTACCACAACACCTCTGTCCCGCAAATATTGAATCATGGTTTCCCGCAATTCCTTCTCCTCCGGGAATTGTAGCACCATCTGACCGAAGGACTGCGCATCAATGGTTCTTGTATTTGCCGCCAGAATATTAGCTACCCCTTTGGTTTCTATCATCATACGACCAAGCACAGGCTCATTTTCACTGCCGCCCTTAAACACCAGACGATAGCAATTCGGAAGCTTCCCTGTGTATGCCTCCCTGTTTTCCCCTTCATGGAGCACCAGCTCTTTCCCAATCTGGGTTTTAGGGTTGCGGAATATTTCTTCTACCGTACCTTCTTCTGCAATCAAGCCGCCGTCTATGATAGCAACTCTGTCGCAGATTTCTTGAATAACACTCATTTCATGGGTGATGACTACAATCGTGATACCCAGTCTTTCATTGATGTCCTTTAATAATGCCAATACACCGGCTGTTGTATTGGGATCCAAAGCAGAGGTTGCCTCGTCGCAAAGCAGCACCTTCGGCTCTGTCGCCAAGGCTCTTGCAATGGCAACACGCTGCTTCTGCCCGCCGGAAAGCTGAGAAGGATAAGACTCCATCCTATCTGCCAACCCAACCAGCTCCAGCAGCTCTTTTGCTCTTTCCTTCGCCTGTGCCTTAGGCACACCAGAAATCAAAAGGGGAAAGCATACATTTTCCAGTGCTGTTTTCTGCATCAATAAGTGAAACTGCTGGAAAATCATTCCCATGTGTCTTCGCTGCTCCCGCAATTCCTTTTCATTCAGGGCAGTCAACTCCACGCCATCCAGCCAAACCCGTCCGCCAGTGGGGCGTTCCAAAAGATTGATGCAACGCACCAGTGTGCTTTTGCCTGCACCGCTCAGCCCGATAATACCGAATACCTCACCCTTTTTAATCTCCACATCCACACCGTGAAGGACCTCTATTTCCCCCATCTTTGATTGGAAACGCTTTTTGATGCCCTCCAGACGAATCATTGTTTCCTTCTCTTCCATTTTGTTCTTCCTCTCTTTCCCTTTTCCTACTCTGATTTTCCTTCCGAAAACCGAAGCTTCTCAGCAAATAAAAAATCCCTTCAGCTATATTAGCTGAAGGGACGAAATACTCCGTGTTACCACCCTAATTCACCATAGACTCACGCCTATAGCCTCTGCAAGTACGGGCTTTCGCCGATACTCTGGCGCTGTCACGGGCGCTCCCGTCGCAGCCTAAAGGATACTCCTCTCGGTGCGCGGCTCCAAGACCATCTTCCATTCCTTCTGCCTCGTCTCCTTCTCAGCTGCCGGAGACTCTCTGTAAGAGTTTTCAGAATGTACTCTTCTTTTCCTTGCCTTTGTTTTTTTGAACTTGTGACTCATTATACCTGATTTCATTTTTTTGTCAATCACAATTTGTTCGCAGCCCGCAGAAAGACACTTGTTTTCGTTCGGCATACAACACAAAATTGAATAACACTTTTTGTAACTTACATACAAAAAAAACAGAGAACTGTTGTATTTTAATATAACCGTCTGTCATTTTTATTAGAATATATCACACTTATCCCCTTGAAAACAGGAAATTCTCTCCAATTTTTACGGCACTTTCTCCTCAATCACTTCTATCTCCTCTACCACACCGTATCGTTCAAAAGGAATATCCAGCTGAATATACTGGCGCAGCATATCCGCCGCCTGCCCCAAGTCATATACATAATACCATACCCCGCCTATGATTTCACTCTGGGTTTGCAAATACTCATTGGGGAACGCCGCTTGCTCCAAAACAAGTTCGCTGCCTTTTAACCCTACTGCTGCAATCCGCAGTATCTCATCGTTGCTGAGAGAGGTTTCCACCATGGGAAGAAATTTTTTCACATAAGAAGGATAATTGACCGAGCTAATCCCTTTAGCTGTTTCAAACAATGCCGAAAGTACTTCCCGTTGTCTTGCCGCACGCATGGAATCGCTATCTATTTTTCGGATACGGGCATAGCTGACTGCCTGAGGTCCATTCAGACATATATATCCCGTTTCTTGTAATGGCGCACCTTCCAGCAGATAAGCATTCACCTGTTTCCGCTCCTGCTCTGTCACATCTATCATTACGCCTCCCATCTCATCGATTACCTCTGCCAGTGAATCAAAATTAACTGTAATATAGTCTGTGATATTCAAATCAAAATTTTCATTCAGCGTACGAATTGCCAATTCCGGCCCACCATAAGAATAGGCATGATTAATTTTTGTCTTGCCATATCCCGGCACAGGTACATAAGTATCCCTTGCTACAGAAATCAGCTTGATTTTTCCTGTTCTGCTGTTGATAGATGCAATCATAATGGCATCAGAGCGTCCCACAAAATCATAATTGCGAGAATCCACGCCATATAAGGCAATATTTATAATTCGGTGGTCAGCAGGCTGCTCGCTGACAGAGAGCTTTTCTTCATCAATTTCGGAACGGTTCAGCCCACCCAGCATGGATACGAACGCACCATAGCCAAGCCCCAGCAACATAAATCCGATCCCCAGCGTGATTGCCAATGTCTTTATATAAAGGCGTTTCAAATGCCGCTTATGTTCTTTTTCCAAGGATATAACCCCCTTTTCTGTATTTTGTGCAAATACTATTTTTTATCATAAATCTATTTTCGACAAAATACAACAAAAAAGCCTCAGAATTTTCAAGTTTTTGAAAATTCCAAGGCATCTTTCTTATTTTTGTATCAGCGGAAGAACCTTCTCGATGGGTGCATATACCTCACCATCTACAAGAAAGCAAGAAAAATCAGCCGGTTTTCCATCGATTAGCAGTATAAAATCTGCTTTTTGGGTAATCAGCCTGCCACTGTCATCCAGCAAAAGCTCATTACCGACAGAACGGAATACCCTACCCATCTGCAAAAGCAGCGTCTTTTCCTCTTTGTTATATTCCACAGAGAAACCTTTTCCCGTTTCTGCCAGCTGACGCAAGGGGGCATAATCCTCTCCAAAAATCTCCAGCGTTGTAAAGGTTTTTTCCTTTTCTCCCAAGGAATATGTCTTCTCCATAAGCCTTCTGCCACTCTCTAGCCCAATCCAAGGCAACTCATAAGGTTTAATTCGGTCAGTATAAATCCCGTCTACCCCTTTCTCCAACAGCTCTTTCATTGTCAGATACCGATTGGTCGTATGGGCATATACCTTCAGACCTTTTGCTTTCAGCTTATCTACATTTCCCTTTGTCGCTCGATCTTGATGCAGCGTTACAGTTTCTATGCCATTCTCCACGCAGAAAGCCGCAATCTTGTCATAATCCGGATTTGCATACAGGTATAGGGTAAATATCCAATTTTCAAAGGGATGTATCTCTCTCACCCAGCCCAGCATCTGCTCATCATAAATTTGAGGAATCATACGATCCAAAACCTCTGGATGCCCAATATTCTCTGCAATCTGCTTCAACTCTTGAAACTGCTTTTTTACTGTCGCTTGATCGGTACTCTTAGTGTCCGTTATCAAATAAACATCAGGATATTCCACCATCAAATGCAAGAGATCTACCGCCCGCAAAGGTGTCTGGGAAAAAAAGATAGGAGTATTCTGGAAAGTTTTAGAATCCATCACAAGCTCTTGATTCGGCTCAATCTCCAGCCGTACATAGGAACCACCTTTATCGAAATCGTGGCGCACCACCAGCACCCCATCCGAGGTGTAAACAAAATCCGCCTCCATTACGCGGAACCCATTGCTCCATGCATTGATAAACGCTTCTTTTGAATTTGTTTCTATTTTACCATCTACTTCTCCCAGTGCATGAGCAACCAGCGGATTCCCCTCCTGCCAGCCCGCCGCAAGCACTGGCTGCACCGCAAGTATTCCCATCGTTGCTGCCAATAGTAAAATCCATTTTTTCTTCATTCTCTCTCCAGCCTTTCCGAATTATAAGGAAAAAGCGGGGAATCCCCCGCCTTATCAGAATTCTTCTTCCTCAAACAGTTCGTAGAATGCATTGGAAACCTTTTCAAATTCTTCATCGCTTTCGATGTTTGTCAGTTCAATGCCTTCCTCGTATTCGCTATATTCATACAGCAAAACAGTTTCATCTTCCAGAGGCAGCAGAGCAATGTATTCCTTGCCGTCCAGTTCTTCTACCTCAAAAACACCCAGAATACCACATTCCAGTTCGGTATCGTCATCCAGTGTCAGTGTCAGTGTATCCATTTCCATTTCTTCATGTACATAATCATGATCGTGTTCGTGCATATGGCTCATCCTCATGTCCTCCTTAAAATTTTATACAAAGCAATACTTCTTTCCTATCATACCGTATAATTCAGATTTGAACAATTATTTTTTTTGACTTTTCGCACGATTTTCTTCTTTTTCCGCAAGTTTCTTCGCTTTTTTTGCAAAAAATCCCATTTCGTCCGCTTTTTTCTTACTCCTTTTTTCCAGCTTGCCGCTTTTCTTCTCCTGCTTGCCGGATTGCGCAGCTACAAAAAAGTCTTTCTTTTCTTTTTTTCGGAATCTCTTTTTGCCGTCACCACCACCAACTTCAATGATAATGTCATCCTCCCAGTCGCCAAATTCGCCCCAGCCATCTCCTTCCACCCATTTATCCTCGATAATGAGTTTTTTCTTCTTCACGGGCTTTATAACATCCTTTTTCGTTTTGTTACTATCCATCAGCTTACCATAGGACATTTCTTTCTGAACAAAGCGTAGATTCCATGCTTTTTCATACTTATGTACCCATTTCCGTTCATAAGGCGTTACAATGGTAATGGCTGTGCCCTCCAGCCCCTTTCTTCCGCAACGCCCCACACGGTGAAGATAATGGGTAGGCTCCTCTGGCACATCCAGATTAATCACATGGGTCACTCCTTCAATGTCCAGACCACGAGAGCCAATATCAGAAGCCACCAGCACATTGACCTTCCCATCGCGGAAGCCATCCATTGCATTCTTTCTGTCCAGCTTGCTTGCCTGTCCGTATATTCCATCCGCTTGAATGCCATGGTAACACAGCTTTTCCACCGTCACTTGGATATTTTCCGGATTATTCAAAAACACCATTGCCTTTGCAGGCTTTTCTCCCGCAAGGATTTTTCTCAAGTTCAAAAATTTTTCTCTGTGGGCAGAAAGAATATAGTAATGGCGGATGCCCCTCGGTATCACACCACCGGTTTTTGCCTCCAAATCAATATAATCCGCTTTCATCATGCCAATGGCTTTTTCTTTCGCCTCTGCACTAACAGATGCGGAAAGCAGTACAATCTGTCTATCCCGCAGGGTTGTTTTGATAACAGCCTCCACATCCTCTACATTCCCATCATCCATCAATCTGTCGCCCTCATCCAGCACAATCGTCTTTACCAGATGTGCCTGTATCTTTTTCTTTCGGATCAAATCTAATATCCTACCGACAGACCCCACAATGATGCGCGGCTTGGATTTCAGCTTTTCCATCTGTCTGCCGATGCCCGCCGCACCGATCAACAGCGCACACCCTACCTCCATACCGCTGTTTTCCTGCAGCAGTTCTGCCTGATGAAACACTTGCACCGCCAGCTCGTGGGTAGGAGTTAGGATAATTACCTGTGTCCCTTTCACATCCATATCTATTTTTTCAAAAACAGGCAGAAGATACGCCAGCGTTTTGCCGGAGCCTGTTTCCGAACGCCCAATCACATCTACTCCCGTCAGCATTGCAGGGATCATTTTTTTCTGAATTTCTGTCGGCGCTATAATATCCTGCTTGGAAAGTGCATCCAGCAATGCAGGGCGGATTCCCATTACATCAAAAGTATTTTCCATATATAAAATTCCTTTCTGAAATGCGATATTCTCTCATTCTAAATGATACCCGATTTCTGAAAATAGTCAAGAATACCGCAATAAATTGCCCATGCCAGTCGTTCCTGATAGGCCGCATCATTCAAAAGCTGTTCCTCCTGTCGATTTGAAAGAAAGCCACACTCCACCAGAACCGCCGGCACCTCTGTCGTACGCAAAATATAATAGGTGCTGTTTTCTTTCGCCTGTCTTTGATTTTCCTGATTCACTCGCAAACGCAAGCTTTCCTGCACACATTCCGCCAACAGACGCCCCTTATCACTGGAGGCATGATAAAAAACCTGCGCCCCCTGTACCTCTGGCGACGGAAAAGCATTCTGGTGGATACTGATAAGGATGTCTGCCTCGCTTTCATTGATCATACGCCGCCGCTCAGAAAGGTCGGCTCGCTTACCACTTCCAAGTGCCTCGTCCGTCTGTCTGGTTTGTATAACGGTGCAGCCGCCTTGCTCCAGATATTCTGCCAGCTTTTCTGTCACTGCCAGATTTAGCTCCTTTTCATCTTTGCCGTTGCTGCCTGTTTTCCCCGGATCCCAGCCACCATGTCCTGCATCCAGCACAATCCTTGCATCCAGCATAAAAAATATGGTATCCTTCGTCTGCTGTGCCGTGCAAAGCAGACAAGTCACTACTATGCACATACAACCAAAAATCTGCCATTTCTTTTTCCCACTAAAAAACCCCATTCTGTTTTTCTCCTTTTTCATTAGGATATGACCAGAATGGGGGCAATAACTCCGATACTGCAAAAACTTATAGTAAGAGTGGTGCAAGAATGTCATCCGATAAAACAATTTGAGGGGCAAGCCCAAGCTTCTCTGCCGACGAATTTACAAAATGCAATAAATAATCTGCCTTCCACGCAACCTTTCTTATCGGGCAACAAACAATCCATCCCTATTACAGTAAAACAAAATCCTTCTCACTCCGGCAACGGGAATACGCACCTCGGCATCCCCCTCCGGATACAGACGCACCATCTGTACCCGATCCGATGAAAGTGCCGCCACAAAAGAAATATAATGCTGCTTTGTCATTTCATGGGATATGCGTATATAATAGGCATCCTCCGAGCGTTCTATCATAACTCCATGGGCTGCATCCGCCGCCTCTGCCTCCAACGGCAGAAGCTGTACCCCGTGGCAATGGATGACCGCCTCCCCCATGCAATGAAACACATTTCCACAGATGGGACACACATAAAATTTCGAGCGCAGCATATTCGCCGATACATTGGTATTACAAACTGCATTTCCGTTTATCAGCTCCGGAACCGAAATCCCAAAAACTTTTGCAATCGGCTCCAGCAAAGAAATATCCGGGTATCCCTTGGCAGTTTCCCACTTAGAAACGGTTTTATCGGAAACCGACAGCCTTTCTGCCAGCTCTGCCTGTGTAAGGTGATGCTTTTCTCTCAGTTTTTTAATGACTGCTCCTGTAATATAAGAATCCATCTGCTTCATCTCTCCTTTTTCTTTCTCATCATAAAGGAAAAAGTGCTATTTTTCCACCTACGAAGCGTAGAATTGCTTATTCCTCCAGAATCACAATCACACAGATGCGCACACCTTTTGTGCATTTCCAAACGCACAAAAACGCTAAAACAACCGCCCGATTGTATTTTTGCGCATACAATAATTACGCTTGTCCGTCAAGTTAGACAATGTTCCTTTTCGTTTTCTCCCTAAAATTTGCCCCATCCGACAAAGTTTTTTTGTGGGACGAAAAAAAGCCCATTTCCTGTTGACGAAAAACAGGATTGTGCTATAATCTTTCTATCGGACTTGTCCTTGATGGGCGGTCAGTTGTCTTTTTATTCGTGCATAAACCTAAGGAGGCTTATCAAATGGAAAAAAGAATATTCAATTTCTCAGCAGGTCCTTCCATGCTGCCCCTGGAAGTTCTGGAGCAGGCACAGCGCGAGTTGGTTTGTTATCCTTCCGCAGGTATGTCAGTAATGGAGATGAGCCACCGCTCAAAGGTCTTTGAAGGAATTTTGGAAAAAGCAAAGGCCGATTTGAAAGAACTGATGCACATTCCCGATAATTACAAAATTTTATTCCTACAGGGAGGCGGTTCCACCCAATTTTCCATGATCCCTCTGAACCTGATGAATAAAAATAAGAAAGCGGATTATGTCATCACCGGGCAGTGGGCAAAAAAGGCTGCAGAAGAAGCCAAACGCTACGGCAAAGTCAACATTGTTGCTTCCTCAGCAGACACTACTTTCGACCACATCCCCCAACTGGATAAAACTAAATTTGACCCCGAAGCGGATTATTTCTATATCACATTGAACAACACCATCTACGGTACGCGTTGGACGGAGCTACCTGATACAGGCGATGTCCCTCTGGTGGGCGATATGTCCTCCTCTATTCTTTCAGAGGAAATTGATGTAAGTAAATTCGGCCTGCTCTTTGCAGGGGCACAGAAAAACCTTGGCCCTGCCGGCGTAACAGTAGTGATTATTCGCGAAGATCTGATCGGAAACGCCATGGATATTACCCCGACTATGCTGAAATATGATATCCACGCCGAAAACAACTCCCTGTATAACACCCCGCCTACCTATGGCATTTATTTCATGGGTCTGGTATTCGACTGGGTAAAAAGACAGGGTGGCATCAAAGCCATCCAGAAGATCAATGAGCATAAGGCAGGCATCCTATATGATTATCTGGATCAGTCTGAATTGTTCCGCGGTACTGTTGTGAAAAAAGATCGTTCTCTGATGAATGCACCTTTTGTTCTCCCTACAGATGAACTGAATGATAAATTCATCAAGGAGGCAAAAGCGCAAGGCTTTGAAAATCTGAAAGGGCATCGCACTGTTGGCGGGATGCGCGCCAGTATGTATAATGCAATGCCTGTGGAAGGTGTAGAAAAGCTGGTAGCCTTCATGCAGAAATTCGAGCTGGAAAACAAATAACCGAAAGGGTCGTAGAAAGCGACCCTTTTTGTGCTGTATATTGAAAAAGGAAAAGGAGAAATAATATGTATACCATTAAAACACTGAACAATATCGCCTCCATCGGTCTGGCTAAGCTGCCGGAGGAAAGCTTTATTATTGACAATAACGCAGAAGACCCCCATGGCATCATTCTGCGCAGCTATGATATGCATAATATGGAGCTGAATAAAGGCTTACTGGCAGTTGCCCGTGCCGGTGCAGGCACCAACAATATCCCTATTGATAAGTGTACCGAAATGGGTATTCCTGTATTCAATACACCCGGTGCCAATGCCAATGCAGTAAAAGAGCTGGTATTGCTGGGGCTGCTGGCATCCTCCAGACGCATTATTGCCGGTGCGAACTGGGTGCAGTCCATCCACGGCAGTGTTCCAAATATGGATAAAGCGGTAGAAGCAGGCAAAAAAGACTTCCAAGGACCTGAGATCGCCGGCAAAACACTGGGCGTAATCGGTCTGGGTGCCATCGGCGTTCTGGTTGCCAATGCCGCACTGGATTTGGGCATGAATGTAATCGGCTACGATCCTTTCCTATCCTTGGAAAACGCATGGCATCTGTCCCCTTCTGTAGAAAAAGAGGACTCCATCGAAGATGTTGTAGCAAAGGCAGACTATATCACTCTGCATATTCCTCTGACAGATAAAACAAAACATACCTTCAACGAAAAGCTTTTCTCTGTAACAAAGCCCGGCGCAAGACTGCTGAACTTTGCCAGAGGCGGACTGGTGGATAATGAGGCACTGAAGAAAGCCATTGCAGACGGTATTATTGCCCGCTATATGACGGACTTCCCCTCCGATGACCTTTTAGGTGACCCTTGGACAATCATCGCAACACCTCACCTCGGTGCATCCACGCCGGAATCCGAAGAAAACTGTGCCGTTATGGCTGCACAAGAAATACGGGAATATCTGAACTATGGCAATATTAAAAATTCCGTAAACTTCCCCAGATGTGAAGTTCCCTATAACGGCAAGCCCCGTATTGCGATTTCCCACAAGAATATCGTAAACATGATCGGTCAGCTTGGTGCTGTCTTCACAAAATACCGTGTCAATATTGACAAGCTGGTAAACAACTCTCGCGGAGATCTCGCCTACAACATCGTTGTATGTGACAGCCTGCCGGAAAATGTAGAGGATATGATCCGTGATTTGTACGCCATCAATACCGTTCTGAAAGTAAGAATCTTTGCATAAATACCGAAATAGATTAGGAGGAAAAGAATATGGCAACCATCAGACCTTTTATGGCAATTCGCCCTGCAGCCAACTATGCCAAGGATGTGGCGGCACTGCCCTATGATGTAATGAACAGCGAAGAAGCCAGAGAAATGGTACAGGATAAGCCCTGGTCCTTTCTGCACATAGATAAAGCTGAAGTCGATCTCCCCGTCGGCACAGATATTTACAGTGATGCCGTCTATCAGAAGGCAAAGGAAAATCTGGAAAATATGATTGGCCACGGCGTTATGGGGCAGGATCTGCTGCCCAATCTGTATATCTACCGTCTGACCATGAACGGGAAAAGTCAGACCGGTCTGGTATGCTGCACCTCCGTGGATGAGTACATGAACGGCACTATCAAGAAACATGAATTAACCCGCGCTGACAAAGAAGCCGACCGTATCCGTCATGTGGATACACTAAATGCCAACACCGGCCCTATCTTCCTTGCCTACAAGAAAAATCCCGATGCAAAAGCAATCATTGACGGCTGGATTGCTGCCACAAAGCCAGAGTATGACTTTGTTGCCGAAGACGGCATTCGCCATACAGTATGGGTGATAGACAGCGATACAGAAATCGGTATGCTAGTTGATTCCTTCAAAAATGTAGAAAATCTCTATATTGCAGACGGGCATCACAGAAATGCTTCCGCTGTAAAGGTTGCCTTGAAGCGCAGAGAAGAAAAACCCGATTACACCGGAGATGAGGAATTCAATTATTATCTGTCTGTGCTGTTTGCAGCAGAGGATTTATATATCATGGATTATAACCGTGTAGTAAAAGACCTGAATGGGTATGATACTGTAAGCTTTCTGGAAGAAATCCAAAAGAAATTTGATGTTGTTCCCTACGAAGGGGAGGGACAGTATCGCCCCGAAGCACTGCACACATTTGGTATGTATCTGGATGGCAACTGGTTCAAGCTGACAGCAAAAGAAACGATTATCACCGATGATGCTGTGCTGGGGCTGGATGTTTCCATCCTGCAGAAGGAGCTGCTGGAGCCTGTGCTTGCCATCGGCGATCCCAGAACAGACAAGCGTATTGATTTTGTCGGCGGCATCCGTGGTCTGGAGGAGCTGGAGCGCAGAGTAGACAGCGGCGAAATGAAGCTTGCTTTCTCCATGTTCCCCACTTCTATGGCAGAACTGATGGATGTAGCGGATGAAGGTCTGACCATGCCGCCCAAATCCACATGGTTTGAACCGAAGCTGAGAAGCGGTCTGTTCATCCATGATTTAGGATAAAAAATCCAATCCCTTATACCAAACAAAAAGAGGTTTTCCTTTTGGAAAACCTCTCAGTCTGTAGAATAACCCCAAATCTTAAGCGAGATTTGGGGTTGAAATTTTGAAATAATCAAAATCAAAGCAAAAATAGGCGAAATAATCGTATAGGCATGACCTTTTCCACCTATGAATTGCATATTTTTTCAAGTTCA
>JAZQTP010000008.1:0-7906 GCA_045630845.1 Anaerotignum sp. | reverse complement strand
CGTTTCAGGCTCTGCATAATGGTCTCCGTCCTGATCCACAATGTATGCCTTAGTCTTATCCGCATTATCATAGATAATCGTATCGTCAGACTGTTTCGTTACTTCGATATATTCGCCTTGTTTAGAAACAACATAGTTATCCTCGCTGTCGGTAGCTACAAAGATACCGGCTGCTGCTTCTTTCTCTGCCAGGAAGTCTCCGTCACGGTCAGAGATATAGTAGGTTGCCCCGTTCTTGTAGAAAGCACCGTCTTGTGTTACCGAAATATAAGTAGCAAGCTGATCCTTCCAGCTCACCACATACTTATTATCGCCTAGTGCAAAAATACCATCAGCTGTATGCTTTGCAGCCGTAAATCCATCCCATTGAGGAATATACTTTGCACCATCCTCGCTACCGAAGATACCGGTCTGCCATTCCTTCACTACAGTGCTACCAGTTCCCTGTGCATAAATGTATTTAACACCTGCTTTATCTGTAAATACACCATCAGCACCTTTTGTCAGCGGATACAATACTTCTTTATTATTAGCGTTTTGAAGCTTAATCATCATGTAATACTTGGTTCCGGATTCGGGTTCAGCCTTCCAAATATCCTTATGCTCTTGCGCAACAGAAGAAACATAACATTTTTCTCCTGCGGCTGCTTTCTCTACCGCTACAGGATAATAAGTTTTACCATCTGCTGTATACCGGCCATTTCCTGCATCCACTGCCGGAATACCTCTATCTGGTTCACTATTGTAATCGGTATCTACTATAATATATGTATTGCCATCGGGACCTGTAATGACAGGAACGGTGTAATCACTAAAGAAAGCTTTCAGCGTTATATCGCCGCTTCTATCCGCAGCAATTTGTGGAGCATATGTTGTTCCATCTTCCTCTGTCCAACAAATAAAGAACTGATCCCCACTTACATTAGGTCTTATATTATCCAAGCTAGTTGCTGTACCCCATGTGTGATCACCAATCTTTTCACCTTTTTCATTTTTAATTTTGTATGTTTTTGGTATCAGTGTCAGTTTGGTATTCTTTGTATCATCAGATGCTTCGCTGTCCTCAACAGCAAAGGGTGCCTTTTCATCATAAGAAGTCCATTCGCCGCCCTTCAGCTGATACTGTATTACTTTTACAGAATACAGCAGTTTTTCAGCATCAGCACCACGGATTGGCAGAACTACTGTTTCAGATGTTTTCTCGCCAAGCGTTACAGTTTTAACGATGGTATCGTTTCTCAGCTCAACCTTAATCGCATTCAGAACTGTGCTTACTTTATCAATACCTGTAATCTCTACCGTCTCAGTATATGTATCCGGTTGATATTTCAGCAATACCTGAATTTCCTCCTCTTCATCGTAGGAATTAAACTCAACAGCATCCTGAATGACATAGTTAAGCGGGTTGCCATTCACAAGCACCAGTCTGTACTTCGCGGCTTTGTCGTTATCCACTTTGAATGTAAACGCAAACTCTTTATTGCCGCCCCATACCCCGGCTATTTCTTGTTTCAGAAGGCCGTCCGCTTCTCCATATTTCTCAATATTGCTCCAGCTTACGCCATTATCTGTAGATTTTTGAATTTGCAGCGCAAAGCCGGTAGGAAGCATGGGCGACGGCACACTTTCGCCGACTACCGTCACATTAACCGTCTTTTCCGCACCGAAATTCTCTTCCCACACTGCGTACAAATCCGCATAGTCCCCTGCATTTGCATAGGTTATGTTCTTTGTATCTATCAGATCGCCATTTTCTTTCGTTGCCCAATGCAGGAAAGTGTGATCAGCTCTTGTCGGGTTGTTCTCGAAATAGGATTTCAAGTGAGCTTCTCTCAGGATTTGCTTCGTGATAGAACCTTGCGCTCCATTCAGTGTACCGCCACCGAGGTGCAGGTTAACTGTTTTGTAATCCGGCACAATATTTACTGCGATGCTACCGATTACTCCAGTTTGATCTTTATAGATAGCATTCAAGTCGCCCGCTACTTCTGCTTTCGCGCCGTCTTGGTATGTTACCCCTACCTTTACATCGTATCCAGCAATCAGATTGTCATGATACAACGCACCATCTTGGGGCGTTCTGTTTTCTTTAGCAAGGTCATAGATTGTTCCATCCTTCAGTTCAATTTTAAGCACTCTCAGATGATACAAATACGGCTTATCCGCAGGTCCATCCTGCAATCCGGAAATAGTAAGCGTACCCTTTCCATTCGTTAAGAGTATTTCCTCACCATCCCTGCCTTGATATTCGCTGAGAGCTATCCAGCCCTCTGTCTCACCTTCACCAGGGTTAAGGTTATAGAAAGTAGGCTTTACCCAAATTTTAGCTATCTCTTCGGTCGGATCATCTACATTTACCGTTGCCTGGAATGTATCCGGTCTATACCGCAGGCCTGCTGTCAGTGTTCCGCCACCAGTTACCTCGACCGCTTCTCCGAACACTTCGTATGTATCTCTTGTTACATACAATTTGTATGTCTTATCTTCCGGCAGATTTTTGAATACTGCGTCACCACTGATGATCCACTCTGTTGTTCCTTCTTTTTGCTTGAAGGTCAGATTGCTAACATCAACTTTTTTGCCCTCTTTATCTGTAGTTGTAAACCCGCTATCTTCCGGCGTTGTTGGTTTCGTCCATTCAAAGGAATAGTCATTTCCGATACCATCTCCCTGCAGCTGCACAGTAATTTTGATATCGTTATAACCATCCACCTGGCCCGTTACTGGTTTCCCTTCATCATCATATCTTTGCGTATCAATCGTAATATTTACACCACTGTCTTTGAGCGCTGCCCAAACTGCATTGAGCGTTGTTGGCTGATTCTTATCAACAGCGTCGACAATCACACCGTCTTTAGCCCAGCCTCTGAAAACATAACCGTCATTGTCCGCATGATCCTTGATTGCATGCGTTTGATCCTTTGCCTCATAATATGTTTTCTCTGCTCCACGATCACTATATGTTACGCTATAGAAGTCTACAAATGTGGTCACTTCTTCACCTGCTATCTCAAATGTACCAATGATAGCATCCTCACTAAAAGCAGTCCCTTTAGTATAATACAATATATATTTACCTATGGGCAGCTTGTTCGTATAAACACCACTATTATAAACACCACTATCCGTTCCCAATTGCTCTATGTCATTATTCGGTTTTTTCAAATAAATCTCGCGCCCATCTGCATCGCCTGTTATATTATGCGGTGAACGCTCGCCTGTTTCAGCGTTTGTCACCAAGTTTGTTGTCAATGTGACTTTTTGCTCTGCACGCAGATACAGATCCAGCCCGTTTTCGCCCTCCGGAATAAGCATCCAGCCCTCATGCTTGTTTGCAAATCCAGATGCAAGCTCCACCATGTCCGCCTGTCCCTTATTATCCAAGGTTACTAGCACCGTATCCTTCTGTTCCTCAGAAACAGGGTTCACTCTGATTTTCCCTGGCTCTGCGCCAGTTACATTGATTTGCTTTACATCGCTGCCAAGTGTCAGCGTTTTGCCTTTGGCTATGCTAACATCCAGTCCCTCCGGGAGTATGTCAACATTCTGAATGGTAGCGTTCCCCCGAAGTTCTAGCACTGTATCTCTCATAATTTGGCCACCATTCAGTATAACGCCGTCAGACATTATTGTAGTCGTTCCAGCAACGCCAGCAGTGCCCAATTTAACTATGCTATTCTGGCCATTGATTCGCATGCCACCATCGATAACTATATCATCGGCAGTTACTGTAAATTTCGTGCCATCTCCATTTATAGTAACTTTGCCATCGATGCCATTTTTTATTACACCATTCGGGCCTTTGCCGCACTCGCAAATTGTCAGAGTGCCGCCGTCAATCTGCACATCCTGAAGTTTGTAGCCATTCAAGCAGAGTATTGTTTCTGTATTGTCCTTATTGGCAACCTTCAGAAGGTCGGTGCGATTCTCTGTCAGAAAGAAGAGTCCACCATCGGATATATTATCACCGCCTGGCAGAGAAGTATATTCTACCCCATCATGAATATGCTTGTATTTTACTCTAAGATCAGCGCCATCCACATAAAGCTCCATGCGGTCATCATTAAGCTGGAATTGCGACGCAAACTTGCCGCCACCGCTTGCGATCAAAGCTCCATTATCCGGAGCATCACCAAATGCAATCGTAATATCGTTGGCTTTACTGCTCAACAGAGTTGTTTCTGCATCGATATTGATTTTGCTGCCCGCTTTTACCTGAATACACCCTCTATAATTATAAAGTGTTACAGTGCCGCTTAAATTAAGCGTACCAGCGTTTTGCACATCGTAAGTATCTCCACTGATTGCGCCACCATTTATATTAACCGTGCCGCTCGCATCATTCTGTATACCTGTTTCAACCTCTGCGATTGTAATGCCATACAGATTCGTTATGCCGCTATTATGTAAGCCAACTCCTTTTTGATCGCTGTTCGATATCGAACCGTTGCTCTTACAATTGCAGAGATTCAGTGTTGCATTCGACTTTACTTGAAATACACTGTCCGCAGAAGAATCCAGACTGTGGTCATTCAGACAGATATTTACCGTGCCCTCAACTGTGATCGGCTCGCTTAGATCGTTTGCATTTGCTGTCAAATAATAGCTGCCTGTTGTAAGTTTAGTCTCTTTATTGTATACCTTATTATAGTTCACCACATCGGTATGCTCAGCACAGCCTAAATCGCCGCAGATATTATGGTAGTGAAGCTCACTTTGTTTTCCTGTCAGCAGGGAGAGCTTCCCACCATCCATTTGAACGCAGTACTCGGTGTTATCCGAGAAGAACCAATCTTTTGCAGCCTCATCATCTACCGTATTTGTTGTAAATACCCCTGCGTTCCTCATTGTCACACCAACAAGTGCAGATTTTTGCGATTCAAAAGCTAGATTAACTAGCGTGTTAGTTATATATAAATTGCAGCTGATTCCCTTGCTGTTCTTATTCTCGACAATGCTGCCGCCAGATATAGTGAAGGCAACACCATCGTTCCACGCGCCGCCGTGGCCTCCCGTATTGCCGCTGATACTGCCGCTTTCCATATTGAAAGTCCCACTGTTATACACGCCGCTGCTGCCGTCGTTGTAGGTGACCTCTGCCGTATTGCCGCTGATACTGCCGCCTTTCATAGTGAAGGTACCGTTCTGGTTATACACGCCGCCGCCGTAGGTCTGTGTTGTATTGTTGCTGATGCTGCCGCCTTTCATAATGAAAATAGCATTACTATCGTCGTTATGCACGCCGCCGCCGTAGCGTCCATAATTGCCGCTGATACTGCCGCTTTCCATATTGAAAGTCCCCTTGTTATGCACGCCGCCGCCATTGCCATTGTTGGATGCCGTCTCATTCTCGACAATGCTGCCGCCAAGCATCTTGAAAGTAGCATTTTTATTGTTATACACGCCGCCGCCATAGTTAGCGCCTGTCGACATATTCTCTCTGATGCTGCCGCCATGCATATTGAAAGTAGCGTCGTTATACACGCCGCTGCCGCCGTATTTAATATTATTGCCTGTCGTCGTATTGCAGCTGATGCTGCCGTCATACATATTGAAATCACCCTTGTTATACACGCCGCCGCCGTAGACTGCAGTTATATTGGTGATACTGCCGCCAAGCATATCGAAAGTAGCATTTTTATTGTTATACACGCCGCCGTGGCAATAACCACTAGTTTCAAAAGAAGCACCATCGATGCTGCTGCCTTCATACATTACGAATGTACCCGCATTAGACACAGCACAGCCGCCGACGTTCTGAGCGGTGACGGATGTTTTTAGATGACTATCAACGATGCTGCCGCCATCCATTGTGAATGTGCCTCCCGCAGCGTTATACACGCCGCCGCCGCTGAGGGCAGTATAGTCAGTTCGATTAGGGGATTTCGCATACGCAGTATTGCTAGCGATGCTGCCGCCATGCATATTGAAAGCACCTGTGTTGTACACGCCGCCGCCCTGGGCATAGCTGTACCCTACTATCTTATTGTTAGCAATCTCGCCGCCATACATATTGAAAGTACCCTTGTTATACACGCCGCCGCCTTCGCCTGGCGGAGTATCAGAACCCACCGCTTCCGAAGCAGCTTGATTTTCAGCAATTTTGCCGCTATACATATTGAAAGTACCTTGGTCGTTATACACACCGCCGCCACTGATGCCCGTTACATTCGCGCCGGTGATCTTGCCCCCTTCTATACAATCACAAAGGTTCAAAGTGTTTCCTTTATTTATCTTGATTACCTGCTTGCCGCTGGCACTCAGAGCGCTACCGCCCAAACAAAGATTTACTTTGCCGTCGATCTGTAGCGTGTCGGTCAGATTAACATCGCCAGCCAGATAATAACTACCCGTCCCCAGAGAATAATTACCCTCCCCCAGAGAACCGTCCTCTGTCTGGCTAATTTTTGTCCACACTTCGAGAGAGCACCCCTCGTGATCACAGCTCATAGCGCCGCAAATGTTATGCGCATGCACATCCTTGAGAATTGTTGTAAGACGACCATTCTCTATTTTAAGCCCGTAGAGCATGCTCACATCGGAGCTGTAGTTTTCTATAGCGCCATTAACATTAGTGCTTATCGCTTTGCTTATATAATTGGAGATAGTAAAGCCGATTTTCCCGTTATGCGGACCTGCAAAGTTAACCAATTTATCATCTGTTAGAAATAGATTCGACGCATAATCAGCATCGCCCTTCCTCGTATTGCCAAAAATGGTGGATGATCCACTCAGGTTGATTTCCCCATCGCCGAAATAAACACCGCCGCCTTGTTGTGCCGCATTGCCGCTGATGTCGCCGCCAGACATATTGAAAGCATCCTTGTTATACACGCTGACGCCCTTGTAATACACGCCGCCGCCATTGCCTGTCGCCGTGTTGCCGCTGATGTTACCGCCAGACATATTGAAAATATAGTTGTTATACACGCCGCCGCCATCGTTTGCCTCATTGTCGGTGATGTTACCGCCAGACATATGGAAAGTCCCACGGTTAGACACGCCGCCGCCAGTTAATACGCCGTCGTTTGTCACATTTTCGATGATATCGCCGCCGAATAGGTTAAAAGTGGCATTGGCATCGTTATATACGCCGCCGCCATCGTTTGACCTATTCCTCGTGATGATGCCGCCATACATATTGAAAGTAGCCATATACCCACAGTGCACGCCGCCGCCATTAGTTGCCTCATTGTCGATTATGGTGCCGCCATACATATTGAAAACAGAACCACTATCCTCAAGAAACACACCGCCACCTTTGTTTGACGAGTTGCCGATGATGGTGCCGCCATACAGATTGAAGTGGCCTCCATCCGTCACCTTCACGCCACTAGTAGTGCTGCCGGTAATCTTGCCGTTCTGAGCCTCGCTACAATCGCAAATATTCAATGTGCCGCTAGTCGCAACCAAGACTCCCGGAACTTGCAGCGTATGACCGTTCAGACAAATGGTTACATCCGCCCACATTATAAGTAGCTGTTTATGTAGAGTAATATCTTCAGTCAGATAATAACTGCCCGTATCCAGGTCGTATGGAAGCTCACCGTAGGATATCGTGATCTTAAGCGGTTCCCATTCCACATCATCCCCATGCCCGCTGTTATTAGGATGCCCATTACAGCTTGCATCACCACCACAGATCGAGTGACTTTGATGCGTATCACTCGCTGTCATCACATAGCTGTTGCCGTAGAAGATCTCCAGGTCAATCACCTTATCCTGACGCATCTCGTCCGGATCATCGCCTAATGCATTCCAACCGGGGAACGGCTCAAAGCTATTATACAGCTCCAGATATTTCTGATAGTCTGCATAATACGCATCCTGCTCCGCCTTGGTCATGCCTTTCAGCTCAGCCATGGTAGGCATTGTGTCCAGCAGATCGAACAGCTCTCTCAAGCGT
>JAZQTP010000007.1:0-2751 GCA_045630845.1 Anaerotignum sp. | reverse complement strand
TGGCAATCCTATCTATATACTCGTAACAGATGACAATGCAGATGGTGTTTATGAGGATGCAGATGGTAAACATTACATCCCCGATAGGAATGGGGACGGCGTGGCAGAGCCGGAGAGTGATGTTCCCGGTATCTATGAGATAGACGGTAAAAAGTATGTTGTCGATAAAGGCGATAAAGGCAAGCCCATCTATGTATCTGTAAGCGATGACGATGGAGATGGTGTTTACAAGGATATAGCGGGATTTAATAAATATTATATTCCCGATGAGAATGGCGATGGCGTGGCAGAGCCGGAAACTGATACTCCCGGCATCTACGAGGATGCAGATGGTAAACATTACATTCCCGATCAGAATGGCGATAAAAAGGCAGAGTCGGAAACCGATATTCCCGGTATTTACGAGGATGCAGATGGTAAACATTACATCCCCGATCAGAATGACGATGGAAAGGCGGAGCAGGAAACCGATATTCCAGGTATTTATAAGGATGCAGCTGATAAACATTACATTCCCGATCAGGATGGCGATGGAAAGCCTGAACCCGAAAGCAATATTCCCGGTATCTATGAAGGTACAGATGCGGAAAAGAAAGAGGATTATGTCGTTGATCCAGCAGGAAACGGTGAAGACATCTATGTACCCGTAACAGGTCCGGAAAATGGTGTTTACGAGGGTGAAAATGGTAACTATATCCCCGATCAGGATGAGGATGGAGTAGCCGAGAAAGAAATCAAGGATGCTCCCGGTATCTATGAAGGTACAAATGGGAACGAGGATTATGTTGTCGATCCAGAAAATGGTGAAGCCATCTATGTACCCGTAACAGATCCGGATGATAACGGTGTTTACGAGGATGCAGATGGCAAACATTACATCCCCGATCAGGATGAGGATGGAGTAGCCGAGAAAGAAATCAAGGATGCTCCCGGTATCTATGAGGGTACAAATGAGGAAAAGAACGAGGATTATGTTGTTGATCCGGAAAATGGTGGATATGTACCCGTAACAGGTCCGGAAAATGGTGTTTATGAGGGTGAAAATGGTAACTACATCCCCGATCAGGATGGCGATGGAAAGCCTGAATCCGAAAGCGATATTCCCGGTATCTATGAGGGTACAGACGAGGATGAAAACAAGGAATACATTGTTGATCCAGAAAACGCTGGAAACATCTATGTGCCTGTAGTAGATAAAAATGAGGATAATAGTTATAACGGCGAAAATGGTGAGATATACATCCCTGTGGACAAGGATGAAGATGGAAAACCCGATGTAGTTATCCCCGTAATCCCCAATGAAAATGGTGGATATACAGATAAGGGTGATTCTGGAACATCTTATGTTCCTTCTGGTGATGTATTTGTTCCGGAAAAACCTGCTACTGGAGGAGGCGACGATTCTGGTAATACTGGAGGAGGCGACGATTCCGGCAATACAGGCGGCAATACAGGCGGCTCTGGTTCTGGTAGCGGCTCTGGTTCTGGTGGTAGCTCTGGCTCTAGCGGCGGCTCTGGCTCCGGTGGCGGCTCTGGCTCCGGTGGCGGCGGTGGTGCTGGCGGCGGTGGCGGCGGCGCTGAACAGCCAACGAATATCATCATTCCTTCTTTTGAAAATGGTGAAATTAAAGCAGATAATAGTTATGCCAAAAAGGATATTACAGTAACCATTACCGCAATTCCAGATGCAGGATATGAACTGGATGAATTGAAGATTGTTGATAGCAATGGCGTGGAAATCAAGGTAAAGGATAATGGTGACAATACATACACCTTTGTAATGCCGGCTACAGCAGTTACGGTTCATGCATCCTTTGATGTGGATAGGAACAAGGTAATCATTCTGACGATTGACAAGAAAGAAGCATATGTTTTTGGTGAAATCGTTGTGAATGATGTGGCGCCGGTTATCAGAAACGAAAGAACGATGTTGCCAATCCGTTTTGTTGCAGAAGCACTGGGCGCTAAAGTGGAATGGCGTGAGGCAGAACGCAGGGTAATTATTACGAAAGGAAATAAAATCATCGAAATCGTGATTGATAGTAGCGTTGCATTTTTGAATGGTATTCCTATTCAGCTGGATTCCCCTGCATTCATCGAAAATGACAGAACATATCTGCCGCTGCGTTTTGTAGCAGAAAATCTGGATGCAGAAGTAATCTGGAGAAATGAAACAAAACAGGTAATCATCATTCCAGAAGAATATCCCATAACGACGAATATTGATGTGGTAGAAGTAGATTTTTTTAAGGAAGCGTTTGGCAATAAAGTAAAATTGTATGAGGAAGAAGGCAAGGTAGTTGTCACGAATGGCGATAAGGTTATCGAAATCGTGGTTGGCAGTAGCGTTGCACTTGTGAATGGTATGCCTGTTCAGTTGGATTCCCCTGCATTCATCAGAAATAACAGAACATATCTGCCGCTGCGTTTTGTGGCAGAAAATCTGGATGCAGAAGTAATCTGGGAAAATGAAACAAAGCGGGTAACCATCATTCCGAAAGAAGATTCTGTAACGGCTGATACGGATGCTGTAGAAACAGAAGATGTAGAAAATTAAAAATCCATAGATGCTGGACACATCTATGAAACAGGCACTCGAAAGAGTGCCTGTTTTTTGTTATCAAAAAACCCCCAGATTGTCTGGGGGTCAGTTTAAGCTTTTAGCGGAGTGATAATGCAAGACCTCCGTGTTATAATAGAATTGCGGCTACCAACTGCAAGAAAAATAACACGGAGGCTGGACAAATGAAC
>JAZQTP010000006.1:0-5534 GCA_045630845.1 Anaerotignum sp. | reverse complement strand
AGAAATTTCGTTTCTTATAGAGTAAAAACCCTCCGGGGGATCGCACTGCGGCGGCAAGGTAGTCAGTCGCAAGCGACACCGCCGCAGGCGGAGCATTTCGTCAAGCGAAATGCTTTTTTATCCCTCTATGGGTTTTCCCTTCTCCGGCCCACTGCCAAATCTGGTATGCTTGCCCATCCATGTCAGTTCTACTGTTCCTGTCGGGCCATTTCTTTGCTTTGCAATAATCAACTCAGCCATATTTTTCTTCTCCGTATCCGGGAAATAATACTCATCCCGATAAAGAAATGCAACCACATCGGCATCCTGCTCGATCGCACCGGATTCACGCAGGTCTGACAGCATCGGTCTATGGTCGGAACGCTGCTCACAGGCACGGCTCAGCTGGCTCAGCGCAATAACGGGGGCTTCCATTTCTCTAGCAATCGCCTTCAGCGAACGGGAGATTTCAGAAATTTCCTGCTGACGGGAATCCGTTTTTCCATTGCCGTTCATCAGCTGCAAATAGTCAATCACAATCAAGCCCAGTCCTTTTTCCACTTTCAAGCGGCGGCACTTGGAGCGCACCTCCATGGGCGTAATCCCCGGTGTATCATCAATATAAATGGGTGCCTCCGACAGAGGACCTGCATTTTTAATCAGCTCCACCCAGTCATTTTCCTCTAATTCTCCGGTACGCATCTTCTGCGCATCTATCATCGCCTCTGAACAAAGCATACGATTGACCAGCTGTTCACGGCTCATTTCTAAGGAAAAAACTGCCACCGGCACATTATGTCGAATGGCTGCATTTTGAATGATATTCAATGCAAATGCTGTTTTCCCCATAGACGGACGCGCTGCCAACAAGATCAGATCCGATTTTTGCAGCCCTGCTGTTTTTGCATCAAAATCCGTAAAGCCTGTAGGCACACCGGTAAGCTTCCCCTTGGAATGATAGATTTCTTCGATTTTCTCAATGGAAGAAACCGTAATTTCCCGCACATGATGAAATTCTTCCGAATGGCGGCTCTGCATAATATCAAAAATGCTTTTCTCCGCCATATCCATAATCGCATTGATGTTCTCCTTGCCATCGTAGCTTAACTGGGAAATATCCCCTGCCGTACGGATCAGCCGTCTGAGAACAGATTTCTCCTCTACAATAGAAGCATAGTGCCGCACATTGACGGAGCTGCCCACCGCACCAGAGATACTTGCCAGAAAGCTGATTCCGCCAATCTGTTCAAATTGCCCCTTTTCCTCCAGCTTATTTTTCACTGTTACAATGTCAATGGGGGCTGCACTGCGGAAAAGCTCCTCTGCCGCTTCAAACACCATACGATGATCCGGGCGGTAAAAATCCTCTCCTCTGAGCACCTCAAGTGCCAAAGAAGCCGCCTCCCTATCCAGAAACATGGAGCTGAGGACTGCCTGTTCTGCCGTTGCATCATGGGGCGGCACACCACGCAAATATTCATTTTGTTTTTCCTGTTGTTCCATGTTCATCCGCCTCCCGCGGTTCTTATGCCTCTACAATCTTGATTTTCACTTCTGCTGTTACCTTCGGGTGCAGTTTGATCACAGCCGTTCTTTCTCCCAGCATCTTGATGGGATCCCCGATAGATACTTTCTTTTTATCAATGTCCAGCTTTGTCTGCTTGATGATCTCCTCCGCAACCTCTTTATTGGTTACAGAACCAAACAACCTGCCATTGCCTCCGGTCTTTACGGAAATGGTAACGACCTTCTCCTCTAAAATCTTTGCGATTTCCTGTGCCTTTTCCAATTCTTCCTGTTTGCGCTTTGCTTCTGCCTTCTGCTTCAGCTCATAATCGTTCAGATTAGATTTTGTAGCCTCCACTGCCAGCTTTTTGGGCAGTAGGAAATTCTTTGCATAACCTTCGCTCACATTAATCAAGTCACCTTTTTTGCCAATGCTTTTCACATCCTGCAATAAAATCATTTTCATGCTGTTTCCTCCTCTAAATATTCATCAATCGCTCTGCGAATCTCATTCTTTGCAGCCTCCAGCGTACAGTCCTTCAGCTGTGCACCGGAAACCGTGTAATGACCGCCTCCGCCAAGCTTTTCCATAATTCTTTGTACATTGACATCCCCGAAGCTGCGGGCACTGATGAAAATGGTTTCCCCAACTTTCGTACAGACAAAGGATGCCTTGATACCTGCCACATTCATCAAATCATCTGCCGCCTGTGCTGCCACCAATGTAGAGGCCTCTTGGTCTACAGGGCAGGCAGAAATCGCCATAACCTCTCGATACAGCTCTGCCTCTTTTACTGCCGCAGCCTTTGCCTTATAGGATGCAATATCATTCTGGAACATCATCCGCACACGGATACTGTCTGCACCGTTGCGCCGCAAAAACCCTGCCGCATCAAAGGTGATTGCCCCTGTTTTCACGGCAAAATTCTTTGTATCCAGCGTAATGCCCGCCAAAAGGGCATCTGCCTCAACAGGTCTCAATTTAATCTTCTTTCCGATATGCTGAATCATCTCCGTTACCAGTTCCGCCGTAGAAGATGCATATGGCTCATGATATAGCAGCACTGCATTTTCAATGAAATCCATGGTGCTTTTTCTATGATGATCAAATACAACCAGTTTTTTTGCCGCTTCCAGCACAGCAGCGCTTTCCACGATGCTGCTGCGGTGCGTATCCACAATAATGACCAGCGTTTTATCATCCATCTCCCGCAACGCCTCTTTTTCCTGCACGAAAGTGCTGTCATAGGTGCCATTCTCCTGCATTTCTTCACAGATACGCTTCACCCCGATACCGGCTTCATTCATGACAACTCTGCACTTTTTATCCATTGCCCGCGCAATGGCGCAAATCCCCATGCAAGCCCCCAGACTGTCCAAATCGGCATTTCGGTGGCCCATCACGAGAATAGAAGAAGACGAACCCATCAATTCCCAAAGAGCATCCGCCTTGACTCTCGCACGAATGCGCCCATTTCGTCCCATTTCACCGCTCTTTGCACCATAGAATAGATATTTTTCTCCTTCCATGATAACAACCTGATCACCGCCTCGTCCCAGCGCCAAATCCAGCGAGGTTTTTGCTGTATGCATAGCATCCTCCAAAGAGCCTCTGCCAATGCCAACACCCATGCTCATCGTTAAGGGGATATGCTCCCCAACGCTGATTTCCCGAATTGTGTTCATAATATCGAACTTCTTTTCTTTCAAAGACTCCAGATCCCCTCTGGAAAGCAGAAAAATGTATCTATCTTTCTCAAGCTTTCGCATTACACCATTTGCATCCGATGCAAACTGCGTTAGCTTTCTGTCCACTACAGCCGAAAGCAGCGGCTGCCTGTCCTCCGCCAGTGTATCAAATACCTCCTCCAGATTATCCAAAAACAGCATACCGATAACCGTTTCGCTACGCCCCAGTTCTTCTTCCAGATGTTTTTCCTTTGTAGTTTCCACCAGCGTCAAATTCAATACCATACCGACAGCGCCATTCTCCGCCACAACATCGCAAAGATTCAACATCGCATTATAATATCTCCCCCCTGCTGTCACCGGAATCTCCTTGCCCATCTCATCCTTTTGCAGCATCTCAATCACAGGATTTGCCATAGAAATATCTGGGAACGCCTGTGAAAACTTTTCGTTATACATCAAAATATGCCCACGCATATCTAGCACAGCATAGGGAATCGGCATATTTTTCGGAATGGAGAAATTCTCCCGTAAAACCTCCGTATCCAGAAAAACACCGCTGCGATCCTCCTTTGCTTCTGCGCTTTCGCCCAATAGCATCCAACCGCAGTAGCCCACCAATGCTCCAACAGCCACACCAATGCCCAAAAATAAATCTAAAATAAACCCAAGGCAAACAACGATCACCACAATTGCCGTACCGATCATCCCGCCTTTTTTTATCTTTCTTCGTTTACCGCTCATATCGCCCATGATTGGCCTCCATTCAGATTTTATTACAATCAAAAATCACGGATTAACACACCATGATGCATCGATTATACCACAAAATAATAAAATGCACCAGAAAAACATCCTATTCCCTATGGCATTCCTGTTAAATTCATAGTATCATATAAAAAAGTATTCTGTTCTAAAACAAATTTGAATGACAAATCTATCTTCGAGGTAAAATATTATGAAAAAAATCTCCCCCTTTAAGCCAAATTCCACAGAGCATGATAAGCTGCTCTACAAAATTGCCTTCTATCTCTTTCTTGTACTGGCATTGTTGGTGCTTTTTGAAAAAGTGATCGGGCATCTTCCCGCTATCAGCAAAAATCTTACTTCCGGCATCCATTACCTGCGCACGCTGACCATGCCCTTCATCATGGGCTTTGCCATCGCCTATATTATGAATCCTTTTATGATTTTTTTTGAGCGCAGGCTAATGCAGCTTTCTGATTTTTTCTGTTCCCGCAGAAAAATGACGCGCACTCTCTGCATCTTAATCAACTATACCATAGTCATCGGCGGCACCATATGGATTGTAATTTATCTGCTGCCGGAAATCCGTGATTCGGTTATGGCGTTTGCCTCCAATATCAGTGGCTATTCTGCTAACTTAAATGGTCGCATTCGCCACATCTTCGACCAAATTCCATTCATTGACAGCAGCGATGTAAACAGCGTCATCAATCGTATTCTGGAACCACTACAGCACGCCTCCCAGAACGCACCACAGATTTTGGAAACACTAGCTGCAAATGTTTACAGCTTCGGTCGGATTACGCTGAATTTTGTGATGGCTATTTTCATTGCCTTTTATATGCTCTTTGATAAAGAGCGCTTTGCAAAAAAGGCGAAAAAAGGGATTTACGCCTTCACCAATGAAGAAAAAGCAAAATGTATCCTTTATAACGCGAATCGTATCCATCACATCTTTAATGACTTTATCATAGGAAAAGCATTAGATTCTCTGATTATCGGGATACTGGCATTCATTGGTCTAACTCTCTTGAAAGCACCTTTTCCGCTGATACTGGCCCTTATCATCGGCGTCACCAATATGATTCCTTATTTCGGGCCTTTCATTGGTGCTATTCCCGCAATTCTGATTACGCTGCTGATCAATCCGCCTCTGGCTATCGCCGTAGCAATCTTCGTTTTGATTCTGCAGCAGTTTGACGGAAACTTTCTGGGCCCTAAAATCCTCGGGGATTCCGTGGATCTCAGCCCCCTGTGGATTATCCTCGCCGTTATGATTGGGGGTGCTGTCATGGGTCCTATCGGAATGTTTATCGGTGTCCCGCTCTTTGCCACTGTAAAGGTTTTTGGCGGCGAATACATTGATCGGCTTTATCAAAAAAAATATTCCGCTCCCAATCCACTTCCACCCTCCGAGCAGGACGAGCAGTGATTAAGTCAGGTTTATTTTCATCTGCCTATAAAGCTTTTACATTATGAAAGATGAAATTTTTTAGTTAAGTAAAAAAAGTATTTCGCTTGACGAAATACTCCGCCTGCGGCGGTGTCGCTTGCGACTGACTACCTTGCCGCCGCAGTGCGATCCCCCGGAGGGTTTTTACTCTATAAGAAAC
>JAZQTP010000005.1:0-32848 GCA_045630845.1 Anaerotignum sp. | reverse complement strand
ACTAATGCTGCTATTAAATACAAAACCAACAGACAGTATATTTATCGCTGGAAACGACGCTATGACGGCTCTATCGAATCTCTCAGAGACCGCTCACGTCGTCCGCATCATCATCCTAATCAGCATATATCACAAGAGATTAAACTCATTAAAGATATGCGAAAACGCAATCCTCACGCAGGGCTGGTTATCTTTTGGGTAAAACTTAGACAGCGTGGATATACCCGCAGCCTCTCTGGCTTATATCGCTTTCTCCGCAGACAAGGTATCGTTGCAATAAAACCACCTAATCCCAAATACATTCCTAAGCCCTATGAGCAGATGCAGCGTCCCGGTCAGAGAATTCAGATTGATGTAAAGTTTGTACCTGCTTCATGCCTTGTAAATGAAGCGAAGGGACAGCGTTTTTATCAGTATACAGCGATTGATGAGTTCTCCAGATGGCGTTTTGTAGAAGCCTTTGAAGAACACAGTTCTTATTCTTCCGCCATATTTCTTGAACATCTTATCAGAGCATTTCCATACCCGATTGAGTGTGTACAGACAGATAATGGACAGGAATTTTCCAAGAGATTCGGTGGTTCTCAAGGCGGCTCAGAAAAGCCAACTTTGTTTCAAGCTCGACTTACGGAGCATGGAATCAAGCATAAGCTGATCCGTCCATTCACACCCAGACACAACGGAAAAGTAGAAAGAAGTCATCGCAAAGATAACGAACGTTTTTATGCCACGCATAAATTTTATTCTTTTGAAGACTTCAGCAAACAGCTGAAACGTTATAATTATCGAGATTATAACAACTTTTCTATGCGTCCGCTGGGCTGGAAAACTCCGCAGGAAGTACTTAGAAATTTTAGGGGCTTAGTGTAACAAATGTTTGACAAACCTACAAAACATTTGAAAAAAGCTACAAAAATGTGTTGACAACTTTGTATATAACTGATACAATAATTCGGTAAACAAAGAAGAAGTTCCGCTTCTCACCTTATTGCACAGGCAAATAGGGTTAATACAGTATTCAAACAGAGGATAGCTCTGTTTTTCTGTGTGCGGCGGATTTCTTCCGGCGCTTTCTTTTTTGCAAGGAAAGTGCTTGTGGATACAGTAAATTTGGGAGGTGCTTACCATTACTGAGTTAATGATTAACGAACAGATCAGAGACAAAGAAATCCGACTGATTGATGAAAACGGTGAACAGCTGGGTATCGTTTCTTCTAAGGAAGCGCAGAAAATCGCTGACGAAAGAAAACTGGACCTGGTAAAGATCGCTCCAACAGCAAACCCCCCCGTATGCCGCATCATGGACTATGGGAAATACAAATTCGATCAGGCAAAGAAAGAAAAAGAAGCCAGAAAGAAACAGAAAACAGTTGATGTAAAAGAACTGCGTCTATCCCCTAGCATCGATACACACGATGTTCAGGTTAAGGTGAAAAAAGCCAATGAATTCCTGAAGGATGGCGACAAAGTAAAAGTCAGCATTCGTTTCAGAGGTCGTGAAATCGGCCATTCCAAAGTGGGTATGCAGATTTTAGAAGACTTCGCCAAAGCAACAGAAGAATTTGGTGTGGTTGACAAGCAGCCGAAGATGGAAGGCAAAAGTCTGGTTATGTTCCTTGCACCAAAGAACTGATCCGCAATGCGGAAGGAAACTATCACAAACATGTTTTAGGAGGACAATACAATGCCTAAGTTGAAAACAAAAAAAGCAGCAGCAAAAAGATTCAAAGTTACCGGCGCAGGTAAAGTAAAAAGAAACAAATCCAACACACAGCATATCCTTGGTAAAAAGTCCAGAAAGAGAAAAAGAAATCTGAGACACGCTACAACAGCTGACAGAACAGTAGAAAACAAGATTAAAAAGACACTGATTCCTTACGCTTAATCAGCAGTTTCAGGAATGACAATTTTTCGAATATACTTATTTTAGGAGGACTTTACAATGGCAAGAGTAAAAGGCGCGCTGAACGCTAGAAAAAAACATAAAAAAGTATTGAAGCTGGCTAGAGGCTACCGTGGCGCTAGATCCAAACAGTACAGAGTAGCAAAACAGTCTGTAATGAAAGCAATGGCATTCGCTTTCGCTGGCAGAAAACAGACAAAGAGAGAATACAGAAGCCTGTGGATCGTAAGAATCAACGCAGCTGCAAGAATGAACGAAATTTCTTACAGCAAACTGATTCACGGTCTGAAAGTAGCTGGCGTAAACATCAACAGAAAGATGCTGGCAGAATTGGCTGTATCCGATCCCGCTGCTTTCACAAAACTGGTTGAAACAGCAAAAGCAGCTCTGTAATTCAGATTTGTAAAAAAGCATTTCGCTTGACGAAATGCTCCGCCTGCGGCGGTGTCGCTAGCGACTGACTACCTTGCCGCCGCAGTGCGATCCCCCGGAGGGTTTTTGCTCTATAAGAAACGAAATTTCTTATAGAGCAAAGAAAAAGCCGATTCCTTGGAATCGGCTTTTTGAATATTACATCAACAAAAATGGCGTATGAAAATACATTTCATACGCCTCTTTTTTATTTACATAAGAGAAAATACAGATCATTTACATTTGTACCCGTAGGGCCTGTAAAAACCAATCCATTTGCCGCAGCAAGGGCATGATAGGAATTGTTTTCCGATAGAACAGCAGGGATGGAAATACCTTGGGATGCAAGCAGGGCTTTCGTGCCTCCGTCTACGATGCCGCCGGCAGCATCGGTGGGGCCATCTGTTCCATCAGAGCCGACAGCAGCAATAACGATGCCATCTATACCATTGATGCCTTCTGCCGCAGCAAGGGCAAGCTCTTGGTTTCTACCGCCTTTTCCTTTGCCTGTGATATGAACGATGGTTTCACCGCCGCATATAAGGGCGCAGGGGGGGCGCAGAGGCAGCCCGTCCTTCTGAATGGTTTTTGCGATGGAAGCAAGGAATCTGCCTGCCTCCTTTGCCTCGCAGTCCAACATATTTGTCAGAATGAGGGATTGATAGCCCAGAGCTTTGGCTGCCTTTGCGGCATCGGCGCAAAGCTGTGTCACGCTGCCGGTGATCTCCATAGTCATGTTGGAAAGGGCTTTCGGTGTTTCTACTGCAAGCTGCCGCTTCATTTCCTCTGTTAGTCTGAGATTGTATTTTTCTGCGATGGCAAAGGCATCTGCGGCGGTAGATAAATCGGCACAAGCAGGACCGGAGGCAATAGAATCGGCTCGATCCTCCAGAATATCGCTTAAGGCGATGCAGTGTACACTGGCAGGAGAACAGAGTGCGGCAAATCTGCCGCCCTTGACTGCGGAAAGATGTTTGCGAATGGTATTTATTTCGATGATATCGGCACCGCAGCGCAGAAGCTGATCTGTCACATCAAGAATATCGGAAAGGGATAGCTTTCCTGCGGGGCGTTCAAATAATGCAGAACCGCCTCCGGAAACGAGGAGGAACACCGTATCCTTTTCGCTTAGACCGGAAACTGCTTCAATGACCTTTTCCGTGCCGAGGATCGTGTTTTCATCGGGGAGCGGATGACCGGCTTCATATATGGAAAAACCGGGTATTTCTCCTCTGGAATGACCGTATTTCGTCAGCACGATACCGCAGTCGATGGGATGAGGAATGTGCTCTGCGGCAGCCTTTGCCATATTCCATGCAGCTTTGCCGATGGCAATGACAATAACCCTTCCCAAAAAGGAAAAATTTTTTCCGCAAATGGCTTTTTTCACAGCTTCATCGGGCAAGGATGCCTGAACGGCTGTTTCTATGATTTTTCTGGCATCAGAATGTAAATTCTTCATGGGTAAACACCTCTTTTGGGGTTGATTTGCTATCAGTGTATCATATCGGGGGAAAATAGAAAAGAAAAAGAGGCCCAATGGAAGAGGGCCTCTGTAAAGGGGAGGGTATGTATACTATGTCTATTGCCCCTTTCTCCTTGGGACAACTCTAGCATAAGCCATTTCTGTGAATTGCGTATTTCTGAAATATGAACATTTTGTAAACCGTGGAAAGCATATCTTTTATGTAAGAATTTTAGAAAAACCATTGAGAATACAGGACTTTTATGATAAAATATATAGCATTGTAAAAAGAAATATTCTTTTGCAATAAGTCTGTATTTTGAAAGGAAGCAGAAATGGAAAATAAAGCAGGAGTGGCTGCGAAGCCCTGTGAACAGGAGCTGGCAAGACAGCTGGAATATATCCGAAAGATTCGAGAAAAAAACGATGCCTATGAAGCAGAAAACGGTAGAAAGAAAAAGTTTTACAGCCTTGCAATGGGCTGCCAGATGAATGCCCATGATTCCGAAAAGCTGGAGGGGATGCTGACAGAAATGGGCTACGAACGGACAGAGCAGGAAAAAGAAGCCGATTTTGTGATTTATAATACCTGCTGTGTGCGGGAAAATGCGGAGCTGAAGGTATATGGCAAGCTGGGCTGGCTGAAGCATTATAAAGAAACAAAGAATCCCAATGCCATCATTGCCCTCTGCGGCTGCATGATGCAGCAGGAAACCGTGCTGGCAGAGCTTAGAAAAAAATATCGCCATGTGGATATTGTATTCGGTACATTTAACCTCTATAAATTGCCGGAGCTTGTGGCGACTCGTATGGAAAGCGACAGAACGGTATATGATATCTGGCAGGAGCATCAAGAGGTAGTGGAGGATCTTCCGATTATCAGACACTTCCCTTATAAAGCATCTGTCAATATTATGTTTGGCTGCAATAATTTCTGTTCCTACTGTATCGTACCTTATGTGCGCGGTAGAGAGCGGAGCCGTATGCCAGAGGATATTCTTACAGAGGTGCGTCAGCTGGCAGCAGACGGCGTAAAAGAAATTATGCTTTTGGGGCAGAATGTAAATTCTTACGGAAAGAATCTGGAAAATCCCATTTCCTTTGCAGAGCTTCTGCGGATGGTGAATGAGGTAGAAGGAATTGAGCGGATTCGTTTTATGACCTCTCATCCAAAGGATCTTTCCGATGAATTGATACAGGCTATGGCAGAATGTGATAAGGTATGTAAATATCTGCACCTGCCTGTGCAGAGCGGCAGCAGTGAGATTCTCAGCCGCATGAACCGTCGTTATACCAAAGAGGCTTATATGGAGATTGTACGAAAGGCTAAGGCGGCAATGCCGGATATTACGCTGAGTACAGATATTATCGTAGGCTTCCCTGGTGAAACGGAGGCTGACTTCCAGCAAACGCTAGAGGTAATCCGTAAAGCACGGTATAGTACGGCCTTCACATTCATCTATTCCAAGCGGACAGGCACACCTGCGGCGGTGATGGAAGAACAGGTGCCGGAGGAGGTTGTGAAGGATCGCTTTGACAGAATGTTGGATGTACTGAATCCCATTGTGCATGAGGTGCATCAGGAGCAGGTTGGCAAGGTGATGACCGTTTTTGCGGAAGAAGTAAGTAAACAGAACGGTTCTATCCTAACGGGGCGTGCCGATAATAATATGCTGGTACATTTCTCCGGAACAGAAGATATGATTGGACAGATGATTTCTGTCAAAATCGTTGATAACAAAACATTTTATTTGATTGGCGAAAGGATTTAAGGTGAAAATTATGGCAACAGTATTTGAAATGGCAAGAGCATTGGGCGAAGAACTGCAGAAAACACCTCAGGTAGAGGCATTGCTGGCGGCAAAAGCTGCTTATGAAAATGATCCCGAGGTATCTAAGCTGGTAGCAGAATATACACAGATGCACTATGAATTTGAAGCAAAAATGCAGCAGGGCGGTATCGAAATCGAAGAACAGAGAGCCTTCAATGAAAAAATGAAAACAATGGGTGAAGCAATCAGAACCAATAAATTGGCTTCCGATTTGTATGTTGCAGAACAGAATTTCAATAACTTTATGAATTCTGTTTTCAACATTATTACAGCAACACTGACAGGCGAAGAACCTGAACAGGCTGGTGGCTGCGATCCCAGCTGTTGTTCTTCCTGCGGCGGCGGCTGCCACTGATTATTTCGGAAAATAGCAGGAAAGAAAAGATAGAATTTTTATTACCCGAACTCCCGAGAAAGGGGTTCGGGTATCCTTGCGAAAAAGGAAAAGGAGGAGGGGCAGCTATGGCGAAGATCACGCCGATGATGCAGCAATACTTTGAAATCAAGGAAAATTATAAGCATTGCCTACTCTTTTTTCGTTTGGGTGATTTTTATGAAATGTTTTTCGAGGATGCGGTTATTGCATCCAAGGAGCTGGACATCACGCTGACGGGAAAGGATTGGGGACAGGAGGAAAGAGCCCCAATGTGCGGTGTGCCATTTCATTCTGCTGATGGCTATATTGCCCGTCTGGTGGAAAGAGGTTATAAAGTGGCAATCTGTGAGCAGGTGGAAGATCCGAAGGCAGCAAAAGGATTGGTCAAGCGTGATGTTGTGCGGGTAATTACACCGGGTACAGTAGTAGATCAGACGGTTCTGGATGAAACCAGAAATAATTATATCCTCTCGGTATTTAGTGCAGCAGGCGGCTATGGCATTGCAGTCTGCGATGTAACTACGGGAGAATTTCAGACAACGGAATTTTCCAGTGTGCAGGCAGCGGCAAAGATTGTGGATGAAACAGCCCGTTTTTCTCCAGCAGAATTGATTTGTAATACTGAATTTCTTACAAGTCCTTTGGCAAAAGAGATCAAGGAGCGCTTTCACCTGTATCTGAATGATATTGACAGCCGTATGTATGATTACAATACGGCGAAGGATACCCTGTTAAAGCATTTCAAGGTAAAAACGCTGGAAGGCTTTGGCCTGCATAAAAAGCTGCTGTCTATTTCCGCCTCAGGTGCGCTGATGTGGTATCTGAATGAAACACAGAAAAATGATTTGAGCCATATTTCTAGCTTGAAATATTATACAACCGGAGATTTTATGCTGCTGGATGTTTCCAGCCGCAGAAATCTGGAGTTGACGGAAACCTTGCGGGAAAAAAATAAAAGGGGTTCCCTGCTAAGTGTTCTGGATAAAACCCAGACAGCAATGGGTGCAAGACTTTTACGCAAATGGGTGGAACAGCCTTTGCTTTCCAAAGAAGAAATCAATAAACGCCTAGATGGGGTGGAAGAGCTCTGCCATGACCTCTTTTTGCGGGAAGAAATAAAAGATATTCTGCGTTCCATGTATGATTTTGAGCGCATCATGTCCCGTGTGGTTTATCAGAATGCCAATGCCAGAGATCTGGCTGCGCTGAAAAATTCCATTGAAAATCTGCCGCTTTTGAAAAACATTCTTTTCCGTTGCAAAAGTCCTTATCTGAAGGAGCTGTATGAGCAGCTGGATACATTGGAAAATATCCATGCGCTGATTTCCCAGGCGATTGTAGAGGATCCTCCGTTTTCTGTAAGAGAAGGTGGCATGATTTGTGCCGGCTTCAGTGAAGAACTGGACACCTATGTGCAGGCAAAAGAAAACGGTACGGCGTGGATCAGAAATCTGGAAGAAAAGGAAAAAGAAGCGACAGGCATTAAAAATCTGAAAATTCGTTTTAATAAGGTTTTTGGTTACTATATCGAAATTACCCGTTCCAATCTGGAAATGGTGCCGGAAACATATATCCGGAAGCAAACCCTTGCCAATGCAGAGCGATTTATCACTCCAGAGCTGAAGGAGCTGGAAGAAATTATCCTCGGCGCTGATGATAAGATTACCACATTGGAATACGAAATGTTCTGTGAAATCCGAAATGCGGTAGCGGCAGAGGTGGAGCGCATTCAGTTCTGTGCCTATGTCATTTCTGTTATTGACTGTCTGCAATCCTTTGGAGAGGTTGCACAGAGCAGAAGCTATGTGAAGCCTATTGTGGATGACAGCGATGTGCTAGACATAAAAGGAGGCAGACATCCTGTTGTGGAAAAAATGATGGATGGTCAGTTTATCCCTAATGATACATATCTCGATCAGGCGGATACCAGACTTGCTATCATTACTGGTCCGAATATGGCGGGCAAATCTACTTATATGCGCCAGACAGCGCTCATCGTTCTGATGGCACAGATTGGCAGCTTTGTGCCGGCAGAAGAGGCACATATTGGCATCGTAGACCGTATTTTTACCCGTGTCGGTGCTTCGGATGATCTTTCTGCGGGACAGAGTACATTTATGGTGGAAATGACGGAAGTGGCAAATATCCTGCATAATGCAACGCAGAAAAGCTTGCTGATTTTAGACGAAATCGGCAGAGGCACTAGCACCTTTGACGGTCTTTCCATTGCGTGGGCGGTTCTGGAGTATATTGCAGATACCAAGCAGATTGGTGCAAAAACGCTGTTTGCAACCCATTATCATGAATTGAGTGAACTGGAAGGGAAGCTTTCCGGTGTGAAAAACTACTGCATTGCGGTGCAAGAGCAGGGGGAGGATATTATCTTCCTGCGTAAGATTCAGCGGGGCGGTGCAGACCATAGCTATGGGGTGCAGGTTGCAAGGCTTGCAGGTTTACCCAATAAAGTGATACGCCGTAGCGGGCAGATTTTGAACCAGCTCAATGCTGCGGATATTACGAAAAAAGCGAAAAAAATCGCTGTGGAATCCAAGGAGCAGCAGGAGGAAACAGTAAAACAGATGGATATGTTCCATATTGCGGAAAATCAGCTGGCAGATGAGCTGTCCAAGCTGGATGTAATGGCAATGACGCCCATTGAAGCCTTGCAGACATTGTTTGAGCTGCAGAAGAAGGCGAAGGGGCTGTAAGTGTGAAGAAAAGGAGGAGAATCATGCAGAAAATCAGACTGCTGGACTCCAAAACCATCAATAAAATAGCAGCGGGGGAGGTTGTGGAATCTCCGAAATCCGTCGTAAAGGAACTGACAGAAAATGCCATTGATGCCGGAGCATCCAATGTTACGGTTGAAATCAGAGAGGGCGGTATTTCTTATATCCGTATTTCAGATAATGGCTGCGGGATTCCCAAAGAGCAGGTGAAATCTGCCTTTCTGCGTCATGCAACCAGCAAAATGACGCAGATAGAGGATTTGGAGCATATTTTCACATTGGGATTCCGCGGTGAGGCGTTGGCGTCCATTGCAGCGGTGGCACAGGTGGAAATGCTGACAAAAACACGGGAGGAAGAAACAGGAACCCGCATCCTCATCAGTGCCGGAGAAATCGAGCTGATAGAAGATGCGGCGTGCAGAGAAGGCACATCCATTACCGTGAAAAACCTTTTTTATAATGTGCCTGCCCGCAGAAAATTCCTGAAAAAACCTGCAACGGAAAGCGGTTATGTGGCAGAGCTTGTCAATAAAATTGCGCTGGGACATCCGGAGGTTTCTATTCAATATATCAATAACGGAAATACCGTTTTGCATACAGCGGGGAATAACGATCCCAAGACAGCAGTCTTCTATGTATACGGCAAGGAGGCGGCGAATCATATGCTGCCGATTTCCTATAAAAAAGGGGATTATGCTGTGACAGGGCTGATCGGCAGACCGGAGCTTTGCAGAGCCAACCGAAATTATGAAAATCTTTTTATCAACGGAAGATTTATTAAAAATGGAGTGGTTTCCTCTGCGGTAGAGGATGCTTACAAAACCAAGCTGATGATTGGGAAATTCCCTGTTTTTGTGTTGAATTTAGAGGTAGAGCCGTCGATGGTGGATGTGAATGTGCATCCTGCCAAGCTGGAGGTTCGCTTCAAAAATGATGATGAGGTATATGAATTTTTCTATGGGGCGGTTTCCAAAGCCTTGCAGGAAACGATACTGATTCCGAAGGCTGTTCTGGATAAAAAAACAAAGGAAAAACAGCCAGAGGAAGAACAGCAGGTCTTGGTTGAGGCATCTTGTAAAAAGGAAGACGCGGCGAAAACGATAGAAGCTGCAAAGCAGCAGACAAGGGAAATTACAAAGCCGACGGCAATGATTCTTTCTGAGAAGGAAAAAGAACAGATGTATTCCGATGAAATAGAAAAGACAGCAGAAGTGCCGCTCTCTTCTGCACCTGTAAGGGGCAGCAGAAGTGTGGATGAACTTCTTGGACGCAAGCCTGCCGGCGTTGGCGTTGCCCAGAAGGCGGCGGCATATCAGAAGGAAATACCGACACAGAAGGATATGTCTGTAAATCAAGATATTGCGAAAGCGGAAAAGCAGACAAAAGCTATAAAGAATACAGATACGGTATTGCCTGTGCAGGAAACGCTGGAAGTGGAGACGGCGGAAGAAAAAAAGGCGTTTTTCCGGGATTATAAAATTATCGGGCAGGTGTTTCGTACCTACTGGATTGTAGAGCAGGAAGAATGTCTATATCTAATCGACCAGCACGCAGCCCATGAACGCATTCTCTATGAAGAATTGATGCAGAAATTCAAGAGCGAGAAAGTGGTTTCTCAACGGATGTTGACGCCGATGATGCTGAATTTAGGTGTACTGGAAACAGAAACCCTGCGGGAAAATCGGGAACTGTTGGAAAGCTTTGGCTTTGAATTGGAGGATTTTGGTGGCAAATACGCATTGTGTGGACTCCCTTATTTGCTGCAAAATCCAGATGGGGTTGGATTCTTTACAGATATACTGGATAGACTGACAGAGGAACGGATCACAAATGTGTATGATACCAAAATTCTGGCTATTGCTACCATGGCATGTAAGGCGGCGGTAAAGGGCCATGATGTTTTAAGCGTAAAAGAGGCGGAAGCCTTGATTCATCAGCTTTTACAACTGGAACATCCTTTTACCTGTCCCCATGGCAGACCGACGATCATCGAACTAACTAGATACGAAATGGAAAAAATGTTCAAACGGATACAAAATTAAACAGGTGAAGCTATGAAAAAACCTATTATTGTTATTGGCGGGCCAACAGCCTGCGGTAAAACAGGATTTTCCATTAGGTTGGCTAAAAAGATTGGGGGAGAGATTATTTCTGCCGATTCCATGCAGATATACCGTTATATGGATATTGGAACGGCAAAAGTGACGCCTGAGGAGACAGAGGGAGTTCCTCATTATCTGATTGATGAACTGAAGCCTGATGAAGAATATAATGTGATGCTATTTCAGCAAAAGGCAAAGGCATATATGAAAGAAATATGGGATAGGGGGAAAATACCTATCCTCGTGGGAGGCACCGGCTTTTATATCAATGCCTTGCTTTATGATAATGATTTTACAGAAACGGAAAACGATACCTCTTATCGGGAGGCGTGTTATCAGCTGGCGAAGGAACAAGGTGCAGAAGTGCTTTATGAACGGCTGAAGGAGATAGATCCGGAATATGCGGCTATCATTCATGCAAACAATGTGAAGCGGGTAACGCGTGCGTTGGAATATTATTATTTGACAGGAGAGAAATTTTCTGCCCATAATGCAGCACAGCAGGAAAAGGAAACGCCCTATGATGCGGCTGTCATTATTCTGAATATGGATAGAGAAAAGCTTTATGCCCGTATTGAGCTTCGCATTGATCAGATGCTGGAGCAGGGGCTTTTGGCAGAGGTGCAGGGGCTTTTGGAGAAAGGCTATTCCCCGGAGTTGGTTTCCATGCAGGGCATTGGCTACAAGGAGTTTATACCTTATTTTGAAGGCAAATGTTCACTGGATGAAGCGGTGATACAGCTGAAAACCAATACCAGACGCTTTGCAAAACGCCAGTTGACATGGTTCCGTCGCCAGATAGAAGGCTTTTGGGTGGATATGGATGAAAACGATGCGGAGGAAGCACTAAAGCTTGTGCTGGAATATTTGCAGCAGGAAGAGATTCTGTGATGACCAATATATAATAGAAGCAGAAAGGATGTTTCAATGGTGAAAAAAACTTTCGCAAAAAAAATAGCACTTCTTCTGGCTGCTGTAATTGCCATAGGAGTGAGTGGTTGTGGCGAGGAAGAAGAGAAGCCACAGGAAGAAGCGGTACAGACAGAGGTGGTCAAAGAGGAAGAAAAGGAATTGTTGAAGAACGCACTGTTTCTGGCGGAAAATGCACCGGAGCTGACTGCATCAGCAGCGATTTTAATCGAAGAATCCACAGGCACCATTCTATATGAGAAAAGAGCAGATGAAAAAATGTATCCTGCTAGCATGACAAAGGTGCTGACAGCCCTTATTGCGCTGGATTATTTTAAGCCAGAAGAATTGATAAAGGTTGGATATGAAATCAATGAGATTTCGCTGGATTCCAGTAAGGCAGGGCATACAGTAGGAGAAATGCTCACTATGAAAAATGCCATTCGTGGTCTTATTATCCCTTCTGGAAATGACTCTGCAAATGTGATTGCGGCAGCAGTTGCAAGAAGAGTGGAAAATGATGATAGCCTTTCCTTTGAACGCTGTGAGGCAATTTTTACAGATTTGATGAACAAAAAGGCGGAGGAGCTGGGGGCAAAGGGCAGTCATTTTTCCAACGCTCATGGCTATCATGCGGCAGATCATTACACCACAGCGAAGGATATGGCTTTGATTTCCAGGGTATTTATGGAAAATCCTACACTAAAGGAGATCGCTAATGAAAGAAGCTTTGTGGGCAATGGTGCGGACAATATGTTTACAACGGATGCATCTGTAAAAACACAGGACTATGCTTGGCGTAGTCATAATTTGCTGATTACCGGCGGAGAATATAATTATGGCTATGCTTCCGGCATTAAAACAGGCTTTACGAATGAAGCGGGGGATTGTGTCGCTGCGGCTGCAAGAAATGATGCGATGAATTTGATTGCGGTTGTGTTTCATTCGGAAGATCCGAATCGTTGGATTGATGCAAAAAATCTGTTTGAATACGGATTCAATCAGTATGAAGAGAGAGTTGTATATGGTGGGAATGAATCTTTGGCAGAAATCCCACTGACAAAGCATAAAAAATCTGGCGGGAATACCCTTTCTGCGGTGCTTGGCGAGCCTTTGCTGACATACCTTCCTATTGGTGGCATAGAAAAGCTTTCTGCATCGGTTACCTGTGAAGAAAGTCTTACAGTAACAGATAAGGAAGGAAATATTCTTTTGAAAGCGCCTGTGGAAAAAGGAGATAAAATCGGCACAGTTGTAATCAAAGCAGAGGGGCAGGTTGTGATGGAAGCACCTGTTTATGCCGGCAGAACGGTAGAAAAGGGGACTATTTTCAGCATGATTGCAGAGCTTTTCCAAAATTTGTTTACCTTAAAAGGACTACTTGTTTTTGCAGGTATCCTTCTAGGAGTAGGGATTCTTTTCTTTATTATTAGAGTCTTTTTACGCCGCAGATACAGAGGCGGCTATGGCCTTGGCAAGCCTGCCAGAAGGAATACAGGGCTTACCATGAACCTTAACGGTAAAAAAAGAAGAACACGCAGAAGGCGATGGTTTTAACAGAAAAACCGATGGTATTTTCCTTTAGGAAAGCCATCGGTTTTTGTTGTTATACATTTTAGTCTTTTTTCGGTGGACGCGGACCTTCATATTGATAATAATCCGTCTTGATCCGTCCATTAAAAAGCTTTCTTTTTCGGTCTGCTTTTCTGCCGAAAAGGGATTCAAAATATTCCATGGATGTGATGATGTAAGCAGACCATGTATTGTCTGTTTTCATGGTTGCGCCCAATGCACGGTACATTTCCTCTACTTCTTTCAGTTCGCCAATTCGTTCCCCATAGGGAGGGTTGGAAATAAGCACACCGTATTTCCCGGGTAATACAGTCTCTTGAGAAGGCTTTACCTCAAAGGTGATGCAGTCATCTACACCGGCAAGCTCCGCATTTGCCTTTGCTAAAGCAATGGCATCGGGGTCAATGTCACTGCCATAGATTTCGGGCATCACATCATAATCAATTGCTTGATATGCTTCTTTTCTTGCTTGTTTCCAAAGGTCCTTTCCGATGCGCTCCCATTCCTCTGATGCAAATTTACGGTTCAGACCGGGGGCGATATTTCTTGCCAGCATGGCTGCTTCAATAGGAATGGTGCCGGAGCCGCAGAAGGGATCCAGTAGGATGCGATCCTTTCTCCAATAGCTGAGCTGTATCATTGCAGAAGCAAGGGATTCCTTTAGAGGAGCGTCCATAGCACTGGCACGGTAGCCTCGCATATGTAGGCCATTACCGCTGGTATCAATCGCTAATGTTACCACATCCTTTAGGATGCCGACTTGAATGGTGTAGGATGCGCCGGTTTCATCAAACCAGTCTGTTTTATATTTTTCCTTCAGCTTTTCTACAACAGCCTTCTTTACAATCGCTTGACAGTCGGGAACACTGAATAGAGTAGATTTTACAGATTTTCCGACAACGGTGAATTTGCCGTCCTCAGGAATCCAATCCCCCCAAGGCAGAGCTTTTGTCTGGTCAAATAATTCTGTGAAGGTAACAGCCTTGAAGGTGCCCATTTTTATCCATATACGGCCGGCGCAGCGCAGCCATAGATTGGCTTTGACAATGTCGGCCTCATCTCCGGTAAATTCTACCTTGCCGTCCGAGGTGCGGATATTTTGAAAGCCCAATGCCTGACATTCTCTTTTTACAACTGCCTCCAGACCGAAAGTGGTTGATGCAATCAAATCAATGCTCATAATATATCTCCAATCTTATGATTTCCAATAATTAAATCCAACTAATGAAATAGTTTACCATTTTTTCAGCAAAAAAGAAAGAACCCCTTGAAGAAAAGACGAAAAAAAGGTATCATAGAACAGATTGAAAATATAAAAAAGCGAGGAATATCATGTATAAAGTACTAAAAAGATGCGGCATGGCAAAACGCGCCGAATTTCATACGCCCCACGGGGTTATCCAGACGCCTGTATTTATGAATGTAGGAACGGCAGGGGCGATTAAAGGGGCTGTTTCGACAGAAGACCTAGAGCAGTTGAAGTGTCAGGTAGAGCTTTCCAATACTTATCATCTGCATCTGCGTCCGGGAGATAAACTCATTAAGGAAATGGGTGGACTTCATAAATTTATTGTCTGGGACAAGCCGATTTTGACAGACTCCGGCGGCTTTCAGGTATTTTCTCTTGGGCTGTTGCGGAAAATCAAAGAGGAGGGCGTTTATTTCAGTTCTCACATTGATGGTAGAAAAATTTTTATGGGGCCGGAAGAGAGTATGCAGATACAGTCCAATCTTGGTTCTACCATTGCAATGGCCTTTGATGAGTGCATTGGTCTGCCTGCAGAAAGACCTTATGTAGAGGCTTCCGTAGCAAGGACCACACGCTGGCTGGAACGCTGTAAGAAGGAAATGGCTCGTTTGAATAGTCTGGATGATACCATCAATAAGCAGCAGATGCTGTTTGGGATCAATCAAGGGGCTACTTATAAAGATATTCGTATTGAGCATGCAAAGGTGATCTCCGATATGGAGCTGGATGGCTACGCAGTTGGGGGGCTGGCAGTAGGGGAAAGCCATGCTGAAATGTATCAGGTGCTTGAAGATGTAGTGCCATATCTGCCTATAGATAAGCCCACCTATCTGATGGGAGTGGGTACACCGGAAAATATTCTGGAGGCGGTGGAAAGAGGTGTCGATTTCTTCGACTGTGTGCTGCCTGCACGAAATGGACGCCATGCCCATGTTTATACTAACTTCGGAAAGCTCAACCTTCTAAATGCAAAGTTTGAAGATGACGAAGCTCCCATTGATGCTACTTGCGGCTGTCCTGCCTGCAGAAGATATACAAGGGCATATATTCGCCATCTGTTTAAGGCAAAGGAAATGCTGGCAATGCGTCTTTGTGTGATGCATAATCTGTATTTCTTCAATAGCTTGATGGAGGAAATTCGTCTTGCGATTGAGGAGGATCGCTTTCATGCTTATAAAAAGCAGAAGCTGGAGGATTTCAAGCACTCTGGTATGAAATAAATGGCGATACTTGACGGAAAAAACTTTCTTGGCTATAATCTTATACTAGTGACGAATAAAAATATTGAATCAAAACAAGTTAGGAGAGAGATTAAATGATGTCATTTCTGTTGTTAGACACAGTGATTACACCCGGCGGAGAACCTGTTGCAGAAGCAGCGGGCACAGCGGCAAAAAGCACAGGCGGTCTGTTTGGCACATGGGGCTCTGAGCATCCCGTAATGCTAATTGTAGTTTATTGCGTAGTTTTGTTGGTAATTATGTATTTCCTTTCTGTAAGACCTACACAGAAAAGAGAGAAAAAATTGGCAGACTTGAGAAACGCTATTGTAATCGGGGATTCCATCCTTACAAACAGTGGCTTCTACGGTAAAGTTGTAGATGAAACCTATGACGCTTGGATCGTAGAATTTGGTATGAACAGAGGCGTTCGTATCCCTGTTGCAAAAACAGAGGTTTACGGAAAGGCTGAACTGAATATGTCCATGGAGGCACCCCCTGAAATTGCGGAAGCAAAAACGAAAAAAGGTCTGTTCTCCAAAAAGGAAGACTAATGTATGAAAATCAGATCTCAAATGAGGTCTGATTTTTTATTTTGAAGTAAAAATGCGGAAGTGTTTACAATTCTTAAGACAGGAATTTGAAAGATAAGAATAAAAAAATAATTGCAATTGACATATTGTGTAATAAAAATGTATGATTTTGACAGGGTTTGTTGATATTAAATAAAAGGTTTCTTTGGAATCATCGTTATTGTTGACAAATTTGGATAGATATTGTACAATATTCATGAATTTAATGCTCAAGTTGAATAGGGGCATTTATTCGGCAACGAAATAATTTCTAAGATGAAAGGGAGAGAGGAACTATGAAAAAATTTATTTCCTTACTGCTTGCTTCCGTTATGACAGTTGGCCTTCTGGCTGGCTGCGGTGGCAGCACAGAACCTGCTGCTGATAATGCAGCGACAACAGATGCTTATAATGTATGTAATCTGGTAAATGGTAATCTGGGTGACAAATCTTTCTTTGATTCTGCAGAAGCAGGTCTGGCTCGTCTGGCAGCAGATGGCAGAATTACCTACAAGACAATCGAAATGGGTGCTACAGATGCAGATCAGCCCAAATGGTTGGAAACTCTGTACGAAGTATCCGGAACAGGCGAATATGATCTGATTATCTGTGGTACATATCAGATGCCTGACTACTTGAAAGAAGTAGCAGAACAGTATCCCGATCAGAAATACCTGATTTATGATGACACAACATATGTTGGCGATTGCCCTAATGTTGTAAACATGAGCTTCAAACAGAACGACCTGGGTTACATGGTTGGTGTATTCGCAAGCTCCATGACAACATCTGGTCACCCTAACACAAATCCTGAAGCGGTTCTGGGCTTCCTGGGTGGCGTTGATAGCCCTGTTATCAATGACTTCCTGTATGGCTATCTGGAAGGTGCAAAATCTGTTAACCCTGACATCAAGGTTGACACACGCTATGTAACAAACTACTATGATACAGCTTACGGTAAAGAGCTGGCTCTGTCTATGATTAACGATAAAAAAGTTGACATCGTTTGGGGTGTTGGTGGTGCAGCTGGCAACGGCGGCGCTGAAGCAGCTCAGGAAACAGGCAAAGCTTGGTTCATCGGTGTTGACTCCGATCAGGAATCCACATTCGGTGCTGAGCTGGCAGCAATTACAATGACATCCGGTCTGAAGAATGTAGGCGATGGTATTTGCTGGTTCTTCGATGAATGGGATGCAGGCAATGAATACTGGGGTTCTGAAGTGAATCTGGGTATCGCTGAAGGCGGCGTTGGTATGGTAACAGATAAGAACTTCACAACAGCACCTCAGGAAGTTCAGGATGCAGTTATCGCAGCTCAGGATGCAATTGTAGCTGGCGAAATCGTAGTTCCTTCCGCTCTGGCTGACGGCGGCAATGATGCAGTTATCGCTCTGAGAGATTCCATGCAGCCTTAATGAAAAATCCATAGCTGATCTAAAACAGCGATTGGCTTATAACGTTGCAAATGGGGGAGCTGTGAAGCTCCCCTTTTTCTAAATCATTATAAAATAAGGAGGCCCGATTATGTCAAACAACGAATATGTTGTTCAGATGGTGGGTATTGCAAAAGTTTATCCCAATGGTGTGGCTGCCAATCAAGGTGTAGATTTCAATGTGAAAAAGGGTGAGATTCATGCACTGATGGGGGAAAATGGTGCTGGAAAATCCACTTTAATGAAGATGCTGTTCGGCATGGAGCAGCCTACGAGTGGTGACATCATCGTGAATGGCGAAAAAGTAAATCTAACATCTCCTACAGTCGCTATTTCTAAAGGAATTGGTATGGTGCATCAGCATTTCATGCTGGTACCCAGTCTGACTGTGGCAGAAAACATTGTTTTAGGCATGGAGCCGAAAAAGGGTGTATTTATTGATTACAAAAAGGCAGTTGAAATCACAGAGGAATATGCAAAAAAATACAACCTTCATGTAGATGCCCATGCAAAGGTAATTGATATTCCTGTTGGTATGAAGCAGAAAGTGGAAATTCTGAAGGCTTTGGTGCGTGGGGCAAAAATTTTGATTCTGGACGAGCCTACTGCAGTTCTGACAACACAGGAAACTGCAGAGCTTTTTAAGGAACTGATTGCACTGAAGGAACAGGGATATACGATTATTTTCATTTCTCATAAACTGAAAGAAATCAAGCAGATCACTGACCGCCTGACCATTATGCGTGCAGGTAAATCTATGGGTATTTATGAAACAGCAAGCATCACAGAGCAGGACATTTCCCGTCTGATGGTAGGTCGTGATGTTGTTCTGACTGTAGAAAAGGAAAAAGCACAGCCTACAGATATTGTTCTGAAAGTGAAAGATTTGGAATACACAGACTCTTGGAACAGAAAAATGCTGGATAAGATGTCCTTTGCTGTTCGTAAGGGTGAAATTCTTGGTATTGCCGGCGTAGAAGGCAACGGCCAGAGAGAGCTGGTTGAAATGCTGTTTAATCTGAATGTTCCTGATGCAGGCAGTGTAACAGTAAACGGTACAAGCATCATTTCTATGCCGCAGAGCAAGATTCGTGATCTGGGTGTATCCCTAATTCCCGAAGACCGTATGATCTATGGTATTGCTGCTTCTGCAAGCATTGAAGAAAACATCATGTCTGACCGTTACAGCAAAAAGAAATTCAATAAGGGTGTATTGTTCGATATGAATGCGATGCATGAAGAAAGTGATCAGTTGATTCAAGACTATCTGGTGCGTTGTAAAAACCGTAATCAGGCAGTAGGGATGCTGTCCGGCGGGAACATTCAGAAGGTTGTTGTTGCCCGAGAATTTTCCGCAGACCCTGTTCTGATTATTGCCGATCAGCCTACCCGTGGTATCGATGTAGGTGCAACAGAATTTATCCGCAAGAAACTGGTTGAGCTGAGCCGTGAGGGTGCAGCCGTTCTGCTGGTATCTGCCGATTTGAATGAGGTTATGGAGCTTTCTGATAGCTTGATCGTTTTCTATAATGGTAAAATTGCGGCATATTTTGAAGACACATCTATGCTGACAGATGAAATCATGGGTGAATATATGCTTGGTCTGAAGAAACAGACAGATGAAGAAATAAGGAGGGTGTGCCATGAATAACAAACGCATGAGAATGTTTGAGATCATCCGTGGTGCAGCAGCGATCCTTGTGGCGCTTCTTGTTGCATCCATCCTGATCTTCATTTGTTCCGACAAACCTTTTGAAGCATTAAAATATATGCTGATTTCTCCGTTGTTTACAGGCGGCGGTATCAGTATGAATTCTATTTATACGATTCTTGCTGCAATGACACCGATTATTTTCACAGGCCTTGCAGTTTGCGTAATGTTCTCCTCCAATCAGTTCAATATGTTTGGGGAAGGTAGTGTTATGCTGGGTGGCTTCATTGCTGCTTTAATTGGTATTTATTTTTCTACAGGCACTTATCTGGATATGGTTATCTGTGTACTAGGCGGCGCCATTGTTTGCGGTGCGCTGATGTATATTCCTGCAATCTTAAAAGTAAAATTGGGCGCTAGTGAAATGGTTTGCTCTCTGATGATGAACTACATCGCTATGTATGTAATTCTTCACTTCCTTCTGAATGTATTTGCGAATGGCTCCAAGGGTACGATTCAGACATTCCCCTTTGCTGAAACAGCACACATTCCTGCTTTGGTTCCCGGTGGTTCCAAGCTGAGCTGGGGTTTTGTTGTTGCACTAATTTTCACAGTGTTGGTAGCGTTGTTTATGTATCGTACGCGCTGGGGATACAGCATTCGTATGGTTGGTATCAATCAGAGCTTTGCGAAATACTCCGGCATGAAGGTTGGCGGTATCGTCATTCTTTCGCAGGTGATTGGTGGTATTCTGGCAGGTATGGGCGGCGCAATCGAGGTTCTGGGGCGTTTCGATACCTTCCTGTGGCGTGACCTTCCCGGCTATGGCTGGACCGGTATTACCGTTGCGATCCTCGCAAAAAATAATCCTATTTTTGTACCCATTGCAGCATTCTTCATTGCGTACTTGAATAGAGGCTGTACGATGATGGCGACATACTGCGATGTTCCTTCTGAAATGGCGGACATCATTCAGGCAGTTGTGTTCCTGTTCTTTGCGGCAGAACAGTTCCTAGCTAAATATCGTCAGAAGCTGGTTGTTGCCGGTGCAAAAGAAGAAATGGCACAGAAAAATGCAGCAGCGGAAGGGGGTAAGGCATAATGTTAAACGAAATTTTCTCCTTGATTTTTCATGTAGACTTTTTCTTTGCAATTTTCCGTATTACGGCGCCTATCCTATTCGCTGCATTGGCTGCAGTTGTAGCTGAAAAAGCGGGTGTTGTCAATATCGGTTTGGATGGTATTATGCTGATCTCCGGTCTGTTTGGTACACTGTTCAGCTACTGGACACAGAGCTGGCTAATCGGTGTGCTGGGGGCAATGGCGGTTGGTCTTACTTTGGCATTGATGATGGGCTTCTTTGCTTTGAAGCTGAAAACAGACATTATCCTTGCCGGTATCGCAATCAACACCATGAGTGCCGGCGGCACGATTTTCCTACTGTATATGTTCACAGGCGAAAGAGGTAACACAGCATCTCTGACAAGCTCTAACATTCTGATTCCTACAGTAGAAATTCCCGGTCTGAGCAGCATCCCTGTTCTGGGCGACATTTTGTCTGGGCACTCTGTACTGACTTATGTAGCGTTTATTCTGGTATTCGTTACATGGATACTGTTGTATAAAACATCTGTTGGTTTGCAGATTCGTGCTGTTGGTGAAAATGATCATGCTGCGGAGTCTGTTGGTATCAGTGTCCTGAAAATCAAATATATCGCACTGGGTATTTCCGGTGTTCTGTCCGGTATGGGCGGTGCGTTTATGTCTATGTATTATTCTCAGAGCTGGAACACTGGTGTTGTTGCCGGTCGTGGTTTTATTGCGCTGGCTGCACAGGCAATGGGTCATGGAGAACCTGTTGGTACGATGTTTGCATCCCTGCTGTTTGGTTTTGCACAGGCACTGCGTACAAAGGTATCCGGTATTCAGGGCGTTTCTTCCAACCTGATTTCTGCAATGCCTTATGCAGTAACGATTCTTGGTTTGGTGCTGTATGCACTTTCTACGATCAACAAGGCAAAACGCAAAAAAGCACAGGAACAGAAAAAAGACTGATTTCTGCTTTGTTTGGAGGATGACATTATGAGAAAAATTCCCATTATTCTGGATGGTGATCCCGGGCATGATGATGCTATGGCATGGGTGCTGGCGAATGCAAGCCCTCAGCTGGATATCAAGGCTGTAACAACCTGCTGCGGGAATCAGACCATTGAGAAAACAACATATAATGCACTGCGGATTTGCACTTTGATTGATTTGCATGTGCCAACAGCGAAGGGGAAAAGCTGCCCGTTGGTTGCGCCTGCTATCATTGCGCCGACGGTACATGGTGAGTCCGGTCTGGATGGCCCCGCATTGCCGGAACCCGATTATGATTTGGTTCCGATGACAGCAGTTGAGCTGATGGCAAAGGTTTTGCAGGAATCTGATGAGCCTGTGACATTGGTGCCAACAGGTCCGCTGACGAATGTGGCAGCGCTTTTGGTAGCCCATCCTGAGCTGAAAGGGAAAATCGAACAGATTTCTCTGATGGGCGGCGGCGTACAGTTTGGTAACTGGACACCTGCGGCAGAATTTAATATTTTGGTTGACCCTGAAGCAGCTAAAATTGTTTTTGAATCCGGCATCCCTATTATTATGGCGGGGCTGGATGTAACAGAAAAAGCACTGATTAAGCCTTACGATTTTGAGCGTATCCGTGCGATTAATAATCCCGTTGCAAAAATTGTGGCAGAATGGCTGGATTTCTTCTATCAGTTCCATATCTCCATCGGTTATGAAGGTGCACCTGTTCACGATGCGGTAGCTGTTGCGGCGCTGATTCATCCCGAAATCATGGAAATGAAAGATTTGTATGTACAGGTTGAAACAGAAGGCGATTTTTGCAAAGGTGCTACGATAGCGGATTTCTATGGCTCCTGTGGCAAGGCACCCAATGCAAAGGTTATTATGGGGATTGACAGAGATGCCTTTGCCGATCTTCTTGTAGAAGCAGCGAAATATTATAGCGGGGAGGTGGCGAGATGAGCAAAATTCCCGTAATCATTGACTGCGATCCCGGTTGTGACGATACATTGGCGCTAATGCTGGCTAATCAGATTGATACTTTCCGGCTTTTGGCGGTTACAACAGTAGCAGGTAACGCTCCCATTGCATATACCTTCAAAAATGGACGCAATATCATGGATTATATCGGCGCAGATGTGCCTGTCTATCGTGGTGCTTCCAAACCTTTGATGCGTGAGCTGGTAACGGCAGCGCACATTCATGGAGAAGACGGTATGGGCGGTGTCGTGCTTCCCGAAAGCAAAAAGCCTGTAGAAACAGAGGCAGCGTGGGATGTCATTTATCGTCTTGCAAAAGAGCATAAGGGAGAGTTGGTGCTGATTGCTGTCGGTCCTATGACAAATATTGCTGTTGCATTGTCAAAGTATAGCGACCTAAAGGAGTTAATCAAGCATATTGTAATTATGGGCGGTGCTGCCATCGGCGGCAATGTAACGCCTTGTGCAGAATTCAATATTTATGAAGACCCCGAAGCAGCTGAAATGATGTTTACATCCGGCATTCCTGTGTATATGTGTGGTCTGGATGTAACCATGGAAGCATATCTGACACCGGAGGAAGTAGAGCGTCTGGCTGCATTGGGCAGCAAAGAAGCAAAACTATTCCATGGTGTTGTTCAGAAGGCTTTGGCATTCTATAGAGATCTTCTGCATAGACCCGGCGTGGCACAGCATGATCCTTCCGCAGTTCTGTTTGCGGCATATCCCGAAATATTCAAGGGTGAATGGTGCGGCGTTCATGTGGAAACAAAGGGCAAGATTACATCTGGTAAGACAGTAACAGACCTTTATAGCGACAAGCAGTTTGAAGAGCATAATACCTTTATTGTTACAGAAGTAGATCGTACTGCTTTTGTAAATAAAGTTGTTGAACTGATGAGCAAATATTAAAAATTGAGGGCCTATTACAAAATAAAAATGCGATGATAATTTACACAATAAAATAGCCCATTACAACAAAAACACGGTTTCTAGTCTTGTTCAAAGCCTTTGAAACCGTGTTTTTCTTATGTACTATTTTTAGTCGGGGCATATTTTATGATCAGCACCCCATACTTTTATCTGGATTGATGATATTTATAAATCGCTTCCAGAGCAGTCAGAATTTCATTCTTTTCTCCAACCATTGCAAGATTTTCACCATCTACATAGCTGGCAATGCTTTCAGAGGTATCTCCGTCATAGGGTACAACATTATTCAGGATAGAGGCTGTTTTTACACCTCTTAAACGCCCAATGGTAAAAAGTGCAGCAGTTTCCATATCAGAACCATAGACACCCTGTTCTGCCCAATACGAATAAATTTCTTCTTCTGCGCCGGTGTAGAAGCTGTCATGGCTTCTGGCAATACCGATGCGGTAGGGAAAAGCATTTTCCTTGGCAGCAGTGATGCAGTGAAGCAACAGCTCTGTATCGGGAATAGCGGGATATATGGGATCAATATATGCCTTGGATGCACCATCGTCCCGAACAGCACCATTTACAATCAGAATATCGCCAACATTCAGATCGGGCTGCAGAGTGCCGCAGCTACCGATACGCACCATAACATCTACCCCGATGTTATGCAGTTCCTCTACTGCAATGCCAGCAGAGGCACCGCCAATACCTGTAGAAATAGCAAGAATGCGAACGCCTTTATATTCTCCTACCAAAGAACGGTATTCTCTGTTAAAGGCCAGCTCCTGTACATTTTCTAAAAAAGGCGCAATCCGATCCAGACGGGCAGGATCACCGGGCAGCAGAGCATATTTCGCCTGAACAGAATCATCCAGAAGGATGTGAGGCTGTTTGTTTCCCATAAAATATTCCTCCTTTGGTCTTAAAAAATATTCTATATCAAATGTACATGATTTTCGGTAGAAAAGCAATGAAAAAGGGAAGGAAGATTTGAAGAAAAGAGAAAGATATGGTATACTTGATACAATATTTGTATCATTTGGGAGGAAGATTGGATGTATCTCTTTATTTTAATTCTTTCCGGCATCCTGCAGGGATGCATGACATCCTTGAATGCACAGCTGGGGAATTTTTATAGTTTGTTCGGAATTTGTTTTTTTGTACATATTATTGCAGCTCTCCTTCTTGTGCTGTATATCAAGCTCGTTGAAAAGAAGAAAATGGCCTTTGCAGGTGCACCATGGTATGTTTATCTCGTTGGCTTTATGGGCGTTGGCATGGTTGCCTCCAGCAGCTGGGTAACACTACAGATCGGTGCAACAGCGATGATGAGCCTCTCTGTTATCGGTCAGATGGTTTCTTCGGCTATGGTAGATCATTATGGATGGTTTGGCGTAGAGCGGAAGCCCTTTACATGGAAACAGCTGCCCTGTTATGCCTTGGTTCTTGCCGGAATACTCTGTGTTGTGAATGGATAAGGAGGAAAGGACATGATTTTTTATCTGACGGCAGTTGCCAACGGATTTTTGAATACCATCAACCGCATGACGAATGTGAAAGCGAAACAATGTCTGGGAACAACAAACGGCACGCTCATCAATTATCTGGAAGCAACAGCGATTGCCTTTGCGCTGATTTATCTGACCGGCAATGGGGCGGAGTTAAATTTTGAGCATATTAAAACTGTACCGCCGGTATTTTATCTGGGCAGTATCTGCGGTCTTGTGGCAATGATATTTATTGTGATCGGCACACCCAAAACAGGGGCAATGCTCTCCTCGATTTTGATGCTGATTGGTCAGTTGAGCACTTCCATTGTAATGGACTATATTTTCTTTGGTGAATTCAGTATGATTCGAGTAATTGGTATTTTTCTGATAATTTTGGGTATTGCATGGAGAGATCGTTTGAAGGAAAAAACGATAGAATAAAAGAAAGGGGATAATCTGATGCAAAAGGTATTATTTGTAGATTGCTGTATTCGTCGTGAAGGTTCTCGCTCCAAGGCATTGGCGGAGCATTTTCTGAATGAAATCGAAAAAGAAGGCAAATATGAGGTGGAAACCATTTGTCTGATGGATGAAAATTTATCTTATTTCTCCGAAGGATTCTTTCTTCAAAGAGAAGAACTGTTGAAAAAAGGGGATTTTCTGCATCCTCGTTTCCGTTATGCACATCAGTTTGCCGCTGCGGATAAAATTGTAATTGCAGCTCCCTTGTGGGATTTGAGTTTTCCCGCATTATTAAAGGTGTATATTGAAAATCTCTGCGTAGATGGTATTACTTTCCATACAGATGAACATGGACTACATGGCTTATGCAAGGCAGACCATTTGGTTTATCTGACAGCCAGAGGTGGTATTTATAAGGATTCTCCTATGGAACAGGGCTCTCGCTATCTGGAGCAGATGGCAAAGTTCTTTGGTATTGACCGCTATGATTGTGTAGCGGCAGAAGGGTTGGATATTGGAGCGTGGCCGGTAGAAGATTTGATGAGACGGGCGAAAAAAGAGGCTGAAGCAATCGCGAAGTCTTTTTGAGAAAGAGGGGATATCTATGGAACACACAATGAAAGCAGTAGTATATAAAAGAAAAGGTGAAGTTGTTCTGGAGGATAGACCGATACCTGTGTTGCAGAAAGATACTGATGTTATTGTAAAAGTAACATTATCCAGCATTTGTTCCAGCGATCTGCATATTAAGCATGGTGCGGTTCCCCGTGCCAAGGAGGATACAGTTCTGGGGCATGAATTTGTAGGTATTATTACAGAAGCGGGCAGTGCCGTAAAAAAATTTAAGGTGGGAGATCGGGTTTCCGTCAATGTAGAATCCTTCTGCGGTGAATGTTATTTTTGTAAGCGTGGCTATGTCAATAACTGTATCCACGGGGGCTGGGAGTTGGGCTGCCGTATTGATGGTGGACAGGCAGAGTTTGCCCGTGTGCCTATGGCAGATCAGGCGCTCACCTTGATTCCTGAAGATGTTGCAGATGAAGCGGCATTATTTAACGGCGATATTCTGGCGACCGGCTACTGGGCTGCACAGGTGGCTGACTTAAAGCCTGCGGATACTGTAGTGGTTTTAGGGGCTGGGCCTACGGGGATGTGTACCTTAATGAGTATCCGCCTGTATAGCCCTGCTAAGGTTATTGTTGTAGACATCAGCGAGGAGCGTCTGAAATTGGTGAAGGAACAGGGCTTGGCAGATGTCATATTGAACGCCAACAAGGTGGATATAGAGGTAGAAGTGCATAAGCTGACAGATGGCAGGGGCGCAGACCGTGTATTTGAAGTAGCGGGAACGATGGGAACCTTTGAAATGGCGTGGAAAGTAGCAAGACCGAATGCCATTGTAGTGGTTGTAGCACTATATGAGGAGGCTGTTTCCATTCCTTTGCATCAGATGTATGGGAAAAACCTGACCTTTGTGACAGGTGGTGTGGATGCCAATTCCTGTGATGAAATCATGACAATGGTGCAAAACGGAAAAATCGACACCAGCTGTCTGATTACCCATAAAAGACCGTTGAACGATGTATTGGAAGGGTATCATACCTTTGAAAATAGATTGGACGGAGTAATCAAGTGGGTGATTACTCCTTATGAAAGATAAAAGAAAGGAAAACGGTATCGCATAACAGCATACCGTTTTTTGTTAGGATGTGAAGAAAAATGAAGCTATTTCATATCAGTGACCTGCATATTGGAAAGCGGGTTCATGAAATATCCATGTTGGAGGAGCAAAAAGAACTTTTTGACAGCATATTGCAGGCCATTGCATCGGAGAAACCGGATGCCTTACTGATTACAGGGGATGTTTATGATAAGCCTGTTCCGCCGACAGAAGCAGTGCAGGTTCTGGATGATTTTCTGTCGGTGCTTTCCAAGCGGGAAATCCCTACTTATTTGATTGCAGGAAACCACGATTCTGCCCAGCGGTTAGAATTTGGACGGAAGATTTTTGAAAAAAACGGGATTCATATTGTGGGAAGTGTATCAGAGGAAATAGAGCATTTCACAGCAGAGGATGCCTATGGCAAGGTGCATATCTGGCTGATGCCCTTTTTCAGACCTGCACACATAAACGGATTGTATGCGGAGGAGAGCTGTTCCGGGTATCAGCAGGGGGCAGAGCTTCTGCTAAGCCATACCAATATTGATTTTGCCGAAAGGAATGTTCTTCTGGCGCACCAGTTTGTGACATGGAAGGGCAGTGCGGAGAGAAGTGACTCGGAAACCATGTCCGTTGGCGGGGTGGATGAGATAGATGCCTCCTTATTTTTCGATTTTGATTATGCAGCACTGGGGCATTTGCATAGCCCTCAGCCAATGGGAAAGGATACAGTTCGTTATGCCGGCTCACCTATGCCGTATTCCTTTTCTGAAATCAGACAGAAAAAAGGCATCACTGTTGTAGAACTGAAAGAAAAAGGTGTAGTGCAGATAGACTTTATACCGCTGGAAACAAAGCGGAAATTCCGTGAGCTAAAAGGTCCCTTGCAGGAGCTGCTGAAGGCGGCTGGCTCCGGCTCGGAGGATTATATCCGCTGTATTTTGACGGATGAGGAGGCATTGCTGGATCCGATCGGGCAGCTGAGAAGTGTTTATCCCAATTTGATGAACATGGAGTTTCAACAGAAAAATACATCGGATGAAAAAGAGTTTGTGTTGGACGCGGAAGCCTTGCGGCCGGAAGAATTATTTGATTTATTTTATGAAAAGCAGAATGATCGAAAACCGGACGAAGCACAGCAAAGGCTGCTGGAACGGATATGGAAAGAAATGGAGGGAAGTCTATGAAGCCCATACATCTTTTACTTTCTGCATTTGGCCCCTTTGCAGGGAAAACAGAGGTTTCTTTTGAAAGCATTGCTACAGAGGGACTGTTTCTGATCAGTGGGGATACGGGGGCAGGGAAAACAACGATTTTTGACGCTATCTGCTTTGCGCTTTATGGAGAAGCCAGTGGTTCTAACCGTGATGCAGAGAGTACCCGCAGTGACTTTGCTTTGCCGCAGGAGAAAACTTATGTAAGGTTTACCTTTTCTCATGGCGGAAAACGGTATTTGGTAGAGCGCAATCCTTCTTATCAGCGTCCCAAACTTAAGGGAGGAGAAGGGATCGCAACGGAAAATGCAAATGCCTCTTTGTATCAGCTAAAGGAAGACGGGGTGGAAACGCTGCAAACAGGCGCAACCCCTGTGAAAAAGAAGGTGGAAGACCTTTTAGGCGTGGATGCCAAGCAGTTCAAGCAAATCTGTATGATTGCACAGGGCGAGTTTTTAAGGCTGCTATATGCGGATAGCGTGGAACGCGGCAATATCTTCCGTAAAGTGTTCCACACAGATATTTATGCGGAATTTCAACGCAGACTGAAAGAAGCAGAGCGGGAAAAGCGAAATGATTTTGATGATATTGAAAAAAGCCTGCTGCAATATCTGAATCAGTTGACAGGGCTTACGCTGCAAAATGAAGATTTACATCGGAATGAAGAAATCCTACAGGAGCAGGAGCGTATTCTGGAGGAAAAGAAGAAAGTGCTTTTGCAGCAGGAGAGTGTTGTGGCAGATTATGCCCAGCGCATTGGAAAGCTGGAGCTTCAGATTGCAGAGGGAAAAAATGCGGAAAGCCTGTATCAGCAGGCAGAGGAGGCTCGTATACAACTGGGCGATTTGGAAACACAGAAACAGGAAAAAGAAGCGGCAGCAGAAAGGCTGAAAAAACAGAGAATAGCGTTAGATATGGTTTTCCCTGTGGCGCAGGAATATGAAAAGGAAGAAAAAGCGTTGCAAGTATGGACTGCAGCAACCTCGGAAAATGAAAAACAGTTTTACGCAGCAGAAAAACGGCTGCAACGGCTGCAAGAGGAAAAAGAAGCCATTGCAGAGCAGAAGCCGATGCTGGAAGAAAAAAAGGATGAGCTTCGGAAGCTGCAAGCAGAGAAAGAACTTTCTCTCTTAAGAGAAGAAACGGCTATGGAGCTGAAAAAGCTTTCTCAAAAAACAGATGTGCTAAGCAGTTCTCTGTTAGGAGAAAAAGAGAAGATTCAGCAGGAGAAATCCTTACTTGAGGAATGGTCAAAAGCTATCTTGGGGGCAGAAAAGCTGCAATCGGACATTGTGCTGCTGGAAAAGAAGATAGAGGAACAGCAGGAAAGAATAGAAACCATAGATAGCCTATTGAGCCAACGGATAGAGATGCAGAAAAAAGAAGCGCAGCTTCGTTTGATGGCAAAAAAATATAACGAATCTGAAAGGATATGGCTGGAAGCAAAAAGTGAAGCAGAGCAGGCAGAAACCCTTTTTCTGAGAGAGCAGGCTGGTTTTTTTGCCGCGGAGCTGATGGAAGGACAGCCTTGTCCGGTATGCGGTTCGCAGCACCATCCCCAAAAGGCACTTCTTACAGGAAAGGCACCGACAGAGGAAGAATGGAAGGAAAAACAGAAATCTGCTGAAGCGGCGGCACAAGCAAGACAAGCACTGGCGGAGGATGGCAAAGCAGAAAAAGAAAAATGGCTGCTTTTACGGGAAAAATGGAAAGAAGACTGCCGCAAAGCGAATATTGCGGAAGATATGCTTTTGCAGGAGAAAGAACGCACAGGGATTTTGCGGCAGGATTTGAAAGGCGAATTGCAAGGATTGCGGCAGAAAAAAGCTGATTTGGATGAATTATTGCCCCAAAAGGCAGCCTTGGAAGAAAGCTTACCGAAGCAGGAAGCCATAATTGCGGGAAAAGAAAAAGAGCAGCAGGAGTATACAGCAATGCTCCGAAAAAAAGAAGGGGAATATCAGCTTTTGCAGCAGCAGCTTGGGAACAGAACGGTACATGAAATAGAGGAAGCCTGTATATTGTTGCAAAGAGAGCTAGATATTGCGGATGCAGCAGAGAAGGAGATGTTGGAGCAATGGCAGTCTGCCAGTGCAGAAAAAATACATTTTCATGCCCTGTGGGAGCAGGCTGTCGCAGAAAAGACTACAGCGACACAACGCAGTCAAAGCGTAAAGGCGGCTTTTGAGACGGTACTGATGAAATATGCTTTTATAGATGCAAAAAGCTATCGGTCTTATTTACTGGAGCGCTCACAGCTGGAGGCAGCAGAAGAAGAAAATCGAGAATTTTTCTCAGCCCTTTCCCTTGCAAAACAAAGATTGGAAACACTGGAACAGCAGTGCAGGCAAAAAAGCAGGATAGAACTACCGATTTTGGAGGAAGAAAAACAAAATATCACACAGAAAAAAGCAGAAGCGACTCTTTTGCTGGATGAAATGAAGAAAACAATTGCGGTTTTTGAGGATCAGCTGCAGAAAGCAAAAAAGGAATCTCAGCTTCGCAAAAAAGCCGGAATAGAATATCTGCCGATTCGGGAGCTTTCCAAAACAGCAAACGGCGAGCTTTCCGGCAAGGATAAGATTGCCTTTGAACAGTTTGTGCAGGGCTTTTATTTCCAGAAGATCCTTCGTGCAGCCAATCTGCGGCTAAAGAATATGACAGAGGGCAGATATGTATTGCTGCATGCCCAGAAAGCAGCAAATAAGCGTTCTCAGGCAGGGCTTGAAATAGAGGTTATGGATCACTATACAGGAAAAAGCCGTTCCGTACGCTCTCTCTCCGGCGGAGAAGCCTTCAAAGCTTCGCTATGTCTTGCGTTGGGGCTGTCCGATGTAATACAGGCCCATGCGGGCGGTGTTCGCATTGATGCCATGTTTATTGATGAAGGCTTTGGTTCGCTGGATGACCGTTCCAGAGAGCAGGCGGTAGAGGTATTGCAGCAGCTTTCCGACGGAGACAGGCTGGTTGGTATTATCTCTCATGTTTCTGAGCTGAAGGAGTCTATTGAAAAACAGATATTGGTAAAGAAAGGCAGTAAAGGCAGTTCCATAGAATTGAGGGGATAAGGCAAGTCGATCATGTACTTTTTGCAATATCGGATATGATAAGATTGTTCTGTCGGATGAATTATGATAGAATAACTGTATACAATATTTCTTCGGCTTTATTTAGGAAAGGATGAGTCAAATGGATTGGAGAGTAACATATCAAGATAAAATCATGACTGCGGATGAAGCAGTGCGCCATATTAAATCCGGCGATCATATCACGATTGCAGAAGTAGGCTCTCAGCCCTATGCGCTGACAGAAGCACTGGAAAGAAATTATGAGCATCTGGAAAATGTAGAGGTGCATTATCTGCTGTCCTTGGGAAATCCTCCCGCAGCAAAGCCCGGCATGGAAAAGCATATTCGTTTTCATGGGATGTTCCTGAGTGGCCCTACAAGACAGCTTGTAGCAGAGGGCAGAGGGGAATTTATGCCTTGCTTCTTCCATCAGTATCCAAAGATGGTGCTGTCCAGAGGGGAAGTGGATGTTATGATGATTTCCATTTCTGCACCGGATAAGCATGGCTTCTGCTCTATCGGTACAGGTGTTGACCATATTCCTACCATGAAAAATCATGCAAAGCTGATCATTGCACAGATGAACCGCAATATCCCCAGAGTTATGGGTAATTCCTTTGTGCATTTGAGGGATGTGGATATTATTGTAGAGGAAGATAGACCGATTCCTGAGCTGCCCGGCGCACCGATTACGGAGATAGAAAGAAAAATCGGGGAATACTGTGCATCTCTGGTAAATGATGGTGATACTTTGCAGCTTGGCATCGGCGGTATTCCCGATGCAGTTGTAACATTCCTGAAGGATAAAAAAGATTTGGGACTGCATACAGAAATGGCAGCAGACGGCATTGTGGATTTGATCAAGGCAGGCGTTATCAATAACAAAAAGAAAACACTGCATCCTGGTAAGTGCATTGCTACTTTTGCGGCAGGCTCCCAGAGGTTGTATGATTTTCTGGATGATAACCCCAATTTTGAGCTGCATGGCGTTGACTATGTAAACGATCCCAATGTAATTGCGTTGAATGATAATATGGTTTCCATCAACTCCTGTATTCAAGTGGATTTGACGGGGCAGATCAATGCTGAAGTGGTAAAAGGGATGCAGTTCAGCGGGGTAGGCGGGCAGGTAGACTTTATCCGCGGTGCACGAATGTCCAAGGGTGGTCGCTCCATTATCGCACTGCCCTCCACGGCGGCAAAGGGTACGATTTCCAAAATTGTTCCGTTCTTAGATCACGGTGCAGCAGTGACAACCTCCAGAATGGATGTTGACTATATTGTAACAGAATATGGTATTGCACATCTGTGGGGGAAAACGGTAAGGGAAAGAGCAAAGGCGCTGATTGCCATTGCACATCCCGATTTCAGAGCATCCCTTGCAGAGGAATATAAAATGCGTTTTGGTGAAACACTGGAAATTTGAGGGTGTGAAAAATTTTCTGTAAATAGGCTTTCTATGATAGGATTTGATGGCTGAACAGCTATTTTTCAACTATCCAACCTCACAGACAATATAATGATTAAATGCAGGCATGTCAAGAAAATCCTGATTTTTCAGGACT
>JAZQTP010000004.1:0-7909 GCA_045630845.1 Anaerotignum sp. | reverse complement strand
TAAGGAGTATCTCTTATTTTTTACTCTATAAGAAATTTCGTTTCTTATAGAGTAAAAACCCTCCGGGGGATCGCACTGCGGCGGCAAGGTAGTCAGTCGCTAGCGACACCGCCGCAGGCGGAGCATTTCGTCAAGCGAAATACTTTTTTTATTTACAGATTTTTCCCTTGGAAGGCAGCGTAGAGGAATCCTGCCGTATACAGCAGGATGGAGAGGGCTGCCAGAGGGCGGTGCAGCGTACCATGTAGGCGGCTGACGAAATAGCAGACCAGCATAAGAAAGGCACTGGCTGCGGCGGTCAGGCAGAGCCGGCGCAGCAGGCGAAGAACTCCTTTTTTTCGGATGGGGTCTTTGGAAAATTCCTGCAAAAGGGTAGAACTGTCTGCCACAAGCTTCTGCCCCTCTCGATAAAACAGGATGGCGATGGCGGTCATGATAAGGATATAGATAAGCATGGAATGCTGCCTCCTTCGTTTTGTTTTTATTCAGTGTAGCATTTTGCGAGAGGGAAAGCAAATTTTTGTTTTGTATGGAAAAAAGAACAAAAGGATTTTTCGGAGGGCTTGCAATCTGTCGAAAAAAGTGATACTTTAATAAGACAAAGCATAACAGCGTCAGCGTGTGTGTGCAAATTGGGAAAAAGGAGAGAATGGTATGGAACAGGAATTAGAAAAGAGATATGGCTTATTGACGGCTGTTGCGATGGTTGTCGGTATTGTAATTGGCAGCGGCGTGTTCTTTAAGGCGGAGAAGGTACTGACTGCTACCGGCGGAGATTTGCCGACAGGCTTATTGGCGTGGTTTCTGGGCGGTATGGTAATGGTGATTTGTGCTTATAACTTTGCGATTATGGCGACCAAGCACGAAAAGGTGAGCGGCGTGGTAGACTATGCGGAGGTTCTGGTGGGCCCCGGCTATGCTTACTTTTTTGCATGGTTTGCAGCGGTAATTTATTTCCCTGCGATGACATCTGTTGTGGCATGGGTGGCAGCAAGATATTTTGGCGTCCTGATGGGCTGGGAGATTGTCGGACCTCAGGTTATGGTGCTTTCCGCTCTGTTTCTGGTGGGCAGCTATGTAGTCAATGCGCTGGCGCCGAAGTTGGCAGGTATGCTACAGGTAACAACAACAGCAGCAAAGCTCATTCCTTTGTTTTTGATGGCAATTGTGGGTACGGTTTTTGGCATGAAGAATGGTGTTTTGGCGGAAAATCTGTCCTCCGGTGCGATTGTTGCGGTAAGCGGCAATCCTCTGTTTACGGCTGTGGTTGGCACCTGCTTTGCTTATGAGGGTTGGATTTGTGCCACTTCCATCAATGCGGAGCTGAAGGAAGCGAAGAAAAACCTGCCCCGTGCTTTGACCTTTGGTTCCCTGTTTGTGGTGCTGGTATATATGGTATATTATGTAGGGCTTGCCGGTGCGGTAGAAAATGAAGTGATGATGGCAGGCGGCGAAGCCGGTGCACGCATTGCGTTTGAAACGGTATTCACAAAAATGGGCGGCACGCTGCTCTTTGTATTTGTAGTCATCTCCTGTCTGGGTACGCTGAATGGTCTGATGATGGCAAATACAAGATCCTTCTATGCAATGGCAGTAAGAAAGGTTGGCCCCAGGCCTCATGTATTCAGTGTGGTGGACAGTGTGACAAAGATGCCTACTAACTCCGCACTGCTTGGTCTGATGATGGCAGTTATCTGGCTGACATATTTCTACGGTGCAAACCTCGCGCCTGAGCTGTGGTTTGGCCCCTTCTGCTTTGATAGCTCCGAGCTGCCTATCGTTACAATCTATGCAATGTATATCCCTATTTTTGTGATGCAGATTGTGAAAGCAAAGGAAATGAGCGTGATGCACCGTCTGGTGGCACCGATTCTGGGCATTGCAGCAAGCTGCTTTATGGTACTGGCAGCTATCGTATCTCTGGGCAAGGCAATCATTTTCTATATGATTCTGTTTGCGGTTGTTATGGTGATCGGTATGGCATTGAAGAAATATGGACACAATGAATAAAATAATACAAAAGAAAAGCCTCTTTTCAAAGGGGCTTTTTTCTTTTGGAAATGTTTTTATCGTGCGAAATATTGACATATGTCGGAATTGAGGTATAATAATAAAAAACATATGTCGAAAACAAGGGGGTGTTTTGATGGCCAGACCAAGAAAATGCAGGCGTGTCTGCGGGATGCCTGACAATAAGAGCTTTGCGCCCGTGGGGGAGAAGGCTGCGGCGGAGAAAATCGTGATGGCAGTGGATGAATATGAAACCATCCGTTTGATTGATCTGGCGGGATATACGCAGGAGGAGTGTGCTGCGCAGATGGGCATTGCCCGCACAACGGTACAGGGGATTTATAACGAGGCAAGACGGAAGCTGGCGGATGTGCTGGTCAATGGAAGGCTCCTGCTGATTGAAGGCGGGGATGTGGATCTTTGTGAAAGAGAAAGCGCAGGCTGCGGCAGAAAATGCGGAAGCCTCTGCTGTAAAAAGAAAAGGGAAAAAACTTGATGGGAGATGAAAAGGATGAGCGAAAATTGTTCTCATAATTGCGGGAGCTGTTCAGCAAACTGCAGCAGCCGCAAGCCGGCGGATTTTCTGGTTCCGCCCAATGCACACAGCAATATCCGCAAGGTGATCGGCGTTGTCAGCGGCAAGGGCGGCGTAGGGAAATCCATGGTGACTTCTACGCTGGCGGTGCTGACAAACAGAAAGGGAAGAAAGACAGCCATTCTGGATGCGGATATTACGGGGCCTTCTATCCCCAGAGCCTTTGGTGTGACCGATAAGGCGTATGGTAATCAGTTTGGGATGCTGCCCTGCGTATCCAAAACTGGCATTGAAATGATGTCTATTAACCTGCTGCTGGATCAGGATACCGATCCGGTCGTATGGAGGGGCTCTGTGATTGCCAACACGGTAAAGCAGTTTTGGCAGGATGTTATCTGGGGCGATGTGGATTATATGTTCATAGATATGCCGCCGGGAACAGGGGATGTACCACTGACGGTATTCCAATCCATTGCCATTGACGGCATCATCATCGTGACCACGCCGCAGGAGCTGGTGGGTATGATCGTGGATAAGGCTGTAAAAATGGCAAAGCTGATGAATGTACCGATTCTGGGTATCGTGGAAAATATGTCTTATTTCAAATGTAAAGACTGTGGCGGCATCCACCATATCTTTGGGGAAAGCCACATTGAGGAGATTGCGGCAAAGCACAATATTCCCGTAGTCTGCAAGCTACCCATTGATCCTGCGGTGGCGGCAAAATGCGATAGAGGCGCAGCGGAGGAATATGAAGGCGAATGGCTGGATCCAATGATTGATTTTCTGGAACAAATGGATGGAAAAGGGGGAAATGCATAATGAAAATGAAAATTGCGGTAGCTTATGAAAACGGAGAAGTGTTCCAGCATTTTGGACACACAAAGGAATTTAAGTTTTATACGGTAGAGGATGGGAAAATCACAGAAAGTCAGATCGTTCCCACCTTGGGCAGCGGGCATAGCCTGCTGGCGGATTTTCTGCTGCTGAACGGCGCAGGTGTGGTGATTTGCGGCGGTATTGGCGGCGGTGCAAAGGCTGCGCTGGCAGCAAAGGGCATTGAGCTGCGGGGCGGCGTGAGCGGCAATGCCGATGAAAAGGCACACGCATTTGTGGACGGAACACTGGAATTTAATGCAGCGGTGGAATGCAGCCACCACCATGACCATGACCATGCAAATTGCGGTGAGCATGACTATCATTGCGGCGGACATTGCCATTAAGGAAAGAAAAACAAATAAGGCTTCTCTGTAGTCTGAGCACCCCGAAAGGGGTGCTTTGTTTTTGCATAGATGCAAGAAAATGGAAAAATATTACATTTTGTATAAAATATTTTGTCGTTTTATGTTGTGGATATTGCACAATCTATAAATTCCCATATTATGGAAAAACTAAAAAAGGATAAAAAATGGAAGAATATGGAAAAATATTGATATATATTGTGCAATTTCACTTATTCTATTGCGTAAAATATAATTTGCATTTGTTTGAGCTGCAATAAAAACGAGATGGTAAAAGTGTCTTGATGCTTTATTTACATATCGTTAAAAAGCATAGAAATAAAAGAGAAACAATGGTTATATATATAAAAAATGGACAATAAAAGGAGGTTTCGGATGTATACGATTAGAAAAAAGTGCTTGTTTTTTCGAAAAAATTAAGTAAAATGAATATAGGTATCTGAATCTGGACGAGGTTTGTCTTCCGATTCTTTTTCAAGAGCTTTTTTCTGTTTGTTCGTGGGGACGGAAAAATGATGCAGGAAGGACACCTCCTAGATTCTGGCCACGTAATTATAATACTCTATTTTATAGGGAGGGAATTATAAATGGAAGCTTTTAACAATTTTGTAAGTGCGATCAACGGCGTTGTATGGGGTCCCATCATGCTGGTTCTTCTGATCGGTACACACGTAATTCTGACTATCAGAACAAAATGCATCCAGAGAAAAACATTCACAGGCGTTAAGCTGTCCGTAACACCCGATAAAGAAGCATCTGGTGATATCGGCGGTTTCGCAGCTCTGGCAACAGCTCTGGCAGCTACAAGCGGTACAGGTAACATCGTAGGTGTTGCTACAGCGGTTGGTACAGGCGGCCCTGGTGCTGTTTTCTGGATGTGGTTCACAGGTCTCTTGGGTATGGCTACAAAATACGGCGAAGGTCTGCTGGCTGTTAAATACCGTGTAAAAGCAAAAGACGGCTCTTACATCGGTGGTCCCATGTACGCTCTGGAAAGAGGTCTGGGTCAGAAATGGCTGGGCGTTCTGTTCGCTCTGTTCACAGGTATCGCTTGTTTTGGTATCGGTAACATGACACAGGGTAACTCCATCGCTGAATCCGTACAGGGTACATTCGGCGTTCCCAAGGTAGTTACAGGTGTTGTTCTGATGGTAATCACAGGTCTGGTTATCCTGGGCGGCGTTCAGTCCATCTCCAAAGTTTGTGAAAAACTGATCCCCCTGATGGCTGGTCTGTACATCCTGGGCTGCGTAATCATTCTGGTTGTGAATGGTGCATATGTTGGTCCCGCTTTTGCTACAATCATCAAAGGCGCATTCAATCCTCAGGCTGTTGGCGGCGGTTTCGTTGGTGCTACAATCGTAATGTGTATTCGTGCCGGCGTATCCCGTGGTCTGTTCACAAATGAATCCGGTCTGGGTTCTGCTCCTATCGTAGATGCTTGTGCAGCTACAAGAAACCCCTCCAGACAGGCTCTGATCTCCATGTCTGGTGTATTCTGGGATACAATCGTAGTTTGTCTGCTGACAGGTCTGGTTCTGGTATCTGCTATCTTGAAAGACCCCGTAGGTATGGAAGGTCTTGTAGGTGCAAACCTGACAGCTGGTGCATTCAATGCAATCCCCGTTGTTGGTCCTGCAGTTCTGACATTCGGTCTGATCACATTCGCATGGTCCACAATCCTGGGCTGGTCTTACTACGGCGAACGTGCATGGGTTTACCTGGTAGGTGTTAAATCCATCATGCCTTTCCGTATCGCTTGGACAATCGTTGTTCTGGTTGGCTGCGTAGCTGCTCTGGACATCGTTTGGAACGTAGCTGATACACTGAATGCTTGTATGGCATTCCCTAACATGGTTGCTCTGCTGGGTCTGTCCGGTGTTATTGCATCTGAAACAAACAAATATGTTTGGGACAAAGATGCTGAATGGGGCGGTCTGATGAAATGGATGGATGACGAAGCTCCTCAGGTGGACAAATAATCTATCCGACATAAATATCAGCGTATAAGCAATTTATTTTACCCACGATAAAATGGGCGGCAGCGATGCCGCCCTTTTTTACGCTTTAAGAAAGATGATTCATGCCTATAAAGTAAAAAGCTGCGAAGTATTTTGCTAAGGGAAAAGGAGTTTTATTTATAAAAAGGTGGAGGATGTGATAAAAACCATAGGAAACTATGGTTTTTTGTATTTTCTGCCGCAAAATATAAAGTTGGAAAACAGATATTTCGTTCAAAATGGCAGGGAGATTTGGGCAAAACAAGCTGGGAAAAAATGTAAATAAAATCTAAAGAGCAAAAGAAAGAGCAGAATTGAAATTGGTAAAATATTACATAAGTGGAAATAAAACCATGGAATGAAATGGAAAAAATAGTTGTTTTTTCGTGGAAAAAATGTAAAATAATAGTAGGCGATTGAATTGGAAAGAGCTTTAGGAAGTGAAAGCCAGACCTTATCTGTTTTCGTGGGGGCGGAGAGGGGATGCCTATGGCATAAGTCGGTTTTCATGGAATAAGGGCGCTTTCTTTTTCTGCCATGTAATTATAATACTCTATTTCATAGGGAGGGAATTATAAATGGAAGCTTTTAACAATTTTGTATCTGCAATCAACGGTGTTGTATGGGGACCTATTATGCTGGTTCTCCTGGTCGGCACACACATTATTCTGTCTATCAGAACAAAATGTATCCAGAGAAAAACATTCACAGGTATTAAGCTGTCTGTAACACCCGATGCAGAAGCAGCCGGTGATGTATCCGGTTTCGGTGCTCTGGCAACAGCTCTGGCAGCTACAATCGGTACAGGTAACATCGTAGGTGTTGCTACAGCGATCGGTACAGGCGGCCCCGGCGCAGTTTTCTGGCTGTGGTTCACAGGCCTGTTGGGTATGGCTACAAAATACGGTGAAGCGATTCTGGCTGTTAAATACCGTGTAAGAGCAAAAGACGGTTCCTTCATTGGTGGTCCTATGTACGCTCTGGAAAGAGGTCTGGGACAGAAATGGCTGGGCGTTTTGTTCGCTCTGTTTACAGCAATCGCATGTTTCGGTATCGGTAACATGACACAGGGTAACTCCATTGCAGAATCCGTTCATGGTACATTTGGTGTTCCAAAGGTTGCTACAGGTGTAGTTCTGATGGTAATTACAGGTCTGGTTATTCTGGGCGGCGTTCAGTCCATCTCCAAAGTTTGTGAAAAACTGATCCCTCTGATGGCTGGTCTGTACATCGTAGGCTGCGTAGTAATTCTGGTAATCAATGGCGCATATATCGGCGAAGCTTTCTCCGTTATCATTAAAGGCGCATTCAATCCTCAGGCTGTTGGCGGCGGTTTCATCGGTGCTACTGTAATCCAGTGTATCCGTGCCGGCGTATCCCGTGGTCTGTTTACAAATGAATCCGGTCTGGGCTCTGCTCCTATTGTAGACGCTTGTGCAGCTACAAGAAACCCTGCTAGACAGGCGCTGATCTCCATGTCTGGCGTATTCTGGGATACAATCGTAGTTTGTCTGATGACATCCCTGGTACTGGTAACAGCTATCCTGAAAGACCCCGTAGGTATGGATGGTCTGGTTGGTGCACAGATGACAGCTGGTGCATTCAATGCAATCCCTGTTGTAGGTCCCGCAGTTCTGACATTTGGTCTGATCACATTCGCATGGTCCACAATTCTGGGCTGGTCTTACTACGGCGAGCGTGCATGGGTTTACCTGGTAGGCGTTAAATCCATCAAACCTTTCCGTATTGCTTGGACAATCGTTGTTCTGGTTGGTTGTGTAGCTGCTCTGGATGTAGTTTGGAATGTAGCTGATACACTGAATGCTTGTATGGCATTCCCTAACATGGTTGCTCTGCTGGGTCTGTCCGGTGTTATCGCATCTGAAACAAACAAATATGTTTGGGACAAAGATGCTGAAATGGGCGGTCTGATGAAATGGATGGATGACGAAGCACCCCAGGTGGACAAATAATCTATCTCATATTTCCCACGAGCAAAAGGCGGCAGTTATGCCGCCTTTTTTGCTCTATAAGAAATTTCGTTTCTTATAGAGCAAAAACCCTCCGGGAGATCGCACTGCGGCGGCAGGGTAGTCAGTCGCAAGCGACACCGCCGCAGGCGG
>JAZQTP010000003.1:0-26619 GCA_045630845.1 Anaerotignum sp. | reverse complement strand
GCTAGCAGGGGGCAAAGCCCCAATGGGATTTTGACGAGTTAGGACAGAAGAATAAAGCCCGATTTCTTCGTGCAAGATTTGCTCTGCAAATCCTTGAAATCTGGGCTTTTCCTCGGCGGAAATGAATTCCGCCTGCGGATTCCATTTTGGTAGCAATATCTCAAATTCTTCTGTTTCCAGAATCCTGCATAACATATCACGGTATAATTCCATAACAATCACCCCAAGCTCATTTTAACGGAAATACCGTTAAAATGCAGTAATAGTATTTTCATTATGTTCTAATAAGAACAGAAATGGAGGGGAGTGTATGCTGCAAAGATTAAGAGATTTCAGAGAAGATAACGATATTTCTCAAAAGAAAATGGCTGAGCTTTTAAGTGTATCACAAACCACCTATTCCGATTATGAACTTAGTAAAATCAATATTCCATTGGACACACTCAAAAAACTTGCTCTTTTCTTTGATACAAGCATAGACTATCTTCTTGAACTGACAGATGAATCGAAGCCTTATCCACGCAAAAAATAAATCTATTATTTTATGAGGGTGCCACCCTCAAACTCCCGCTTAGGGAATCATTCCCTGAGAACCCTATTTATCTGCGATACTTAAAAAAGAGATTCCCCCTCGGAAATCTCTTTTTTTGCGTCGCAGACGAATAAAAGTTTTTGGCTCGCTTTTTTCAAAAAGCGAGTGGGGGTTGGGGCAACGCCCCATAATTATTCCCACGCCGTAATGACCTGTGCCACCACAGCCTCGCCATCATACAGGAAGGAATCTATCACCTTGCCTGCTTCCGTGGCTCTCACATAGGTTTTCACTGTAATTATATCCCCACGCATACATTCCTTGCGGTATACAATACGCACATCCTTCAATGCCATACCCACATAAATCTCATCAGGAATATCATCCATCACCCATTCCAGATATTTCACATTATTGGCATGGTTGTTGGTATCCGTATCCCTTCTGGTCACCAGCACATTTCTCTCTGCAATCAGCTCCCCCTCCGCCTCCTTTGGCATTATGAACTTTTCGTCGGAGATGGCAGCCTCCTTCCCACTGTGATACTTGGGCGGCATCTCCGCCGGCACATTGGCAGGTCTGCGTTTTTCCATATCCATAAATACCCATCTGGAAATGCCATCCAGAAGCTTATTGCCCTGTTCATCAAAAATATAAAAGCTGCGGTTTGCCTGAAAACGGGCAAACTTATCGTTCCATGTCTGGAGGATGATTTTTTCACCGTACTTCGGCATACGATACAGCTTCAGATGCCAATTCACCACAGACCAGAACCACCCATGCTCCAGCATATAATCAATGGTATAGCCGAGAGAATCCGAGTGAAGAATCGCCATTTCCTGCATGGCAGAAAGCAATGCAGACGGCGTCATACAGCTATTGCAGTCAATTTGCAAAAAGGAAACTCTCTGCTCCCTTTCATATCCCATCCCATTCAAATGCACCATTCTGCATCCTCCTTTGTTCTCGCTTTACAGCATCGGCGAAACAAGCCTTGCCACAGCCTCCTTCACCTTAAACCACCATTTTCTGCGATAATACCAATCCTTCGTAATCTCAACGCAATAATGCAGGTCATTCTCAAATTCCTTCTCCAAAAACTCCGTTGTTTCCCTGTCATACAGGAAGGCATTTACTTCAAAATTCAATACGAAGCTGCGTACATCCATATTCGCCGAGCCAACTGTAGCAACTCTTCCGTCTATCGTCAATACCTTTGCATGAATGAAGCCTCGCTCATATTGATAGCAGCGAACCCCCGCTTCCAGCAATTCGCCCAAATAAGACATACTCGCCCAATAAACGAAGAAGTGATCCGGATTCCCCGGAAATATGATCCGCACATCCAGTCCGGCAAGCGCAGCCACCCGCAGTGATTCAAAAATACTGTCATCCGGCACAAAATAAGGCGTAGTCAGATAAATATGGCTTTCTGCCTCATTCATCATTTTGAAAAAGCCATTGCGTACATTATTCCACCGTGTATCCGGCCCGCTGGATACAATCTGTGCCGGCACACCGTCAATCTGCTCCCTTTCGGGAAAATACGCCTCACTAATCTCTATTCTTCCTTTGGGAGAAGTAAAATTCCAATCCTTGATAAAGCGCATCTGCATCTGATCTACTGCATCCCCTTGAAAACGCAGATGTGTATCTCTCCATGGACCATACCGTTTTTTGATACCCAGATATTCATCCCCCACATTAAAGCCTCCGATATAGCCAATCTCCCCGTCGATCACTGCAAGCTTACGGTGATTGCGGTAATTCAGCCGCACAATAAACCGCGGCAGAAATGCGGCGGTAAAACCGCCGGCCTTGTGGAGCGGCTCAAAAAAATTTGCTGGCAGACGCGCATTGCCAATACCATCATACAATATACGCACCTCTACACCCTCTGCCGCTTTTTGGGTCAGCTCCTCCATTATCCGTCTGCCCAGCCCATCACCACGCCAAATATAGTATTCCAGATGGATATGCTTTTTTGCCCTGCGTATATCCTCAATCAACGCACGAAACTTATCCTCGCCATTATTATAATAATCCAGTTTATTATTAAAGGTAAGCCAGCTACCGCTGTTCATGTGCAGATGTGCAAGGTCTGCCAGATTTTCATGCTCCAGCAGGAGCTCCTTATTGCGGATGCTCTGCTTCTGCTCTCTGTTCTTGCGAACCGACTCCACATCACTTCGGTAAACCGCCCGATCATATTTTTCCTTTTCCAGAAACATTTTTTCTCGACGGCTGTCCCGCCCGAATACCATATATATAACAAAGCCCAGCACAGGCACAAAAAGTAATACCAGAAGCCATGCCCATGTACTGGATGGATTTCTGCGCTCAAAGAACACAATCAAACCCGAAAGAATAATATTCCCAATCAAAATAACCGCAGCAATCACCAGCACCCAGTTTGCTAGATTTGCCATTTATATACATCTCCTTCCCGTTTTTCATCAAAAATAAAGTATTTCCCCTTTTCTTTTCAGTATACCCCTACCGAAAGGCGGTTTCAAGCATCCTTTTTCTGAAAAAAATCAAAAAAATCAAACTTTACTCTTCCCTAAACCCAAAAACAATGGTAAAATAGTTAAATATGAAAATTTGACTGCAAACAGCGTTGTTTATGTACTGTTATAAAAGGAGGAACTATTTTGAACGCTTCTGATATTCTGATTATCACCGTTGTCGTTTTGGCAATCATCATCTTTGTACTGTATCGCATGAACAGAAAGGCTATGGGTCAGATGATCCAAGCACAGGATTTCATTGATGCAAACCGCACTACCATCCAGATTTTTGTAATCGACAAAAAACGAGAAAAGCCTTCGACAACAAATCTGCCCAAGGTTGTTTTTGAGCAGCTGCCCAAGAGAGCGAAAATGCAGAAATCCAATCTGGTTCGTGCAAAAGTTGGCCCTCAGATTGTTACACTGATGTGTGATAAGCCTGTATTCGATGTGCTGCCTGTAAAGAAAAATGTAAAGGTTGATTTGGCTGGTATGTATATTGTCGGCATTACAGGAATGAATCTGGAAAACAAGAAAAAGAAAACCTTTATGGAAAAAATCGCTACCAGTGCAAGTCGCACTATGGAAAAAGAATCAAAAAAAGCAAAAGAAAAAGCGAAAAAATGAGAAAATATGGCCTATTTACCAAAATAGGTCTTTTTCTTTCCAAAATCCTTCTATTTTTCCATGTATCCGTTGACAGGAACAGGGAAAGTTAGTAAAATACTTTTTATTAGGAAAACAGCTGTGAAAAGGAAAGTAGGTAATCTCTTTCTGCTACCAGAGAGCCCCCATATGCTGGAAAGGGGCGCAGAAAAATCACCGAAGATGGCCTTGGAGCTTCGCACCGAAGGTTTTTTGACACTAGGCTGCGACGGATTCTCCCGTTACAGAGAAAGAGTAAATTTTATTTACTCACCGAGGTTTTTTCCGTGAGGGAAAAACGAAGTAAGGTGGTAACACGGCATTGTCCGTCCTTTCATTTATGAAAGGACGGTTTTTTTATTGCAACGCAAATATACACAGCCCAAAGGACTGTGAACCCATAAGGACATATGCGTATGGCTGAAAGCCATATTCATGGTTTACCTATATTTTTTACCTATATTTTAATGAAAAAGGAGAGATTATTGTGGCTAAAGAAAAATTCTATATCACCACACCCATTTACTACCCCAGTGACAAACTGCACATTGGTCATTCCTACTGCACAGTAGCAACTGACACAATGGCTCGTTACAAAAGGCTGCGCGGCTATGATGTTATGTTCTTGACAGGTACAGACGAACACGGTCAGAAAATCGAAAGAATCGCCTCTGGTCAGGGCATGACGCCCAAGGCTTACACAGACAAAGTTGTAGCTGGTATCAAAGACCTATGGAAGCTGATGGAAATTTCTTATGACCGCTTCATCCGTACTACAGATGATTACCACATCGCAGCTGTACAAAAAATTTTCAAAGCTCTATATGAAAAAGGCGACATCTATAAATCCTCCTACGAAGGCTGGTACTGCACCCCCTGTGAATCCTTCTTCACAGAAACACAGCTGAAGGACGGCAAATGCCCCGACTGCGGCCGTGATGTAGAACTGCTGAAAGAAGAAAGCTATTTCTTCAAGCTGTCCAAATACGGCGACAGGATCATCAAATACTATGAAGAAAACCCCGAATTCCTACAGCCCAATACACGCCAGAACGAAATGATTGCCAACTTCCTAAAGCCCGGCCTGGAAGATCTTTGTGTTTCCCGCACCTCCTTCAAATGGGGCGTACCGGTTGACTTCGATCCTGGTCACATCGTATATGTATGGATCGATGCACTATCCAACTATATAACAGCTATGGGCTGGGGTACAGACCACGATGAAGACTATCAGAAATACTGGCCCGCAGATGTTCATGTGGTAGGTAAGGAAATTGTTCGTTTCCACGCAATCATCTGGCCCGCAATGCTGATGGCTATGGATATGCCTCTGCCGAAGAAAGTATTTGGCCATGGCTGGCTGGTAATCAACGGCGGCAAAATGTCCAAGTCCGTTGGCAATGTTGTTGATCCCGTTGTTCTGTGTGAAAAATACGGCGTTGACGCTATCCGTTACTTCCTGCTGAGAGAAATCGCTTTCGGTCAGGATGGCAACTTCACAAACGAAGCACTGATTCAGAGAATTAACTCTGATTTGGCAAACGATCTGGGCAATCTGGTTTCCAGAACCTGTGGTATGATCGAAAAATACTTCGGCGGCACACTGCCCGCAGACAGAGCGGAATCCGAATTTGATGCAGACCTAAAAGCAATGGCAGCATCCGCAATTCCCGTTGTAGAAGAAAAAATGGACAATATGCTGTTCTCCGATGCTTTAATTGAAATCTGGAATCTGATTCGCAGAACAAACAAATATATCGACGAAACACAGCCTTGGGTTCTGTGCAAAAACGAAGCGAAAAAAGGCGAGCTCGCAAATGCACTGTATAACATTGCAGAATCCATCCGCATCGTTTCTATCCTGATCCAGCCCTTTATGCCTCTGACGCCTGCTAAAATCTGGGAGCAGCTGAATATCCCCGCAGAAGCAACCGAATGGGAAACAACAAAAACATGGGGCATCCTGCCTGCAGAACTGTCTGTTCAGAAGGGCGAAACACTGTTCCCTCGTATTGATATGAAAAAAGAACTGGAAGCGCTGGAAGAAGCAATCAAAGCCTCTCAGGCAACATCCATCGCAAACCAGCCTAAAAAAGAAGAACCCAAAAAAGAAGAAGCAAAAGGTCACGAAGAACCGGAATATCCCACAGAAATCTCCATCGACGACTTCTGCAAGGTGCAGCTTAAGGTGGGCGAAGTGATTGAATCCAACGAAGTACCCAAATCTAAAAAGCTACTGAGAAATGTAGTCAGATTCGGCGAAGAAGAAAGAGTAATCTTTTCCGGCATCAAAGGCTCTTACGCCCCCGGCGAACTGGTTGGCAAGCGCGTTGTGGTAGCTTATAATCTCGCTCCCAGAAAAATGATGGGCGAAATGAGCTACGGCATGATCCTATGCGCAGAGGATAGCGACGGTAAACTGTCCATTCTGACAACACTAGATGAAAACTTTGAAAGCGGCAGCGCAATCAGCTAATTGGAGGTCATCATGGAATATTTTGAATCTCACGCACATTATGATGATCGCAGATTCAAGCAGGATAGAGAGGAGCTCCTTGGGGAGCTTCTCCCTGCTTGCGGGGTCAGCCATATCATCAATATCGGCTGCGATGTGAAAAGCTCTGAAATGAGCGTTCGCATGGCAGACAAATATGACTATATCTACGCTGCCGTTGGCGTACACCCTCATGAGCTCTACGATATGTCCTCCCAAACCATTGATAAGCTGAGAAAACTAAGCGAGCACGAAAAAGTAGTTGCCATCGGCGAAATCGGTCTGGACTATCATTACGACACCCATCCCAGAGAATATCAACGCTTCTGGTTTATCCAGCAACTTCGCCTTGCGGAGGAAACCGGTCTTCCCGTTGTGATTCATTCAAGAGAAGCATCGCAAGATACCTTCGATATTATTTCACGCTCTAAGGTGCGCCGCGGCTCCATCCACTGCTATTCTGGCTCTGCGGAAATGGCAAAGGAATATGTAAAAATGGGCTTCCATATCGGCATTGGTGGCGTAGTGACTTTCCCAAACGCCAAAAAGCTGGTAGAGGTCGTAGAGGCAATTCCTCTGGAAAGCATCGTCATCGAAACCGACTGCCCCTATCTCTCCCCCGCACCCAATCGCGGAAAACGAAATGACTCCAGCAACTTGAAATATGTCGTAAAAAAAATCGCCGAAATCAAAGGCGTAACAGAGGAAATAGTAGCCGAAATCACCAAAAAAAATGCAGAGAGCATATTTTTAAGGTAACAAATAGCCCTATACAAAGTTTTTTGTATCCAGTTTTTCGAAAAATGCTCCCAAGATTTTAAAAAAGGTTGCGTAATTGTTACAAATGTGTTAATATATCCATCGTGGCGAGAGTAAAGATATATCAGAAACGGTATATCTTTTCTTGCGTATGAAAGCGTTTTCTAACGGCTGACCACGAAATAAATGCAATCTTGCATTTCTGGACAGACATTTGAAAACTTAATGGCATGGGTAAGATGTATTCTTACGAATGACAGGCTTTCATACGACAATCCCAAAATACAGGCGTAAACAATTATGCGGAAGTGACGACTCCCCGTGTAAATACGACCGACCGTCCCCCATTCACGGACGGAAAAAGACATAAGAATGTCATCATATAATAACGACAAAGAACGAAATCCCCTGCTATCCCACATACAGCAGTACGGCTCGTTCAAGGAGGTAAAAATGAAAACACATCTTAGAGTTCTTGCAATCGTAGTATTTATATTGGTAATCGGCTGCGGAACAGCATCTGCTTACAGCAAAACAAATATGAAATCTGTTGTCATCAGTGTAGATGGCGCACCTAGAATGGTAAATACCGACAAATCTACCATCGGCGAAGTGCTGGAAGATCTGAATGATACACTGAACACAGACTATATCTTGAACGATGCAGCAGAAAGTGATCCCATCGAAGCGATGATGACTATTTCTCTGACATCGGTTACAGAAAAAATCGTAGCGGAAACAAAGATTATTCCCTTTGAAACCATTGAACGCCCCACTACGAACCTACAAATCGGTACATCCGTAGTAATACAGGAAGGTACGGATGGTGTTTCTTCTGTAATTAGCAAAGAAATCTATCATGGCGGAAAAAAAGTTTCTTCCTCTTTTATCGAAGAGAAAGTTTCTACTCCCGCACAAGATAAAATCGTTGAATTTGGTACAACAGGCATCATCGATGGTCACGCCTATACCAAGCAACTTAGCGCAAAAGTAACGGCATATACCCCTTATGACCCTGGATGCAATGGCATTACTGCTACGGGCACCACAGCAAAGAAAGGCGTTATCGCTGTAGATCCCAGTGTAATTCCTTTTGGTACAAGAGTGTATATTCCCGGTTATGGTGTTGCAACAGCAGAGGATACCGGCGGTGCAATCAAGGGCAATCGTATTGATGTATGCTATGCAACAAAAAGCGAAGCATATGGCTGGGGCGTAAGAAATGTCCCCGTATATATTTTGCAATAAAAATGATAAAGCCTTAGGCTCTCCGATGCCTAAGGCTTTTTTACTATAAGAAATCCGATTTCTCGCCTACCCACATCTCTTTCGCAGGAAAAATCGCATCGTAGTCCGTTGACTGCTATTCCAAAAAGGGCTATACTCTAGGCAACACCGCACAATTCACGAAAAAACGGAGGTGCTCCTCTTTGAAACAAAAATTTGATATAACAGGTATGACCTGCTCTGCCTGCTCTGCGCATATAGAAAAAGCCGTGCGCAAGCTAGAAGGCATCGAAACTGTCAGTGTCAATCTTTTGCAAAATCATATGCTGGTGGAATATGATGAAGCTGTCCTCACCGCAGATAACATCATACAAGCCGTAAAAAATGGCGGCTATGGTGCATCCTTGCAGAGCGAAGAAAACAGCAGTTCAACGAAAGCACCTAAAAATATCGCACAGGAAGAAATGCGTATCATGAAAACCCGCCTGATTTCCTCCTTCTGCTTCCTCATCCCCCTATTCTATATTTCTATGGGACATATGATAGGTGCTCCCCTGCCCGACATCCTGAGCGGAGATGAAAATATTATGCTTTTCGCTCTGACACAGCTGGCACTGGCAACACCCGTCCTTATCATCAATAAAAAATTCTTTCTGGTTGGTTTTCAGGCACTGCATAACAGAGTGCCGAATATGGACTCTCTGGTCGCCCTCGGCTCTGCCGCATCCTATATTTACAGCATCTTCGCCATTTATGCCATTGGCTATCATCTGGGCCGCGGCAATCTGAAAATGGCTCACCACTATAGCATGGAACTATATCTGGAAGGGGCAGCTATGATTTTAGCCCTCATTACCGTAGGGAAATATATGGAAGCCCGCTCCAAAGACAAGACCTCCGAAGCCATCAGCAAGCTGATGGATCTAGCACCCAAAATGGCTACCGTTCTCCGCAATGGCAAAGAACTGGAAATCCCCGTGGCACAGGTCGCTGTGGGAGATGTTGTTGTCGTACGCCCTGGGCAGTCCATTCCCGCAGACGGCAAAATAATAGAAGGCTTCTCTGCTGTGGACGAAAGTGCCATCACAGGGGAAGCCATCCCCGTCGATAAACAGGTCGGCGATATGGTCATCGGCGCAACTGTAAATAAAGCCGGCTTCTTCAAGATAGAAGTCACCCGCATCGGCAGCGACACCACATTATCCCAAATCATCAATCTGGTGGTAGAGGCCAGTGCCTCCAAGGCACCTATTGCCAAGCTGGCGGATACTGTCAGCGGCATTTTTGTTCCCATCGTCATCACTATCGCCGTGATCGCAACGGTGATATGGATGCTTGTGGGGCAATCCTTCTCCTTTGCCCTTTCCATCGGCATTGCCGTTCTGGTCATCTCCTGCCCTTGTGCATTAGGTCTGGCAACACCGACTGCCATCATGGTCGGCACAGGAAAGGGGGCGGAATTGGGTATTCTGGTAAAATCCGCAGAGGCTCTGGAAATTGCACATAAAGTCAACACCGTTGTATTGGATAAAACAGGCACACTGACGGAAGGACATCCCATTGTAACAGATGTATCGCCCGCTCCCGGTGTGCTGCGAAATCCCTTTCTGCGTATGGCAGCCTCCCTTGAGGCGTTGTCCGAGCACCCTCTGGCAGAAGCCATCCGAAAGCACGCCGAAGAAAAAGAAATCTCTCTGCTGAATGCAGAAAATCTGACCGCCACCGCAGGACAGGGTATTGAAGCCGATGTAAACGGCAAGCATATCCTCGGCGGTAATCTGAAAATGATGCAGGAAAGAAATATCGACCTGCAAGGCTTTGCAGAAAAAGCTGCCCAGCTAGCTGAAGAAGGAAAAACGCCCCTGTTTTTTGCAGAAGGCGAAAAATTCCTTGGTATCCTTGGCTTAGCAGATACTTTGAAACCTACCAGCAAAGAGGCTGTCGATACCTTTCATAAAATGGGCATTGATGTCATCATGCTGACCGGGGATAATAAACGCACTGCAAATGCCATTGCCAAAGTACTGGATATTCATACCATCGCAGAGGTTCTGCCACAGGATAAGGAGGCGGAAATCCGTCGACTACAGGAAAGCGGGAAAAAAGTGGCTATGATCGGCGACGGCATCAACGATGCACCAGCCTTGGCAAGAGCCGATGTCGGCATTGCTATCGGCGCAGGCACAGATATTGCCATGGAATCCGCCGATATTATACTGATGAAAAGCGATCTGATGGATGCCGCAGCCGCCATAGGGCTAAGCCATGCTACCATCAGAAATATTAAACAAAATCTCTTTTGGGCATTCTTCTATAATGTATGCGGCATCCCTTTGGCAGCCGGTCTGTTCTACAGCTCTTTTGGCTGGAGGCTGAGTCCGATGTTTGCCGCAGCCGCCATGAGCTGCAGCTCCTTCTTCGTGGTAAGCAATGCACTGCGGCTAAAATTATTCAAGCCCTTCCATCAAAAATATATCGCCGCAAATACGGCTCAGGATATACCATCAACGGAAAGCATTATAAATGAGGAGGAAATTCTTATGAAAAAGGTATTAAAAATCGAAGGCATGATGTGCCACCACTGCACAGGCAGAGTAGACAAGGCTTTGAATGAAATGGACGGTGTAACCGCAACAGTATCTCTGGAGGATAAATCCGCCGCAGTAGAACTGTCCAAAGAAATCAGCGACGAAGCATTGATAAAGGTTATCACAGACGCAGGCTACGAAGTTGTTGATATACAGTAATAAAAAGAGCAGCGAATCTTTTCCATTCGCTGCTCCTTTTATTGCAATGTCTTATTCAGAAAAAGGGATAAAGGGCGGTACGATAGTCATATTGGCATTTGCTTCAATAATGCCCATTGCCGTTTCTTCATCAATAGGTGTATCATTGGAAGTATCCCAATCATCATCATAAGCCATAAACCAAGGGTTCTCCTCATCGGCAATCGCATCAAATATAATCGCCTGCTGCACCTTCAACGCGCCATTTTCCACTGTATAATAATGGTGTGCAAAATTTGCCGCCCCATTTGAGCCCTGATTTTCCAGCATATAAACGCCTTCTTCGTGCTGCTGCAGATAGTATCTGTTTCTTTCATAGCTTGTCAGCAGCTTCACCGGTTCCTGATTTGCGTCCAGCGTCCAAAGCTCCAAAAGAACGGGATCTGCATCTGCACTTGAAATCGCACCAATCAATAGCTCCTGTCCGCCATCATTATTCAAATCCAACATTGTATACCCCACATTTTCCAGCCCATTATTATCATAATAATACACTGCCAGCGGAGACATATCCCGTGCAAAATATTCATCCATATCCCATTTTTCTGCCAAAGCAGTACGATATGCAGAAATCTGGGGTGCGTATTTCTCCCCCATTGCAGACTGCTCATCCAACTCCTCCTGCACCTGCACATCCTGCTTCACTTCCGCCTGCGTAGGTTCCTCGCTACTACCACAGCCCGCCAACATTGTCGCTGCCAGAAGCAGTGTCATCCATTTCATTTTTTTCATAGTTCCTTTCTCCTTTCTGCTTTTGCTCTTTTAGTGGTGCGCCAGATAATCTCTTAAAAGCACCTCCAGCTGCTCCAGATTTTCCGCATGGTTTAATTTGCCTCTCAGCTCCGCCACACCCGGCAACCCTTTCATATACCACGCCATATGTTTTCGCATTTCTCTGATTCCAATATATTCTCCTTTATACTCCATCAGCATCCGCGCATGGCGCAGTGCTTTTTCCACGCGCTCCATCGCATCCGGCTCAGGAAGAAGCTCTCCGTTTTCCAGATAATGCAAAATCCGCCTAAATATCCACGGATTTCCCTGGGCACCACGCCCAACCATGATGGCATCGCAGCCTGTATGCTCCAACAGATTCTTTGCATCCTGCGGCGTAAATACATCTCCATTCCCAATCACAGGAATATCCACTGCCGCCTTTACTGCCTTGATAATATCCCAGTCTGCCTTTCCGCTGTAATACTGTTCCCTTGTTCTACCATGAACCGCCACTGCCGACGCACCATTGGCCTCCGCAATCTTTGCAATTTCTACTGCATTCACATGGTTATCGTCAAAGCCCTTACGGAATTTAATCGTGACCGGCTTCTTCTGACTTTCCACCAGCGATCTGACAATTCGTCCCACCAGCTCCGGTGTTTTCATCAAGCAGGAGCCTTCTCCATTCTTAACGATTTTCGGTGCCGGACACCCCATATTCACATCAATCAGATCAATGGGATAATGTTCAATCTTTTTTGCCATAGCCCCCAATATTTCCGGATCTGACCCAAACAGCTGCACAGCCACAGGCCGCTCTTTTGGATCGATTTCCAGCAATTCCGTTGTATTCTTATTATCATATAATATTCCTTTAGCGCTGACCATTTCGGAATAAACCAAACCGCATCCCATTTCCTTGCATAAAAGACGAAAGGGTAAATCTGTCACACCTGCCATAGGTGCAAGAAATACATTGTTTTCCAGTTCCAAATTGCCGATTTTCATTCTATTCTCCCTTCTTGTCGGTGTCGCCCTCTATTCCTCTGTATTTCGGACGGCATCTATAAAAAAGCATTTCGCTTGACGAAATGCTCCGCCTGCGGCGGTGTCGCTTGCGACTGACTACCTTGCCGCCGCAGTGCGATCCCCCGGAGGGTTTTTGCTCTATAAGAAACGAAATTTCTTATAGAGTGAAAAAAGGTTCCCTACTCTTTTGGTTATTTATTTATTTTTTTCATACAAAATGCGCAATCCTTTTAGCGTCAGCACAGGGTCCAGCACATCAAATATCTCGCCTTTCGGATCAATGACCTTCGCCAAGCCCCCTGTAGCAATCACTTTCATATGCGGCAAATTCAACTGCTTTTTCATCTCCTCGATGATATATTTCGTCTGTCCAATATGCCCCAGCACCAAGCCTGCCTGTAGGCTATCCACCGTATTCTTTGCAACAATAGACTTTGGTGTCTTAATTTCAATCTTTGGCAGCTGAGCCGCTTTCTGATAAATCGCATCGGCGCAGGATGCTATCCCCGGCGTAATAAAGCCAGTAATAAATTCACTTTTCTCATTGATCACATCAAAGGTATTTGCCGTGCCGTAGTCAATCACGATAGCAGGACCACCATATATCTCATTTGCCGCCACCATATCCACAATACGGTCTGCACCTACCGACTTCGGATCATCCCGCTTCACAACGATCCCCGTTTTCATGCCCACATTGACAATCATAGGCTCAATATGCAAATATCTACGGATACCCTGTGTCAGAGAATACATAATATCCGGCACCACAGAGGAAATGATTGCCGCTTCCACTGCATCCGGCGCAATACCCGCCGCATCGAATAAGCCATGAATAAACATTCCCGTTTCATCGGCTGTGCGATTGCCGCCAGAGGTCATTCTCCAACAGTTTATCAGTTCTTCTCCATCATATAATCCTAAAACAAAATTGGTATTGCCAACATCAATTACCAGAAGCATTTTTCTCTTTCCTCCCAAATTAACGACGCCCCTTGTTCTTCTCATAGATCAGTCGCAGCCCTTGCAGCGCCAGAACGGGATCATATACATCAAAAATACCGTCTGCTTCCTCATGGATTACCCGTGCCAGACCTCCTGTAGCAATTACCTTCATATCCGGACAAGCAAAGTGCTTCCGTATCTCTTCAATAATATATTTCGCTTCACCAATATGCCCAAATACCAGCCCCGCCTGCATACTTTCCACTGTATTTTTTGTCATAACACTTCCGGTACTAATAATTTCAAATTTAGGAAGATTTGCCGCTTTCTGATAGAGTGCATCCGCACAGGTCTGCAGCCCCGGTGCCGTAATGCCAGTCAAAAATTCGCCCTTTTCACTGACCACATCAAAAGTTGTTGCCGTGCTGTAATCCACAACGATAGCAGGTCCGCCGTAAATCTCATAGGCTGCCACCAAATTTACAATACGATCCGTTCCCATTTCCTTCGGATTCTCCATCCGCAGATTGATGCCTGTTTTGATTCCAGCCCGTACTACAATAGGGTTCTGCTTCAAAAATTTTTTAATGCCATTCAGTGTAGAGTACATCACATGGGGCACAACGGAAGAAACAATGACTGCTTCTATTTCGTCCACGGAAACATCGGAGTATTGAAATAGGTTGCGAATCATCAGCCCTGTTTCATCGGCTGTACGCCCGCTTTGCGTAGAAAGACGCCAGTTTGCGATCAATCTTGCTCCGTCAAATACACCAAACACCATATTTGTATTGCCTACATCAATTACCAGTAACATGATTTTTTCTCCTATTCGGAATGACTAAAATGATAAACAACGGCGCAGAACGAATATCCCACGCCGCTTGTCCTTCTTATTCTATGTATGTCTGCAAAATGCAGTATAAAAGCCTTATATCACCTTTTTATAAAGGGTTCTGCTGACAGCCTTGGAAACTACGCCGCCCGCCAGACAACTTGCAGGCATTTCCAGCGCACCATTGACACCGACAAACATCACCACAAACACAAAGGGATTTACATTGCCAAAAACCTGATTGAAGCCCTGGATATACTCTGTATTCCAGAATAGCAAAATCAGCGCGCTCATGAAAAACAGCGTATTCAGAAATGCCGCAAAAAAGCCGCCGATAAAATAACATACTGTTTTCCGCCTGTCCAGCTTCTGCACGAGCAGGAAAATTACCCCTGTCAAAAAGCCCATTAAAATTCTGGTCGGAATACACAGAAGAAAGGTTCCAAAGGGGCTGATGTTAAAGAGCGTTGCACTGAATACAGAAGTGCCGGCAATCGCCTGATAAAAGCTGGTTGCACCAAAAATAAAGCCCAACCATGCACCTGCCTTCGGCCCCATAATCATTGCACCAATCGCAACCGGAATCATCATCAAGGAAATATCCACCCCTAATGTATGGAAATATCCCAAAGGCGTAAAGCTCATTACCAGAAGGATTCCTGTCAAAAGTCCCAGGGTTGTCAGATCCTTTACACTTTTACGCTTGCTGCCAACCGTCTTTGTTTCTGCCCGCGTTGTTACTGTTTCACTCATTTGAAATAACTCCTTTCATTCTCATTCTACCCTTCGCCTCTTCCCTGTGCGATCTTCGAGCATGGCAGAAGCTACTAGATATAAGATGAAATTTATACTGTCTGCTGCGTCTTCCTTTTGGAAAGGATGGCATATGCCTGCCCACACCTGTGGGTCATGCTAGCCTTCCCCTATTTTCCGCCATTCCTACGCAATCACATTCATTATAACAAGAAATGGAAAGATTACAATATTTTTTTCTGTTTTTTGGCACCTTCTTACAGGCTTTTTCCCTCTGCTGCAGCTCGCTTCATCAGCTCCTGCTTTGCCAGCTCTCCTTCTTTTGTAAAGAAAATCACATACCACAGCTCCATCGCACGGAACAACTCCAGTTCCTCTTTCTGCAGCCGCTTGATCTCCAGCTCTGCCCCGATTTCATCAAAGTCGAAATCGCCCTCGTGGCGTACTGTTTCAAAATACACATCTCCATTTTCATCAAAACCCACTACAAAAGTGCAATTCAGCTTTTCCGCCATTCTGATACAGATCGTTTTCAAATCCTCCTTGATGGCATCGGGTAAAAACCGAAATTCCTCCTCCATAAAATATTTCTGTTCTTTATTGTTGGCTGCTGCCAGAACCTTTTTTGCCATTTTCTCTACTCCTCTCCCCGAATAGACACCTCACCGGAAAAAATCACTTCTTCCGCTCCGTTATCCTTTCGTTTTACAATCAATTCCCCATCGGGGGTAATATCCAACGCTGTTGCAAAATAGGATTCTCTGCCGATCACCCGCACTTCCCTGCCGATGTTCAGACATTTTTTGCAATACCGCTCCCGAAACGGTGCAAAGCTGCCGCCCTCTGCCAGAAAAGCCTCATACAACGCCTCAAACCGCTGCAGCATCTTTGCCAGAAGTGCAGTTCTGTCCTGTTCTCTGCCTGTTTCCAGATATAGAGAGGTTGCAATATCACGCAGCTCCTCCGGAAAGCTGGCGGTATTCACATTGATACCCATTCCTACCGTAACAGAGCGGATGGATTCCATATCACAATCCATTTCCGTCAGGATGCCTGCCAGCTTTCTTCCGTTCAGCTGCAGGTCATTGGGCCATTTAATTCCTACAGATACCTCCGCTTCTTCCTCAATGGCTTCCGCCAGTGCAAGCCCTGCCAATAAGGTCAGCACAGACGCTCTTTGCGGTAAAACAGGCGGACGAAGCAGCAGACTCATCCAGATACCGCTGTCCTTCGGTGCATCCCAAGCCCTTCCCCTTCTGCCGCGGCCTGCTGTCTGCCTTTCCGCCACTGCAAGAGTGCCCTCCGGCGCTCCTTCTCGTGCCAGCACGCTAATCCGCTCATTGGTGCTGTCCGTTTCGGAATAAAAATATAGAGGTTTCCCTATTCTTTTCGTTTGAATCGCACTTTCCAATGCTTCTTTTCCATACCGCACAGAGATTCCTCCTTCTATTATGCAAAATGGTTTTTCTTACGGTAAAAAAAGTATTTCGCTTGACGAAATACTCCGCCTGCGGCGGTGTCGCTTGCGACTGATTACCTTGCCGCCGCAGTGCGATCCCCCGGAGGGTTTTTACTCTATAAGAAACAAAATTTCTTATAGAGTAAAAAAAGCCCCGTATAACGGGGCTTTTTTTCGGATTCTTATTTATTGCCTTTTGCATTTACCTTGCTCAGGAATTTGCCCAGTTCGATAATCGCACGGCCATGCGTACCTTCACAGATTTTATCTACTTCATCGTATGCTTTGATGGCGTATGTCAGCAGCTTGCCTTTCACTTCTGTCACCTCTGCCACAATACGAACTTTCATGCCCACGGGTGTTGCTGCCATGTGCATCAGGTTAAAGGATGTACCTACTGTTTCCCAGCCTTCGGGCAGGAAAGGTGCTACTGTACCGATTGCTGTGCCTTCAATCCACGCAATCATTCTGGGAGATGCAAATACAGGCACTCTGTCATTGCCGAAATGTACTGCTGTATCACCTTCTTCTACAATAAATTCTTTTTCAAAGGTCATGCCGGGTACGATGTTGCTGAAATCCATGTTCATTTCTCCTCTCTGATTGCCGCCTTATTCTACAGTACCTTCCACTGCTTCTGCGGCGTCTTCTGTTCCTTCCGTATCCACTTCATTTTCGATGCCCAAAATTTCATTACGCACTTTCTGATCGAACAGTGTACGGAATTCATCCCCTGTAACTTTTTCTTTTTCCACCAGCAGCTTCGCCGTTGCGTGGAGTATTTCCATATTTTCTTTCAGGATTCGTTTTGCCTCCTGATAAGCGCCTGTTACAATACGGTTTACTTCCTGGTCGATAATTGTCGCCACATTTTCGCCGTAATTTCTTTCCTGTCCCCAATCTCTGCCAATGAATACCTCATTGCCGCTGCCGCCGAACTGGATCGGGCCCAGTGTATCACTCATACCATACTGCGTTACCATGCTTCTTGCCAGAGCCGTTGCCCGCTGAATATCATTGGATGCACCTGTCGTGATGTCCTTAATTACCAGCTCCTCTGCCGCGCGCCCACCCAGAAGGCTAACAATCTCCTGCTCCATCATCAGCTTGGTCATATACATTTTATCCTCACTGGGCAGAGGCATCGTGTAGCCCCCTGCCATACCGGTGGGTATAATAGAAATGCTATGCACCGGGTCTAACTCACTGAGTACCTCAAAAAGAATAGCATGACCGCCCTCATGGTACGCCGTAATATATTTTTCCTTATCGGAGATCACACGGGTTTTCTTTTCGGTACCAACGCCAATCTTAATCAGCGCCCGCTGGATTTCCTCCATATCAATTTTCTTTTTGCCGTTTCTTGCTGTCAGCAATGCAGCCTCGTTCAAAAGATTGGCAAGGTCCGCTCCGGTAAAGCCTGCTGTTGTCTGGGCAACCACCTTCAAATCCACTTCATCTGCCAGAGGCTTCCCTTTGGAATGTACCCGCAGAATTGCCTCTCTGCCTTTCACATCCGGTCTGCCTACATACACCTGTCTGTCAAAACGCCCCGGTCTGAGCAGGGCAGGGTCCAGAATATCCGCACGGTTTGTTGCCGCAATAATAATCACGCTGTCATTGATGCCAAAGCCATCCATTTCAACCAACAGCTGATTCAATGTCTGCTCCCTTTCATCGTGTCCGCCGCCAAGTCCTGCGCCTCTGCGACGACCAACCGCATCAATTTCATCAATAAAAACGATGCTGGGGGCATTCTTCTTCGCCTGTTCAAACAAATCGCGAACACGGGATGCACCGACACCAACAAACATTTCCACGAAATCAGAACCGGAAATGCTGAAAAATGGTACGCCTGCCTCACCGGCTACCGCCTTTGCCAGCAATGTTTTACCGGTACCCGGAGGGCCTACCAGCAAGACACCCTTGGGGATTCTTGCGCCCAATTCCGTAAATTTCTGGGGTGCCTTCAAAAACTGCACCAGTTCTTCCAGTTCCGCCTTTTCCTCGTCACAGCCGGCTACATTATCGAATGTAACTTTATTTTCCCCTTCTACATTCATTTTCGCCTTGCTTTTTCCGAAGTTTGCCATTTTCCCTCCGCCGCCGTTCATTCTATTGAACAGGAAGGAGAATACAACGATCATCAGCACAAACATGATGATACTGGGCAAGATAGAGGAAAATAGGCTTTCCTTCTTCAGATTGCCAATTTCCATGCGGAACCCGTTTTCTGCCGCCTTTTCATCCAGCTTCGCCTGCAAGGTAGACATACTGGGGGCATCCACAATGATGATGCTGCCATCCTTCAGCGTTGCCTCTACCTGACCGTAATCACTGACCTCTGTGCTTCTGGAAACCACAACAGACGATACATTGTTTGCATCCAGCTCCCGCAGCAGATCGCTGTATACAAATGCTTCTTTTGCTGTCCCATCGCCATTTTTACTTCCTATCATGCTGGGGCCTGTGTATGCAACCGCACCCAATATAATAAGAAATACAACGGCATACAGCCCAATGGATCTAAAATATTTCTTCAAGAGCGTTCCTCCTTATTCTCTTATCATTAAAATTTGTCCTTCTTCCTGTTCCCCGCAGGAATCCAGACCATATCAATATATGATTTTATCATATTTCAAAAGGAAACGCAACGCAGGATTTTTGAAAGAAGCCGCAAAAAACCACAAAACTGAAAAACATTCCTCTCTGAAAAAGCGAAAACCGCCGCAGTGTAAAAAAAGAAGCTCGCTTTGCGAGCTTCTCCGCCTGCGGCGGTGTCGCTTGCGACTGACTACCTTGCCGCCGCAGTGCGATCCCCCGGAGGGTTTTTGCTCTATAAGAAACGAAATTTCTTATAGAGCAATAAAAATCCACAGGCGGCTCAATGTCCCCTGTGGATCTTTCTTCCTTGTTCTATCAATCTTCATCAAAATGCAGAACGCCTACATAAGGCAGATTTCTGTATTTCTGCGCATAATCCAAGCCATAGCCCACCACAAAGGCATCGGGAATGGTAAAGCCCGTAAAATCTCCTTTGATGTCTACCACACGACGCTCCGGCTTGTCCAGCAATGTTACGATCTTCAGTGATTTCGGTCCTCTGAACTCCAAAAGCTCTTTCAGCTTTTTCAGGGTTCTTCCTGTATCAATAATATCCTCTACGATCAGCACATTCTTTCCCTTGATATCCTCATCCAAATCCATCTTTACATTGATATTTCCAGAGGATACCGTATCATCCCCATAGCTGGAAACGCTCATAAAGTTCAGCGTCACAGGCATTTTCATCTTTTTCGCCAAATCTGTGGTTGCCACTACCGCACCCTTCAGCGTACAGACCATTTCCACCTGTTCATCGCCAAATGCCTGATATAATTCCTCTGCCAGCTCCTCCAGTCTTTTGTCGATCTGTTCTGCCGTCAGCATTACTTCTACTCTTTCTTTCATGTTTTCCCCTCCGCACCTGGATACCTAGACATATTTTCGACTATTGTATCATAAGCAAGGATTTTCGTACAGATATTTTTATGTATCTCCGCTTTTTATCAGAAAAAGCCATTGGTGTATGGTTTCTCCCCTTTTTATTTCTCCTGCTTTATCCGGATATGCAAAAACCGCTTTGTTTTCTCTGTCACAGCATAGCTCGTTGAAATGCGAAGAAAGGGTATCCACAGCACCTCATCCCCCATAACAATGAGCGGAATCCTCTCTCTCTCTGCTCTGGGAATCTTCTCGTCAATAAAAATATCCTTCAGCTTTTTCCGCCCCTGCCGCAGGCGAATGAAATCCCCCGTCTTTCTGGTGCGACAGAACATAGCCCCATTTATTGTATCATAATCGAACACCGCTTCTGTTCCATCTGAACGCACATCCGTCATTTCTTCACTGACCCATAGCATAATATGGAGCCCCGCCTCGGCAACAAAAACACTTTCTCCAACCGACAGCGGCAGACAGAATCCCGCCTGCGCCTCTTTTTCCTGATACAGCACCATTGCTTCATAGCGATTTTCCGCCAGCACACCGCCCAAAAGATGCCGCCTTTTTCCCGTTTCCTTTTCCAGCAGTTCTTCCAATGCCACGATCTGCGCCTGTCCAATATCCGTCTGCATAAAAACAGACAACGCCTTTCGCAATACCCGCCGTTTCATAGCAGGATGCAATTCCTGCAGCTTTTTTCTGTGCAGACAGACCTCTCCCGCAGTCCCATCCAGCCGTACCACTTCATAAAAACGAGCCGCCTCTCGCTCCAGATAGTCCTCCTCTTTGGAAAGCAGGGCTGCTGTTTCGGCAATATGTGCCACCGCCGACGAATTGATTTCCTCCAGCGCCGGGATTACCCGATGGCGCAGTTTATTTCTTGTATATTTCTCCTCGCTATTGGAAGAATCCTCCCGCCAGACAAGGTAATTTTCTTTGCAATAATCTTCTATCTCTTTCCGTGTGCAAAATAACAGGGGGCGGCATAGCTTGTCCCGCACAGGCGACATGGCAGTAAGCCCCGTCAGCCCTGTTCCACGGCAAAGCCGCATCAGCAGCGTTTCCGCCTGATCCTTCTGGTGATGGGCAACCACGATCCAACCCTCCGTTCCGGCTTCTTCCTGCAGCATCCCATAGCGTAGAAGTCGCCCGCACTCCTCCTCGCCCATACGGCGTTCCCTGCTCTCTGCCCGCACATCCACTCTTTTTACGGCACAGGAAATCCCCAGAGTGGCAGCAAATGCCGTCGCAAAGGCAGCATCCGCATCCGCCTCTGCACCCCGCAGTCCATGATGCACATGGAGTGCAGACAGCTCCCATTGAAATTCCTCCCGCATAGACGCCAGAAAATGCAGCAGTGCCACAGAATCGGCTCCGCCGGAAAAGCCCACAACCACCTTCGCCCCATGGGGCAGCATATAAAATTGTTCTATGGTCGCTCTTGCTTTCTTCCGCATCCGTATCCATCCTCTCCTGCTTTTGTTCTCACTTTACACGAAAACGGAAAAATACGCAACCGCTTCTGCTTAACGCTGCTTTCGCCAAAATCTGCCCGCCAGCACCGTCATATCATCTCTATGTTCATTTTTTCTGTCTTTTTTTGCTTCCTGCAAAATATAATCTGCCGCATCCTGCGGGTTTGCAACCGGAAATGCAAGTAACTTTTTCTTCAGCCAGAGGGCTGTTTCTTCCTCTCCGCCCAGTGCATCCGTTATCCCATCGGTCACAAGAAACAGCATATCGCCATCCTTCAGCTGCAAAGAATGATACTGAGGCATTACCTGCTGCAATATGCCTGCCGGCAAAGTTGTTGTACGCAAAGAAAGAATGCGTCCGTTCCGCCATAAAAAAGAAGCTGCTGCCCCCAGCTTCACAAATTCCCCCTGCCCGCTGAATAGGTCAATATCACAAATATCCAGCGTTGCATAGGCATCCTCTCCCCGCCCCAGCAGCAAGGCAGAATTGATCATATCCACCGAAAGGGAACGGTCAAAGCCCGCCTCTGTGAACTGCTCCAACAGCTCAATCGCCATACGGCTTTCCACCGCCGCTTTCTCTCCCGTCCCCATCCCATCAGAAAGCGCAAGCAGCGCATGACCTCTCTCCGTTTGCAGAAATGCCGCCGCATCTCCCGTGGGTTTCCCCTCTTCCGCAGGGAAAAATGCTGTTGCTGTAGTCATGACAAAAAGCGGCTCCTCTTGAAAATGCAGGCTACACATTCGTCCCTCTGTATCTACAGAGCAAGTGCTTTCTTCCCGTAGCACCATCGGACAATTCAGGGTTTTCCGTACCAACGGCAATATCTTATCCCGACAGACGCCCTTTCCTCCGCAGGCAGGCAGGGTAATCCGCACCTGCCGTCTGCTGCCATTTTGCTCCTCGGTCACAAGAATCTTTTGGGGATGCAGCCCCATTTTCTTCAGCCCTGCCGCAAGCTGCTCCTCCGCTCCCTCCAGAAAAATGATATTCGGCTCCAGCTGCCCCGATAACCGCTCTATAATGCTGCCTACCGCCTCCATCTGCTGCCCCACCAGCCCACGGCATTCCGCCAAACGGCTATGCCAGAGGCGATCTCTGCAATACAAATCATAGACATGATTGACCGTATCCGCAAAGACATCCAAGCGGGGACAAGTTTCCCGAAAGCTCTCCGGCAAAGCCGCCGCAGACAGCTGCCCCTTGGCTTCACAGGCGGACAACGCAGAACATGTCATGCTGTAAGTACGATACAGCTCCTCCTCCCAGCAATAATGTGCCAACCCACAGCCCTGACAGGCTTTTCCTGCAATACTATCCACAAGCTGGGACAACTTCTGCTTTTCTGTCTGTTTCCGCCGCAGGCTTCCCGCCAACGCCCGAAAAGCCACCGCACAATCTGTCAGCCGTTTTTCTGTCAGTATCTTCATTTTGGCATAACGATCTGCTGCACTCTCCCGCTCTCTGATGCCACTCAAGCGGGAAAGCAGCGGCGACGGTATCAATACAAACAATATCGCCCCGGCCAAAAGCCCGCCGCTCCAGCCCCGCAATATCTCCGCAGAAGCTATGTAATACAGAAAAATGCTGGGAATCATCACCATTGCAAGGGCAGAAGGCAGCCGTCCGAAATCCCGCAGACAGCCCGCCGTCAACCCGCCTAAGGAAAGAGCAACAAAAATACTCAGCTCCAGACCGCCGCACAACAGCAGCATCAGCCCAAGAAACATTCCTGCCGCCGCACCGCCGCCGATGCCCTCCTGTCTTGCCGCCAGCAGCAGAAAAAACGATGCCCCTATGGGCAAAAGCCATTCTTCCAAAATGCCTCCGTTCCGCAGCCCTGCCAGTACGCCGCCCAGTAGCAGCACAAAAGAAATCATCTCCTCCCGTGTCAGAACAAAATATTTCTTTTTCTCCAGAAGCAGACTGATGCTTTTTTGTAGCAAATAGCTCAGCACCAGTGTCAAACTGCTTTCCATCGCCGCCACCGCAAAATAGAAGCCTAGCCCCTGTCGGCTGATGGCAAAGAAGATACCTGCCAATACCGCAGCAAAGCTGCCCAGAAGTGCCTTTTTCCCTATCTCCTCCCGCAGCACAAAGCGTCCCATCGTCAGTTGGATGGCTATGGCTGCCGCCAAGCCCGCACCTGCTTTCAACGGTTCTGTACCAAGAGCACCCAAGCCAACACCAAGCCCCACGCACCAGAATAAAAGCCCTTCTCCAAAAAATGCAGATAAATATGCCATCCCCATGGGGTGCAGCACCGAAAGCAGCTCCAGCCTGCCCCAGAGAAAGCCAATCCCCGCAAAGGCAACGCCCTCTATCAAGATTTGCCACGGAAAACGAGCCTTTGGTACTTTTTTCGGCAAAATCATTCGCCCAATGGGTGCTTCTGTATATTCTAAAGTAATTTCTGTTTTTTCCATACGCGTCCCTCCATATGCCCATTCTAGCGAAAAAGAACCGCTTTTTTTGTCAAAACAAAGCACACCGAAGAAATTTTTTTCGACAAACTGCCAAAATAGTGCTACTAACATATTGACATCCAAGGGAACAATAGAAATCCCTATATCACAGGGCTAATTGAGGGCAATCACAAATAAAAAGGAGCATGACAGACGCCTTTTCGACTTCTTCCTGCTCCTTTTTCTTTATCTTGCAAATTTTTTCTTCATGCGAATATCCTCGCCAAAGCATTTCATTACGGTATATTCTCCGATGAGCCGACTCATTACACGGTCAGAATACTGTTCCATCAGTGCGGCATAATCCAGATTGGTAGAAATCACCACCGGGCGGCCATTCAGCTTTCTGTCATTGATGATACGAAACAGCTCCGATGCCGTAAAGGCGGTAGAAAATTCCGTGCCGAGATCATCTATAATGAGCAGGTCTGCATCTAGCAGCTCCACATCCCAATCAGTGGTTGTTTCCTCCTCCTCGTGATTGCGAAAATGCTGTGCCTCCAATCGGCGAAACATCTGCCCTGCCGTCAGATAAATCACTGTTTTCCCTGCATCCAGCACATCCTTAGCGATGCAGTTGCACAGAAAGGTTTTTCCCCTGCCTGCGCCGCCATATAACAGCAGATTATCCCCACTAAAATCTCTGGCGAAATCCATCGCCTTTTTCAGATTGCGGCGGGCATTTTCCCGCGGGGAGCTTCCCTCCTCCGGCACTATTTCATCACTGTAAAGCCGCAGATCAAAGGTATCAAAGTTTTCCTTCTCTATGATTTTACATACATTGGACTGGTCATACATCCGATTCATGATTCTGCGCTTTCTGCATTTGCACATTTCATTTCCGATATAACCGGTATCCTGACACGCCACACAGTCATATTCCACTTCCAGTGCTTGTGCAGAAAAACCATGTCTTTCCAAGAGTGTTTTCCGCTCTGTAAGCAGATTTTGCTGTTTTTCCTGCAGCTCCTGAAGCACCGCTTCAGACCTTCCCGGATTTTGTATGACACGCAGTGCCATAGATGTCCCCAGCAAATACAGCTCTCTTTCTATTTCCTCCAAACGGGGAATTTTTGCATAAACCGCCTCTTTTCTATTCCGCCGTTCTGACTCTTTCTGTGTCCGCAACGCTTCACATTCCCTATCCACTTCTTTATATATCTGTGCTCTCAATGCATTTCCCAAAACGCACGCCTCCTGTTACCATTTTTCTCGCTGCTCCCGTTCCAGCCGTTCCAGCTCTGCAAAATCCCACTGACTTTGGGTATAGTTGATAAAACGATTCTGCTTTTTATTCTGTACCGCCTGCTTTTTCTCCACAGGCTTTTGCTCTTTCTTCGCTGCATATGCCTGATCCAGCGCTGCCACATCCTCTATGGACTGCACGCCCGCCTGCTTCCAATCCGTCAAAATTTTATCGGTATATTCAAAGGACGCTCTGCCCGTCCGCATAACCGTGCGTTCACAGGCATTTCCAATCACTTCCACGGAAAGCCCGTACTCCTTCAGCCATTTCTTCATATATTCTTCTTCTGCCGCAAGAGGCTGACGATTCAGCCCAAAGGCCCTCATGATGCCGCCAAAGCCATTCCTACGCATGGCAATATAATCATCCGCCTGCTCCTGTGTATAGATACCGGCCTCTGCCCAACTGATTGCCACCTTTTCAATATAACGCATCCCACGCTTTCCATAATTGATACAATAGCCCAACAAAAGCTCTATCACGCCTACAGGCAGCCCCAGCCAATCATGGAAGCCGTAAAGCATACTCATATCCTCATAGCTGAGGTTTTTTCCCAACTTCTGCGCTGCCAGATGAAAGAGGCGCTGTATATCCGGATGATTTCCCACCTGTGCCAGTTCTCTGGGGGAATATGTAGGACGCTCCGCCGCAGGAAGCAGGTATTTCGGCTGCTCCATCGCTTCTTGCCTGCTTTCTTCCTGCTTTTCTTCCACCGTTTCCTGCAAATATCCTTTTCCTTTCCAATACCCCCACGCATAAAGCACCTCTGTTTCCGTGGCGTTCAGCTTCTTCGCCACCTCCGCAGCCGTTCCGCCGCACGCTAGAGTCATCAGATAAACAGATACATACAGAGGCGGTGCAGCCGACAGCTCCTGTTCAATAAATGCTTTTGTTAATTCAATTTTTTCTGCCATTGCGCCTCCTCCTTTCTCTGCAAAGTACATTTCTCTTTTCTTAGGTATTGAGTATAGCATATTTCGACGCGGAAAAACAGGGGAACAGCCATAAAAAAACTTTTCTTTCATAAAAAAGCGTGTCGCTTGCGACTAACTACCTTGCCGTCACAGTGTGATCCCCCGGAAGTTTTTACTCTATTAAGAAACAAAATTTCTTATAGAGTAATAAATATCCACCAGCCTAGCTGGTGGTTTTTCTTATGCGGGCAAAGCCCTGCTCCCAGAGCGCATGCCTGAAGGCATTACATTAGCCTACGGCTACCGCATGCACTCCGTTACTTGCTACCCTTAAAAGGGTCTTC
>JAZQTP010000002.1:0-17088 GCA_045630845.1 Anaerotignum sp. | reverse complement strand
GCAAAGGGGGCGTCCTTTGGCGAAAGGGGAGAAAGGGAAAGGCAGCCCATTCGGGCAGGAAGGGGGGGCAGCAAAGGGGGCGTCCTTTGGCGAAAGGGGAGAAAGGGAAAGGCAGCCCATTCGGGCAAGAAGGGGCGGTTGGACAAACGGATTATTCGCCCGTTTAGAAGTGCGTTGGCGAAAGAAAGGCGTACTCTCTTACTTTTTGAACACAAAAAGTAACAAAAAGTCTGGGAACCTTTCGCATGGTTCCCAGACCCTCCCAACGATTCAAGGGAAACAAGGTTTCCCTCGAAACTCCCTTCCCCACAAGCCCTTTCGGGCAGTATAAAGCAGCCCAGTCGGGCAAAAAGGGAGGAAGGGGGGTGTTCTTTGGCAAAAGGGGAGGAGAGAGGCAGTTCGTTTGGGCGGAGAGAAGAAAGAGCCGTTAAGGTGATTAGAAAATCGGGAGGGGGAAAAAGGAAATCCCCTTTTATACAATGGTGGGCGAGAAAGGAGGCGAAACGAATGACAGCAGAGCAGGAAACACGCTGTCCGTCCAGTCAGATGGCGGAGCTACAGGAAACGGCGGAAAGCTTGGCGGCGTTGACCAAGGCGGAAATCGGCAGTGCATGGGACAGGCGGGCGGCTCGGGTGGCTGCGGATACACCGCTATCGGAGCAGGACATCAAGGTGGTGAAGGAGCTATCCAATACGCTGAAAGCAGTTGTCGGTATCCTACGGGATGTATATGCCGTGCCTACCATCAAGGAGGAGATAGATTTAGAAAAATGGGAGGAGGAGCAGCGGCAGCGGGGCGGCGGTCAGGACAGCACAGACGCCGCAGGCGTGATCCTCCTACCGACGGTATTGGTGAGAAAGGAGGGGGCGGATGCAGAAGATATGGACGCCGCAGCCGAAGCAAATCGCCTTTCTGGAGCGTCCGGAGTATGAGGCGTTTTACGGCGGTGCGGCAGGGGGCGGCAAAAGCGACAGCCTTTTGATGGAAGCCCTCAGGCAGGTACATATCCCCCATTACAAGGGGCTGATTTTACGCAAAACCTACCCCGAGCTTTCGGAGCTGATTGCCAAAAGCAGAAAATACTACAGCAAGGCGTTCCCCGCAGCACGATACAACGACAGCAAGCATCTATGGACCTTCCCCAGCGGGGCACAGATTTACTTCGGCAGCCTGCATCATACGGCGGACAAGCTGAAGTATCAAGGGAAAGCCTTTGATTTCATCGGCTTTGACGAGCTGACACACTTCACATGGGAGGAATACAGCTATCTCTTTTCCAGAAACAGACCGTCGGGCGCCGGCACACGGGTTTACATCCGTGCCACAGGCAACCCCGGCGGCATCGGGCATGGGTGGGTGAAGCAGCGCTTTATCACGGCGGCACCGCCCAATACAACCATCTGGGAGGAGATGCAGGTGCAGGAGGGGGACAAGACCAGAACCATCCGCCGTGACCGCATCTTTATCCCCGCTACGGTGTTTGACAATCAGGCGTTATTGGACAACGAGCCGAATTATCTGGGGAGCCTTGCCATGATGGGCGAGGCTGACCGCAGAGCCTTACTCTATGGGGACTGGGACAGCTTCCAGGGACAGGTATTTACCGAGTGGCGGGACGATGCGGCAGGGTATTACAGCCGCCGCTTCAGCCATGTGATAGAGCCATTCGAGATACCCCTGCACTGGAAAGTGGTACGGGGCTTTGACTTCGGCTTCAGCCGACCTTACAGCGTAGGGTGGTATGCCGTGGACGAGGGCGGTGTGATTTACCGCATTGCGGAGCTTTACGGCTGTACCGGTGTGGCAAACGAGGGGGTGCGGGAAAACCCCAGAGAAATCGCCCGAAAAATTCGGGAGACGGAGGAGAGCCATCCCCTTTTGCGGGGGCGGAAAATCAGCGGCGTGGCTGACCCATCCATCTTTGAACGCAGCCGTGGGGAGAGCATTGCGGAGCAGATGGAGGCATTCCCCTATCTCATCGACTGGGAGAAAGGGGACAACACAAGGCTTGCCGGAAAGATGCAGTTTCACTACCGTCTTGCCTTTGACGAGGGCGGAAAGGCAATGTTTTACTGCTTTCGCACCTGCAGGCATTTCCTGCGGACAGTACCCGATTTGGTTTATGACGCAGAGCGGGTGGAGGATGTGGATACAAACGGCGAGGACCACATTTACGACGAGTGCCGTTATGTATTCATGAGCCGACCAATTACCCCCAGACAGGGGAAGCAGCCGATATTAAGAGGGGACAACCCCTTGGATTTATAGGGCAACACCGCACAATTCACGGCAGGCACATCTGCGTGCAGATTATTTCGGTATATTTCACAAATTTCGTCGGCAGAGGACTTCTTGCCTCCTCAATTTGTTATATCTTCCGAAAAATCTGCTACACATCTATACCACCAGAATTATGCGGTATTACCTTAGCGGTAAAACGAAAGGAGGAACAGAAGCATGATAGACGAAAAGCGTGTGCGGGAGGGCGAGGCTCTCTTAGAAAAATACAGACAGGGAAAGGCGTTGCTTGACCAGAGGATTGTGGAGAATGAGGAATGGTATCGGCTGCGGCACTGGGAGCAGCTCAGACAGGGGGAGGAACGCACGGCATCGGCGTGGCTCTTTCATTCGCTGGTGAACAAGCACGCCGATTTGATGGATAATTTCCCACAGCCGAACCTACTGCCCCGAGAGGCAAGGGACAGGGAAGATGCGGCGGCGTTATCCAGAATTGTGCCGGTGGTGCTGGAGCAGAACGATTTTGAGGACACCTATGACAGCGTAGGCATGGACAAGCTCAAGCACGGCACAGGGGTATACAAGGTATTCTGGGACAAGGACAAGCTGGGGGGCTTAGGCGACATCGGTATCCGTCAGGCGGAGCTGGTGAACCTCTACTGGGAGCCGGGCGTCAGCGATTTACAGCAGAGTGCCAACCTCTTTCATGTGGAGCTTATGGACAGGGCGGCTTTGAAGGCACAGTATCCAAAGCTGACCTTCCACGGCGGAGAGGGGCGGATGACACGCTACCGCCACAGCAGCCATATCGACACTTCGGACAAGTGTATGGTGGTGGACTGGTATTACAAAAAATGGCAGGGCGGCAGAGAGGTGCTGCACTATATCAAGTTTTGCGAGGGACAGCTTTTATACGCAACGGAGAACACAAAGGGCATGGAAAACGGACTGTATGACCATGGGATGTATCCCTATGTATTCGATGTGCTGTTTGCCGAGAAGGACAGCCCTGCCGGCTTCGGCTATGTGGATATTATGAAGGATGCCCAAATCAGCATCGACAATATCTGGCACAGCTTTGAGGAAAATGTGGTATGGAACGCAAAGCCACGCTATTTCTGCAAGGACGGCGCAGGCATCAATCGGGAGCAGTTCGCTGATGTGCGCAATACCATTGTGGACTATACGGGCAACGGCGAGAGCATCATCCCCTTACAGGGCATCCCTGTGGGCGGCAATGCCATCAGCCTATATCAGCTAAAGATTGAGGAGCTGAAGGAAACCTCCAACAACAGGGATTTCGCCCAAGGCGGTACTGCCCATGGGGTGACGGCGGCTTCTGCCATTGCAGCCCTACAGGAGGCGGGCAGCAAAACCAGCCGTGACATGATTAAGGCGAGCTATCGCTCCTTTACCCGCATCATACGGATGGTGGTGGAGCTGATACGCCAGTTTTACGACCAGCCCAGAGAATTTCGTATCCTTGGGGAAACGGGGGAGGACTTCATCCGCTACGATAACCATGCCCTAAAGGGCGGCGGCAGTATGGTGATGGGCATTGAGATGGGCGGCAGAAAGCCTATTTTTGACATCCGTATCACCAGCCAGAAAGCAAGCCCCTTTTCCAAGGTGGCACAGAACGAGCTGGCAAAGGAGCTATACAGCATGGGCTTCTTCAATCCTGCCTTAAGCCAACAGGCATTGGCGGCATTGGAGATGATGGACTTCGAGGGCAAGGACCTAATTCGCCAGCGGGTGGCGGAAAACGCCGATGCAGCCCAGAAAGTGGCGAAAGCGGCGGAAAAGGCGAAAGCAGACGAAGCGGCGAAAGAAGCAGAGGCGGAAGCTACGGAAACGAAAGGGACAAAGGCAAACCCCTTGAAAGCCGCCTATCAGAGCAGCAAGGCAAACAGTGTGGATCAGGCAAGACAGCGGGCGCAGGCGGCGGCTTCTGTGAAATAAGAAAGGGGCGGTTTCATGACAAGGATTTGCTGGACTTGGCTGGATGAAATGGATATATTTGCCGTGGCAGCAGAGGGACACGCAGGGGATGCGGTGGTTTGCAGTGCCATCAGTGCCTTATTGCAGACCTTACATATCGGGCTTTTGCACTGCTGCGGGGAGAAAGTGGCGCAGGGGCAGGACGAAGCCATCTTTTATCTGAGTGGCTGCGGCACAAGAGAGCCAATCCGCACCTTATTCCACAGCATCGTGCTGGGGCTGGAGGAAATTGCGGCGGCATACCCCGAAAATGTGGAGATTTTCGGGGTGGGGGACAAGGGCAGGCTATATGGAGTAGAGTGAGGGAGCAGCGGGGGAGGCTTACCGACGCTGCAAAAAAAGGAAAGCAGAAAGGAGAGAAGCAGTATGAAAGGAAAGAAAGACTGGATGGGAGCATTGCAGAAAGCAGAAGCACCCACAGCCAAGACAGGGGAGGACTTTGAAGCGTTGCTGGAAAGCGGCTACAGAGAAATCTACGAAAAGCGTGTGCAGGAGGCGGTGCGTGAGGCGCTGCTGGGACTGCGTCAGCAGATGACGGAAAAAGCCGCCCAGAAGAAAGCCATGGAACAGGCGGATTTCCGTCAGCGTTTCGGCGGCTGGCAGCAGGAGGCGGCGCTCTTGCAGAAAGAATTTCCCGAAATGGACTTTGCGTCGGAAATGGAAAACCCCATTTTCCTGCGTATGCTGGAAAGCGGCGTAGGCGTGAGGGACGCATACCAGGCGTGCCACTTCGATGAGCTGATGGAGGGCGTGCTGCGCTATACGGCGATGTTGGCACAGCAGGCAGCATTGGACGGTATTCAGGCGAACCGCCTGCGTCCGGAGGAGAACGGCACAAGGGGCAGCCATGGTGCCGTGGAGAAGCTGGATGTGAAGAAGCTGACGGCAGCCGATAGACGCAGATTGGCGGAGGAGGCAAGACGCCACCCCGAAAAACGCATTAGCTTCGTGTAAAGGGAAATAGCCACGCCATAAAGTTTATCGTACACAGATGTGTACCACGCCGAAGGCGCAATAAAGTTTGGGTCAACCCTTTTCAAAGGGTTGTGGGGTGCGGGGTGAAACCCCGCAAATAAAACCCCTTTTCAAAAAACTTTTCCTACTGTAAACAGCACTACAGGGCAACGCCCCATAAAGAAAAAACCTTTTCAAAGGCTTGTGGGGTTATTGCTGCCGGCAGTTCCTGCCGGACAGTTTCGTGCTGTAAACAGCACTACAGGGCAAAGCCCCATAAAGAAAAAACCTTTTCAAAGGCTTGTGGGGCTAGCGCTGCCGGCAGTTCCTGCCGGACAGTTTCGTGCTGTAAACAGCACTACAGGGTGAAACCCCGCAAATAAAACCCCTTTTCAAAAAACTTTTCCTACTGTAAACAGCACTACAAAGAAAAAACAAAAACCAAAAGGAGGGTATCAAAATGAAAACAACAAACAAAATGAACCTGCACCTCTTTGGTGCGGCGGCAACGACAGAAACCCTGTCTGCCGAAATGAAAACATACTACGATGATATGCTGCTGGATAACGCAAAGCCCAATCTGGTGCATGACCAGTTCGGGCAGAAGCGTCCTATCCCTGCCAACCGCGGCAAGCAGATCGAGTTCAGACGCTATAAATCTCTGCCGAAAGCACTGACACCGCTGACAGAGGGCGTGACACCCGATCCCAATAGCCTGACGGTATCCACGGTGACGGCAAATGTGGCACAGTACGGCGACTGGCTGAGCCTGACGGATGTGCTGCTTTTGACTGCCATCGACCATAATCTGGTGGAGGCGGTGGAGCTTTTGGGCGACCAGGCAGGCAGAACGCTGGATACCATCACAAGGGATATCATCAACGGCGGCACAAATGTGCTGTATGCGCCCAACGGCACCGATGCCGTTACCTCCAGAAGCGATATCGGCGCAACCTCTCTGATGAGTGCGCAGCTGGTGATGAAAGGTGCGGCTATCCTGAAAGGGGCAAATGCGGCGGCGTTCGATAACGATTATGTTGCCATCATCCATCCTTATGTGGCTTATGACCTGATGCAGGATGAGGGCTGGAAAGACTGGCATAAATACACCAGCCCCGAAAACGCCTATGAGGGCGAGCTGGGCAAGCTGGGCAGAGTACGCTTTGTGGAGTCCACAGAGGCGAAAATCTGGGCTGGCGCAGGGGCAGACGGTGTGTCTGTATTCTCTACGCTGATTGTGGGTAAGAATGCCTACGGCGTCACAGAGGTAGAGGGCGGCGGTCTGGAAACCATCGTGAAGCAGAAAGGCTCCGCAGGTACGGCTGATCCGCTGAACCAGAGAGCATCCGCCGGCTGGAAAGCACTGAAAACGGCAGAAATCCTGTCTGAGGAATTTATGGTGCGTATCGAGTCCAGCTCCAGCTTCTTTGAGGCTGAGGCGAATTAAAAAGAAGGGCAGCCCATTCGGGCAGGAATGGGGTGGGTGAAAAGGGGGAGTCCTTTGGCAGAAGGGGAGAGAAAGGCTATTTGTTTGGGCTGGAAAGGCAGCCCATTCGGGCAAAAAGGGCGGTTGGACAAACGGATTATCCGCCCGTTTAGAAGGGCGTTGGCGAAACAAAGGCGTTCTCTCTTACTTTTTGAACGCAAAACTATCTTTGTTTTGAAAAAGAAAAGGCAGCCCAGTCGGGCAAAAGGGCGATTGGACAAACGGATTATCCGCCCGTTTAGAAGTGCGTTGGCGAAACAAAGGCGTTCTCTCTTACTTTTTGCGCACAAAAAGTAACAAAAAGCCTGGGAACCTTTCGAATGGTTCCCAGACCCTCCCAACGATTCAAGGGAAACGATGTTTCCCTCGAAACTCCCTTCCCCTCGAGCCCTTTCGGGCAGGATGGGGGCGGGTGAAAAGGGGGAATATTTGGGTAAAAGGGGAGAGAAAGGCTGTTTGTTTAGGCTGGAAAGGCAGCCCATTCGGGCAAGAATGGGGTGGATGGTAGAGGGGGCGTCCTTCGGCAAAAGGGGAGGAGAAAGGCTATTTGTTTGGGCTGGAAAGGCAGCCCAGTCGGGCAGGAGAGAAAAGCAGCGAAAAAGCGGCGAAGCCGTGACGATGTAAGGAGGATATCACGATGGCAGAGAAAAAAGAACTGACCTTAGAGGCATTACAGAAGAAGCTGGATGCCATGGAAAAGAAAATGGGACAGACAGCGGCAGAGGGTGTAAGCGGCGGTCAGAAGCAGGCACTTTTGGAGCGTAAGCTCCATCAGGCAATGGTGGCGGCGAAAAAGGACACGGTGAAGCTGCTGCTGCCTTTACTGGATGGCGAGGATGACGATACCGCCGTTTGCGGTGTCAATGGCGTGCTGTGGCAGGTGAAGCGCGGCGAAGAGGTGGAAGTACCCCGTTGTGTGGCGGAGGTGTTCCACAATGCCGAAAAACAGAAGAAAGAAGCCAGAGAACGCAGACAGGCATTGCAGAAAAAAGAGAAATAAAACGGGAGAGTGGGGACGGTATTTTTCTTCCGTCCCTTTTTTTTAGAAAGGAGGCTATGCGGATGATACAAATAAGAGGCAAACAAATGCTGATTCCCAACGAGGAGCGGTGTTTCGTGCTGGGGGATGTGGGCAGCGGCTCCCGCACCTTTTTGCTGGAACGCTATGAGGCTGACCGCACCGATTTGGCTGACCTGACTTTTCGTCTGGATTTTCTCTATAAAAGCGGCGAGAAAAACACCACCATTCTGGAAAAGGCGGTGACGGAGGAGCAGATAGCGCTGATCTGGCATATTTTGCACACGGATTTTCAGCATAACGGCACCACCTTTATCAGCCTGCGGGCGGTCAATGGGGATGGGGCGGTTCGCTGGCAGTCGGCACAGGCGGCAATATGGGTGGATGAAAGCATCGACACCCCGGGCGGCTTTACAGGAGATTTGAGCGAGCTGGAGGCGTTGGAAAAAAGCATCAGCGATGTGCTGGATAAAGAGGAAGAACGACAGGCGGCAGAGCAGGAAAGAAGCATTGCAGAGCGGGAAAGAGGCATTGCCGAGCAGGACAGACAGACGCAGAGTGCTGCTGCCATCATTGCTTGCGAAGAAGCGGCAAAGGAGGCAAAAGAGGCAAAGGGCGAAAAGGGCGATAAGGGCGAGCAAGGCGAAAAGGGCGATGCTTTCACCTACGAGGATTTCACACCGGAGCAGCTGGCTGCCTTAAAAGGCGAAAAGGGCGAAAAGGGCGATAAGGGCGAGCAAGGCGAAAAGGGCGATGTTTTCACCTACGAGGATTTCACACCGGAGCAGCTGGCTGCCTTAAAAGGCGACAAGGGCGACAAGGGCGAGCAAGGTGAAAAGGGCGAGCAAGGCGAAAAGGGCGATGCTTTCACCTACGAGGATTTCACACCGGAGCAACTGGCTGCCTTAAAAGGCGACAAGGGCGAAAAGGGCGACAAGGGCGAGCAAGGCGAAAAGGGTGAGCAAGGCGACAAGGGTGAGCAAGGCGAAAAGGGCGAGCAAGGCGAAAGGGGCGAGCAAGGCGAAAAGGGCAATGCTTTCACCTATGGGGACTTTACCCCCGAACAGCTTGCCGCTCTAAAAGGTGAAAAGGGCGATAATGGCGGGGTGAACCCGAATCTTTTGGATAACTGGTATTTTGGCAATCCGGTGAACCAGAGGGGACAGACGGAATACGAATGCAGCGATGGGCGGCTCTATACGGTGGATCGGTGGTTTACCTATAAAAATGGCAAGGTCAGCCTTTTACCCAATGAGGGCGTATGCGTACAGAATATAGGCTCTACCGTTGGACTGCATTGGCTCAGAAGCAGAATTGACAGACAGAAGCTGCTGCAGCTGCAGGGGCGTAAGGTCACTTTGTCTGCGCTGATTAAACAGAATATGCAGCATACGAATGTGGGCTTTTGTATTTGTTTGAGAGGCAACGACGCGCCAGACGCGACAGCAGTTGCACCCAAAAGCGATCAATATGAACTGGTACAGGTGACAACAACAATTCCAGCTACGCTTGCCTCCCTGCCGAATGTTTCTTTCCTTACTACCAGCGGTCTTTCCGGTGGAGAAACTATTTATATCAAAGCGGCTAAGCTGGAGCTGGGAGAGGTGCAAACCCTCGCCCATCAGGATGAAAACGGAAACTGGGTGCTGAATGAAATACCTGATTACGGCGAACAGCTGGCAAGATGCCAGCGGTATTTCTATCGGTTAAATCCGGTTGGAACGGGCGTACCCTCTCTGGGGGCGGTCACCATGCGTACAACAACATTGTGTCTTCCGACGATTTGGCTGCCGGTACCCATGCGTACAACGCCTGCCATCACAATGCACGGTATATGGGAGATTTTGCTGGGAGCAAAGAACTATAGGATTTCTGAGGTTGGACTACAGGCGTTTACCGGAGGTAATATTTCCTTTCGTGTGGTGCCGGAGCAGGCGGTTGATACGGTTGGAATAAGCGGTTTTATTCAAGGGCTGAACAATACCGGTGCGGATATGTGGCTGGATGCGGAGTTATAAGGGGGGAGAAGCATGGAAGAAACCAAATCCAAGGTCTATATCAGAATAGACCATAGAAGCCGTATCCTCCGCTGTGAGGGCGGCTATACCATGAGTAATATCAAGAATATCGAGGAATGGATTTTCATTGATGAAGGAGAGGGGGATGCCTACAACCTTTGCCAGAGCCATTATTTTGCAGGGGGGCTTTATACCGATGACGGTATCCCTCGCTTAAAATACGAAAACGGCGAGGCAGTTCTGCGGACAGAAGCAGAAATCGAGGCAGACAGAAATGGCGAAAGGGGGGCTTTCAATGAAAGTGTATGAGGTGCTTAGAAAACTGGACAGCCTACGCCCCAATGCCTTTTCCGATGCAGAAAAGCTGGAGCTTTTGCAGACCGTGGAGGGACGGGTATATACGGATATTTTCCAGCGGGCGGCGGATTTTTCGGGCAGCCCTGCACCTCTTTTGGAGGAAACGGAGCTTTCGGTGCCTGCCCCTTTCGGTGACCTGTATCTGCATTATCTGATGGCGATGGTGGCTTTTTACAGCGGCGATACGGCAGGGTATACGGAAAGTATGCTGCTCTATAATCGCTGCTGGGAGGATTTTGCCGCCCATTACAGAGCAGCCCATAAGCCGGTGCAGACCAATCTGCATGGGATGCGGGTGCATAGGGGGTGAGGGCATGAAATTACCGCGCATAAAGGGCAAAAGTCCTGTGCAGGACAGGCTCACTCAATGGAGGGGGCTAAATCTGACCGATGAGGCAGGCAAGGGGGAATTTTCCTACATGGAAAACATGAGCAGTGACCGCTTTCCCCTCTTAAGCCCCAGAAAGCCCAGAGAGCAGGTGCGGCAGATGGCAAAGGCAAACGGCTTTTGCCTGCGGGAGAAGCTGCTGTATGTGGATGGCACACAGCTCTTTTATGGGGCAGAGGCAGTCGGTACGGTGACGGATAGCCCAAAAACCTTTGTCAGCATGGGGGCGTATGTCTATATCTTCCCCGATAAGCTGGAATTTCACACGGCAACAGGGGCGTTGGTGCCGATGGAAGCAAGCTTTTCCGCCAAGGGCATCCGCTATGAGGAAAGTGGGCTTTTGGAGGACGAGGGCAGTATGTATGTGAAGCTGATGGCAGAGGGCATTGATACGCCCTTTCAGAAAGGGGACGCCATCGAAATCAGCGGCTTTGGCAAGGCGGAGCTGGACGGCTATCATGTGATACAGGAAACAGGAGCGGGCTATCTGAAAATCATTGCCGCCCTAGAGGGAAGCGGCAGCACCGCCCAGACCGTCACTCTCCGCCGCCATCTGCCCGACTGCGATTTCTGGACAGTGGCGGATAACCGTCTTTGGGGCTGTTCCTCTAAAAACCACGAAATTTATGCCTCCAGGCTGGGGGATGCAAAGAATTTCTATGCCTATGACGGTACGGCAGGGGCAGCCTATGCCGCAACGGTGGCAGGAGATGGGGACTTCACCGGTGCTATCACCTATCTGGGTCATGTGATGTTTTTTAAGGAAAACAGCGTACATAAAATCTATGGCAGCAAGCCCTCCGATTTTCAGGTGATGGAGGGCAGACTGCGTGGCGTGGCAAGGGGCAGCGAAAAGAGCCTCTGCATCGTCAATGAGGTGCTGTATTACCTTTCGCCGGAGGGTGTCATGAGCTTTCAGGGCAGCCTGCCCTATGCCGTAGGCGATGTGCTGGGAAAGGGCTTTACAAAGGGCGTTGCCGGTACGGTGGGGGATAAATATTATATCTCCATGGAGCAGGCAGGGGCATATAGCCTGTTTGTGTACGATACGGCAAAAGGACTGTGGCACAGAGAGGATACCACGGCGGTAACGGCGTTTCAGAAAGATGGGGCAAGGCTCTATTATCTTGCGGAAAATACCCTTTGGCTGACAGAGGGGACAGCGGCAGAACAGGTGGAATGGCTGGCAGAAACCACGCCCTTTACCTATCAAACGCCAAAGGCAAAGGCAATCAGCCGCATCACCCTGCGGGCAGAGCTGCCCTATGGCAGCAGCTTAAGCCTTTGGGTGGACTATGATTCCTTAGGGGCTTGGCAGCCGGTTCAGACGGTGACACCGCCGGTGGGGAGCAGCATCACCATCCCCTTTGTGCCTGCCCCCTGCGACCATTTCCGCCTGCGTTTTGGCGGCTGCGGCAAGGCGGCCATCCATGAAATGACGCTTTTTCTGCGGGAAAGAGGCGATGGAAGGCGGTGGCAGAGATGAGCGTGTATGACGGTATCCCTGTGATTACGGCAGAGGGCTTGGCGGAGCAGAAAGAACGGCGGCAGATTGCCAATAGCCTGATGCTGCTGGATGAGAAGCTGCGTTATCTCTTTGGGCATATCAATGAGGAGAATGTGACGGCGGACTTTCGGGAGAATTATCTGGTGCAGGGGCAGGTCTTTCGGAACTATGTGAAAGATGTGGCAGGCAATTTCAGTGCCATGGAGCAGGAGGCGGAGAAAATTCGCCTTTCCGTTGCCGATGCCGTGGGGGACATTGCAGCCCTGACGCTGACCGCCAATGGGCTGAGTACAAGGGTAGCCGATGCGGAGGGCAATCTCTCCACCCTCACCCAGACCGCCAAGGGACTAACTGCAAGGGTGGAAAGCGTGGAAAGCGATGCCACGGCTGCCTATTCACTGGCGGAGCAGGCGGCAGACCGCTTCACATGGCTGGTGGCAGATGGCGAGGATGCCAGCGAGATGATACTGACCGATGATTTCCTTGCCATCCTCAGCGATAGTCTGGTGATTGATGCCGATGTGGAGTTGTATGGACTAATGACGGTCTGGCGGGATGATGATTTTGACCGTGCAGGGGGCTATATGGGCTATAGCACCACCGATGACCTGTTCAGCGGCAATGCAGAGGGCATCTTCCTCTTTGACCGCAGCGAAAGCTGCTTTGTGGGTGCCCATGAAAGCGGCGTAACGCTGGAGGCAGATGGCTATGGTGCCATGCTGTATTATGCCAACGGGAACTTTATGCCCACCACCGATGATGAGCAGATGATGGGCGATCCCAATTACCGCTGGCAGGGGGTGTATGCCGCCAATGGCACGATACAGACCTCTGATTTGCGGTATAAAAAGGATATGGATTATGAGCTGGAGAAATATGAGGACTTTTTTCTGGGGCTGAAGCCCGTACGCTATCGGATGAAGAACGGCAGCCGCTATCATATCGGCTTTCTTTCGCAGGAGGTGGAGGAGAACCTTTTGGCGAATGGGCTGACGGATATGGATTTCGGGGGCTTTATCAAAACCCCGAAACGGACAGAGCAGGGGGAGGATTATCACTACGCCCTGCGTTATGGGGAATTTATCGCATTGAATACCCACATGATACAACGGCTGATGGAGCGGGTGACGGCATTGGAGGAAAAACAAGAGGGAGGTAAGGCGTATGGCGAAGAAAACCTTTGAAGCATTGATGAAGGAATATGGAAAGACGAAGCTGTCGGGTGCAGACCTGGCACTGGGGCGGGATCACCCCGATGCCTTTTCGGAGATTTTGGCAGCGAGGAAGGATTGGAGCAAGGCAAAGACGGACACAGAGCGGACAGCAGCCCATAATCGGGCGGAAAATATCCGCAGAGCCTACGGCAATTATAGCGGCGGAACGGACGGTATGGGGGGTGTTTACAGCCCCACCTATCAGAAGCCGGAAAAGGCGGCGGAAAGTGAGAATGTGATGGCGTTGTATGAGAAATATAATCAGCTCTATGACAAAAAGCCCGCATGGCAGTCGGCTTATGAAAAGAAAATTTCCAATACGCTGGCGGAAATCACAGACAGACAACCCTTTGCATATGATATGGATACAGACCCCTTGTATCAGCAGTACAGGGAGCAGTATATCCGAGAGGGCAGGAGAGCCATGGAGGAGGGGGCAGCCAAAAGCGCAGCCCTGACAGGGGGCTACGGCTCCACCTATGGCACGATTGCTGCCCAGCAGCAGTATGACAATTATCTGGCGGGGCTGAATGATAAAGTGCCGCAGCTGGAGCAGTATGCCTATGAGAAATATCTGGATGAGGGGGAAGCCCTGTATGACCGTCTGGCGGCGTATCAGAGCGAAGCGGACAGGCAGTATGGACAGTATCAGGATGCCTTGCAGCAGTATAACAACGATAGAGCCTATGCCTTTGATGCCATGGAGGCGGCGGTGGCGCAGCATAATTATGAAAATGAGGCGGCACATAGCCGGATGACGGAAAGTGGGAAAAACCGCAGGGCAGTGGCAGAGCTGGCGTTGGAGGTGGGCGACCTGACCGCCTTGGAGGATATGGGCTTTGATACGGATTATCTGGAATGGATACAGGCGCTGACATTGGCGGCTGAGGCGAAGTAAGACGAGAGGGTATCCCCATTTCGGGGATACCCTCATAGATGCAGAGCAGTTAATCGGCTGTGCTGCTTGTGACATGGCGGTGCATTTTTGCCACAGCCTCGTTCATGTGAATGGGCGAAAGCTGGATGGAGGGATGCTCTCTTTGGAATACCACAAAGAGCTGATGGGCAAAGCCCTGCCCCATCCATTCGATTTCGTCGAAATCCAGAATGATCTCATGGAAGCCATCCAGCCGGTTATAGATGCGCTTTGCCTGAGAACGGGAAACGGGTGAGGAATCGAAGATATTTTTCAGAGGAATCCTTGTTTTTGTGAAATCACCGTTATCGTTTTCGTATTGACGGAAGATTTCCGCAGTGGTTTTATGGCTGAAATTGGAAAGCTCCATGACAACAAGGGTGCCTTTCGGATTTTGTGCGGCAAGGTCGGCGATGTAGCTGTCATCGTATTTATTGCTGGTGAAGATTTTTCCGTCGGAGAGGATGAAAAAGTGATCCATCAGCTTGGAGCTGAAGAAAATGCCCTCGCCGGAGTGATTGGCGGCATCGGTGGTCAGCTTTCCCTTAAATAGCTCACAGATGGCTTCATCCAGAGATTCCAATGCAAAATGCTCCTTGATTTTGCGGAAAATACCGATGCCGTCATCCGCCAGACAAGCAACGGTTTTCAAATGATTTTGCAGGATACGGATATGCAGATGCTCCGCATGGGAATGGTCCATTACATTGTTGGTCATTTCGCTGAAAGCATACGCCCAGATGTCCTGTATATTTTGCGGAAAGGCTTTCATACGCTCTTTCAGACAGACGGTGTAGGCATAGGTGTCGCTGTCCAGATGACCTTCACTCCGCTTTAGGGTGCAGGAGAAGGTGGTGGATACCAGTGCATACCGCCCCCTTTGCAGCCGTTGGATAATGCCCTCCTTTACCAGCTCGTTGATATAGCTGTGGATGGTGTTTTGGGTGATGCCAAAGGTTTCGGCAACATGCTTGGATACACTTTTTTCTCCCTGATCTATTTTTTCCAGCAAATATTTCAGAATTGCCTGTTTTTTTTCAGAATGAAATTTCATAAAAATCCCTCCTATAATACTTTCAGTATAAATATTTTATGGGAAAAGTCAATAGAAATTCATTATAAATAAAAAGTTATTCATCTTAAATAGAAAAATATTCCTTTATTTTGCGTTTAAGATGAATTTCTCATGGAAAACAGGGGCAGAGGGTGAATTTTTGCAAAAGCAGGGGTGGGGGAAAACCCTCCTTTCTTCGGCTATACTGGGCGTAAAAAGGGGAAAGGAGGGGGCTTATGACTTGGGAAATTGTAGTAGGGCTGATTGGATTGACGGGCTTCATCGGTGCCGCAGCGGGGGTATGTGTCAAGGTGGTAGTGCCGCTGACGCAGTCTATTGTACGGCTGAATGAGAATGTGAAAAACCTCTGTGAGAAGTTTTCCGACTTCGATGCGGATAATGCCAGAAGCCACAGGAGGCTATGGGGGCATAACGAAAAACAGGACGCAGTGCTGGAAAGCCATGCGCAGCGATTGCACGATTTGGATGGGAAGTGAAAAAAGGATGGCAAAAAGAAGTGAAAACAGGAGGACCTATTCCAAGAAAATGGTGAAAGCCATCATGCTGGTGGCATTGCTGGATTTGCAGCTTTCCTATCTGCTGGCGTTTCTGGGCAGAGAGCAGATTGCGGAAACCCTTTCGGGGGATATCTGCAAGGTCATTGTGGGGGTAGGATTGGGATATTTCCTGAAGGCATTTTTTGAAACAAGGGAAGAAGAAAAGAATAAGCAGGAGAAAGGGGGCTTTTAAGTGGAACAGTTTTTTGATACGGCAGTATTGCTGCCGATAATCGCAGCGTTGACGGCAGTAACGAATATTCTGGTGGAGGTGCTGAAGGAAGTGACCTATCGCCGCATCCCGACGCAGTTTCTGGCGGTGGCGGTGGCAGAGGGGCTGACACTGACCGCCTATTTCGCCTATGGGATGGACAAGCTGACGGCGGTGTATTGGTATCACACGGCGGCGGCTGTGGTGGCAGGGCTTTTGGTGGCGTATGCCGCCATGTTCGGCTTTGATACCCTGCAGGCGGCACTAAAAGGGGGCAATAAGGATGCGTAAGACAATGACAGGCAGAGAGCTGGTGCGTTTTGCCAGAGGAAAGCTGGGGACTGCCTATGTGTATGGCATGAAAGGGGCGGTCATGACAGCGGCAAACTTCAATTATCTCTATAGCCGCTATGGCAGCCCTGCGGTGCCATATAGCGACCATAAAAAGGTGGGGCGTGTCTGCGTGGATTGCTCGGGGCTGATCAGCTGGGCTTGCGGCAAAGTCCTCGGTTCGGATGGCTGGCGGGCGGCGGCAGATGTGGTGCAGCCCATAGAAACGCTGGGGGATGCCCCCATTGGTGCGCTGGTGTGGCGGAAGGGACATATCGGCATTTACACCGGCAGGAAGAACGGCATACTGCATTATATTGCGGCAGATGGCTCTGCCTATGGCGTCCGTGAAGTGCCTGTCAGCCAAAACAGCTTTACCCATTGGCTGCTGGTGCATAGCGTATTTGCGTATGAGGAGGATGAGGAAATGGCGGAGCAGGATACCGTTCTGGTGGATGGCAAAAAGCATGAGGTAATGCTAATTCGTAAGGATGGCGTGACCTATATCAAAAGCAGGGATATTGCGGCATTGCTGGGGTATGAAATCTCCAGCGAGGGCAGGATGCCTGTGTTTACGAAGAAATGATAAGAAAGGGTGTCGGCTTTGTCGGCACCCTTTTTACTCTATAAGAAATTTTGTTTCTTATAGAGTAAAAACCCTCCGGGGGATCGCACTGCGGCGGCAAGGTAATCAGTCGCAAGCGACACCGCCGCAGGCGGCGCATTTCGCCAAGCGAAATGCTTTTTTACATAAATTTGCTTTCTGTTAGATTGACTTTGCAATGCATAATACATATAATATAAGTGCAATAGAAAGGAAAGGGGTTGAGATTTATGT
>JAZQTP010000001.1:0-47448 GCA_045630845.1 Anaerotignum sp. | reverse complement strand
TTCATGTCCTGTGTTATCTTGTTCATAGTGAATAGGGACACCTGCCTTTCGGTTTTTTAAGACAACTCAACCATACCACAGGTTATTCCTATTCACTATTCTTTTTTTCTATTTGTCACACATCATTGTAATACCTACAGTATTTCTCTTATCTGAATGCAGTTCTCCTTTTCTTTTTAGATGCAATGCCGTATAATGAAATGAGATGTTTTTGCGAATAAATATAAAAGGAGAAGCCCTATGAAATTACAGAAACTACTCAGCTATGTGCGCCGTGCCGTAGATGATTATCATATGATTGAAGATGGAGATAAAATTGCCATTGGCGTTTCCGGCGGCAAGGACAGCATCTGCCTGCTCCTCGCCCTAAACGCTCTGAAGCGTTTTTATCCCAAGAAATTTGAAATTGAAGCCATCACCGTTTCCCTTGGTCTGCCTGGCGCAAAATATGATGATATTCAGGCATTATGTAACGAAATCGGCGTGAGCTATACCGTTGTCCATACAGACATCGGGCAAATCATCTTTGAAGAAAGAAAAGAAAAAAACCCTTGCTCCCTCTGTGCAAAAATGCGAAAAGGCGCACTAAACGATATGGCTGAAAAGCTGGGCTGCAATAAAATTGCACTGGGACACAATAAGGATGATGTGGTGGAAACCTTCTTCATGTCCCTGCTTTACGAAGGCAGGCTGAACTGCTTTGCCCCTGTCAGCTATCTGGACAGAAAGAAGCTTTATTCCATCCGTCCGCTGATGTATGTGCCGGAGTGGGAATGCCGCAGCTTTGTGACAAAAAGCGGCATCAATATCGTGAAAAACCCCTGCCTTGCCGACGGCAACACCAAAAGACAGGAAACCAAGGAAATGCTGGCTGCACTTGCCCAGAACTATGATAATTTGCAGGAAAAGGTATTTGGTGCCATTAAGCGTTCTCCGCTGAAGGGCTGGAATGACGGAACCGAAGAAGCATAAAAGGAGGCAGCTAATGTCCACATATCATGAAGAACTGAAAAATAAGGAAACCCTGCGGCTCAGAGAAATCCAGAAGGAGCTGCCCGCCTTCACCCAGACCTTTTTCCGCGGCATCGCTCAGACCACATCCACCAAAACACGCCTTGCCTATGCCTATGACCTGCGTATTTTTTTTCGCTACCTCTATGAGGAGCATCGCACCTTAGGCGGCATGGATACAAAGGAGCTGCAGGCAGCACATCTGAATGAAATCAGCTCCGAGGATATTGACTGCTTTCTGGAGTATCTCACCTACTACATCCGTACCGACCATGAAAATCCTGCCTACGGCAAGGAAATGCACAATGACGAAAAAGGGAAATCCCGCAAGCTGGCAGCCGTTCGGATGCTATTCAAATTTTTCTATAAAAAGAAAATTATTCAAGCCGATCCCGCTTCTTTGGTGGATACTCCAAAAATCCATGAGAAAGCCATCATCCGTCTGGATGTGAATGAAACGGCAGACCTGCTGGATGCAGTGGAAACAGGCGAAAAGCTTACAGAGCGGGAAAAAGCCTTCCATGAAAAAACGAAAAAAAGAGACCTTGCCATGATGACGCTCCTACTAGGTACAGGGATGCGTGTTTCCGAATGTGTCGGTATCAATATTAAGGATCTGGATTTCAAAAATAATGCGGTAAAGGTCACACGCAAAGGCGGCAATGAGGTATTCCTCTATTATGGGGATGAGGTGCGGGAGGCACTGGAGGACTATCTGTGTGAACGGGAAAACGCCGTTACAAAAAATGAAAATGAGGATGCCCTCTTTCTTTCCGGTCAAGGCAACCGCATCGGCGTACGCACCGTACAGAAAATGGTGAAAAAATATGCCAACGGCGTTACTCTGAAAAAAATTACGCCCCATAAGCTGCGTAGCACCTTCGGCACTAACCTGTATCAGGAAACCGGCGATATTTATCTGGTGGCAGATGTGCTGGGGCACGCAGATGTAAACACCACTCGAAAGCACTATGCTGACATCGAGGATGGGCGTCGCCGCATGGCAGCCACCCGAATCAAATTAAGAAAGGACTGACTGAAATGGATGCAAAGAATTGTTTGAAAAAAGTGACCTCTGTTTTTTCCGCCCATAAAGCAGAGCCCCTGTGGCAGCTGCGTTATTTTGCCGTGCTTGCACTGCTGACAGAAATAGATAGTGAACTGCATTTCATCCTAAATAAACGCGCCTCCAGTGTAAATCAGCCCGGAGATATATGCTTCCCCGGCGGGCATCAGGAAAAGAATGAGCATCTGCAGGAAACTGCGCTGCGGGAAACGGAGGAAGAGCTGGGCATTCCCAGAGAAGCCATACAAATCATTGGCAAAAGCGATTTCCTGCTGACCATTTACCGTGGCATGATACAGCCCTTTCTTGGCTATGTCCCCTATGAGGCATATCTGAAAGCAAAGCCAAATCCAGAGGAAGTGGAAGAAATTTTCACAGTCCCCTTGAAATATTTTCTGGAAACGGAGCCGGATAAATATGATACCGTCTGGAAGGTAGTGCAGTCCGACGATTTCCCTTATGAACGCATTGCAGGCGGAAAGAATTATCCTTTCAGCAAAGGAAAGACAACACAGCTCTTTTTTGAATACGAAGGGCATACCATCTGGGGCTTTACGGCACAGGTTATCCAAAATATCATTGACATTTTAAGAAGCAGCACTCCGCCCGAAACGCCCTAAAACGAATTTCATTATGAAAAATTTAAGAATTTCTTTCGAGTTATTTTATTATATATTGGCAAAAATTGCCTTATAATGGCAACATAATAAACGCAAGAAAGGTCGTATATTTTATGCCTGAAATATTTGAAAAAGAAAAGTTAGTAAAAACAGCACAGGTGGAGCAGATACGCACATTCCATGAAGACCGTGTGCAAAATATGTATGCATATACCATGCACGAACACATGATACAAAATCAGACTCTGCAGGAGAGTAAGTTCCACTTCAAAGACAGTGAACAGATGTCTAAAGTAAAAGAACACCTTGGAAATATCACCAATAAAATGCAGGTTGAGCTCCCGCAGAATGAAAATGATTTAAACAAACAATATGCAAAACTCATTAGTGATTACGGCGAGCTGATCGAAGCCTGTCATACATATTTAATCGATCACATGGACCCTCACTCTACCAAAGGTAAAACCAGAAAAAACCTTGTACAGGGTACACTGGCTATGGCTGAAAAAGAACGGGACGGGCTGGGTGCTGCTTTGGAAAAACTGAAGCCTCATCTCAAAGAAGGTATCGTCTGGGGCAATGTTCTGGGGATTATTCGAGGGGTATCCATTAACCTGAACGAGAGCAAAATGACAATCGGTTCTGACGGGGCGTGCACCAGTGAGCTCCTTGTATTTCATCCCAAAAAAGAAAAAAAATATTTTTATAAAGCCGATGAAAAACTGGAATTACCTTATATTCCCCTCAGGGAAAAATTTAAGGATCAGTTTACTGAAGAAAAAGACAAACAAATCCTGTCAAAAATTCTAACGCTGCTTGAAGGTCATATCAGCCCCAACGGTACATATTTTGAATCTCCAATCATAATGGCCATACAGAGTATGTGGGATAACATCCCCCACGATCCCACCACGATTAATCGCATGATACAATCTAAACACAATATAAACCTGGATATGGGTGATTGGAGAACAAGGGAAATTTTTATGCTTGTCTATGAAAGCTATAGCACGCTCCGTTCCCGTATAAAGGTCAGCAACGCGGCAAGAATCCCGACAGGTCAATCCCTTTCTGTCCGAAATGTAGCAACCAGCCGTATGGCTGCCGTATTTGGTATGCCAAATCTGGTCGTCGCCGCCAATAAAGCAACTCTCCACAGAGATGGTAAAGCCGCCGAAAACGGCAATGGCATCATCATGTCTGAAGCGCAGGGTATCCCGCACGCTAAATTACTGAAGATGGCAGGCGGCAAAGAAAAGATCGAATATACAGCGGAAGCCCTGCGACAGTTTTCCTGTCTGCAGCTATTTGATACCCTTTGCGGTCAGATTGACCGCCACTGGAACAATCGCTTTGTAACCTATAAAAAAACACAAGGCGGAAAATATATCGTTACAGGCGTACAGGGTATTGATAACGATATGTCTTTCGGCAATCTGAATTATGAAAACATCAAATCCGAGGAAACATCGAAGCTGCCTAGGTTTGAATCCCCTATCTATGAAAAAGGCGTCAAGAAAGGCGTCAAATGCAGTATAAAATATCTGGATGAAAAAATGGTATATACCTTGCTGCAGCTGACCGAAGAAGGACTGAAACATTACCTCGGTGATCTGCTGGAACAAGACTATATTGATGCTATGTGGAATCGTTTGCAGCATATAAAGGAAACCATCATAAGTTCCGTAGAAAACGGACACAGTCACCTCGTTGACAAAGGCGGGTGGATCGGAGTTAGTTCTTATAACAATTACACCGATACCGGAAATGGATATCTCGGCTAATGTGCTGATTTTGGCAGAGAAAAAGACTGGCATATAGCCAGATACATTCTTAATCAAATGTATTCTAGCGATAAGATCGCTTGATTTATCGGTAGTTTCATTTTGCATCATGGTTTGCGATAGGCAATAGCAGTTTTGCCCTTAAGAAATAATTAAAAATTTCTTTCGAATTATTTTATTGCAGATTGGCAAAAACCGCCTTATAATAGCAGCATGCATAAGCAAAGAAACAAAAAAGTTTCTGCATGGCTGTATAAAAAGTAATATAAAATTGGAGGTTTTCAAATGAAAAAATTAGCATTTTTAGTTAGTTGTATCCTCTGCTGCTCCGCTGCAGCCTGCGGCACAGCACAGGAATCCGCTCCCGAAGCAAACAGCTCTACGGCTTCCGCAGATGCGGCAGTAATCACTCCCCTGCCCTCTACGGTTGATATCAACAATCTGACAGACTGCACCGTTTTCGTTGATCTGGAGGAAGGCGGCGTCTATATGGCTGAGGATGGCACAGTAAAGATGGATGTAACTGTATATGACTATGAAAAATTCGATATGGTGGACATTGCACAGATGAAGAAAGGCGACACCATTGTGCTCTCCGGCTATGAAAATGTGATTGACACACTAGAGCACAGAGAAAATGGCGATGTACTGATCAACGGCGGTGAGCTTGACCAAGGCGGCCATACACTTTACAGCAAGGATAGCACTGTGTTTGTAGAAAGAGGCTATGACAATCATCTGGAAGGGCTGTACGCAGTCGGCAAAACAACACTGCCTGTATCCGAAGATTTCATCTTCACAGACGCATCCAACTGGGACAGCGATCCTGTGACATATACAAAGGAACAGCTGATGAACCCCGAAAGCGGCATTGATTACTACTTCATTGGCATTAACACAGAAATCCGGATTCAGAATGGCGAAGTTGTTTCCATGGACAGATTTTACATTCCTTAATAAAAACAAAACGACAATAAAAAGGGCTGTTGCAAAATAGATACATCCTTCTACGACGCAACAGTTCCTTTTTTTGTTTCTTGAATTTACAATTTAGGGAAAATAGCCACTTCGTTATAAAGTTCATTATTTTGATTATTTTTTTGATTGTTGCTAGGTTTGAACAGCAAAAAAACCCTTGAAAAATCAAGGGTTTTTAATGCGCCCGGTGGGACTCGAACCCACACGCTGTCACCAGCGTCAGATTTTGAGTCTGATGCGTCTGCCAGTTCCGCCACAAGCGCAAATTAACTACTTAAATATATTATCATAAACCGGCAGGGATTGCAAGAAAATTTTTCATCTCTTGTGTGCCTTTTCATAGAGGTATTCATAAATTCTATTTTAATGGAATTTTCCGTTTCTGTGTTTATTTTAATCATTCTATATGTGGTATATAACAACACCTTTCAGAAAGCTATAGGAGTATAGACTTCTGTCCATACTCCCGCTTTGCATATCCTAAACTTCTAATATAATTTTCTTATTTTAAGTTAAAGAAAGCATCCATCCCCAGATATTCTGCTGCATCATCCAGCTCTTCCTCAATTCTGAGCAGCTGATTGTATTTTGCAACACGGTCTGTTCTTGCAGGCGCACCTGTCTTGATTTGACCGGCATTCACTGCAACAACAATATCTGCAATCGTTGCATCTTCTGTTTCACCGGATCTGTGAGAAACAACCGCTGTCATTTTATTTCTGTTTGCAAGCTGAATGGCATTGAAGGTTTCTGTCAAAGTACCAATCTGATTTACTTTGATAAGGATGGAGTTTCCTGCCTTCAGATCAATACCTTTCTGCAGTCTTTCTGTGTTTGTAACAAACAAGTCATCACCCACTAACTGGATTTTATCGCCCAGTTCCTTTGTCAGCAGCTGCCAGCCAGCCCAGTCTTCTTCGTTCAAACCATCCTCCAAAGAGATAATCGGGTATTTTGCTGCCAGAGCTTTCCAGAATTCTACCATTTCTTCGGAGGTTCTCACAATTTCCTTGCCCGCCATCTTGCTTTCGCCAGGGAAGTAATATTTGCCGTCTTTTTCGTTATACAACTCTGTTGCAGCCGCATCCAATGCGATTTTAATATCTTCGCCCCATTTATAGCCTGCTGCTTCTACTGCTTCTTTAATCAGGTCAATAACTGCATCTGCTGTAGGCAGGTCAGGTGCAAAACCACCTTCATCGCCAACTGCTGTGGACAGACCTTTATCCTTCAGCACCTTTTTCAGTTTATGATAAATTTCAGCACACATTCTCAGTGCTTCCTTAAAGGATGCTGCGCCAACAGGCATAATCATAAATTCCTGAATATCTACTGTATTATCTGCGTGCTTCCCGCCGTTCATAATATTCATCATGGGAACAGGCATTGTTTTCGCATTAAAGCCGCCCAGATACTGATACAGAGGCATATCCAGTGCTTCTGCCGCCGCTTTTGCCACTGCCATAGAGACACCCAAAATCGCATTTGCGCCCAGCTTGCCTTTGTTATGTGTGCCATCCAGTGCAATCATTGCTTTATCTACCGCAACCTGATCCAGCGCATTCATACCGATGATAGCATCCGCAATAATATCATTCACATTATCCACCGCATCCTGTACGCCTACGCCGTTATATCTGTCGCCACCATCACGCAGCTCTACTGCTTCGAACGCACCGGTGGATGCACCGCTAGGAACCGCTGCACGGCCCATGATGCAATCATCCAGAACAACCTCTACCTCTACTGTCGGATTGCCTCTAGAGTCCAGAATTTCTCTTGCAAATACATCTGTAATTTCGTAATAACCTTTCATTTTTATCCTCCTTATTTTTAGGGGACACCGTCCCCCAAACCCCCTGCTTAAGGGAATATCCCTTGGTGGGCGTTTGCGGGCAAATCCCTCATAAATTACTTACTAACCAATAAGCTTTCTCCTGTCATTTCTTCGGGTTTTGGAATCCCCATCATTTCCAGCAGTGTTGGTGCAATATCCGCCAGCTTACCGCCTTCCTTCAGTCCAATACCATCTGTATAATTCACCAGAATAAAGGGAACAGGATTTGTGGTATGCGCTGTAAAGGTTTCCCCCGTAGCAGGATCGATCATCTGATCGCTGTTGCCATGGTCTGCACAAAGGAACATCTGCCCCTGCTTCTCCAGCAGTGCGTCTATTACCCTTCCAATGCAGGTATCCACGGTTTCCACCGCCTGAATGGCAGCTTCCATCACGCCTGTATGCCCTACCATATCCGGATTTGCATAATTTACAATGATGAAATCATATTCACTGGACTGAATGGCATTCACCAGACCGTCTGTCACCGCAACCGCACTCATTTCCGGCTTCATATCGTAGGTAGCTACCTTCGGCGAAGGCACCAGCCATCTATCCTCATTGGGATTCGGCTCCTCTACACCGCCGTTAAAGAAAAAGGTAACATGGGCATATTTTTCCGTTTCCGCAGTCCGCAGCTGCTTGATACCCAGAGAAGAAAGGTATTCTCCCAAGGTATTCGTCAACTTCTGGGGCTTGAATGCCACCTCCTTATTGGGAATGGTCACATCATATTCCGTAAAACAGATATATTTCAGATCCTGCGGAAGTTTTTCTCTGGCAAAGCCGTCAAATGCGGGATCGCACAGGCTTCTGGTGATTTCTCTTGCTCTGTCCGGACGGAAATTGAAAAATACAACTGCGTCATGGTCATTGATCTTAGCCAGTGCCATGCCATCCTCGTCTACCATGACAGTAGGCAGCACAAATTCATCGGTTTTTCCTGCATCATAAGAGGCCTGAACTGCCTTTACGGGGTCTACCGCTGTAGTTCCTCTGCCCAGCACCATCGCCTGATAAGCTTCTGATACTCGTTCCCAGCGCTTATCTCTATCCATTACATAATATCTGCCGATTACAGTTGCAATCTGCCCCACACCGATTTCACGGATTTTTTCCTGTAGCTGCGCTACATAATCCGCACCGGATGCAGGCGGTGTATCTCTGCCGTCTAAAAATGCGTGTACATACACCTTTTCCAGTCCATTTCTTTTTGCCAACTGCAACAGCGCATACAAATGGGTATTATGGCTATGCACACCGCCATCGGAAAGCAGCCCATACAAATGCATCGCAGAATCATTTTTTTTACAATGCTCCACCGCCGCCAATAAATCGGGATTTTCAAAGAAATCCCCATCCTCGATGGCTTTCGTAATGCGTGTCAGTTCTTGATATACCACACGCCCTGCGCCCATATTCAGGTGACCAACCTCAGAATTTCCCATCTGCCCTGCCGGCAGCCCCACATCCAGACCACTAGCGTATCCTTTCACAAAAGGATACTTTTTCATCAGTCCATCCAGAACAGGGGTATTCGCCTGCTTAATGGCATTGCCCTCAATCTGCTCATTGATGCCAAAGCCATCCAATATCATCAATACTGTTGTTTTCCTGCTCATTTTCGTCTTACGCCTCCGTTCAGAAAGCTTTATTTTTCATAGTGCACAATAGAAGCAAATTCTTCCTTCAAGCTGGCACCGCCAACCAGACCACCATCAATATCTTCCATCGCAAACAGCTCTGCTGCATTTTTGCCGTTTACACTTCCACCGTACTGTATGCGTACTGCTTCAGAAACTTCCTTGCCGTAAAGCTCTTCCAGCACCACACGGATGGCATGGCAAACCTCCTGCGCCTGTTCCGATGTGGCTGTTTTCCCTGTGCCGATAGCCCAGATGGGTTCATAGGCAATCACGACATTTTTCATATCTGCCGCCGCAATCCCGGAAAGACCGCACTTGATTTGAATACGCACCCATTCAATAGTAATGCCAGCTTCCCGCTGCTCCAGCGTTTCCCCACAGCACAAAATCGGTACAATACCTATCTCCAATGCTTTTTTCACTTTTTTGTTTACCATTTCATCTGTTTCACCGAAATACTGTCTGCGTTCCGAGTGACCTAAAATCACATAGCCTACACCCATTTCTTTCAGCATTTCAGCAGAAACCTCACCAGTAAATGCACCGCTTTCTTCAAAGTGCATATTTTCTGCACCAACACCGATGCCGCTGCCTTTCAGCTCCTCCAAAACGGGATAAAGGTCTACAAACGGTACGCAGAATACAACCTCTGCCTGCTCGGAAGCAGCTTGCGCTTTCATCAATTTACAAAATGCCACCGCTTCCTTCGGTGTTTTATTCATTTTCCAGTTTCCTGCAATAATTTTTCTTCTCATTCAACAATCCCTTCGCTTTCTACTGTAAAAGCCTTCTCTGCAGCTTCTTCAATTTTTTTCACAATATCTGCGCCAGACATACCGGAAACCACTGTAATACGAGGCAGTGCATCCCTAGGTGTTTCTCTTGTGATAACACCACTTTCAATGGTAAACTGCATTTCGTATCCATCCTCTGTCAGCACACGCTGAGATTCCTCTGTGTAACGCCCATTGGGATAAGACATTGCCTTAACATGGTAATTGCGTTTCAGCTTTTCTTTCAAGATTTCTTGACTTTTCCGTAGATCTAGCAAAAATTCTCTTTCTTCCCCCGACTCTACAGGAATATGCCGCGGTGTATGGCTATATACTTTCAGCCACCCCCGTCTATCCATATCCCATGCCTGAGACCATGTAAATTTCTTCACACCATACTGCTCTGTTACATAGTCTGTAATTGCAAAAACAGATGCAGGTACATGATATTTCTGGAGCAAAGGGAAAGCAATTTCGTAATTGCTGTAATATCCGTCATCAATGGTGATGCAAAGACACTTCTGATCCAATCCCAGACCTTTCCCTATCAGACTGGTATCACGCTGGGCATGATTCAAAATATATTCCAGCCTTTCCAGAGAAATGATACGATATCCCTGTTCTTTGAAATATTGCAACTGCTCCTCAAAATCATCCTTTGTTGTCAGCAATCCATCCCCATCCGGAATGGTATTGTCATCCTTGAAGTGATGATACATCAGCACAGGGATATATTCTTTCGCCAATGCCTCGTGATCTATTTCCTCTGTTTCATTCTGTTCTTCCACAAAATATTCTATTGCAGCTTCTTCTGACAGAGCATCTTCCACAGCGTTTGCCACAGCATCTGCCTGTGCAGCACTTTCGTCAGCACCAAATGCCGTTGCTCCGCCAAAAATAGAAAACGCCATTGCCAGCACAGCAAATTTCTTATTCCCCTTCATATTTCCCCTGCACTTTCTTATTTATCATCCACCGCTACAACACCAGGCAACTCTTTGCCTTCCAAAAACTCCAAAGAAGCACCGCCGCCAGTAGAAATATGTGTCATCTTGTCACCGAAGCCAAGTTGGTTTACCGCCGCTGCAGAATCTCCGCCACCAATAATGGTGGTTGCTTCTATTGCCGCCATTGCTTCTGCTACAGCCTTTGTACCCTTTGCAAAATTTTCAAATTCAAACACACCCATAGGTCCATTCCATACAACTGTTTTTGCACCTTTGATTGCATCTGCAAAAATCTTTCTGGTTTCTTCACCAATATCCAGACCGCCCCATTCATCTGGGATTTCTCCTGTAGGAACCGTTCTAAATTCTGTATCATTCTTAAATTCCTTTGTGATAACGGTATCCACAGGTGTCAGAAACTGCACTCCTTTTGCCTCAGCCTTTTTCATCATTTCAAGTGCATAGGGAATCTTATCCTCTTCCAGAAGAGAATTTCCCACCTTGCCGCCTTTTGCGGCTGCAAAGGTATATGCCATGCCGCCACCGATGATTAGCGTATCCACTTTTTCCAGCAGATTATTGATGACATTGATTTTATCAGAAACCTTAGAGCCGCCCAAAATCGCAACGAATGGTCTTTCGGGATTATTGACAGCATTGCCTAAAAATTCGATTTCCTTCTCCATCAGATACCCAACCGCAGACTCGGAAACAAACTCTGTCACACCAACTGTAGAACAATGGGCTCTGTGGCTTGTGCCAAAGGCATCATTCACAAATATATCCGCCAGAGATGCCAACTCCTTGCTGTAGTTTTCTTCATTTTTGGTTTCTTCTTTTCTATATCTTGTATTTTCCAGAAGAACCACATCGCCATTCTGCATTGCTGCTACAGCCGCTTTTGCGTTTTCGCCGACTACAGTATCATCCTTTGCAAAAACAACCTCTTTTCCCAGCAGCTCAGATAATCTTTTCGCTACCGGTGCAAGAGAAAGCTCCGGCTTCGCTTCGCCCTTAGGCTTACCCATATGAGAGCAAAGGATCACCTTGCCGCCATCAGCCATCAGCTTTTTGATTGTAGGCAATGCCGCTGTGATTCTATTTTCATCTGTGATCACACCGTCCTGCAGAGGCACATTGAAGTCACATCTTACCAATACGCGTTTGCCTTTTACCTGTAAATCATCCACTGTTTTTTTATTCAGCATCCAGATTGCTCCTTTCCAATCGGCTATTGCCGTTATCCTATCATTTCCAAAATCTCTTTTTATTATGAAAAAGACATATTTTTTGTTTGGGACAAAAAATGTCCCTCAATTATTATACGATAAGAATTATTTTCCTGCAAGCCTTAACATTTCTGCCGCTGCTTCTTCATCTGTCACAAAAATACCATTAGGAATGCTTCTGCTGACCGCCAGCAAGCTTTCGGCTTTTTCCCTACCGCCTGCTACAACAATAATGCAATCCATTTTATGCACTTGATTAAAATCAATTCCAATCGAGCGAGTTTCATAAACCACTTTTCCACTAGCATCAAAATAATAACCGCAGGCCTCCGCAACTGCTGCCTCCTGCTCAAGATGTTTGCGGATATTGGGGCTCAAATGGCGTTTTTCAGCCATTTCCAAGGCATTGCCAACTCCCAAAAGCAGAATATCCGCCTGCTCCATTTCCTGAATAGTTTCCGCTATATCGGGATCTGCCTTCATTTCCTCAAGGACACGGGGACTTAAATTATCCGGCAGATGCAGCAGTCGATAATCCGCCTGCAATTTTTCCGCTAGCTTCGCTGCCAGTGTATCTGCCTGTAGTTCCAGCCTCCGCCCAATACTTCCGCGAGCAGGAAGAATCATTTTTGCCTTTTGCTCCAGCCCCTCAGGAACGGCTGCAACCATCTCCGCCATAGCAGATCCACCGGCAATGGCAATACGCATCTCCGCCTGTGTATTTTCAAAAAGTGCCCTTGCAGCCAGCTGCCCCATTTCCTTCTGGGTTCGTTCATTGTCAACGCTATCTCCCTGTGCTACATAAACCTTCTGTGCCCCCAGCACCTTCGACAGCCGTTCTTCCAGCACTGAAAGTCCTGTCAATGCAGAAAATACTTTTTCCAGCCCCTCCAGCACCTCCATGCCCTCCTCGGTTAGGCTCATGCCAATTTTAGAAATATGAACCAGATTTTGTGCACTGAGCCGTTCAATCTCACTACGCACCGTCCGTTCTGTCATGCCAAGGGAAAGCACCACCAGACGACGCCCACACGGCTGCAATAATTGTACTGCTTTTAGCACACGGTAACGCTTTATCATTTCCTCGGTTAAATCTGGTGCAAATTTTTTTACTAATTGTAATCTACGCTCCATTATTTATCACTCACCTTGATTGGATATCTCTTGTCCCGCAAAAAAAATTTTGTCCCACAATACATAAAAAAAGAGGGCAGGTAGTTTATCCCACCCTCTCTCATTTTCACTCAAATCAAGCCTGCTCTACTTTCACAGAAGCATCTACATCTTTATCTGTGCAGCAACAATCGCATCCATCCTCTGTCAGAAAATCATCTTCCAGTTCATCCCAATCATAATCCCAATCTTCTTCGTATTCATCGTCCATTTTTGTTTTCATCAAATAAACAACGCCAACCGCTACTGCCACCAGAACCGCTGTAACCAGTGCAATCACTGCAAACAGTGTCTTTTTGTCCTCTCCATCCTTGAGAACGATGATTCTCTCTTTCAAACCATCCAGAGCGGGTGCTTCAAAATATTTTTTCATAACAACATCTCTCCTTTTACTTTTTATATTTTGTTTTCTCCGAATTTCTTTCTTAAAAATTCCTTGTTTTTGCGCATCTCACTATATTCATAGTATGCCTTTTTCAAAATTTGGCGTTCATCATTAAACTTCAGCAGATGATATGCCTCATGGAATTTATAAAAGCCTGCATCGGCAAAAAACTCCTCACTCTGGGGCTTACAATAAAAGGAATTTGCGCTCATCAAATACCAATGCACGGTTTTGCTGACAGTATCTTCACTTCCTTTGAAGGTATACTGCGTCTTTCCGATGTATTTGATGATTTCGCCATTGGCTCCGCTTTCCTCTTTCACTTCCCTTAAGGCTGTCTGACGATAGGTTTCGCCTTCCTCCACAGTGCCCTTGGGAAGCACCCAGCCCATATATCTGCCATTCTGGTTTTTATACAGCAGAAGGATCTTCCACTTGTATATGACGATGCCGCCGCAGCTTACTGCTTCTATCATCGTTTTCCCTCCGCCTCTTTCGTTTCTTTTCAGTAACAGTATATCTCTTTTTCCATCCTTTTTCAAGGTGTTTCCAGAAAGATTCTATCTTCCTTTTCGGCAGAATCGAATCATATTTTCTATTTTCTTCGCACAGGTATCGCTTATTCTGTTTTAATTGCCGTCAATGCCGAAAGCCGCATAGCTCGATTTGCCGGCAAATACCCTGCCACAACTCCAACACCGGTGGCGAAAACCACTGCGCCTAATGCAAGCCAAAGGGGAATCGCAGACTGCATGGTGCTGCCCTGTCCCGCTGCTACCCAATTTACGATAAAGGAAAGCAGATAACTCAGCACAATACCGATTAGACCGCCCACAAAGCCAATAAATGCAGCTTCCATCAGAAACAACCCCCGAATATCCTTCAAAGACGCACCGATGACCTTCATGATTCCGATTTCTTTTGTTCTTTCATAAATGGACATCACCATGGTATTCGTAATGCTGATGGCAGCCACCAACATAGAAATCGCACCGATGGCACCCAGCACCAGCCGCAGCATTTTAGTAGTTTCCTGCATGGAAGCCAGCTGATCTGTCAAGCTAGAGGCACGAAAACCCATATCCTTAATCTGCTGCTGCACCGCCTGCACCTCTTCCATTTTATCCACCTTTACCAGAACCTCGCTGTATTCTTTGGACTGCTTCTGGGATGTGCCGCTGCCATACTGTTCCTTTTCCCATGCCATTCTTTCCTTCTGTATCTTTTCCAGCTCCCGAATTGGCATGAATACGGACCATGCATCGCCACCATCTGCTGATGTTTTGCCTACCGCATCTACACGGACATGCTTGATGCTTTTATCTGCCTGTCTTGTGCCTACATTCCAGTCATAGGTGATATTGATTTTCTCATTCAGTATATCCAGCTGAGGCGGCTCTGTGCTATAGCGCATTTCCCAGCTCAGCTTTGGATCATAAAACTCCACCGCTCCGCCGACAACCACGCTTTTTGTATCTCCCTCACTCAGTAGTCTGCCTTCTTCCACCTTATAGCCAAGGGCTTCCATAGCGGCAGGCTCTATGCCAATCACACTGGCACCTGCTACATATTTTCCTACAGAAATCTGCAAATATTCATTGATTACAGGCGAAGCTGCATCTACATGATCCAAACCTTTTATTTCTTCCACAGCCTTTGCATTCAGCTCCGTCTTCTTGTTTTCCTGCTTCATATTGCCTGTCGCTTCATCATATACCATTCCGCCGCCGGGATATACATTGATGACCTGCAAGCTTCCCCAGCTGGCAAGCTGATCTGCGAAGCCCTGATTCATACCGATCCCAATGGAAATCATGACAACAATGGAGGCTGTCCCAATCACAACCCCCAAAACAGTCAGAGCCGTCCGCAGCTTTCGTTTCCATAGACTGCGCAGGGACATATCAATCATATCTTTTTTATTCATAGGCTCTCGTCCTTATCTTCCCATTCATCTACAAAATCGTCTGCTTCCTCTGCCAGCACCTCTACCTCACTCAAGCTTTCTCCTGTACTTTGGGGCGGTTCTTTCTGCTTTTTCACAAACAACACCAGAAGTCCTCCCAAAATTGCCAATGTCAGCAAGGATGCTACCAGCTTTCCGGTATCCATCGCAGGCTCTGCAGCCGCCATATCCTCCTCCGAAGGGATATATGGCTCCATCACATTCAGCCGCAGCTCTTTACGCTGCTCAATCTCCTCTCCACTGGGATCTTCATAGCTGATAACAATGGCAACAGGCACTTCTCCCGCCGATACAGGAGAAAAGGTAGTTTCAAAATAATCACTTTCCCCTGGCTCCAGATTGCCGATAAAGGTACTCTTATTGGCACACTCTACATCGCCCTCTACCTTTATCATCAGATTGCTGAGTCCAACCTTACCTGTATTATAATAGCTGAATGCAACTGTAATCGGCTGATACTGCTCCACCATATCCGGAACAGCGAACTCATCCATCTGCAGCTCTGTCACCTGCTTTACATTGATTCCCAGAAGCTCTGTCGCAACATATTCATTTCCCTGTCCATCCTCATATTCAAAATTGACGGTAAGGGTATAGGTTTTCGGCTGCGCCTCCGGCACTACATACAGCCGCAGTGCCTTCTCTACGGTTCCCTTTGGCGGAATGGAATCAAAATAGAAAGTATTACTGCTGTTTACCGGTGTAAAGACATTCCCGGATTTTTCATTATCAGAGGATTTTTCCTCCTGCAAGGTCAGAAACATCTTAATATTGCTGACTGTCTTTTCCTTATGGGTATTCAAAAAAGTCATAGTCAGATCAAATTCTTCTCCTGCCATCACAATCAATGGATTGCTTTCATATTTACTGATGATGATTTTGGGTTTCCCACCTGTTTCATCATTTGGATTATGCAGATTTACTCCTGCAAACTGACGGAGCGTCGTTACCGCCGTGCCACCGGAAGTATATTCCACCTTAAATTCGATGGCATAATTCTGCGTTTCTGATTTTGCTGTGCCCGCAAAGGTAAAGCTTTGTCTGCTGCTTTCACCGGGCAGGAGCGAATCCAATGTTTTCACGCTGGCAGACTTTGGCACTACTGCCTCTGCATCCACAGGCGAAGCTGTGATGACAACATTCTTTGCTGCCACTGCACCACTGTTATATAAATCAAAGGAAACGGTAAAGTTACTGTTTACCCCATAATCGCCGTTAGGCTCCTGCATATTCCGAATTTCCAAATCTGCTTTCTGCCCCGCAATACCACCTACATTGATATAGTATTCCTGCTTTTTTTCATAATCTTTTCCAAATTCATCCTGATATTTCAGAAGGATGGAAACAGGATAATTCCCCGCAGCCATATCCGCTGCCGCAACTAGCGGAAAGCTGAAATCCATAGTTTCCCCTACCGCCAGACGAGATGCCCGTTGATTGCTGAAGCCACCAGCAAGACTGATTCCCGCTGTTTCCAGATTATTCAGTGAAATCTCCACCTGATACAGATCATGCCCGCCATTGTTAAACACACTGCCGCTGAAAAGCGCACTGCTGCCGGGTGTCATATTTTCCGGCTTCAGACTCATATCCTGCAATATAAAATCCGGCTCCTGATGGAAGCCTTTGATTTTCAAATATATCGTTTGCGTCCCACTATAGCTGTGACCACCTTGGCTTCTGTAGGTATAATAAATCGGAAGGCTATAACTGGGTTCTTCCACAATCCCATCCACCGTTATATGCAGCTTTACCTCTGTATATCCATTAGCGCCCAAGTCCCCAACATCTCCGCCACCTTCAATCTTCACGCGAAAAGGAGAGCTACCTGAAGGCACTCTCGGCTCCATATGTATCTGCTCTGCAATGCCGGCGCCCTTATTCTTTACCTGTAGCTTCAATGTTGTTGTTTTTCCGCTTTCTACTTCATAGATACCATCTCCGCTGATAATGAGGGATGCTTCCACCTCATTGGCAAAAGCAACACTCCATTGTCCCATCGCCAGTATCATTGCAAAAATTATAGCAAATAGCCGCAAACTCCATGTCTTACGCATTTGCATTCACCTCTTCCTCTCTCTTTCGCCTTTCTATCTTTTCAATCCTGCCATCCTGCAGCACTACGATGCGGTCAGCATATTCTGCCAATTCCAAATCATGTGTCACGATGATTAGCGTCTGATGATATTTTTTTGCCAATCCTGTAATCAAATCCATCATTTCATAAGTTGTTTTTGTATCCAGATTGCCTGTCGGTTCATCGGCAAACACCACCGGAGGATCATGCACAAAGGCACGGGCAATGCTTACCCGCTGCTGCTGTCCGCCGCTCATTTCAAACGGCTTGTGGTTTGCTCGTTCTGCAAGCCCCACCGCCCGCAGCATTTCCATCGCCTTTTCTGTTCTCTCCTGCTTTCCCACCCCCCGAAAAATCAAGGGCAGTGTTACATTTTCCAACGCCGTAAGCGTAGGCAGCAGGTTATAGGACTGAAATACAAAGCCTACATATTTCCTGCGAAAATCTGCTAGCTGCTCCTCATTCATCCGATCAATGTATTTATTATGGAAAATAATTTTCCCCTCTGTCGGTTTTTCCAAGCCTGCAATCAGGTTCAGCAAGGTGGACTTTCCCGATCCGGATTTTCCTAAAAGACAACAGATTTCACCCCGATAAATATTCATGGATATTCCATCAATGGCTCTGATTTCTTCCTTTCCCATCTGATATATTTTTTTCACATCCCGAATCCGAATGATACTTTCCCGCAAAAGCTGCACCTCCCCACGGCTCTTTCTTATTCGTTCACGCGATATTTTTCCAGTCGATTTGCAGATTCCTCATCTACATAAACCTCCAGCAGAACTCCCTCTGCCGTATGCTCCTCTTTAATGATTTCACATCTGCCATGAACCCAGCCAATCAGACCGCCATCTGTATAGGGTACCAATGCCGTCATGGATTTCCGAAAGCTTTGAAGCAGCTTTTCAATGCGCTCCAGCAACAGCTCCATTCCATCCCCCTTTGCCGCAGAAGCCTGCACAATGTCCCTCGCCATAGTATCCAGCGGCAAAGGCAGCTCCACATCATTATCCATTTTATTGAAAACCGTAATAACAGGCGTATTTTCGCAGCCCAGAGATTTCAGTGTTTCATAAACAACCTTCATGTGCTCTGTGCGGTTGGGATTGGAGGCATCCACCACATGCAAAAGAATATCCGCATACTGTAATTCTTCCAATGTGGCACGAAATGCCTGCACCAGATGATGCGGCAGCTTCTGAATAAAGCCAACCGTATCCGTCAGAAAAATCTCGGAACCGCCGGGCAGCTCTACCTTTCTTGTGGTAGTATCCAGCGTTGCAAAAAGCTTGTCCTCTGCCAGAACTCCTGCATCAGAAAGATAATTCAGAATTGTGGATTTTCCTGCATTCGTATAGCCCACCAGCGAAATCACAGGAGTCCCTTTTTTGCTTCTCTGATTTCGCAGCAACTCTCTATGAGTGCGGATGTCCTGCGCCTCTCTATTCAGCTCTGCAATTCTTTCCTTGATGTATCGTCTATCCGTTTCCAGCTTTGTTTCACCGGGGCCTCTGGTACCGATTCCCCCACCCAGACGAGACATAGAGGCACCAATCCCCGCCAGACGGGATAATCTGTATTTTAACTGTGCCAGCTCTACCTGAATTTTGCCCTCTCCAGACAACGCCCTTGCTGCAAAAATATCCAGAATGACCATGGTTCTGTCCATAACCTTTGTGCCAAGCATCTGCTCCAGATTCTTCATCTGTGCAGGAGAAAGCTCATCATCGCATACAATGCCTGTTGCATCATAAGCCGCCAGCATCGCTTTTAATTCTTCTATCTTTCCTGTTCCCAGATAATGCCCAGGATGGATACGCTCTCTTTTCTGAATGGATCGTGCAACCGCCTTTGCTCCCGCTGTTTTTACCAATTCCTCCAGTTCATCCAGACAAGCCTCTGTTTCCATGGCAGAGCGGCTGTTTCTTTCATCCAATTCCACCGCTGTCAGAATAACCCGTTCCTCCAGCTGATTTAGTTCATGTAATTCCTTTGCCATATTTCACACCTCCTGCAACCATATACCATCAAAGGAAAACGCCGCAGGCCCCGTCATATAAACATGATTGTCCGCTTCATTCCACTCGATAGTCAGCTTGCCGCCGATCAGCTCTACTTCTACGCTTCTCTTTGTTTTTCCATTCAAAACACAGGCAACAACAGATGCACTTGCCCCTGTACCGCACGCCAGCGTTTCGCCGCTGCCTCTTTCCCATACCCGCATACGGATATGGCTTTCATCTACCACTTCAACAAATTCAATATTCGCCTTTTGGGGGAACATTGGATGAATTTCCGCCGCACTGCCGTATTTCTCCACAGGAAAATCCTTTACCGTATCCACAAAGGTCACTGCATGGGGATTCCCCATAGAAACACAGGTGAAAGAAAACACCTGCTCTGAAATCTGCACCGTTTCTCCCATGACAGGATGCTTTTGGCTGGTGACAGGAATTTCTGCTGCCGTCAGGATAGGCTCACCCATATCTACTGTAACGCTTTCCACAACGCCATCTGTCACATGAAGCAAAAGATACTTCATTCCGCCTGCCGTTTCCAAAGCAAGCTCTGTTTTGTCCGTCATGCCCCGTTCATAAACATATTTCCCAATGCAGCGCACGGCATTGCCGCACATTTCGCCCTCGGAACCGTCCAGATTGAACATCCGCATCCGAAAATCACCTCGCTCCGAGGGCAAAATCAGCACCAGCCCATCGGAGCCAACACCAAAATGACGCTCGCTCATGGCGATTGCCAGCTTTTCTGGATTTTCCACAGTTTCTTCAAAACAATTTATGTATATATAGTCGTTGCCACAGCCATGCATTTTCGTAAAACGCACCGTTCACCACTCCTGTTCCATTTTATGTACGGGGCGGGATTCCGCCCTGTTTCTTGTAGAGTAAATCGCACTGCGGCGGTAAGGTATTTAGTCGCAAGCGCTCCCGCCGCAGGCGGAGCATTTCGTCAGGCAAAATGCTTTTTTACTCTATAAGAAATTTCGTTTCTTATAGAGCAAAAACCCTCCGGGGGATCGCACTGCGGCGGCAAGGTAGTCAGTCGCTAGCGACACCGCCGCAGGCGGAGCATTTCGTCAAGCGAAATGCTTTTTTATTTACTGTCTGCCGATACGCATTTCCATTTCCTGCCCCACTGCATGATACATGGTTACACACCAGATGCCGGAAAGCCCAACCAGTGCAAAAATCACTCTTGCCACCCAGAACAGGCTTCCATTGAATAATGTTGTAACCAGATCGAAATTAAAAAATCCGATCAGCCCCCAGTTTAAGGCACCGATGATAACCAGTGTCAGCGCAATGATATTTGTCCATTTCATAATGGCTCCTCCTTTTTTCATGGAATACAGCCTTAGTATCCCTCAGAAGGATTTTAATTATACAAAAGCCTTTTTCACTAAAGCGCCGAAATCATTTCCCCCCAGATTTCCCACTGCACAATAGCTCAGCTTTTCAAAATCCAGCACCATCCTTGCTGCTTTCAGAACATCCTCCGGTGTGACCGCTTCGATTTTTGCAATTACTTCCTCTGTTTCCTGCACACGCCCTCGCAGCATCAGGGATGCTCCCGCAGAATTCATACGGTTCAGCGTGCTTTCCGTACCAATGATAAAATTGGAAATCATCTGTTCCTTTGTTACTGCAATCAGCTTTTCCGAAAAAGCTTCTTTTTTGACATTCTGTATTTCCTCTGCAATCAGCTGCAATACCCTTTCCGCCTGATTTGGATTCATACTGCCGCTGATGGAAAAAATACCACTGTCTGCAAATGCCGTGGTGTAGCTATAAATGGAATAAGTCAGCCCATGCTCCTCTCGAATCTTCTGAAACAGGCAGGAGCTCATGCCGCCGCCAAACAGCGTGTTGAAAATTGCCATCGCATATTTCATGGGATGCTCCCGCTCAAAGGCAGGAAAAGCAAGACAGATATGCACCTGCTCTACATCCTTTTCCTTTTCCACAGCGGAAATCCCATAGGATGCCTTTGTCTGATAGGGCTGAAAGGCATTTTCTCTCCGCCATTTCCCCAGCTTCTCATTCAGCACGGAAAGCATTTCCTCTGTTTCAAAATTACCTGCTACAGAAAGCACGATATTATCCGGATGATAATTTTTCTCATAGTAAGAACGGATGAATGCCGCATCAAAGGTTGATATCGTTTCCTCTGTGCCAAGGATGGGCATTCCAAGAGAGCTTTCCCGCCAGATTGCGTCCTGCAGGGCATCATGCACCAGTTCCTCCGGCGCATCGTCATACATATAGATTTCTTCTATAATGACATTGCGTTCCTTTTCCACATCCTCCTCTGCAATCAAGGGATGCAGCAGCATATCGCTCATTACATCCACAGCCCGACCAAAGTGCTTATCCAGCACCCGTGTATGATAGCAGGTATATTCCTTTGTTGTGTAAGCATTGATCTGTCCGCCCAAAGCATCCATTTCCTCTGCAATCTGTCTTGCTGTACGATTTTCCGTACCCTTAAACATCATATGCTCAATATAATGGGATACACCGTTTTCATGAGGCATTTCATTTCGGGTGCCATTTTTCACCCAGATGCCAAAGGAAATGCTCCGTACATAGGAAATAGATTCCAATGCTACCTTTATGCCGTTATCCAGTGTTCTGATTGTGACCATATCATCTCTCCTAAATCAGATTTCTTGAACTATTTTCCGTCAATTCCCGATTTTTATTCTTTATCAAAAAAGCATTCCCTTAGCGAAATTTCCTATTATTTTTTACTTTATGAAAAATAAGATTTATTTATATTTTTTAATAAAGTAAAAAGAGCTGTCTGCGGGAACCTTCCCGCAAACAGCCCCCTGCTTACTTTTTCTTATGCTTCTGTATTTTCTTCTGCTGCGACTGCATCCTTCATGGAGAAGTTCAGTCTGCCCTGCTTATCAATTTCCATCAGCTTCACAGAAACCTTATCGCCTACAGCCAGAACATCCTCTACCTTCGCAACGCGTTTGTTGGAGATTTTGGAAATATGAACCAGACCTTCTTTGCCGGGTGCAATCTCAACAAATGCACCAAAAGCCATCAATCTCACTACCGTACCCTGATAGATTGTGCCGGGTTCGGGATCAGATACGATTGCGTTTATCATATCCTTTGCTCTCTGGATTCCAACGGGATCAATACCCTTGATGTAAATTGTGCCATCATCCTCTGTATCAATTTCACAGCCGGATTCTTCCACAATCTTCTTAATTACCTTACCTCTTGCACCAATCACTTCTGCAATCTTCTCTACATCAATCTGCATCTGCGCAATCTTAGGTGCATAAGGAGAAAGCTCTTTTCTGGGCTCTGCGATTGCTTTCAGCATAACCTCATTCAGAATATAATCTCTTGCTCTGCCTGTCTGTGCAAAAGCCTGTTCAATCATTTCAAAGGTCAGACCTTTGATCTTCATATCCATCTGGATTGCTGTGATACCTTCGGAAGTACCTGCTACCTTAAAGTCCATATCACCAAAGAAGTCTTCTACACCCTGAATATCTGTGATTTCGATGAAATCATCATCGCTGTCGCCTGTTACCAAACCAACAGAGATACCTGCAACAGGGCGTTTGATAGGTACACCCGCAGCCATCAGGGACAGTGTAGAGCCACAGATGGATGCCTGAGAGGTAGAACCATTGGAGGACAGAATATCAGAAACCAGACGAATGGAATAAGGGAACTCTTCTTCGCTGGGAATTACAGGCAACAGCGCTCTTTCGCCCAGTGCACCATGACCGATTTCGCGTCTGCCGGGGCCTCTGGAAGTTTTTGCTTCACCCACAGAGTAGCCGGGGAAATTATAGTGGTGGATATATCTCTTGCCTGTTTCGTTTGTATCCAGACCATCCAATCTCTGACCTTCGGAGATTGCCCCCAATGTTGTTACCGTCAGAGCCTGCGTCTGACCTCTGGAGAACAGTGCAGAACCGTGTACGCGAGGCAGAACATCAACCTCTGCGGACAACGCTCTGATTTCTTCGATACCACGACCATCAGGGCGTTTATGATCTCTCAAAATCATTCTTCTAACTGTCATTTTCTGGAATTTATAAATAATGTCGCCAATCAGCTGAGGGATATTTTCCTCTTCACCCAGCATTTCTATCAGCTTTTCTGTCAGCGCTTCTGTTACTTCTTCTGTTACGGCTTTGATTTTTGCATCTCTGTCCTGCTTCAATTCAGCAAATACAGCATCTTCCATTCTTGCATCTGTGATAAAGCCTGTTACCAGCTGATACGCATTTTCGGGAATGGTATATTCTGTATAAGGCGCTTTTTCCTTGCCTTCTTTTGCTGTGATTTCCTTAATCCATTTTGCAACTTCCAGGTTTGTATCAAACGCCAGATGGATCGCTTCCATCATCAGTGCATCGGGGATTTCGTCAGCACCTGCTTCAATCATCATAACCTTATCTTCCTTGGAAGATACTGTCAAATTTAGCTTTGTTGTTTCTCTCTGTGCCGCTGTGGGGTTTACCACCAGCTGACCGTCACAGTAGCCGATGTTTACGGAAGAAACGGGATCTGTGAAAGGAATATCAGAAATGTTCAGTGCCAGAGAAGCACCAATCATCGCCAGTACCTCGGGGGAGCAATCCTGATCTACGGACATTACTGTTGCCACGATTGCAACATCATTTCTATAGTCCTTGGGGAACAGCGGACGCAGCGGTCTGTCGATACATCTTGCTGTCAGAACAGCCTTTTCAGATGGTCTGCCTTCTCTTTTGATGAAACCGCCGGGGATTTTACCCACAGAGTACAGTCTTTCTTCGTAATCAATAGACATCGGGAAGAAATCAATCCCATCTCTTGGCTTATCGGATGCGGTTGCAGTTACCAGAACAGTTGTATCACCGTAGCGCATCAGCGCTGCGCCGTTTGCCTGCTCTGCCACTCTGCCAATTTCTGCTGTCAGTGTTCTGCCAGCCAGTTCCATGGAATAGCTTCTAAACATAATCATTCTCCTTTTTTCTGAATGTCGTTTTCAAGCACCATAGATCTTCAGCTTTATCGACGACTTGTCCCTGTCATAAATAAAGCTGGAAATCTATAGTGCACCTACTAGTTATGATTTTGACCGAAAAAGCCATTTTTCGACACTGCAATGCAGCTTTTCAGCTTTCACTGGTCATATAGAGTAAAAGAGGGGATTTTAGCGTCCCCTCTTTTTCATCTCATCTGTGAATTACTTTCTCAGACCCAGTTCTGCTACAATTGCACGGTATCTTTCGATATCGATTTCTTTCAGGTAGTTCAGCAGGCCTCTTCTCTGACCAACCATTTTCAACAGACCGCGTCTGGAGTGGTGATCTTTCTTGTGCATTTTCAAGTGATCTGTCAGCATAGTGATTCTTGCTGTCAGCAGAGCAATCTGTACTTCGGGAGAACCTGTATCGTTAGGTGTTCTACCGTATTTTGCGATGATTTCCTGTTTGTTGATTGTGTTTGCCATTGTTTTTCCTCCTTAAAGAAATAAATAAATTCTTTTTTCTGTAATCCCCAAAGGCTAAGTAATGGTTGGAGTGTCCGAAAACTGAGTCTTGGTTTTACAACATTAGTATATTACCACACCGGCTTTGTCTTTGCAAGGAAAATCCTTGATTTTTTCTGTATTTTTCCGAAAAATTTGCATCTTTTTTCCGCTTTCTTCTTATTTGGAAAGGGAATCCCTCTTGGAATCCATTTCCAGCTGCGAAAGCACGATTGCCCCAAATACCACAGCAAAACCAATTCCAATTCGCATCGTGATCCTTTCCCCGTACAAAAGAACGGAGAACAATACCCCGAATACCGATTCTAGGCTTAGCACAATGGTTGCCACTGTCGGATTGGTATGCTTCAGACCAAAGGTCTGCAAACTGAGTGCAACGGCTGTAGATAATACTGCCAGATACAGAATATTGCCCACTCCATTCAGAGAAACCGTTTCCGGCATCCCTTCAAAAAGAAGCCCAATCCAGCCGAAAGCAGCACAGACAACGATTTGCAGCATTGTCAGAAGCATCGGATCTCTCCCTCTGGAATATTTGGAAATGCAGATCAGATTGATAGCGAACATCACGCTGCAAAGCAATGTCAAGCCATCTCCTGCCGTCATACCGCCGCTGCCGTTTAAGGAAATCAATCCAATCCCTGTCAGACAGATGGCCGCTGCAGCCAGATGATTTTTCTGCGGACGCTCCTTCATCACAATCCATGCGAGAAAGGGAACCATCACGCAATATGCCGCAGTCAGAAAGGCGGATTTCCCCGGACTTGTGCCAAGCTGCATCGCTGCCACCTGCAGCCATGTACCAATGGCAACTGTAGCACCAATCCATAATCCGCCGATCAGATATTCCCTATCGATCAGATGAAATTTCTTTCTTGTCATAATTGCTGTAATGGCAGCCGCTATGGTAAAACGGGAAGCCACGATAAACCAGCTTCCAAGTTCCTCTGTGGCAAGCTTCTGAAAAACAAAACCACTGCCCCAGATAGCTGCTGTCATCAGAAGAGCAAGGTTTGCCCACAGCTTTTTCTTTTCCTTCATAACATCTTACTCCTGTTCACTTTTCCAAGGAGCATATTCCTCAGAAGCAAAATACATTCTTGCCTGCTCCGCATTGATGGCAATTTGCTTTTGCAGCTCCTCAACACTGGGGAATTTTTCCTCGTTCCGCAGGAAATGATAGAAAAATGTCTGCAATTCCTCGCCGTAAATGGTTTCATTAAAGTCCAGCAAAAAGGTTTCTACAATTTTCACTGTACCATTTACCGTAGGATTTTTGCCAATATTGGTCACACCGTAATAATATTTCCCCTTATACAGTGTTTTTGTGGCATAAACGCCATTAGGCGGAAACAGCTTCAGCGGATGTGCTTCAATATTCACAGTAGGGAAACCGATGGTTCTGCCCAGCTTCTTCCCTTCTTTCACAGTGCCAAGAATGAAATATGGCACTGTCAGCATCTGATTTGCTTCTTCCAGATCCTTTTCAATCAGACATTTGCGGATACGGGAGGAGCTGACTCTGTCCTCACCATGCAGCACCTTCGGCACACCAATGACCATAATGCCCCGTTCTGCGCCCATTTCCTTCAGCATCTCATAATTCCCTGCTGCGCCCTTGCCAAAATGGTAGTCCTCTCCGACCACCAGCACTTGACAATTCAGCTTTTCAAAAATCAGCTTTGTGGCAAACTCCTCCGGGCTCATTGCCGCAAATTCCGCATCAAAAGGATATTCAATATAGGTATCTATGCCCATCTGCTCCATCTGAAACTTCTTTTCATCCGGTGCCATAATCAGGGCAAAATCATCTTTTTTCCGAAAAACCAGCATGGGATGCGGTGCAAAAGTAAAGACAACACTTTTCAGCCCCTGCTCCTCCGCAAACTGCTTTGTCAGATTGATCAGCGAACGATGGCCCAGATGCAGGCCGTCAAAGTTCCCCAGCGTAACAGCCGTGGGGTGACTTTGCTCAATTCGCGTGTCCGTTATATGTTCCATTTTTTTACTCCTTACTTTTTATGCAGATACAGACCTTTCGTTTTTCAAAACAAACTGCACGCACTGGTCTTTCATATCAGCATCTTGTATGGTTTCATGTAAAAATTATTTTCTTCTTTCTTTATCTCATAAAGTCCAACAAGGACATTTTCATGGTCATAGGCTGTCACAATGTCCCCATCCTTGTAGGCGGATGGTTTTTCTGTGAAAAATCTCTCTTGTATTTTGGCACCGTTATAAAGGAATTTTGCAGATTTTTCAGAAACCTTGACCACAGGAAATTCCTGTAATGCTTTTTCCATGGTCAGCAATACCTTTTCTGCATTTCCTTCTTCCGCCAGTGCTTTCAGCTCATCCAATTTAATGGCATTTTCCAAAGAGAAGCTGCCTGTGGCAGTACGCAGCAGCTCGGCCATATGCCCGCCGCAGCCCAATGCCTTTCCAATATCTGCACATAATGTACGGATATAGGTGCCCTTAGAGCAATCCACATCTATCTCCACCCGATCCGGCGGCAAAAACTGACGGATGCGAATATCGTATACCTCAATGGTGCGGGATTTCCGCTCAATCTCTTTGCCCTCTCTGGCAAGCTCATAGAGCTTTCTTCCATTGACCTTCACCGCTGAATACATCGGCGGCACCTGCTCCAGCTTTCCGATAAAGGAGGCTGTTACAGCACGGATTTTTTCTGTATCAAAATCCACTTCCTTTGTTTCCAGCACCTCACCGGAGGCATCCTCCGTGGTTGTTGTAATACCTAAGCGAAGCATCGCACGATAGCTTTTTCTGCCATCCATGATGACATCGGAAAGCTTTGTTGCCCTGCCGACGCAGACAGGCAAAACGCCCTCTGCATCCGGATCAAGGGTTCCTGTATGCCCCACCTTCTTCATGTGTATCGTTCTTCTGACGATTGCAACCACATCATGAGAGGTGAAGCCTTTTTCCTTATATATATTAAAAATACCGTCCAAAAGGAAGTCCTCCTTTACAGCATCTTTTCTACTTCTGCAAGCACCATCGCCTTTGCCTCTGCAATGGGTGCCGTAATGGTGCAGCCGGCAGCCTTTATATGTCCGCCGCCGCCAAATTTCTGCGCCAACGCACATACATCATAGCCGTCATTACCACGAAAGCTCCCTTTGACATCCATTTCTGTTTTTTCGTAGAAGAAGCAGGCAACTTTTGCCCCCAGCACACCCTTCAGATAATTGATGATGGCATCCAGCTCCTTACTATTTCCGCCCAGCTCCTGCATTTCTGCTGTTGTAATAGAGGAAACAACTACCTGCCCGTCAAACAGCAGCTCTGCCTTTGCCAAGGCTCTGCCTATCATCCTCAGCTCTGAGAAGCTACGGCTATCAAAAAACCGATGATATATTTCTGTAAACGGAATACCGAAGCCCATCAGTTCCCCTGCTATTCTCATCGTTTCGGGGGATGTTGAGGAATGGCGGAATCCGCCTGTATCATAAATCAGCCCTGCATAAAGACCTGCCGCCTCTGCAGCAGTCATAGGCAATCTGTCTTTCAACAGATTAAATACAATCTCACTGGTAGAAGACATATCTGCCGCCACATAATTCAGCATCCCAAAGTAAGTATTGCTTTCGTGGTGGTCGATATTGATTTTTCTTGCCGCTTTCTGAAATATCTCTGCCGCAGCCCCCAGTCTGCCTTCATCGCCACAGTCCAATGCAATAAACAGCTCCGGCACTTCTGCATCCTCTGCTCTGACAACCAGATGCCCATTGGGAATCAAATGGTATTTATCCGCATAACTTTCCAGAATAACCTGTACCCGCTTCCCTGCTTTTTCCAATGCACCGCCCAGTGCCAGACAAGCACCGATGGCATCTCCATCGGGATTGGTATGTCCCGACAAAGAAATGGAGTCCGCCGACAGTATCCATTCCATGATCTGCACAAAAGAGTCATTTTCTTTTCTCATTCTGCCTCTCTCTCTTCTTTTTCCTTCGCAATCTGGCTAAAAAGCTGATCCATGTGAATCGCATATTCTGCAGATTCGTCCAGCTTAAATCTAAATTCCGGTGTATAACGCAGATTGATACGCTGGGCAATCAGACGGCGGATAAAGCCGCCTGCATTTTGCAGCCCTTTCATTACGCTTTCTTTTTCCTGTTCGTCACCCAGAACAGAAACAAAAACCTTGCAGTATTTCAAATCCTGTGTTGTTTCCGCACGAATCACGCTTGTCATCGCACCAATCCGAGGGTCCTTCAGCTCTGCCCGAATAATCTGCGACAGCTCTTTCATAATCTCATCATTGATGCGGGATAATCTATTGTTTGTTTTCATATATTCTCACCTGTATCTGAAATTAGCGAGGCACTTCCACCATTGTGAATGCTTCTACCCAGTCGCCTTCTTTTACATCGTTGAATTTCTTGAATACCAGACCACATTCAAAGCCCATTGTTACTTCTTTTGCATCATCCTTAAACCGCTTCAAGCTTTCCAGCTCGCCTTCATAAACAACGATACCATCACGGACAATACGAACCTGACAGTTGCGAACGATTTTACCGTCTTTCACATAGCTGCCCGCAATCGTACCAACGCCGGAAGCCTTGAAGGTCTGACGCACTTCTGCATGACCAAGAACTTTCTCTTCGTAGACAGGATCCAGCATCCCTTTCATTGCCGCCTGAATATCCTCGATTGCATTATAAATAACACGGTACAGACGAACATCAACCTTTTCTTCATCAGCAAATGTTTTTGCAGCAGGCTCAGGACGAACATTAAAACCGATGATAATTGCATTAGAGGCAGATGCCAGCAGAACATCACTTTCTGTTACCGCACCTACACCGCCGTGGATTACACGAACACGCACTTCTTCATTTGTCAGCTTTTCCAATGACTGGCGTACCGCTTCTACAGACCCCTGAACATCCGCTTTTACAATGATGCCCAACTCTTTCATATTACCGCTCTGAATCTGGCTGAACAAGTCATCCAGCGATACCTTCTGCGGTGTCTGGCTGATCAATGTTTCTCTGTTTTTCGCAATGACACTTTCTGCCAACTGTCTTGCCTGTTTTTCATTTGCAGCTACATAGAAGCTGTCACCAGCAACAGGTACTTCAGACAGCCCCAGAATTTCTACAGGTGTGGAGGGGCCTGCGGATTTTACGCGTCTGCCTTTGTCATCTGTCATCGCTCTGATTTTACCGTAAGCAGGGCCTGCAACAACAGGGTCACCTACGCGAAGTGTACCGCTCTGTACCAGAACTGTAGCAACGGGGCCACGGCCTTTATCCAGCTGTGCCTCGATAATAGCACCTCTTGCTTTTTTATTGGGATTTGCTTTCAGCTCTTTCATTTCTGCTGTCAGAATAATCATTTCCAGCAGGTTATCAATCCCTTCCTTTGTATGTGCAGATACGGGTACGCATATCGTTGTACCGCCCCAATCTTCTGCCAGCAGTTCAAATTCTGTCAGCTCCTGCTTTACTCTGTCGGGATTTGCAGAAGGCTTATCCATTTTATTAATGGCAACGATGATTTCAACACCGGCAGCCTTTGCATGGTTGATTGCTTCGATGGTCTGAGGCATAACACCGTCATCGGCAGCAACTACCAGAATCGCAATATCTGTTACCTGTGCACCACGCATACGCATTGCTGTGAATGCTTCGTGACCGGGTGTATCCAAGAATGTGATGGGCTTGCCATCAATCTGTACTGTATACGCACCAATATGCTGTGTGATACCGCCAGCTTCGCCTTTTGTTACATTTGCATGACGAATCGCATCCAGCAGAGATGTTTTACCATGGTCAACATGCCCCATAACAACAACGACAGGAGGTCTTTCTTCCAGTTTGGATTCGTCTTCTTCCTCCTCTACGCCGAAGGCTTCCTCCATAATATCTTTTTCTTCCTCCAGCTCCAGAATTACATTGTATTCCTCTGCAATGGATGCTGCTGTATCAAAATCCAATGCTGCATTGATTGCCAGCATTTTTCCTTTTTTCATTAGGTTCATTACCAGATCAGAACCCTTTTTCCCCAGAACCTCAGCCAAATCCTTCACGGTAATGGTTTCAGGGATATATTTGATTACAGGATCTGCACTTGCAGCCTTCTCCGCTGCCTCCAGCGCTTCCAGTTCTGCCATCAGCGCTGCTTCTTCCATTTCACGGCGTCTGCGTTCCATAGGGTTTTCTTTTACCTTCTGGTTATTGTTGTTCTTGCCGCCTTTTTTATCCTTCCCCTTGCCGCCTTCCTTATTCTGGTTCTGCTGCTGTGTGCCGTCTTTCTGTCCACCCTGCTGTTTATCCTGTTTCTGTTCATTTTTTTTATCCTGCTTCTGTGCAGGTCTGTTTTCATTTTTACCGCCCTGCTTCGCCGCATCTTTTTTCGGTTCTTCCTTTTTAGGTGCTTCTTTCTTCGTCTCAGCCTTCTTGGGCGCTTCCTTTTTCACTTCTTCCTTTTTGCCTGCATCTTTTGCAGGCTGATACAGGGCTGCCACCTTGGCTGCGTCTTCCTCTGTCAGCATACCCATATGGCTTTTTGCCTCAATCCCAATGCTATGAATTTTTTCCATCAGGTCTTTATTTGCAACATTCAGCTGCTTTGCCAGTTCATAAATACGAATCTTGGACATTCCACAACACCTCATCTTTCTCGAAAATCACAGCCCTCGCTGCTTTTCGTTCTATTCTCTATGGTATCATCCGCCAGCTGTTTCAATTTTTTCGCAAAGCCTACTTCGGTTATTGCAATCACAGATCGCATATCTGTACCGATAGCTCTGCCCAGTTCTTCCTTGGTTCCGATCTCTGCCAGAGGCAGTTCATAATAAGCTGCGGAATTTCTAAATTTCTTTTTTGTATTTTGGGAGGCATCCTCCGATATAATCAGCAAAAACGCTTTTTTCCCACGCACCGCCTGTTCTGCTGCAACCTCACCGGCAGAAAGCTTCCCTGCCCGTTTGCAAAGTCCCAGAAGGGAAAGGAATTTAAGCATTCTCCTCCGCCTCCATCTCCTGCAATAGCTGTGCATACACTTCCTTCGGCACCGCTGCCTTGAAGGAGCGTTCTAAGCCTTTGGACTTCTGCGCCTTTGCCAGACATTCCCCATTAGGACAGATATATGCGCCACGCCCCGGCTTTTTGCCTGTGCGATCCAGAGAAAATTCTCCTGCATCATTTCTGACAATACGGGTAAGCTCTTTCTTATTTTTCATTTCCTGACAACCGGTACATTTTCTGAGAGGTACTTTTCTCTGTTTCATACGCTCTCCCCCTTCTTATTCTTCTGTTCCAGAAGCTTCTGCCATATCTTCTGCAGTATCCACCGCCTCCAGTGCATCCATCTCATCTGCTTCTTCTACAGTGGGTTCATCTGCCAGGAAATTTGTTTCTCTTGCCTGTGTTTCACTCTTAATATCAATTCTCCAACCTGTCAGCTTTGCAGACAATCTTGCATTCTGACCTTCTTTACCGATTGCCAGAGAAAGCTGATGATCGGGTACAACGATTTTTGCACTCTGCTCTGCTTCATTCAGCTTAACCTCCAAAACCTTAGAAGGACTCAACGCCGCAGCAATAAATTCTCTGGGGTCTTCACTCCAGTTGATAACATCAATCTTTTCGCCGCCCAGCTCGCTTACAATTACATTTACTCTATACCCATTCTGACCTACGCAAGCACCCAACGCATCTACATTTTCATTTTTGGAGGTTACGGCAATTTTTGTTCTGCTGCCAGCCTCTCTGGCAATGCTCTTGATTTCAACTGTACCATCATGCACTTCCGGCACTTCCTGTTCAAACAGGCGTTTTACCAGCTCAGGGTGTGTTCTGGATACGAAAATCTGAGGGCCCTTTGTGGTCTGCTTTACTTCAAGCACATAAACCTTTACACGATCCATAAAATTGTACTGCTCCCCGGGAATCTGTTCATTTGCAGAAAGTACTGCGTCGATTTTCCCCATCTGAACAATTATATTACGGCGTTCCTTTCTCTGCACAACAGCAGTAACCACTTCTCTTTCCTTTGTGATGTACTGGTTGAAAAGAATTTCCCTTTCCGCTTCACGAAATTTCTGCACAACCACCTGCTTTGCAGTCTGTGCGGAAATTCTACCAAAATCCCTAGGTGTCACTTCAATATCTACAATATCACCCACCACATAATTTCCATTGATTTCTCTGGCCGCCTCCAAAGACATTTCCTGTTGTGGATCTTCTACAGGGTCTGCCACTATTTTCTGTGCATAACACGCAACATTACCTGTTTCTCTGTCAATCACTACTTTGATATTCTGGCTCGTTCCAAAGTTTTTCTTGCACGCAGAAACCAAAGAAGCTTCGATTGCTTCAAAAATAATTTCTTTGTCGATTCCCTTTTCTTTCGCAACCAGCTCTAAAGCGGTCAAAAATTCTTTACTATCCATTTTCCAAATTCCTCCCTTTATCAGAAAATCACTGCCAGTCTGACACTGGCGGTATCTTTATGCGCAAATGTTACGATATTACCATTTTCTTCCTCGATGGAAAGCACACCATTTTCCAGCCCCAGCAGCCTGCCCTGAAACTGCTTGCTGCCATCCTGTGCTTTATACAGCTTTACATCAATGATTTCCCCTTGATATTTTACAAAGTCCGCTTCTTTCTTCAGTGGTCTGTCAATACCGGGAGAGCTTACCTCCAGAATATACGCCTGTTCGATGGGGTCTTTTTCATCCAGCTTTGCCTCCAGTGCGCGGCTCACCAGTTCGCAGTCATCAATATTGACGCCGCCGTCTTTATCGATATAGACCCGCAGATACCAGTTTACACCTTCTTTCACAAATTCCATATCTACCAGTTCCAACCCATTCGCTGCCACGATTGGTTCTAAAAGCGGTAGTATTTTTGTTTCTGTGTTGCTTGCCTTTGCCATTTCACACCTCTTTTTCTGCTTTTCTCATGCCTTTTCGCTACAAATGACAAGATTTTCTTTCCCTACAATAATTCATTCCATAATTTTGTCTATACAACGACAAAGAGCGGGTTTTTCTACCCACTCTTTTCGCCGACGACTATTTCATTACTATGGCATACTATACCACAGTTTCCTTGGTTTTGCAAGGATTTTTCTAAATTTTATCTATTTTCTGTGTTTTATATACTTTCTATTGCCTCAAAATACTTTCCATAGAAAAGCGGTACTGCATAAGCAGTACCGCTCGTTTTTCTTTCACCGGTTATAATAATCAGTAAAAGTGTTTATTCTTATATGAAATATTAGGATTTCATTTCTTTCAGACCCATCAGACCGGGTTCGAACAGAGAAGCAGGCATCAGTTTGATTTCGCCGTTTTCATCTCTATCAATGATAGGAGCGAATTCCATCTGATCCAGAATCTGTGTCTGCAAATCGATACCGGGAGCGATTTCTGTCAGGTGCAGACCGTCTTCTTTCAGAACGAATACACATCTTTCTGTCATATACATAACCTGCTGACCGCGTTCGTTAGCGATGTCACCGTTGAATGTGATCTGTTCAACAGATTTCACGAATTTTTTCTGTTTACCTTCCTGTACGATTACAACTTTGCCGTCTTCCACTTTCACTTTCAGACCGCCTGCTGTAAATGTACCACAGAAGAATACCTTAGGTGTGCACTGTGTGATATTGATGAAACCACCGCAACCAGCGATTCTGGGGCCGAATCTGGAAACATTGATGCAGCCTTTGGGGTCACATTCAGCCAGACCCAGATAGCACAGATCCAGACCGCCGCCATCATAGAAGTCGAACTGGTAGCCCTGATCCAACAGTGCGTCTGCGTTGTAAGCAGCACCAAATCTGATACCGCCAGCGGGTACGCCGCCAACAGCACCGCCTTCTACTGTCAGTGTCATGAAGTCGCCGATGCCTTCTTCGTTCGCTACGGAAGCAACATATTCAGGAGCACCTACACCCAAGTTAACTGCAACATCTTTTTCCAGTTCCAGCGCGCCACGACGACCAATAATCTTCTTCGCGTCCAAAGGCAGCGGAGCCGGAGCGACATCAGGATTTCTCATTTCACCGGACAGAGCGGGATCATAATCACAATCCAGTGTCTGCTGGTGGTCTTTAGGATCAGCAACTACTACATAGTCAACATAGATACCGGGAACTTTAACCAGACGAGGATCCAGTGTGCCAGCTTTTACAACTTTTTCTACCTGAACGATAACGATACCGCCGCTGTTTTTAACAGCCTGACATACGGATGTACCTTCCAGAGGAGAAACTTCTTTTTCGAAGGAGATGTTACCAGCTTCGTCAGCGTATGTACCTCTGATCATAGCTACATTGATAGGGAATGCAGGATAGAACAGATAGTCTTCGCCTTCGAAGTTCACCAGCTTGATGTAATCTTCTGTTGTTTTTGCGTTTACTTTACCGCCGCCGTTTCTGGGGTCGATAAATGTACCCATACCTACTTTTGTCAGGTAGCCGGGTCTATGTGCAGCGATATCTCTGAACAGGTGACACAGAGCACCCTGAGATACATTGTAAGCTTCGATTTTGTTGTCCAGAGCCAGTTTCTGCATTGCAGGGATTGTTGCCCAGTGACCAGCCATAAATCTCTTCAGCAGACCTTCGTGTGCGAAGTGTTCTGCACCACGACCGTCTTTGTTACCCTGAGAACCGCAGTATACATAAAACAGATCTCTGGGTTCGCCTGTTGCCAGGAATCTTTCTTCAACTGCTCTGTCCAGAGCTTCGGGAATAGCAGATGCTACGAAACCGCTTGTTGTAACTGTATCGCCATTTTTGATCAGCGCAGCAGCTTCAGCAGCAGTAATAATTTTTACCTGTCTAGCCATTATGTTAGACCTCCTATAAAAATTTTTTCATTTTGCTTCAGAATATCAGAAGAACAGGGGTAGTCTCCTACCCCTGTTTATTTACATTTCCGTCAGAGAAAATGCGGTAGGAATTACAGCATTTCTACGAAGGACTGCAGTCTTGTTTTAACCTGTTCGAAGGATGTAACTTCCTGGTCAACTTCGATCATCAGGTTCTTAACGCCTTTTTCTTCGAATTCTCTGTACATTACAGGGTAATCCCATTCTTCGGGATCACAGAATTTCATCATAGCTACGATTACAGCGTCAGCGCCTGTAGCGATTGTTTTGTTGATCAGCATTTTGCCGCGGCCTTTCTTTGTATCTGTTGCAACGGAGCAACCATACATCTGCTGCCATGCTTTTGCCATTCTGTACAGAGGGCCTTCTTCGCCGTCCAGAACATCAACACGAATCTGTCTGGATTCCTGAGCCAGATCGTCATCAACGATAGCCAGTTTGAATTCGTCGAAGATTTCCAGAACCTGGTTGGGTTCCAGCATGATACCTGTAACAACAACTTTCTTGCCGTCCCAAGGCTGTACGGGCATTGCTTTTACTTCAGCAATCAGTTCTTTTACCAGTGCTGTGTGTTTTTCTTTCAGCATGAACTGTCTTGCTTTGAATACAGCGTGACGGTCAACAGCTGTAATAACCTGAGGGTAGTCAGCTGCTACTTTAACAAATTCACGCATAACTGCTCTGTTTTCGTTGTAAATAGCGATGGAGTTTTCCAGAGCTGCGTTTGTGATTTTAACGCCCAGGTAAGCTTCTAGCTGTGCTTTTACCAGTTCGTATTCTGTTACCAGGAATTTGTTAGCTGCTTCCAGACCTCTGTTCTGAGGGTGTGTGAATACGATAACTTTGTCAGCGTTAGCGCCTTTCCATTTCTGGGACAGACATTTCAGAGTGTCACAAGGAACGGAGAACAGAACTGCTGCCAGTTCATCATAAGCACCTTCACACTGCAGTTCCATAACCTGCTGCATGATGGAGCATGCGAATGCAGGCAGATATGTACGTGCTTTGGAGATCTGTTTGCCCTGAGCACCCCAGATACCCATAGGCAGGTAACCTGTTGCGTGTACCATTTCTTCGGGAGCGTAGATAGGCATGATACCTACAGCGCCTTTACCTGTTTCAGCTTTATAGTCATCCATTGCTTTTTTAGGATTAGCTGCAACATCTTTCAGTTGGGATAAGATAGCTTCTACTTTACTCATCGTTTTCTCCTCCTCAAAAATTATTCTGCTGCTAAGTTAGCTTCCATCATTTCTACCAGTGCCTGTACGCGTGTTTCGTACTGTGCAGGGGAGAATACGTTAGGGTCTGTCTGGTCACCATCGAAGGATACATAAGGTTTGCCATTGATACCTTTGATGATTTCAGCTGTTTCTACATTCAGGAAGCTCATCAGCTTACAAGATCTGTTCAGGTGGTAGATTGTACCGTCGATCTGGCCTTTGTTCATGATGTTCAGCAGAACTTCAACTTTGTTGGACAGACATGTGTTAATGTAGATTCTTGTGTAAGCTTCTGCCATGGAGTGCAGGGATTCATCGTTTGCATCATAGTGCAGATCCCACAGAGCGGGGTATGCTGTACCTGTCATGATAGCACCCAGGTTCTTTGTTGTTTTGAATGTGTGACCCAGGTGAGGCCATACAGCGATACCTTCCCACTGGAATCTTGTTTTTTCTTCGCCTTTGAAAGCGTATACGCCAGCTTTCAGGTTAGCTTCCAGTTCATCAGCAAATGCTTTGAATGTGATTTCAGCATAATCCAGAGAACGGCAAGCTACGATCAGCGCCATGTAGTTGAACAGGTCGAAACCATTCAGAGGAGAGGGTTTGTACTGAGCCATATCAGCGATTCTGTTCCAGTGGTATACGGAACGCTGTGTCTGGTCTTTTACTTCCTTGAATTTTTTCCAATCGAAAGGTCTGCCGCAGATTACTTCCAGCTGAGAAATAGCGTTTCTGAACTGATCAGCGATATATGCTTTTGCATATTCGGGAATCGGCATTGTGTGATTGAAAGGTACATCGATTACGATGCAGGGAATATCCAGCTCTGCAGCCAGATTTTCGTACCATTTCAGCAGTGTATTACAGATATTGTTACATGTGATTACCAGATCGGGCAGAGGAACATCAGCTGCAGGAGAGTTAACCAGAACTTCGGGTTTTACGCCTGTGATAGCTGCTTCTTTCAGACATTCCATGTAGCCCATGTTTACTCTACCGTAAGAACAGCAGTCGATGTTGTAGCCTTTTCTTGTTGCAACGTCCAGCATATCGATAGCGCCTTTTCTTGCACCGATACCAGCTGCGTGTGTTTCGGGGTAGATCATAGCGATACCCATTGTAACGCAGAATTCGGAAGGAGCTACGGATGCGGACCAGCAAACAAGGTCGCCTCTTGCTTTAGCTTCTCTTGCATCCTGATCGGCTTTGTTCTGATAGTAGCCTAACAATTTTTTTGCTGCCATGCCTTGTGTTAAACTCATTCTAATCCCTCTTTCTTATTATTTTTTTGTTGCCGCCTCGTATGCGAACAGTGCCGCACCGAGAGCGCCTGTTGTTTGTGGATTGGGTGCCACAATTACATCTGTTTTCAATACGCTAGCTACAGCTCTTACCACGCCCTCGTTTTTTGCAACGCCGCCTGTGAAAACAACATCTTTTTCCAGACCGCCTCTGTAAGCGAGGCCGCAAGCTCTGCTAGCTACGGACATATGAACCCCTTTTGCAATGTTATTTCTGCTTGTGCCTTTGGAAAGCTGGGAAATAACTTCAGATTCAGCAAATACAGTGCAAGTACTGCTAATCGGCGCTGTTTCTGTTGCGAGTTCGTCCAGTGTTGCCATTTCATCCAGTGTTGTTTCCAGCACTCTGGCCATAACCTCGATGAAACGACCTGTACCTGCCGCACATTTATCGTTCATAAAAAACTGCTTGATACCACCCTTGTTATCCAGTCTAATCGCTTTCGCGTCCTGACCGCCGATATCAATGATAGTACGTGCAGTGGGTACCAAAAAGAAAATACCTTTTGCGTGGCAGCTAATCTCGGAGAACTGTTTGTCAGCATCCAGAGAAAATCTGCCATAGCCCGTTGCAACAGTGAATGCAATATCCTCCTGTTTTAGGCCGCTTGCTTCGAAAGCCTTTTCAATGGCTTTCTTGGGACCTGTAGATCCTGTACCAACCTGTACAACCTCTGCAGCAACGATGTCTTTCCCGTCCTTCAGGATTACAACCTTAGAAGAAGCAGAGCCGACGTCAATGCCCATAGTATACATCCTCGTTTCCCTCCTCTATCGTATATTTGACCATGCGATAAACAATTGTGAAGAATGTTTGATCCGGATTCGCTGTCCCCGTGTTTCTTTTTTGCGAATCTCCCACCGAATGACATTAGAAAAAACCTATATTCTATCTATTCCTGAATATAAGTCTCATCATTCGTTTCTACAGGCATACGGGCATAGCCCTCCTGTATTGCCTTGATTATAACACCAATGTTTTGACATTTCAACCCAATTTGTTAAAAATTTGTTTTTATTTCAGAAAAACTGTCAAAAAACGCCACACTTTTTTGAAAAATCGTTTTTTTGTATACAAAGTACTTTGCATACAACATATTTCTTTTGTTTTATTGTAAAAAGAGTCTTATTTTTTTATGTTTTATCCAATCTTTTTGACAAATCCTTTCTTTATATCTCCTAAGCTACACCAAGTGCAGCACCAAAAAGCTGTAGCACCTCCCTCTATTTTTATTCCTATCGCCTTTAGAGGTATTTCTTTTTTTCTATTCCATATCTGATTTTGTTAAATAATCTGCAAAATCCGCTTTTGTTTTTCCAAGCTACTTCCGCAATTTTTTATTTCCGTTTTATCCAAATAAAAAAGAAACCGCTATAACGATTTCTTTTTTCAACACTTCTGTTATGCCTGCGCCGCTGCCTTTATCGTGCCTCTCTTTTTATACATCTCACCAATTTCTTGAAGCCAGCTTTCTTCTGTGCGGACAGCAAAGGGCGTCAACCCCACTTCATCAGAAAGCTCCTCTAGCAAACGAATTAGAAGCTCGTAATAATCTCCATCCTTGACCTTCTTTTTCTTTGCTATCCTTGGCAATATCTTTTCATTCCATTCCCGCAGAGAAGATGCTTCCTCCCGAAACATCGGCTCCAGCAGTGTTTTCAACGCAAGATATGCCTGCATTTCGCTCCACTGCCTATCAATATAATACTTTTCTCCTGCCAGTCCATAGAGCAATCGAAGCCCGTCATAATACCCTAGCAGCATATCACGCCTTGTGCTTTCCGGATCAAACTGCAATATCCCGCCCAGCTTTTCCTTTGGTGCAACGGTAATGATATTAGCATCCTCCGGTATTTTTGTTTTCTTCTCCATGCCCAAGCCATAGATGCGGAGCATAATAATATCCCGATAGCCTCTTTTCAGCAGGCTGTCTATCGGAAGAATATTCTGCACACTGCCATCCACATAATCCTTTCCATCCAGTTTTTTCCGCTGGAAAACAGGAACATAAGCACTGGCAAGGAGCATATCCACCAGCTTCCCCCGCTCCAGCTTATGGGCGTCGATTTCCACCTCTGTTTTATCCGTCAGAGAATATGTGATGAAATAGAAAGAAACCTCAGACTGACGCACTCTTTCCTCATCAATATATTCCATCATCATCTGCCGAAAAGGTGCAATATCCAATCCGCCATCCTTTACAACACCCACAATATCCTTCAGAAGTTCGATGATATTCAGTCCGTCCAGCTCTCTGTCATATATTTTTTTCATTTTTTCATCATCTGCATCAAACACCTGCGAAAAACTAATGTTTTCCCACAGATGCAGCGCTGTTTGTAAATCTCCGGACGCCATCATGGCACCATTCAATGCACCAACAGAGGTTCCTGCCACCGCATTATACTTCACACCAGCTTCCTCTAGCGCCTTCCATACGCCAGCCTCGTATGCCCCCTTTGCGCCGCCGCCTTCCAACGCAATGGCATATATTTTGGATGTATCAAATTTCAGTTCCATCTGAACACCTCTATTCCTCCAGCTCTTGCAGAGCCGCCTCAATCACCTTTCCTGCAATGGGAACAGCACTTCCCTGATTTCGATTTTCCAGAAGCACCGCTACTGCCACCTTCGGCTCCTCCGCCGGTGCAAAGCCGATAAACCAGCTATGGTCATTTCCTGTGGCATTTTCCGCTGTCCCTGTTTTTCCTGCCACAGTCACCCCTGCCACAGCCGCTGCCGTTCCTGTGCCGCTATGCACCACCTCGGTCAACATTTCTGTCAGATATGCCGCCTCCTCCGCAGAGCAGATTTCCGTCAGCTTTTTGGGTATCCGCTGCTTTCCGCTCTCCCCATTGGGATATACCACATGATCTACGATATAGGGCTGCATCATCATTCCTTCATTCGCAATAGCAGAAGCAAGCATCGCCATATATAAGGGTGTAACCCCTGTTCTCCCCTGTCCGATGGCAGTTTCCAGCAGTTCATTTTCCGTTGCATCCTTTTCCAGATAAACCGCATTCCTGCTATAAGCAAGCTCAAAATGGCTCGGCAGAAGCATTCCTGCCTGTTTCATCATCTTAGCCAGATTCCCTGCGCCAATTTCCTTTGCCAACGCCGCAAAATAACAGTTACAGGATAAAGCCATTGCCGTTTTCATATCCACCGTTCCATGGGCTTTATTCTGATAACAGTGAATGATCTTATCCGAAAAATGTATTTCTCCGCTACATTCTACCGTAAAGGTTTCCCAGCCCCGATAATGCTCCATCGCCGCCAATGCCGTTATTGTCTTAAAGGTCGAGCCGGGCGGATAAATCCCCTGTGTGCCTCTGTTTACTAAGGGGCTGTCCTTATGCCCCCGCAGACTTTCCCACTGATTTGCCACCTGATTGGGATTGAAGTCTGGATACGCCTGCAACGCAAGCACTCTCCCTGTGGAAGGCTCCATCGCTACTACAGCTCCCTTGGCACTGCCCAGTAAATTCCCCGCCACACTCTGAATATCCATATCTACCGTAAGGGCAACACTGTTCCCCTCCAGCTCTGTTTTACGAATAATATTATTGAGCCGCTGCAAAAATTCATTTTTCAGTGTCATCAGCTCAAAATTTTCTGCCGCCTCTGCACCGCTTTTCCCCACACTGCTATAGCCTGTAATATGGGCAGCCATTCTGGAACGGGGATATTCTCTGTTATAAGTATTATCCTTCTGAAGTACGCTTGTAGCCAGCAATTCCCCATCCCGATCCAAAATATCTCCACGGCGGATAGAGGCATCCGCATAGCGCAGGCGGGAATTGTATGCATTGCCGGAAATTTCCTCTCGCTCTACCAGAGCCAATTTCCCCAGATAACCAAGCAAGAGAAAAAAACATAAGGCAAGCAGCCAGAATACTCGCCGCATACTTCGCTTCATGTTATTCATCCCACTCACCTCCGCTAAATCGCTCCGGCTCACTTTCCTCCAGCTCCATATTCTGCTGTTCGCAGTATACGCATACCCATTGCAGCAGCCCGATCATCATTAAGCTTACCAGAACAGAGCTGCCTCCATAGCTAACAAAGGGCAGCGTCACACCGGTCAGAGGAATCAGCTTGATTACACCACCAAGAATCACAAAGGCCTGAAAAGATATCATAGTCGTCACGCCCGCAGCAAGAATACTGTAATATCTGCGTCCGCAATCCAACGCAATCCGCACACCACGGTAAAGCAGCATAATAAACACACCAATCACACCCATGCCGAAAAGCGTGCCAAATTCCTCACAAATCGCTGCAAAAATCATATCACTTTCCACTACAGGAATCGTTCCGGGCATTCCTTTTGTCAGTCCACTGCCAAGCAGTCCCCATGTTGTAATGGCAAAAAGGGAATTAACGATTTGATAACCGCCGGTATCAATATCCGCCCACGGATTTTGCCATGCAGCCACACGAACACGGACATGGGAAAACAGCTTATAGGCGATCGCCGCAGCACCGCTTGCCGCCCCAAACCCAAGCAGCACCAGCATTTCATTTGATGTTGCAATATATAGCATGACCATATATGTCATAAAAAAAATCAACGCACTGCCCAAATCCCTCTGTAATACCAGAAGCAATACCAAGCCAGCACTTAAAACGCCCGTTATTAAAAACTGCCGCCATTCCACCCGCTTGCGAAACACGCTGGCAAGGTAGAAAACAAAGAGAAATTTCGCAATCTCAGAAGGCTGAAAGGTAATATCCAGCGCACCGACAGAAAAAGAAAGCCAGTTCGTAGAGCCGCCCTTTGCAATACCAAACAATCGTGTACAGAGCAAAAGCCCATACGCTCCAATGATATACGCCCATTCAAACACCTCAAACCGTGGAATAATACGAAAAAACATCGGCAAAAGGGACATCCCCGCAAATCCAATCGCCATCCATAGCATCTGCCGCTTCGCCAGATATGGTTCTACCCGCTGCAGCATAATCAGACTCAAATCCATCAGAAAAAGTATTCCCGTCCAAATCAATGGGCAGCCTTCATAATAAAACCGATCCAGTAGTTTCACCGCCATCAAAATAAAGAACAGTGATACCGCCCCAAAAATCAGCGTAGGTACATCAAAAAGGTATTTCCCACGATGATAAGAAAGAATCAGAAATGCCGTAAGATGCATCAGCACAATTAGCCTGCGCTGCATAGAAACCGCTGTGTAGGGATTTCCCAAATACCCACCCTGTTCATAGGCAACATAAACAACACCCTGCCATAAAAACAGGACGATGTATCCGATAAATACATATCGGCTCAGCATAATGATTAGGTCAAACATTTGAAATCACTCCACTCCACGGAAGAAATGCCCCTTTGTATTTCCCTTTTCATTCATTTCTCCCAAAAGGTTGCGAGTTGCGGGGCTGATATGCTCTACATCAGCCGTCATTTCACCATAAGCCCTCGCAATCTTTTCTGTTCTACCGGGGCCTTCTTTTGTGAAATCCAACCGCACATAACCCGTTGTGCTCTCCAGTATTTCATCATAGAATTTCAGGGTAAACAGCGGTTTTCCGTTCAATATTGTGCAAACACAGCGTTCACAATCCGTCAGCAGCGGGAATTTTACCCCTTTTCTATCCCGCAGGAAATATAAATCTTCATTATTACGCTCTGTGCAGTATTTATGTCCGTCTTTTCCGCCGACATAATTACCGATGGGACACTGCTGGGTTTTCATCAGTGGTAGGTAGCCATAAACAACCATTTCGCAATCCATATCTCCCATTCGATTGATCTCCTGCAGATTTGCTTCTACGGACAGACAAACATTTTCTGCTCCCCGCTCTTTCCAGTATTTCACTGTCTGGCGGTTCATGGCATTCAGGTTATAATCTATTACAATACGCTTACCACTATCCTTCACCTGATCGAACTGCCCCGCAGAACGCACCAGAAAACCATCAATTTCGCTATCCATCAGTCTATGGATCATCGGCTGTTCCGTCTCTGCATTCCACTCTCTTGCCACTCTAGGCAGAGCAACATAAAAGGATACCCCTGCTTTGCGGCACTTTTCTATCATCTGATCCAGATTTTTTTCCATCTCTACGGCACATTCATAATATACTCTTACGATACCCTTTGCTTTCAGCACCGCCTCCAACTGCCCAAGATTCATCACCAGCGCAGTCAGCTTTTTCCGCAGACGGATAGGCTGCTTCTCTTCTGCTTCATAAGCCCCCATATCCGCCGCTTTCCGCTTGGATTTGCGGATAATGGCAGCTTCCAGTGCTTCACACGCCTCTCTGCGTACACGATTCACTTCGCTGACACTTACAAAGATATACTGGTCTATCTCCGTCTCCAGATTTTCCAGCACAAAAGGCGTTGCGCCCATTTTATTAACCAGTTCCCTCAGCTTCATAGGCAGCATAGGCGAGCTACCCGCCGCTTCCACTACCGCACCGCTGACGAACACACTATTCCCGCCATTATCCCAAAGCTGTAAAGAAAGCGGCTCCCCCTCCTTTGCACGAAGCATACCGCTGATAGGCAGCTTTCTGCTATCTTTTTCATAAGATTTTTTCAATGCATCATGGAGTGCCTTACCAAAGGTTCGATAAACCACATCATTTTTATTGATTTCCCCCTCCATGGTAATCGTAATCACTTCCCCAGCCTTAGAATGCTTGGAAACATTCGTACCCACATGAGGCTCCTCCTGCGTCCATATCTCAAGACCATCGCCGGGTACAAGGGGCTCTCTGGTACGAATGGTTACTTTTTTATGCTTCGGCAGGTACTTGTCCACGATTCCCACCTTTAGTCCCCAAGGCTTCGGACGCTCAATGCTCATCATATCTCTGCCGCCAAAGGCTGTATAGTAGCCCTCTGTAAAACCACCTCGGTTAAAGAGCTGATGTAATGCTTTGATATCCTCACGATCCACTTCATAATTTTCAGTGTCAGAAAAATACAAATCAATATATTTTCTATAAATACCGGTTACTCCGGCAACATATTCCGGACTTTTCATTCTGCCTTCGATTTTCAGAGAAGCAATGCCTGCCTCAATCAGCTCCGGCAGCAGCTCTATTGTCATTACATCCTTCGGAGAAAGCAGATACCCCTCCTTCATATTCTCATAGCCCCGATACAGCGTATAGGGCAAACGGCAAGTCTGCGCACAACGGCCACGGTTACCGCTTCTACCCCCAAGGATACTGCTCATGATGCACTGACCGGAATAGCAGACACAAAGCGCCCCATGTACAAAAGTTTCAATTTCCGCATCTACATTTTCTGTGATATGTTTAATTTCATCAATAGACAGCTCACGGCTCAGCACAATTTTATCAAATCCCTGTCCCTCCCAATATTTCACATCGGCAAGGGAATTACAGGTCATCTGTGTGCTGGCATGGAGCGAAAAATCGGGAAAATGCGCCTTCACCAGCTTAGCAGCCCCTGCATCCTGCATGATCAAGGCATCTACACCCATTTCATACAGCTTTCTGATGTAGGAAAGAAAATCCTTTAACTCCTCGTCTTTATACACCGTATTTACGGTCACATATACCTTTACCCCTCTCAAATGGCAATAGTCACAAGCACTTTCCAGCTCCTCCAGATTAAAATTCCCTGCATACTGTCTTGCACTGAACTGTTTGCCCCCCAAATAAACCGCATCACATCCGCTATTCACTGCCGCCTTCAGACTATCCATAGAGCCTGCAGGTGAAAGCAATTCTGGTTTCATCGCTACCATAGTATACCCCTTTCTTTTCTATCAATGGTATATCCAAAGAAAGAGTAGATTTTCGGCACAAACCGACCTCCACTCTTTCCTATCTATTCTACTCAGATTATTTCCCTTTTGTTGTTTTAGCGGAAGTGATCTGCATTTGAACCCCCATGCCATCTTCCATCGCAAGGGCGTATTCATCCAGCTTTTCCTCTGCTGCTTCTTTCGCCTTTTCCGCTTCCTCCAGGCGTTCTGTCAATTCCTCCAGTCTGGCTGTCATACCGGTCAGCCTACCCTCAAGCTGTGCCGTATAAGCTTTTTCCTTAAAATAATCATCTGCCACATTGATGGAGGTCAGCACATAGGCAAGACTGGAATCCAATGTAACTGCAACTGCTTTCTGGCGAATCTCTGCCATCTTCTGGTCGATATATTCCGCCACTTGACGCATATGCGCTTCCGATTCTTCGCCCACCAGTGTAAAGCTCTTGCCGTCGATGGAGATCTTCACTCTGTTTCTCATATACTGCACACTCCTTCATGGAAAATTCAAAAATTTACATACTTAGTAAACAGTATACCACAAATATCGAGCATAAGGAATAGGTTATTAAAAAAACCTCCGGAGAAAAATCTCCGGAGGTTTCATGCAATTTTAATCCATTCAAATTACAGATTTTTTGCAAATTCATAACCCAGCTCGAAAGCTTTTTTGTTATCAGGAATGAATTTTGCTTTACCGCCTTCAAATACATGAGCGAATGTGTCATCCATGCCGTCAATATTTACAGCACCTGTAGCGTAAACTACAGCACCCAGCATAACCAGGTTAGCCAGTTTTGCGCCGCCAAAGTTTTCTACTGCGATTGTGTTAGCAGGGATGTTGTAAACTTTAACGCCTTCTTTTACTGCACCAGCTTTGCACAGGTCGGAATTGATAACCAAGTTACCACCAACTTTAACAACGGGAGCAAATTTGTCCAAAGAAGGCTGGTTCAGTGCTACGATACAATCTGCATCTTTTGTAACAACAGGAGAACCAACTGTTTCATCGGAGATGATAACATTTACATTCGCTGTACCACCACGCATTTCAGGACCATAGGAAGGACACCAGGAAACCTGTTTACCCTCCAACATTCCAGCATATGCCATAATTTTACCCATCAGCAGAGAGCCCTGACCACCAAAGCCTGCGATGATAGAAGAAAAGTTACTCATATTATTTGCCCTCCTCTACTGTGATATCTTTATATACGCCCAGAGGATAGTAAGGGATCAT